>NZ_JBVHMN010000002.1:0-582942 GCF_055558435.1 Streptomyces sp. NPDC025784
GCGGCCGGCCGGCGGGTGGGGGGGGGGGGGGGGCGGGGGGCGCGGGGGGGGGGGGCGGGGGCGGCCCCCCCCCGGGGGGGGGGCGCCCCCCGGGGGGGGGGGGGCCCCCGCGCCCCGAAGGCTCAGCGGCCTTCCGCGAACTCCCGGAGGTCCGCGGTCAGTTGCTCGCGGTGTGTGGCGAACAGCCCGTGGCCCGCGTTCTCGTAGACCTTGAAGGTGCTGTCGGGCGCGAGTTCCGCCGCACGACGGCCGGTCAGCTCGATGGGGGCCGACGCGTCGTGGGTGCCGTGGACGACGAGGACGGGCAGATCGAGCTTGGCGATCTCGGGCGCCACGTTCAGGGTGACGACGAGGTCGCCCAGCGCCGCCCCGGCGCGGGCCGTCGCCCCGTGGCAGCGGTCGACCATCGACTGCACATAGGCCTCGGAGAGTTCGTTGCCGGGCAGGTCGAGGGCGAAGAACGCGCGGGCGCCGTCCGCGAAGAAGGCGGCCCGGTCGCGGCGGAACTCCGCGTTGCCCGCCTCGACGAGCGCCGGGGCGACTCCCGCCGGATGGTCGCTGGAGCGTGCGGGCCCCGGCGCCATGCCCGCCACGAGCGCCACCCTGGCGACCCGCGCGGCGCCGTGCCGGGTGAGGCAGCGCACGACCTCGGCGGTGCCCAGCGAGTGCCCGACCAGCGTCACCTGCCGCAGGTCGAGACGGCGCAGCAGCCCGTCCACGTCGTCGGCGAGGCTGTCCAGGTCGAAGCCGCCCCACACGTCGTCGGAGCGGCCGTGTCCGCGCCGGTCGAACCCGACGCACCGGAACCCGGCCTCGGCCAGCGGCAGCATCTGGTACTCCCACATCTCGGTGCCGAAGTAGGAGCTGTTGACGAAGACGATCACCTGTCCGGAGGCCGGACCGTAGTCGACGAAGTGCAGCCGGGTGCCATCGACGGGGCTCTCGAAGTACGGCATGGGAGTCCTCCCGGAATCCAGGTGGGTGACGGGCGGTGCGCTGTGCCCTTCATGGTTCCGGGAGTACACGGGCGGGTCGATTACCTCTGGGGTCATGGCCTTCGGAGCACGGGGTTCCGTCGCCGGCGATCACTGCGGGGCGCGCTCCTCCAGGGCGGTGCGCCACGCGGGCGACGGGCCCTGCCGGACGGGCTCGGCACGCCGTCCGCCCCGTGCGAAGAAGTCGGCGAGGGGCAGGATCGCGGCGCCGACGGTGACGGCGTCCGGGCCGAGTTTGCCGAGGTCGATGGTGACGCGTTCGGCGGGGTAGCGCAGGGAGTAGGAGGCCGCGTACCGGCGGACGGCCGGCAGGAAGCGGGAACCGAGCTGGAGGCCTGCCCAGCCGCCGATGAGGATGCGCTCGGGCTGGAACAGGTTGATGAGGTCCGAGAGACCGGCGCCGAGGTACTCGGCGGTCTCCTCCAGGACGGCGAGGGCCACGGGGTCGGGCGTGGTGTCCTCGGCGTCCTCGGGGGGATAGGCCGCGGCGAGCATCGCGGTGAGCGCGGTCTCCTCGTCGGTGTCCTCCGGAGGACGGCCGCCCTCCTCGCGCCAGCGGTCCAGGAGTGCCTCCGCGCCCGCGTACGCCTCGAGACAGCCGAGCGCTCCGCAGCGGCAGCGGCGTCCCCGGACCCGTACCGTCAGATGACCCCATTCGACGGACCGGCCGTTGTCCACCTCTTCCGTGGCGAGGCAGGCGCCGACACCCGAGCCGAAGAGGACGACGACCGCGTTGCGGGCGCCGCGCCCGGCGCCGAACCACATCTCCGCCTGGCCGAGGGTCCTGGCTCCGTTGTCCGCGAAGTACGGGACGGTGTCGGGGAGTTCGCAGGTGGCGCGGAGCAGGGATTCGAGCGGGACGGCGTCCCAGCCGATCGTCTGGCCGTGCACCACGGCTCCGCGGTCCGGGGTGCGGGCGACGATGCCGGGGACGCCGATACCGACGCCGAGGAGCTGCTCCGGCGCGATGTCGGTCGCGGCGAGCACCTCGGCGATGCCGTCGCGGATGTGGCCGACGATAACCTCCACGTCGTAGCCCTGGCGCTCCAACGGTCTTTCGGTGCGCGCGAGTTCAGTGAGGGTGAGGTCGAAGAGCTCGACGCGGACACGGGTCTCGCCGACATCGACGCCGATCATGTGGCCGCTGCCGGGCGCGACGCGCAGCAGGGTCCTGGGGCGGCCGCCGTCGGAGTCGACGCTGCCGGCCTCCTCGACCAGTCCGTCGGCGACGAGTTCGGCGACCACGTTGCTGATGGAACCGGAACTCAGCCCGGTGGCCGGGCCCAGTTCGTAGCGGCTCATCGGCCCGTCGAAATACAACCGTTGTAGTACGGCGGTGCGATTGCCCCGCCGCAGGTCACGCACTGTGCGCCCGTTCCGCCCCGCCATGAGATTCCCTTCCGGCCTGCCCGACCTGCAAGATACCCCTGCGCGATCCCTTGACGCGACTTTCTTCCGGGTCTTAACTCACGTCCTAAATTAAGCCATGAGGGGCGTTCGAGAAGTGAACGCGGGCGCCCCTTGTGCCATCCCTCCGGGAAAGGGACACAAGCAGCCATGCGCAGAATCCGAGCCGCGGCCGCCGGTGCGGTCACCATCTCCCTGCTGACCGCCGCGACCGCCTGTGGCGGCGGCTCGTCGACGAGCGGCGGGTCCAACGACTCCCCCAAGACGCTCACCTACTGGGCCTCCAACCAGGGCGCCAGCATCGCGATCGACAAGAAGGTGCTCCAGCCCGAGCTCGACAAGTTCCAGAAGCAGACCGGGATCAAGGTGAAACTGGAGGTCGTCCCCTGGTCCGACCTGCTGAACCGCATCCTCACCGCGACCACCTCCGGTCAGGGCCCGGACGTCCTGAACATAGGCAACACCTGGAGCGCCTCCCTCCAGGCCACCGGAGCCCTGCTGCCGTGGGACGCGAAGAACTTCGGCAAGATCGGCGGCAAGGACCGCTTCGTCGACTCGGCCCTCGGCTCGACCGGCGCCCAGGGCAAGGACCCGGCCGCGGTGCCGCTGTACTCGATGGCATACGCCCTCTACTACAACAAGAAGATGTTCGCCGACGCGGGCATCGCCAAGCCGCCGACGACCTGGGACGAGCTCATCGCCGACGGCAAGAAGCTCTCCAAGGGCGGCAAGTGGGGGCTGGGCGCCGAGGGCTCCAACCCGTCCGAGAACATCCACCACGCCTTCGTCTTCGCCAAGCAGCACGGCGCCGACTTCTTCACCGCGGACGGCAAGGCCGACTTCACCAACGACGGCGTGGTCGCGGCGGTCAAGCAGTACGTCGGCCTGATGGCGAAGGACAAGATCATCGCCCCGGGCAACGCCGAGTACGCGCAGAACCAGTCCGTGGCCGACTTCGCCAAGGGCAAGAACGCGATGCTGCTGTGGCAGTCCGCCTCCGCCAACCTCAAGTCGCAGGGCATGAGCGAGGACTCGTACGGCATCGCCCCGGTGCCCGTGCAGTCCGGCACCCCCGGCACCGGCGCGAACGTCAACTCGATGGTCGCGGGCATCAACCTGGCCGTCTTCAAGAACACCGACAACCTCGACGGTGCCACGAAGTTCGTGAAGTTCATGACCAGCGACGCCGAGCAGAAGATCCTCAACACGGCGTACAGCTCCATCCCGCCGGTCAAGGCCGCGCAGTCCGACGCCACGTTCAACACCCCGTCGAACGCGGTCCTGAAGGACACCCTGGCGCAGAGTGCCGCCGCGCTGCCGCAGGTCGCCGACGAGTCCCAGTTCGAGACCGCCGTCGGCACGGCGATCAAGGAGCTGTTCGCCGACGCGGCCGCCGGCCGTCCGGTGACCGAGGCCTCGGTGAAGGCCAAGCTCGACAAGGCCCAGCAGCAGATGCCGAAGAAGTGAGTGCGAGCACCCACATGACCACCACGACCGCCACCGCAGAGGCGGCCGAGCGGACGGTGCGCAAGAACTCCCCCGGTGCGGCACGCGGCCCGCGCCGCACCGGGCGGATCCGTCGCATCGGGCTGCCGTACCTGCTGCTTCTTCCCGCCCTGGTCCTCGAACTCCTGGTCCACCTGGTGCCGATGGTCATCGGCATCGTGATGAGCTTCAAGGAGCTCACGCAGTTCTACATCCGCGACTGGGGCACCGCGCCCTGGTCCGGCCTCGACAACTACAAGGTGTCGGTCGACTTCGACGCGCCCGTGGGCAAGGCGCTGCTCGACTCGTTCTTCGTCACCGTCACCTTCACGCTGCTGTCGGTCGGCCTGTGCTGGCTGATCGGAACGGCGGCCGCGATCTACATGCAGGGCACCTTCCGCGGCCGGGGCCTGCTGCGCGCGCTGTTCCTCATCCCGTACGCGCTGCCCGTGTACACGGCCGTGATCACCTGGGTGTTCATGTTCCAGCACGACAACGGCCTGGTGAACCACGTCCTGCACGACCAGCTGCACCTCACCGACAAGCCGTCCTTCTGGCTCATCGGCGACAACAGCTTCATCGCCCTGCTCACCGTGTCGGTGTGGAAGGGCTGGCCGTTCGCCTTCCTGATCGTGATGGCCGGCCTCCAGAACATCCCGCAGGAGCTCTACGAGGCGGCGGCCCTGGACGGCGCGGGCATGTGGCAGCAGATCCGCCGCATCACCCTGCCGTCGCTCCGCCCGGTCAACCAGGTGCTGGTGCTGGTGCTGTTCCTGTGGACGTTCAACGACTTCAACACGCCGTACGTCCTCTTCGGCAAGACCGCCCCGGAGGCGGCGGACCTCATATCGGTCCACATCTACCAGGCGTCGTT
This sequence comes from Streptomyces sp. NPDC025784, assembly GCF_055558435.1. Lineage (NCBI taxonomy): Bacteria > Bacillati > Actinomycetota > Actinomycetes > Kitasatosporales > Streptomycetaceae > Streptomyces > Streptomyces sp. NPDC025784. The sequence continues at coordinate 4,762 of NZ_JBVHMN010000002.1, forward strand.
CGTCACCTGGAACTTCGGCACCGGCTCCGCCATGTCCGTCCTGCTGCTGCTGTTCCTGCTGGTCGTGACGGGTGTCTACCTCCTGCTGACCTCCCGAGGAAGGAAGACGGCCGATGTCTAGCACCGTGACCCGCAGCCGCTCCCCGATGGCGCCGCCCCGGTCCTTCCTCTGGTCCCGGCGGATCTTCCTCACGCTGCTCACCGGTTTCGTCCTGGTGCCGGTGTACGTGATGGTCTCCAGCTCGCTGAAGCCCCTCGCGGACGTCTCGGGGAAGTTCCGCTGGATCCCCAGCGGGCTGACGATCCGCCCGTACATCGACATCTGGTCGACGGTGCCGCTCGCGAAGTACTTCATGAACTCGCTGATCGTGGCGGGCGCCGCGACGGTGTGCTCGGTGGTGATCGCGGTCTTCTCCGCGTACGCCGTGAGCCGCTACTCGTTCCGCGGCAAGCGCGTCTTCACGGTCACCGTGCTGTCGACCCAGATGTTCCCCGGCATCCTCTTCCTGCTGCCGCTGTTCCTCCTCTACGTCAACATCGGCAACGCCACCGGCATCGCCCTGTTCGGGTCGCGCGGCGGGCTGATCCTGACGTACCTCACCTTCTCGCTGCCGTTCTCGATCTGGATGCTCATCGGGTACTTCGACTCGGTGCCGCGCGACCTCGACGAGGCGGCCCTGGTGGACGGCTGCGGACCGCTCGGGGCACTGTTCCGGGTCGTCGTGCCGGCCGCGATCCCCGGCATCGTCGCGGTCGCCGTCTACGCCTTCATGACCGCGTGGGGCGAAGTGCTGTTCGCCTCCGTGATGACCAACGACGCCACCCGCACGCTCGCCGTCGGGCTCCAGGGCTATTCCACGCTCAACGACGTGTACTGGAACCAGATCATGGCCGCCTCGCTGGTCGTCAGCGTCCCCGTGGTCGCCGGCTTCCTGCTCCTGCAGCGCTATCTCGTCGCCGGGCTGACGGCCGGTGCCGTCAAGTGACCGACTTCCCCCGTTCCGAGAGGACTTCCGTGACCATCGACCTCGCCGCTCTCCCGCACGACTTCCTGTGGGGCACGGCCACATCGGCGTACCAGATCGAGGGAGCCGTGACGGAGGACGGCCGTTCGCCGTCGATCTGGGACACCTTCTCGCACACGCCCGGCAAGATCGACAACGGCGACGACGGGGACACCGCCTGCGACCACTACCACCGCTGGCGCGAGGACATCGAGCTGATGCGCCGGCTCGGCACCAACGCCTACCGGCTGTCCGTCGCCTGGCCGCGCGTGGTGCCGGGCGGTGACGGCCCCGTCAACCCGAAGGGCCTCGACTTCTACGACGCCCTGATCGACGGCCTGCTGGAGGCGGGCATCACCCCGTCGGTGACCCTCTACCACTGGGATCTGCCGCAGGTGCTCCAGGACCGGGGCGGCTGGTCCGCGCGGGACACGGCACTGCACTTCGCGTCGTACGCGGCCGTCGTCGCGGAGCGGCTGGGCGACCGCGTGAAGCACTGGACCACGCTCAACGAGCCGCTGTGCTCGGCCTGGATCGGGCACCTGGAGGGCCGGATGGCCCCGGGCCTGACCGACCTGGCGGTCGCGGTGCGGGCCTCGTACCACCTGCTGCTGGGCCACGGCCTCGCCACCCAGGCCGTCCGCGCCGCCGTCCCCGGCGCCGAGATCGGCATCGTGAACAACCTGGCGAGCGTCGAGCCGGCCACCGACCGTCCCGAGGACGTCGCGGCGGCACACCGTCTGGACGGGCACACCAACCGCTGGTGGCTGGACCCGGTCCACGGCCGCGGCTTCCCCACCGACATGCGCGAGGTGTACGGAGTCGAGCTGCCCGAGCAGCCGGGCGACCTGGAGACGATGGCGGCGCCGCTGGACTGGCTGGGCCTCAACTACTACTTCCCGTCCACCGTCGCCGACGACCCCACCGGGCCCGCGCCGCGGGTCCGCACGGTCCGCCGTCTCGGCGTGCACCGCACGGGCATGGACTGGGAGGTCGAGGCCGACGGCATCGAGCGTCTGCTGCTCCGCCTGACGGAGGACTACGGCGCGCGCAAGCTGTACGTCACGGAGAACGGCTCCGCCTACCCCGACGTGGTGCGCGCCGACGGGACGGTCGACGACCCCGAGCGCGTCGCGTACCTGGAGCAGCATCTCGCCGCCTGCGCCTCCGCGGTCCGCAAGGGCGTTCCGCTCGCGGGCTACTTCGCCTGGTCGCTGCTCGACAACTTCGAGTGGGCGTACGGGTACGACAAGCGCTTCGGCCTCGTGCACGTCGACTACCAGACCCAGCGGCGCACGGTGAAGGGAAGCGGGCACCGCTACGCGGAGATCATCCGCGCGCACGGGGGAAGGGGGCGCAGCGCGGCGTAGGGCCTGTCCGTCCGTGCCCGGCGTCGACCGCCGGGCGGGCGGGAACGGTCACAGGGCCTGGCACGCCTCGTCGAGGGCGGCGGTCAGCTGCGGCGCCACGCCCTCGCGCACCCGGGCGACCTGTGCGTCACCGGCCGCGCGAGGCACCGTCTCCACGAGCATGATGAGGTAGAGGTAGCTGCGGTAGAGGGCCAGGCGCCGCCGTGTCCCGGCGTCGAACACGACCCGCCCGCCGGCTTCTTGATAGCCCATCAGGAAGTGCGGGTCGCGCTCGATGTCGTCGAGCAGGGCGAGGGAGACGAAGTCGGCGAGCGGGTCGCCCCAGAACATGCGCTCCCCGTCGATCAGCCCGCCGACACGTGGGCCGGCCTCCGTGCGCGCCACGAGGATGTTGCCCCGCCACAGGTCGAAGTGGACGAGGCGGGGGACGGTGACCTCGTCCAGCAGGTCGTAGGCGGCCTTCGCCGTCCTGGCCACCTCGTCCACCGGCCGGGGCAGCCAGGCGCGGAAGCGGCGGGCGTCGTCGAGCACGGCCTCGTACATGGCGGTGAAGGCGGTACGCCAGTCGCCGGACAGCGGGCCGAGCGCGCCGGACGGGTAGCCGAACCCGGGGCCGGTCACCGCGTGCAGACGGGCCACCAGCCCGCCCAACTCCCGCCGCAGCAGGGCCTCCTCGCCCTCGAGCAGGTCGCCCCACGCGGCGCCCGGGCAGTGCGTGAGGAGGAGATGTGCGTCGAAAAGGGGGCCGACGACACGGGGCACGGGAACGCCGGTCGCCGCCGCCGCACGGCAGAACTCCGCCTCGGAGACGACGAGCCGCCGTTCGTGGCTCAGGCCCGGGGCCGTGGCCGGCGGCGGGAACTTCACCACGTAGCGGCCGCCGTCGGTGAGACGCAGTTCCTCGACCTCGTTGTACGTCCCGCCCGTGAGGGTCCGGCGACCGGCGAGCAGGCCGGGCGCGAGGCCCGCCCCGTCGAGGACCTGCCGCGCCCGCTCCCAGCCGTCCACCACTGCCACCGGGGCCCCCCTCGTCGTCCGTGGGCCCCACTCTGCCAGGTGGGCCCGACGGCCTGAAACCCCTTTCTCCGGGGCCGGCCACACGCCTCGCTCCGGGCCACGGCGCGGTCGCCCGTCGTCAGCGCCGATCGCCGGGACTCTCCGGCGCGGTCGCCGGTACGGGGCCTGCCGTCCGCACACCTGGCGCGCCGACGACCGGTGCGCGGCCGTCCACCGACGTGCCCGCGCCCTCCGGAGCGCCGAAGCGGGCGAGGCAGTGCCACACCTTCTTCAGGTCCTGCGCCTCGTGCCGGCCCGAGCGGGCTGCGTCGCCGATGATCCGCGGATCGAGTCGTCCGTCCTCGGCGATGCGCGCGCCCAGTTCGACGAACTCCGGGCCGCGGAAGCCGGGGTGGCGCCGCAGTTCCTCGACGGTGAGCCGGTATCCGGGGTGGAACTCGACCGGGCACGGGAGCCGCCGGGCGGCCGCCTCGACGGGGGTGCCCCGGAAGGAGGCGTCGAGGACGAGTGCTTCCATGTCCCGGTCCAGCAGGACCGGACCGTGCACATGGGCCTCGATGTAGTCGTCGAGCGCGTCGCGGCTGTCCGCCTCGGCCAGTTCGACGAGGTCCATGCCGGCCGCCACACCGAACGCGGCCGGTTCGGCCGCGCTGTCGGGGTAGCAGAAGGTGGCGCGGCGCAGCGCTTCGCCGGTCATCCGGAAGTGCGAGGAGCCGAACCGGGGTGAGGCGCCGACCAGTTGGCGGCGGAAGTTCAGCCCGCCGTAGACCGGGCGCTCCTGCGGGGGCGCGGTGTCGTAGGCGCGGGCGAAGATCCTGCTCTCCCAGAGCCACCGGTCACCGCCCGGGTGCGCGGTCAGACCGCCGTTGCTGGTGCCGGTCACGAACTGGGAGCGGTACGAGCCGTCCCGGGCCATCGCGGTGAGGACCGGGACGCCGCCCACCAGCCGGTCCGGGTGGAAGTTCAGGGTCACCCGCAGCGCCGGGTCGACGGCCGGGCCGCTCGAGCGGGCCGCGACGTGGCGCAGGGCCCGTTCCTGCGGTGAGCGGCCGTTCTCGAAATGCATTGGTTCTCCCCCACGGGGCTAGGTAGCTTAGGACTCTACCTAGTGCCTCTAGGTTCAGTGTTTCCGCCCTGGAAGGACTCCCCCATGAGATCACTCACCGAGCAGGACATACGCACCTCGTTCGTCAACTGCTCCAAGGGGGAGGCGAACCGCCTCGCCACTCCCCGGAACCTCGACGAACTCCCCTGGGACGAGCTGGACTTCCTGGGCTGGCGAGATCCCGGGGCGCCCGACCGCAGCCACCTCGTCACCGAGCGGGACGGGGCTCTCGTCGGCATCGCGCTGCGCCGCCCCGCCTCGCGGCACGGCTTCCTGCACCGCAGCATGTGCTCGCTGTGCCTGACGACCCATCCGGGCGGCGGCGTCTCCCTGATGACGGCCCGCAAGGCCGGCGCGGCGGGCCGCGAGGGCAATTCGGTCGGCGTGTACATCTGCACCGACCTGGCCTGCTCCCTCTACGTGCGCGGCAAGAAGCTGCCGCCGTCGGGGACCCGTCTGGAGGAGACCCTCACGGTCGCGGAGCAGATCGCCCGGACCGTGCACAACCTGTCGGCGTTCCTGGACAGGGTCACGGGCTGACACGGCCTCACTCGGCGGCCTGCGGTCCCGTCGCCCGGTCGCCACGATGCGCGTCGTGCCGGGCCAGCAGGGCGAGCAGATCCGTCACGCTCAGACCCGCGTCCGCGGGATGACGCAGGATGGTCCCCGGTTCGATGCGGTAGATGTTGGAGCGCCCCACGCGGGTGCGGGAGAGATAGCCCTCCTGCACCAGATCGGAAATGATCTTCTGGACAGCGCGCTCGGTGAGCCGGCAGCGGGCGGCCATGTCGCGGATACGGGTCCGGGGGTTCTCGGCGATCGCGGCGAGCACGCGCGCATGGTTGGTGAGGAACGTCCACCCCGAGTGCGCCTCCGGTGCTCCATCCATGCCCCCAGGGTAGGGCGATGCATTCACGTATACAAAAGAGTGAAACCCATTTCCGGTATGCGGTGGCAGGAGACGCGCCGCGGGCACGGGGCCCGGGCCGCGGGAGCGCACTACGAAGCCCGGCGGCCGCGAAAGGCCCGGGGCCTCGGGAGCGCACTGCAGAAGCCCCGGGGGGCGCGGCGGCCCGGGACGTCCCTCCCGGGCCGCCGCGGTCTCAGGACGCGGCGGGCGTCCAGTGCGGGTCCCGGCCCAGGAAGGCGAGCAGGGTCTCGGCCCGGCCGGAGCCCTCGGGCACCTCACGCGCGGGGGCGAACACCCCGAACGAGTCGCGCAGATGGCCGACGAGCGACTGCGCCGCGAGCCAGATGCCGTCGGCCACCTCCTCGTCCAGCGGAGCGTCCTGCCCCGTCGCGACGGCTATGTCCCAGGCGTGCACGGCCGCGTCCATGGCGGCCGCCGCGGCGGCCAGGGGCAGCGGCAGCGGCCCCAGCGGGGTCGGCACCTCCGCGGCGTCGGCGGACAGCTGCGCGTAGGCGCCCGCGACCTCGCGCAGCACCTTGTCCAGTGCCCCCTGCGCGTCGGCCGTCAGCCCGTCGACGGGCTGGAAGGGGTCCGACTCCGGCATGCCGGCGCCGGTGATCGCGGCGCCGTAGGCCTGCTGGTCGAGCCGCGCGTGATTGAGGACCTGCCGGGCCGTCCACTCGCTGCACGGCGTGGGCGCTCCCCAGCCGCCCTCCGGCACGGCCGCGGCGACCTCCCGCAGGTAGGTGTGTGCCCGCACGAGCAGTTCGACGCCCTGGACGTTGGTCATTCCGGTCCCCTCCTGGTCCCTCCGGCTGATGACACCAACCTAGGCCCGATTGCGGACAGGTTCGGTCCGCAATCAAGAAGTTCGGCCCACGGGTGGAACGGGAACAGGCCAGAGATGCGAGAGGTACAGGGTGAGTGGGCGGCCGGCGTCGCCCGGATGGTGAAGCGGCGACGGGAGCCGGTGGTTCTGCAGACCTTGCGGTCGACCGCCGCGGCGACCATCGCGTACGTCGTGGCCCTGCACCTCAGTCCCGAGCCCGCGCCGCTCACCGCGCCCCTCACCGCCCTGCTGGTCGTCCAGGTGACCCTGTACTCCACGATCACCACCGGCGTCCGGCGGGTGAACTCGGTGGTGGCGGGCGTCGTCATCGCGATCGGCTTCAGCAGCCTGGTGGGGCTGACCTGGTGGAGCCTGGGTCTGATCATCCTCGCCTCGCTGATCGCCGGGCACCTCGTCCGGGTCAGCGAGTTCGTGCCCGAAGTGGCGATCAGCGCGATGCTGGTCCTCGGCGTGACCAGGGTGGGCGACACCGCGTGGGCCCGCGTCGTCGAGACGCTGATCGGTGCCGTCGTGGGACTCGGCGCCAACCTCGTCTTCCCGCCCCCGGTATGGGTCGGCGCGGCCGGCGAGTCCATCGAGGACCTCGCGCGCCGGATGCGGCAGCTGATGCTGCGTGTCGGCGAGCAGGCGTCGGGCCGCACCCCCTTCCGGCTGGCCGCCGAGCGGCTGCACGAGGCGCGCCGCCTCGATCACGACATCGGCGGGGTGGACGCGGCACTGCGGCAGGCCGAGGACAGTCTGAAGCTCAATCCGCGGGTGCGGGAGGGACTGCTGCACCGGGTGGTGCTGCGCACCGGTCTGGACACCCTGGAGATCTGCACCGTGGTCCTGCGGGTCATCGCGCGCAGCCTCACCGACCTCGCCAAGGAACGTGAGCCGGAACCGCTGTTCGAGCCGCAGGCGGGGGCCGTACTCGAGCAGTTGCTGGCCCAGGTCGCCGACGCCGTCGTCAGCTTCGCCGTGCTGGTGACCAGCGATGTGAGCCGTAGTGCCGCGTCCGCCGAGGAGCGGCTCAGCGCCGAGCTGACCACGGCCGCCTCCACCCGGGACAAGCTGGCGCAGCTGTTCCTCGAGGAGGTGCAGCGGGACGCCCGCCACTGGCAGCTGCACGGCGCGCTCCTGGCCGAGGTCAATCGCCTCATCGACGAGCTGGACACCGAGCACCGCACCCGAAGGCTTCTGGAGGAGCTGGACCGCTGCGCACGCGAACAGCGTGAGCGCCGCCCCCGGCTCACCCGGCTGCGGCAGCGGCTGCACGTGCCGCCGCGGCTGCGCTTCAAGCGGAACCGCCCCGCTGCTTCCCGTCGTTCTAGCTGAGGAGAGCGCGACGACGCCGGTACCGCTCCGGCGCCGGAGCGGTACGACGAGGAGGGGGCGGTCGAATGACCGAGGAAGCCGTACGGATCGACGGGAACACGCTGCGACTGCCGGGCGGGGTGCAGGTGCGGTTCATGCGGACCCTGCGACTGCCCGAGACCGGCACGCACGCCCTGCCCCCGGGGCTCGGCGAGTTCCCGGTGCGGCGCGTCGAGGACTACGCGGACACCGTGCCCGCCGCATGGCGGTCACGCGGCGGGGTGATGCTGCCGGTGTATCTGCGCGAGGCGATGTGGCTGAATTTCGCCGGGTCGTCGGAGCCTGCGGCGTTGCAGGTCGGCGTCGGCAAGGTGTGCGCGATCTCGGGCAAGAGGTGGAGCTCCCGTCTCACGCGGAAGCCGCAGAATTACGTGGTACTCCCACGACAGCCGTGGCTGGACGGGATCAATTCCGGCAAGGGCACGGTCCGCCAGTTCGTGGCGGTGCCGCTGGGTCTGGGGGCCACGGTCGAGGGCCAGGTCACCGGCGAGGAGGTGTGGGGCGGCGTCCAGCTCCAGTCCTTCCCGCTCAATGACGCGGAGCTGGCCGCGTGGCGCGAGGAGGAGCGCCGCCGGGCCCAGGAGCGCAGCTTCATGCCGCCGCCCGGCGGTGGGTACGGCGCCGCCTACCCGATGGCCGCACCGCCGGCGCCGGGCGCGGTTCCCGCCCCCGCGGCGGCCCCGGCGGGGCGTGCGCGCAGCGCCCCGGCGATGGGGCTCGGCGTCGGCGGCTCCATGCGCCAGGAGGTCTACCGTGACGACCGGCCGCTCAAGGCCTGGGCCGAGGAACCGGCGGGGCGCGTCTTCGTCCACCTCGTGACGCCGCCCGAGTGGCGCCGGATCACCGGCGAGGCGGCCCCACCCTCCCCCGTCGACCGCGCCGCCTACACGCGCGCGGGGCTTCCCTGGTTCGACTACTACGACCAGGACGCCGCGGACCTGGCGCCGACGGACGCGCTGGGTTCGGTGCAGCCGGTGGGCGAGTGGCTGGGCGACGACCACGAGCCCTGGCAGCAGCCCTCGCCGCACCAGATCAAGCCGCTCGGCGACGCGCCGGGCAAGCCGGTCGAGGACGGCGACTGGTAGACGCCACGGAGGCACGGGCGGGCGTTGCGCAGTGCGCAACGCGCATTGCCGGTCTTGCATCAGAAGGGTGCCGCACGCCAAGGTGACTGTCACGGCCGAGGCAATCGACACCTGAGGTGCAGGCATGAGCAGTGACGCGCGACCGTCCCCGGGCCAGGGCGGCGGCTGGACCAGGCGCCGCTTCGTGGGTGTGCTCGCGGGCGCCGCCGCCGTGACGACCGTCCCGGCGCCGGCCGCCCCCGGCACAGGGACGACAGGCGCGGCGCCGGCTCCGTCCGCACCCGCGCCGGCCGCCTCACGCTCCCCCGCGCACCGCTCCCGTCCCGGTCCGCGCCCGCTGTTCCTCGGCACCTACACCTCGGTCGACGGCGGCGGCACCGGGATCGGCATCGCCTCCTACGACCCGACGACGGGCCGTGTCACCGGCGCCGGCACGATCACCGGCGTCGGCGATCCGTCGTACCTCGCACTGCACCCCGACCACCGGACGCTGTACGCCGTCGACGAGCGGGACGACGGCGGCGTGACGGCGGTACGGCTGCGCGCGAGCGGTCAGAAGCCCTCGGTGCTGGGCACGCGCTCCACCGGCGGTGCGGGTCCCTGCCACCTGTCCGTGCATCCGAGCGGGCGCTGGCTGCTGAGCGCGAACTACCGGTCGGGCAGCGTGGCCGTGCACCCGATCGACGCCTCGGGGGCCCTCGGTGAGCGCACCGACCTGGTCACACACTCCAGCCCGGCCCCAGGTCCCGGCCAACAGGGCCCGCACGCACACCAGTTCATCACCGGACCGGACGGCGACCACGTGCTCGCCGTCGACCTCGGCACCGACACGGTCTACACCTACCGGCTGGACCGGTCGAAGGGCACCCTCAGCGAGGTGTCGCAGGCACACACGCGGCCGGGCGCGGGCCCGCGCCATCTCACCTTCCATCCGGACGGCCGCCACGCCTATCTCGCCAACGAGGTCGACAACACCGTCGCGGTCTGCGGCTACGACCCGGCCACCGGGCGGCTCACGGTGGGCGATCCGCAGTCCACGGGCACGGGTGAGGGTACGAGTTACCCGGCCCAGGTCCTGGTGACGGCGAACGGGGCGTACGCGTACCTCGCCAACCGCGGCCACAACAGCCTGACGCGCTACGCCGTCGAGGCGGACGGCGGCCGGCTGAGGCTGCTGGACACGGTGCCGGTCGGCGGGGACTTCCCGCGCCACATCGCGTTCTCCCCGGACGAACGGCTGCTGTTCGCGGCGAACCAGCGGTCGGGCACCGTCAGCGTGTTCCAGGTCGACGCCGCGGACGGTGGACTGCGGCTCGCGGGCGAGCCGTTCGCCTCACCGGTCGCCGTCTGCGCGCTGCCGCTGTAGGGAGCGCGGGCAGGAGGCCGAGCTCGCCTGCGTGAGCAGGACGTGCATGCGTTCGGTGAGCTCGGACACGTCGTCCGCGGGGGCGTGGAAGGGCAGGCGGACGTCGCCGCCGCCGCGCGCCCGCTCGATGCGCAGAGTGAGTCCGTGCCGGTCGACGGCGAGCGGCTGGACGCGCACCGCGCCGTGCAGGCTGTCCGGCTCGACCAGCCGGGTCAGCCGCTCGACCGCGTCCGGGTGGGCCTCGGCGAGGTGGGTGAGCAGCCGGGCCTCCGCGGTGGCGAGGGGATCGGGGCGGGCGTCGGCGAACTCGTCGAGGTCGAGCACCACCGTTCCGGACGGGCGGCGCAGCACGGCGCGCGTCGGCCGGAAGGCCAGCTGCCCGTCCTCGGGGGCGCACCATCCGGCGAGCCACAGCCGGGCGCGGATGCGGTTGCGCAGCGGTACGGGACCGGCGTCGGCGAACTCCAGGACGGCGGACGGTTCGCCGCGCGGCGCGCAGATCGCGGCGGCGAGGAGTGCGCTGTCCTCCGGTACGTGCAGGAGCACCCGGCCGTCCGCGGCGACGGTGTGCGCGCCGACGAACTCCTCGCGGCCGCCCTGTGCGGTCACCGCGCAGGACCAGGCCGCGGCGAGCACCGATCGGGCGCATTCCGCCGCGCTGGGCGCGGCCGTCCAGGCGTGAGGGTCACCCATCCATTCCTCCTTAGGTAAGGCTTGCCTAACCTATCGAAGATCCGGGCGTACGCCAACCACGCCTCGCCGTTCCTGGACCGCCCCTCTCCGGGCGCTGCCCCGTCAGGGCCGTGCCGCCTCAGGGATCGATGGCGCCGAGCAGCGCCCGGGCGCACAGGTCACGCACCTGCGCCCGGGTCAGGTCCGCACCCCTGAGCCACTCCAGGCACACGGCCGTGGTGAAGGCCAGCCATCCACGGACGGCGATCCGGAGTTCGGGGCGCTCCTCGGCCGGCCGGCCGAGCTCGGGGTCGGCGGCGAGCGCCGCCAGGATCTGCCGCTCCTGCGCGGCCAGCGCCTGCCGGTAGACCCTGCGCACGGCCTGGTCACCCGCCGCGTCGGCACGATGGAAGGCGCGGAAGCCGTGCGCGTGCTCCTCCACGTAGCCGAGGAAGATGTCGAGGCCCGCGCCGAGCTGCTCGCGCACCGGAACTCCCGGAACGGCCGCGGTCATCCGCAGCATCCGGCCGCTCTCACGCTCGACGACGGCGGCGAAGAAGTCCCGCTTCGTCGGAAAGTAGTGGTACAGCAGTCCGCGCGAGACGCCGGCGATCTCCGCGACCCGCTCGATCCACACGTCGTCGTACGGGCTCTCCGAGAACAGACACGCCCCGACGGACAGGAGCTGCTCGCGACGCTCCTCGGTGCTGAGCCGCCGCCGTGTGCGTTCCCCTTGTTTCCCCGCCATGCCCGCACTGTACTTGACGTCGGTTCAACAACGGGACCAGACTGAATTCCGCTATTGAACCCACGTACAACAGACTCAACCCGTCCCAGGCACAAGGGAGATGGCTGATGGCTCGGACGACGGAGGACGCGCTGCCCAGGGGGTTCCGCAGCGCGGAGCTGGGCTGGCCCGAGCTGCACCGCATCCCCCACCCGCCGCGCCGTGTCCCGCTGGCCGGCGACGTGCTGGGCGTGAGTCCGCGCTCCCCGGTCCAGGACTCCATGCGCTTCGGACACCTGCTCGGGCCGATCTTCCGGCGCAAGATCTTCGGCAAGGAGATCGTCTTCGTCTGGGGCGCGGACCTGGCCGCCGACCTGGCGGACGAGGCACGGTTCGCCAAGCACGTGGGACTGGGCGTCGCGAACCTTCGCCCGGTGGCCGGGGACGGTCTGTTCACCGCCTACAACCACGAGCCCAACTGGCAGCTGGCGCACGACGTCCTCGCCCCCGGCTTCAGCCGCGACGCCATGGAGGGCTACCACCCGATGATGCTGGCCGTCACCGAGCGGCTGACGGACCACTGGGACCGGGAGCAGGTGGCGGGACGCGCGGTGGACGTGCCCGGCGACATGACGAAGCTGACCCTGGAGACGATCGCGCGGACCGGGTTCGGCCACGACTTCGGCTCCTTCGAACGCTCCCGTCCGCACCCCTTCGTGAACGCCATGGTGGGCACGCTGACGTACGCGCAGCGGCTCAACAGCATCCCCGGCCCCCTGGCTCCCCTGCTGCTGCGCGGCGCCGCACGCCGCAACGCGGCGGACATCGCGTATCTCAACCGCACGGTGGACGCGGTCGTCGCGGCCCGTCGGTCCGGCGGCGGTGACGGCGACCTCCTCGACAGGATGCTGGACACCGCCCACCCCGAGACCGGTGAACGGCTGGCGCCGGAGAACATCCGCCGGCAGGTCATCACCTTCCTGGTCGCGGGACACGAGACCACGTCGGGCGCGCTGTCCTTCGCCCTGCACTACCTCGCGCTGCACCCGCAGGTCGCGGCGCGCGCCCGTGCCGAGGTCGACCGCGTCTGGGGCGACACGGACCGGCCCGGCTACGACCAGGTGGCCAAGCTGCGCTATGTCCGCCGCGTCCTGGACGAGGCACTGCGCCTGTGGCCGACGGCACCCGCCTTCGCGCGCGAGGCCCGGCAGGACACCGTGCTCGGTGGCGTCCATCCGATGCGGCAGGGCGCCTGGACACTGGTCCTGACGGCGATGCTGCACCGCGACCCGGACGTGTGGGGTGCCGACGCAGAGCAGTTCGACCCCGACCGCTTCGACGCGAAGGCTGTACGGGCCCGGCCCGCGCACACCTTCAAACCGTTCGGCACCGGGGCGCGGGCCTGCATCGGCCGCCAGTTCGCCCTGCACGAGGCAACGCTGGTCCTCGGGCTGCTGCTGCGCCGCTACGACCTGCTGCCCGACCCCGGATACCGCCTGCGGGTCGCGGAGCGGCTGACGCTGATGCCGCAAGGGCTGCGGCTGCGCCTGGAGCGGCGTGCTCCGGTCCGGCAGGAGGCCTCAGCCGCGGGCGGTCCAGTGGCCCGGGCGGCTGACTGACTCCGGAAGCCTGGTGTCCGCGCTGCCGCGGGCCGCGTTCAGCTGCGGCTGGGTCAGGAAGAACGCGCCGGTCAGGTCGGCGTCCGTGAGGTCGGTGTCCCGCAGGTCGGCGCCGATCAGGTCCGCGCCGCGCAGATCGGCGCCGGTCAGGTCGGCGGCGATGAGGTACGCGCCGCGCAGATCGGCGCCCCGCAGGTCCGCACCCTTGAGGCGGGCGCCCATCAGGTCGGCGCCGCGGCGGTCCTTCTTCCGGCCCCGGCCCACGCCGGCGCGGGCGAGCTCGCTGACCCGCAGCAGGAGCACGTTGACCTCCCGGCGGTGGGCGCCCACGTCCAGGTCCGCCAGCTCCTGCGGGCTCAGACGGGTGAGCCGCTCCGTCTCGTCGAGCGCACGGCGCGCGTCCGCGTGGACCGGCCGGGCGGCGGGGAGCGTCAGGGACTCGCTCAGGTACCACAGGAGTTCGTGGAGCTGCCGGACGACCGGGAACACGTCGAACATCTGCCGGGCGTGCGCCGCGGAGCCCGACCGCCAGTCCTGGCCGCCGAACGTGACCTGGGAGACCTTCTGCCCCGCGCCGAAGCAGTCGTACACCGTGCAACCGGTGAAGCCCTCCTGGCGCAGTCGCGTGTGGATGCCGCAGCGGAAGTCCGTCTTCAGGTTCGGGCAGGGCCTGCCCGCGTCCTTGTCCAGGGCGAAGTCCGCGGAGCGGGAGAACGGCAGGGCGACGCAGCACAGCCCGAAGCACTCGCCGCAGTCGGCCTTGAGCAGTTCCAGCCGCCGCCCGGGGGCCGCTCCCCTGTCTTCTCGCATGCACCCAGCGTACTGAGCCGATCGGACCGCCCTGAACTGGGGCGACGCCCTCCGGAGGGCCACTCGTCCGTCCGGCCGCGGCGCGCCGTCACGGGGCCGAACGCGCCACCGCCCGGCCTCCGCGCGCCGTGACGGGCACCGAGCGCGCCCCGGTCCGGCCGGAAGGCGTTCCCTGTCTCTGGAGATCTGGCGGCGCAGGCGGTATCGAGACGGCCATGGACGACACCTCCCTCCCCGGTCTGCCCGCCCCTCCGCCGCTCGGTGCGAGCGCGCTGCCCCCGGGCACGTACGACGGCTCCCTGGTCCTGGTCACCGGAGGCGGCACGGGCCTGGGCAAGGCGATCGCCGCCGAGTTCGGGCGGCTGGGCGCCGACCTGTTGGTCGTCAGCCGTGGCGAGGAACATCTGCGGGCCGCGCGCGAGGAGTTGACGGCGCTGGGCGCGCGGGTGACGACCGCCGTGTGCGACATCCGGGACGCGGGGCGCGTCGCCGAGGTGTTCGACCTGTGCGGACTGCCCGACGTGCTGGTCAACAACGCGGCGGCCAACTTCCCCGTGCCCGCCGAGGACATGTCGCCCAACGCGTGGCGGGCGGTCGTCGACATCACCCTGACCGGCACGTTCCTCATGACGCGTGAGTTCGGCCGCCGTCATCTCGCCGCGGGCACACCGGGCTCGGTCGTCGACGTGGGTGCGTCGTACGCCTGGACGGGCGGCCCCGGATTCGCGCACAGCGCCGCGGCCAAGGCCGGCGTGAGCGCCCTGGTCCGGACGCTGGCCGTGGAGTGGGGGCCGTACGGGATCCAGATCAACGGACTGGTGCCGGGGCTCATGCCGCACGCGGACATGACCGGGGACATCCGCGGGCCGCTGGACCGGGCCGGCGCGCACGACGCACGCCAGCCGGCGCTCCGGGTCGGCGCGCCGAGGGAGCTCGGCTGGGCGGCGACCTTCCTCGCGTCGCCCTACGCCCGGTTCATCACGGGTCACACCCTGGTGGTGGACGGCGCGAACTGGCAGCGCCGGGAGCTCGTCGGCCCGCCGGTGGTACCGCTGCGGGACCAGTTGGGGCGGGGGCCCTTCACCGGTTGAGCCTGGAGGCGGGACGGTCACTTCCCCTCGAAGCGGACCGTGCGGCGCGCGCCCTTCGCCGCGTACCCCTCGCGGGCGTCCTCGGAGGTGAGGGTGAGCGCCGCCGAGACGGCGGCGCGGTCGAGGGCCGCGGCGAGCCCGGCGTCGGTGTACGCGTCGATGTCGTGCTTCACGCCCTGCACGGCGAGCGGCGCGTTCGCCGCGATCTCTGCGGCGAGGCCGCGGGCGGTCGCCTCCGTCTCGTCGGGCGTGGTGACGAGCTGGACGAGGCGGAGGCGTTCGGCCGTGGCCGCGTCGATCCGGCGTCCCGTCAGCGCGAGGAGTTTCGCCCACCCCGCTCCCGCCTCGCGAGCGATCCGCAGGTCTCCGCCCGCGTCGACCGCGACGCCGAGCCGGGTCTCGGGCAGGGCGAACACCGCGTCGTCGGCGGCGACACGGACGTCCGCCATGAGGGCGAGTTCGAAGCCGAACCCGAGGCAATGGCCGCGGACCGCCGCGACGACCGGCTGCGGCAGGCGGGCGAAGGCCGCGAACCGTTCGTGCGCCCAGCGGATGCCCTCGTAGTAGTTGCGGAACCGCTCGGCGCCGGTGCGGCCGGTGATCGCCCCGCCCGGCGCCGTGACGTCGATGCCCGCGCAGAAGGCCCGGCCCTCGGCCCGCAGCAGAACCACCCGGATCGACTCGTCGAAGCGGATCCGGTCGGCGAACAGGCCCAGCTGGCGGGTGGATTCCCAGCTCCACGCGTTCAGCTTGGCCGGGCGGCAGAGGGTGAGGACGCCGATGCCGTCGTCCTCGACGTCGAGGCGCAGTCGCTCCTCGCCCTCCGGGATGTCCGTGCGCGTGGTGTCGATCACCGTGCCCCCTCGGAACTCCGACGACTCCTGACGGTCTGTCAGAATTCTAGGGGGACCCGGGAATCTCAGACCTCGTCGCGTGCGAGGGCCAGCAGCCGGTCCAGGACGCGCGGCCCGCCCGCCCGCACGCCGTCGTGCTCGAACTCGTCCGTCACCCAGGTCCGCACGCCCCGGACGTCGCGCGCCGTGCGCAGGGAGTGCTCGGCGTCGACGTACATGTCGTCGTGGTAGACCGCCGCGGCGACCGGCACCTCGTTCGCGGCGAGGCGGGCCGGGTCGTACAGCACCGGCCAGTCGGTGCGGGCGGCCAGCTCCTCGGCGGTCTCGCGCAGCGGGCGCAGGGCCGGGTCGGTCTCGAACGTCCAGGGGTGCACGGACTCCCCGGTGAACAGCACCGGGCCGTCGTCCGTGAGGGCCTTGGCCGCGTCGAACTGCGGGAACTCGGCGCGCACCCGCTCGGCGGACCAGGCGGTGGGCCGGTCGCCCTGGGCGTAACAGGCCTCGTGGACAAGCGCGTAGAGGGGGTGTCCGGCGTACGACAGCAGGCTCTGGACGTCCTCCTGGAAGGCGTCGGAGAGCGCCGGGCCCTGCGGGGTGCGGACGAAGGCCTCCTCCAGCAGGTAGTGCAGACGGTGGCTGCCCTCGCTGCCGCCGAGCAGGATGCCGAGCGACTGGAAGGCCTCGACGGTCAGGCGGTAGCCGCCGTTCAGGACCGGTTCGTGCTGGAGCAGGTACTCCGCGATCCGGCGCGCCCGCTCGACGTCCTGCGGGTAGCGCGCGTAGTGCGCGGCGACCTTGCGCTCGATGCGCGGGTACGCCGCCCGGTACACGTCGTCCGCGTGCGCGTCCAGGGAGGGCAGGCCGCCGGTGATGACGGCGGTGCTCAGCCCCTCCGGGGCGGCGGACAGGTAGTGGACCGTGCAGAAGCCGCCGAAGCTCTGGCCGAGGACGGTCCACGGGGCGCCGCCGGTGAGGCGGGGCCGGATGGCCTCGCAGTCGCGGACGATGGAGTCGGCGCGGAAGTGGGCGAGGTAGCCGGCCTGCTCGCGGGGGCCGCCGCGCAGCGGGAGGGTCTGCCGGTTGGCGGGCGTGGAGTGTCCGGTGCCGCGCTGGTCCAGCAGCAGCACCCGGAACTCCTTGAGCGCGCGGCCGAGCCAGGCCTGCTTGCCGATGAAGCGGTTGGCGCCGAAGCCGGGACCGCCCTGGAGGTAGACCAGCCAGGGGAGGTCCTGGTGCGCCTTGTCGCTCGCGACGACCTCGCGGGCGAAGAGCTCGATGCTCTCCCCCGCCGGGTCGTCGTGGTCGAGGGGCACGGCGAAGCGGTGGTCGGTGAGGACCACACCGGGCTGACGGTAGCTGACGGTCAACGGGGCTCCCGAGACGTACGGATTCCAGGCCGTGTCCCAGTTGAGCACATGTTCCTGAGGCGATGGGCCCCGGGATCAAGAAAATCTACTGAACAGCCGCTCAGCCCGCAGCGCCGCGGTACCGCCCGGCGGCACCCCGGCAACTGAACAGCCGCTCAGCGCGCGGAGAGGCTGGAGCGGCGCACGACCAGCTCCGGCTGGAGGACCACACGGCGGTGCTCGTGCGGAGCGGTCTCCGTCTCGATCTCCTCCAGGAGCAGCTCGGCGGCGAGCGCGCCCATGGTCACGGCGGGCTGGCGCACCGAGGTCAGCGGTACGGCCGCGGCGGCGGCGAACTCGATGTCGTCGTAGCCCACGATGGCGAGGTCGTCGGGCACGCCGACGCCCGCCGCGTACATGGCCTGGAGGACGCCGAGGGCGAGCAGGTCGTTGGCGCAGAAGACGGCGGTGGGCCGCTCGGCGAGGCCGAGGAGCCGGGCGCCGGCGTCGCGGCCCGCGGACACGTCGAGGCGTTCGGTGGGCAGCTCGCGCAGGCAGTCGGGGCCCAGTCCCGCCTCCGCCAGGGCGTTCAGGGCGCCCGTGCGGCGGTCCCGCACCTGGTTGAGTCCGGGCGGGCCGCTCACGTACGCGATGGACCGGTGGCCGGCGTCCACGAGGTGCCGTACCGCCAGGGCGCCGCCCGCGACGTCGTCCACCGAGACGGAGCACTCGGTGGTGCCGTCGGCGACCCGGTCGACGAGCACGAACGGGATGCCGTTGCGGCGGAACGCCTCGATGTTGCGCCCGCTCGCGTCGGTCGGCGTCAGCAGCACGCCGCGCACCCGCTGCTCGGCGAAGAGCGACAGGTAGTCGGCCTCCTCGCCGGCGCTCTGCGCGCTGTTGCAGACCATCACGCCGAGCCCGGCGTCGCGCGCGGCGCGCTCCGCGCCGCGCGCGACGTCGACGAAGAACGGGTTGCCCATGTCCAGGACGAGCAGGCCCATGATCCGGCTGCGCCCGGCCCGCAGCTGACGGGCGGATTCGCTGCGCACATAGCCGAGCCGGTCTATGGCGGACAGCACCCGCGCCCGGGTCTCCGAGGCGACCGTGTCGGGGCGGTTGATCACGTTCGAGACCGTGCCGACGGAGACTCCGGCGGCACGGGCGACGTCCTTGATACCCACCGACTGGGCCATCAGGCGGAAACCTCCAGGGAAACGAGAAGCGGCGGGCAGGCCCTCACATTACCCGCGCACGGGCCGGAACCAGTGGTCGTGCGGACAGCCCGACGCCGTGCGGTGCCGCGCCCCGGCCGGGGACCGGGGCGCGGTGACGAGGGCGTGGTCCCGCCGGACCTCTCCCGGTGGACCGGGAAGAGGGGTGCGTCCCGCGGGAGTGCCGTCCCGTCGACGACGGCTGTCCCGTCGGCGACGGCCCCGGCGTGGGTGTCGGACCCTCCGCCGCCGTACGGCGGTGTCCGGTCGGTGCGCCCGAAGGACCGCGGGCCGACCGCGCGGGCCGTCGTGGGCGGAGTGCGTCGTCTCATGCGAGGGGTCCTGCTCAGGCGAGGTGGAAGACTTCGGTGAGCGGTTTCATGGCCTCGTCGGGTCGGGCGCCGTCCAGCGATTCGAAGAACGGCGCCATCTCCGCCTGCCAGCGGGCGTTGACGTCGGTGGCCTCCATGCCCGCCTGGGCCACGGCGAAGTCCTCGGTCTCCAGGTAGCCGACGAGCAGGCCGTCCTCGCGCAGGAAGAGCGAGTAGTTGTGCCAGCCGGTGGCCGAGAGCGCCTCGCACATCTCGGGCCACACGGCGGCGTGCCGCTCGCGGTACTCGTCGAGGCGGTCCGCCCTGACCTTCAGCAGGAAGCACACGCGTTGCATCAACACCCCTTGAGGAATCAGAAGTCGAACTGGTCGATGTTCTTGGCGTCGAACACGGTCGGCTTGCCCAGGTTGATCACGCCGTCCTTGCCGATGGTGAAGGTGCCCATGTCGCCGGCCTTGAAGGTCTCGCCCTCCTTGCCGGTGATCTGCCCGGAGGACAGGGCCACGGCCGTGCGGGCGGCGAGCTCGCCGAGCTTCGCCGGGTCCCACAGCTCGAAGGCGTCGACGGTGCCGTTCTTGACGTACTTGCGCATGTCGTTCGGGGTGCCGAGGCCGGTCAGCCTGACCTTGCCCTTGTACTTCGAGCCGGACAGGTACTGCGCCGCGGCCTTGATGCCGACCGTGGTCGGCGAGATGATCCCCTTGAGGTTCGGGTGCTCCTGGAGAAGGCCCTGGGTCTGCTGGAAGGACTGCTGGGCGTCGTCGTTGCCGAAGGCGACCTTGACCAGCTTGATGTCCTTGTACTTGGGGTCCTTCAGCTCGTCCTTCATGAAGTCGATCCAGGTGTTCTGGTTCGTCGCGGTCTGCGCGGCGGACAGGATCGCGATCTCGCCCTTGTAGTCGATCTGCTCGGCGAGCAGCTGCACCTCGGTGCGGCCCAGGTCCTCGGCGCTGGCCTGCGAGACGAAGGCGTTGCGGCAGTCGGTCTTGGTGTCCGAGTCGTAGGTGACGACCTTGATCTTGTTCGTCATCGCCTGCTTGAGCGCCGTGCACAGGGCGCCCGGGTCCTGCGCGGACACGGCCATCGCGTCGACCTGCTGCTGGGTCAGCGTGTTGACGTAGCTGACCTGGCTGCTGGTGTCGGTGGCGCTGCTGGGGCCGACCTCCTTGTAGCTGGAGCCGAGTTCCTCGAGCGCCTTCTCGCCGCCCTTGTCCGCGGAGGTGAAGTACGGGTTGTTGACCTGCTTGGGCAGGAAACCGACGGTCAGGCCCTTCTTGGTGGCCGCGTTCGGGTCGGCCTTGCCCGCGGTGGCGGCCGAGCCGCCGGAGTCCTTGACGTCGTTCTTGGTGGTGCCACCGCAGGCGGTGACGGCCAGGGCGAGCGAGGTGACGGCGGCGAGGGCCGCGCAGCTGCGACGGATCGACGACTTGCGCATGGCGGGTCCTTTTCGGGAGGGAGGGGGTGCGCCCCCGACGGGGCGCGGGACTGTCTCGGTGTGCGGCTCCGCCGCGACGGCGCGACCGGC
The DNA here is from genome assembly GCF_055558435.1 of Streptomyces sp. NPDC025784. Classification (NCBI taxonomy): domain Bacteria; kingdom Bacillati; phylum Actinomycetota; class Actinomycetes; order Kitasatosporales; family Streptomycetaceae; genus Streptomyces; species Streptomyces sp. NPDC025784. Next base: position 25,015 of record NZ_JBVHMN010000002.1, read on the forward strand.
CGGGGACGGCCGGCGGCCGTCGGACGGCCGGTCCGGCGGGTGCGCCGGGAACGTGCGGGTACGTCGTGAGCGGGTGGAACGGGCCGGGAGCGGGCGGGGGCGGGGCGGCTAGGTCTGCGTGGTGGCCGCCCTGCGGCCCGCCCGTGCCACGGAGATCTGCCGTGCGACCCGGGGGCCGAGCACGGAGACGACCAGCAGGACGCCGGTGACGACGATCTGCGACTGCGCGGAGACGTTCAGGAGGCTCATCACGTTCTGCAGGGCGCCGAGCAGGAAGACGCCGGCGATCGCGCCGCCGAGCGTGCCCTTGCCGCCGTCGAAGTCGATGCCGCCGAGCAGGACGGCCGCGACGACGGAGAGTTCCAGTCCGGTGGCGTTGTCGTACCGGGCACTGGCGTAGTGCAGAGCCCAGAAGACACCGGTGAGCGAGGCCATGAAGCCGGTCGCGACGAAAAGGATCAGCTTCTGCCGCTTGACGCGGACGCCGGCGAACCGCGCGGCCTCCTCGTTGGCGCCGACCGCGAACGCGGAACGCCCGAACGGGGTGGCGTGCAGGACGACCACGGCGACGGCCAGCAGTACCAGGAAGGGCAGGAACGCCTGCGGGAGGAACGTGTCGCCGATGCGTCCGGCCGCGAAGTCGAGGTAATGGGTGGGGAAGTCGGTGACGGCGTCCGAGCCGAGCACGATCTGCGCGACGCCCCGGTAGGCGGCGAGCGTACCGATCGTGACGGCGAGGGAGGGCAGTCCGAGCCTGGTCACCAGCAGACCGTTGACCAGGCCGCACACCACGCCCAGGAGCAGGCACAGCGGGATGATCGTCTCGATGGACATGCCCTGGTTCCACAGGGCTCCCATGACCGCGCCGGACAGGCCGGCCGTGGAGGCGACCGACAGGTCGATCTCCCCCGCCACCACGAGCAGGGTCATCGGCAGGGCGATCAGCGCGATGGGCAGCGTGTTGCCGATCAGGAACGACAGGTTGAGGGCGTTGCCGAAACCGTCGACGAAGCCGAAGGAGAACAGCAGCAGGACGATGAGGAGGGCGCCGACGACCGTGTCCCAGCGGACGGCGCGCGCGAGGGGCGAGTCAGCCATGGCGGGCGTTCCTCTTCTTCAGTGCGGAGGCCACGCGCAGCGCGACGACCCGGTCGACCGCGATGGCGAGGATGAGCAGGATGCCGTTGATGGCGAGCACCCAGACGGAGCTGACGCCGAGGGCGGGCAGCACGCTGTTGATCGAGGTGAGCAGCAGGGCGCCGAGGGCGGCGCCGTAGACGCTGCCGGATCCGCCGGTGAAGACGACCCCGCCGACCACGACCGCGCTGACGACGGTGAGTTCGTAGCCGTTTCCGGTGCCGGAGTCGACGTTGCCGAAGCGGGCGAGATACAGGGCGCCCGCGAGTCCGGCGAGGCCCCCGCACACCACGTAGGCGGTCAGGATGCGCTTGCGGACGGGGATGCCGGCGAGTCGGGCGGCCTCCGGGTTGGAGCCCAGCGCGTACAGCTCGCGTCCGCTGCCGAAGTGCTTGAGGTAGTACGCGGTGACCAGCAGCACCGCCAGCGCGATCAGCGCGAGGTAGGGGACGGCCGAGATGCCGCCGGAGCCGAAGTCGACGAAGGAGCCGGGCAGGTCGGCCGCGGTGATCTGCCGGGAGCCGACCCAGATGGAGTCGATGCCGCGGATGATGTAGAGGGTGCCGAGGGTGACGACGAGCGCGGGTACCTGGCCGAGGCTGACGAGCGTTCCGTTGACCAGTCCGCAGGCGATGCCGAGCAGGACCGAGAGGAACACGGCGACGACGGGGTTCCCTCCGCCCTGGAGATAGGTGCCGGCCGCGAAGGCGCTGATGCCGAGCGTCGAGCCGACCGACAGGTCGACGTTGCGGGTGATGACGACGAGCGACTGTCCGGTGGCGACCAGGACGAGGATCGTCGCGTTCAGGAGCAGGTCCTTGATGCCCTGCTCGGACAGGAAGTGGCTGTTGCCCGCCTGGGTGATGGCGATCATCACCAGGAAGACGACCAGGATGGCCAGTTCGCGCATCTTGAAGACGCGGTCGACCAGCCGGGTGCCGCTCGACCTTGGCACCTCGGCGGCGGGGGCGGGGTTGGGAGCGGTCACCGTCATGCGGCCCTCCCGGTGGCTGCGGCCATCACGGTTTCCTCGGTGGCTTCGGAGCGTGGGATCTCGGCGGTGAGCCGGCCCTCGTGCATCACCAGCACGCGGTCCGCCATGCCGAGGATCTCGGGCAGATCGGAGGAGATCATCAGGACGGCCACCCCGTCGGCGGCCAACTCGCCGAGCAGGCGGTGCACTTCGGCCTTGGTGCCGACGTCGATGCCACGGGTCGGCTCGTCGACGATCAGCACCTTGGGGCCGGTGGCGAGCCACTTGGCGAGGACGACCTTCTGCTGGTTGCCGCCGGAGAGCGTGGAGACGGTGTCCGCGATCCTCGCGTACTTCACCTGGAGCTTGACGGCCCAGTCGAGGGAACGGCTGCGTTCGGCACCGCGGTCCATCAGGCCGGCCCGCACCGTGCTGCGCAGGCCGGTCAGGCCGATGTTCCGCTCGATGGACATGTCCATCACCAGGCCCTGGGCCCGCCGGTCCTCGGGGACGAGGGCCAGTCCGGCGGCCATGGCCGTCGAGGGTGCGCCGTTGGTCAGCGTCCTGCCGTCGACCTCGACCTCGCCGCCGTCCCAGCGGTCCACGCCGAACACGGCCCGCGCCACCTCCGTGCGGCCGGCGCCGACGAGGCCGGCGAGGCCGACGATCTCGCCGCGCCGCACCTCGAAGGAGACGTCGGTGAAGACGCCCTCGCGGGTCAGCCGGCGCACGCTCAGGGCGACCTCGCCCGCCCGGACGTCCTGCTTCGGGTAGAGCTCGTCGAGGTCGCGGCCGACCATCCGGCGCACCAGGTCGTCCTCGGTCATGCCGTCCAGCGGCTCGCTCGCGATCCAGGCGCCGTCGCGCAGGGTGGTGACGCGCTCGCAGATCTGGAAGATCTCCTCCAGGCGGTGCGAGATGAACAGCACCGCGGAGCCCTGGTCGCGCAGGGTGCGCACGACGCCGAAGAGGCGGGCCACCTCGCTGCCGGTGAGGGCGGCGGTCGGCTCGTCCATGATCAGGACGCGGGCGTCGAAGGAGAGGGCCTTGGCGATCTCGACGATCTGCTGGTCGGCGATGGACAGACCGCGGGCGGGGCGGTCGGGGTCGAGTTCGACTCCGAGGCGCTGCATCAGGGCCAGGGTGGCGGCGTGGGTCGCCTTGTGGTCGATGCGGCCGAGCGCGCGCCGGGGCTGGCGGCCCATGAAGATGTTCTCGGCGATCGACAGGTCGGGAAAGAGCGTGGGCTCCTGGTAGATCACCGCGATGCCCGCGTCGCGGGCGTCGGCGGGTCCGTGGAAGACGGTGGACTCGCCGTCCAGCAGCACCTGGCCGGCGTCCGGTCGGTGCACGCCGGCGAGTGTCTTGATGAGGGTCGACTTGCCCGCGCCGTTCTCTCCGGCGAGCGCGTGCACCTCGCCGGGAAACAGTTCCAGGGACACGTCCCGCAGGGCGCGCACGGCGCCGAAGGACTTCGAGATGTCCTTGAGCGCCAGCACGGGGGCCGGACCCGTATCGGACGGGTGGGTCATGAGGGGCTCCTCGACGACGCCGGCGGGACGGCCCCACAGCGTCGTGAAAGGTTTCAATTGGGTTGCCGGGACGTTAGGCATGTCACCCAGGTCACGTCAATGGGTTCGTGTCGAAATTTTTCGATGGTCAAAGGTCACAACAGAGTCACGGAGAACGGTCTGCGCCACAGGGGTTGACAGCCCCTCGGACGGCTCATAGCTTCGCCTTCTGAATCGTTTCAGACAGTCGTTGCAGGTAGCCGTCCCACCAGCCCCTCAGGAAGCACCGCAGGGCGCTCTTCGCACAGCCCGTCCCACGAGCCCGTCCGGACCCGTCCGGGGCCCGCCCGAAGAGATCCGCCCCAGCAGTCCTTTTCAGATCCGAAGTCGTAGGAGTCCCGAAGTGACCGAGCTCGCCGCGGTGAAGGCCGCGCTCAAGACCCAGGCCGTCGAGACGCCGTCGTGGGCGTACGGGAACTCGGGGACCCGGTTCAAGGTGTTCGCGCAACCGGGGGTCCCGCGCACCCCGCAGGAGAAGCTGGACGACGCCGCCAAGGTGCACGAGTTCACCGGCGCGGCCCCCACGGTCGCGCTGCACATCCCCTGGGACAAGGTCGACGACTACGAGGCCCTGGCCAAGCACGCGCAGGAGCGCGGTCTGAAGCTGGGCGCGATCAATTCCAACACCTTCCAGGACGACGACTACCGGCTCGGCTCGGTCTGCCACCCGGACGCGTCGGTGCGCCGCAAGGCCCTCGACCACCTTCTCGAGTGCGTGGACATCATGGACGCGACGGGTTCGAAGGATCTGAAGCTCTGGTTCGCGGACGGCACGAACTACCCCGGCCAGGACGACATCCGTGAGCGCCAGGACCGGCTCGCCGAGAGCCTCGCCCAGGTCTACGAGCGGCTCGGCGACGACCAGCGCATGCTCCTGGAGTACAAGTTCTTCGAGCCGGCCTTCTACGCGACCGACGTCCCGGACTGGGGCACGGCCTACGCGCACTGCCTCAAGCTCGGCCCCAAGGCACAGGTCGTCGTCGACACCGGACACCACGCCCCGGGCACCAACATCGAGTTCATCGTCGCCACGCTGCTGCGCGAGGGGAAGCTCGGAGCCTTCGACTTCAACTCCCGCTTCTACGCCGACGACGACCTGATGGTGGGCGCCGCCGACCCCTTCCAGCTCTTCCGGATCATGTACGAGGTGATCCGCGGCGGCGGCTTCGGCCCGGACGTCGCCTTCATGCTCGACCAGTGCCACAACATCGAGGCGAAGATCCCCGCGATCATCCGCTCGGTGATGAACGTCCAGGAGGCCACGGCGAAGGCCCTCCTCGTCGACCGCGACGCCCTGGCCGCCGCGCAGCGCGAGGGCGACGTGCTCGCCGCCAACGCGGTGCTCATGGACGCCTACAACACGGACGTACGGCCGCTCCTCGCCGAGGTGCGCTCCGAGCTCGGGCTCGACCCCGACCCGGTCGCCGCCTACCGCCGGTCCGGCTGGGCCGAGCGGATCGCCGCCGAGCGGGTCGGCGGGCAGCAGGCGGGCTGGGGGGCGTAGCCCCCGGCCGCCCCGCCGCGCGCGGCCCGCGGGCCGCGCCGGGCCGGTCGCGCGGTCCCCCACGCCCCTGAAGGGCGTCCTCTGCCCGGGTGCGCACCCGGGCACGTCTTCTCACCTCCGAAGGATCAGGAACATGGCATCCCATCCCGAAGCCGCCGCTCTGCTGGCCCGGTCGCACCGGCTCGGCTCGGATCCCCGCAACACCAACTACGCGGGCGGCAACGCCTCCGCCAAGGGCACCGACACCGACACCGTGACCGGCGGCGACGTCGAACTGATGTGGGTCAAGGGCTCCGGCGGCGACCTGGGCACCCTGACCGAGGCCGGTCTCGCGGTGCTACGCCTGGACCGGCTGCGCGCGCTCACCGACGTCTACCCGGGCGTCGAGCGCGAGGACGAGATGGTCGCCGCTTTCGACTACTGCCTGCACGGCAAGGGCGGCGCCGCCCCGTCCATCGACACCGCGATGCACGGCCTGGTGGACGCGCCGCACGTCGACCACCTGCACCCCGACTCCGGCATCGCGCTCGCCTGCGCGGCCGACGGCGAGAAGCTGACCGCCGAGTGCTTCGGCGACAGTGTGGTGTGGGTGCCCTGGCGGCGCCCCGGCTTCCAGCTCGGCCTGGACATCGCGGCGGTCAAGGAGGCCAACCCGCGGGCGATCGGCTGCGTCCTCGGGGGACACGGCATCACCGCCTGGGGCGCCACCGCCGAGGAGTGCGAGCGCAACTCGCTGCACATCATCCGCACCGCGGAGACGTTCCTCGCCGAGCGCGGCGAGGCGGAGCCCTTCGGCCCTGTCGTCGAGGGCTACGAGGCCCTCGACGAGGCCGGCCGTCGGGACCGTGCCGCGGCGCTGGCACCGTACGTCCGGGCCATCGCCTCCGAGGACCGCCCGCAGGTCGGTCACTTCACCGACGCGGACGTCGTGCTCGACTTCCTCGCCCGCGCCGAGCACCCGCGGCTCGCCGCGCTCGGCACCTCCTGCCCGGACCACTTCCTGCGCACGAAGGTGCGGCCGCTCGTCCTCGACCTGCCGCCGACCGCGCCCCTCGACGAGGCGGTCGCCCGGCTGAAGGAGCTGCACGCCGGGTACCGCGAGGAGTACGCCGCCTACTACGAGCGGCACGCGCTGCCCGACTCCCCCGCGATGCGCGGCGCGGACCCGGCGATCGTGCTGGTCCCCGGGGTCGGCATGTTCTCCTTCGGCAAGGACAAGCAGACGGCCCGCGTGGCGGGCGAGTTCTACGTCAACGCGATCAACGTGATGCGGGGCGCCGAGGCCGTCTCCACGTACGCGCCGATCGAGGAGGCGGAGAAGTTCCGCATCGAGTACTGGGCCCTGGAGGAGGCCAAGCTGAAGCGGATGCCGAGGCCCAAGCCGCTCGCCACGCGCGTGGCGCTGGTGACGGGCGCCGGCAGCGGCATCGGCAAGGCGATCGCGCACCGGCTGGTGGCCGAGGGCGCCTGCGTGGTCGTCGCCGACCTGAACGCCCAGAATGCCGCCGCCGTGGCCGAGGAGCTCGGCGGCCCCGACAAGGCCGTCGCCGTCACCGTCGACGTGACGTCCGAGGAGCAGATCACCGAGGCCTTCAAGGCGGCGGTGCTGGCCTTCGGCGGAGTCGACCTGGTCGTCAACAACGCGGGCATCTCCATCTCCAGGCCGCTGCTGGAGACCACCGCGAAGGACTGGGACCTCCAGCACGACATCATGGCCCGCGGCTCGTTCCTCGTCTCGCGCGAGGCGGCGCGGGTGATGACCCGGCAGGGCCTCGGCGGCGACATCGTCTACATCGCCTCGAAGAACGCGGTCTTCGCCGGACCCAACAACATCGCCTACTCGGCGACCAAGGCCGACCAGGCGCACCAGGTGCGGCTGCTGGCCGCCGAACTGGGCGAGCACGGCATCCGGGTCAACGGCGTCAATCCCGACGGGGTGGTCCGCGGGTCGGGGATCTTCGCGGGCGGCTGGGGCGCGCAGCGCGCGGCGACCTACGGCATCGAGGAGGAGAAGCTCGGCGAGTTCTACGCCCAGCGGACCATCCTCAAGCGGGAGGTGCTGCCCGAGCACGTCGCGAACGCGGTGTTCGCGCTGACCGGCGGGGAGCTGACGCACACCACGGGCCTGCACGTCCCGGTCGACGCGGGCGTCGCCGCCGCGTTCCTGCGGTGACGGCTGTGCACCACACGTACGCCGCGGTCGACCTCGGCGCGTCCAGCGGACGCGTCATGGTCGGCCGCGTGGGGCCCGACACGCTGGACCTCGCCGAGGCGCACCGCTTCCCGAACCGGCCGGTCCGCCTCCCCGAGGGGCTGCGCTGGGACGTCCTCGGCCTGTACGCGGGCGTCCTGGAGGGACTGCGCGCCGCCGGCCAGGTCGACTCGGTCGGCATCGACAGCTGGGCCGTCGACTACGGCCTGCTGGACGCGGACGGAGCGCTCCTCGGCAACCCGGTGCACTACCGGGACTCCCGCACCGAAGGTGTCGCGGAGAAGGTGTGGGCGACCGTGTCCGCCGCGGAGCTGTACGCGGCGACCGGACTCCAGTACGCGCCCTTCAACACGCTCTACCAGTTGACGGCGGCCCGCTCGTCGGCTCAGTTCGCCCGCGCCGAGCGCCTGTTGCTGGTCCCGGACCTGCTGACGTACTGGCTCACGGGCGAGGCCGGGACCGAGCTCACCAACGCGTCGACCACCCAGCTCATCGACCCGAGGACGCGCGACTGGGCGTACGGGCCGGCCGAACGGCTCGGTATCGACCTCGGGCTGTTCGCGCCGCTGCGCCGTCCCGGCGACCCGGCGGGCCTGCTGCTGCCGCGGGTGCTGGAGGAGACCGGGCTGACCGGCCCGGTCCCGGTGACGACCGTCGCCTCGCACGACACCGCCTCGGCGGTGGCCGCGGTCCCCGCGGCGGGCGAGCGCTTCGCCTACATCTGCACCGGCACCTGGTCCCTGGCGGGCCTGGAGCTGGACGCGCCCGTCCTCACCGAGGAGAGCCGGGCGGCCAACTTCACGAACGAGCTGGGGCTGGACGGCACGGTCCGCTATCTGCGGAACATCATGGGGCTGTGGCTGCTCCAGGAGTGCCTGCGCGAGTGGGGCGACCCCGGCCTGGAGGGTCTGCTCACGGCCGCCGCCGAGGTCACGCCCCTGCGGTCGGTCGTGGACGCGGGCGACGCGGCGTTCCTGGCGCCCGGCCGGATGCCGCAGCGGATCGCCGACGCCTGCCGGGAGTCGGGCCAGCCGGTGCCCGCGTCCCCCGCGGAGATCACGCGCTGCATCCTCGACTCCCTCGCGCTCGCCCATCGCCGCGCGGTCGCCGAGGCGCAGGCCCTCGCCGAGCATCCGGTCGACGTCGTGCACATCGTGGGCGGCGGCGCCCGCAACGACCTGCTGTGCCGGCTGACCGCCGAGGCCTGCGGGCTGCCCGTCGTCGCGGGCCCCGCGGAGGCGGCGGCACTCGGCAACGTGCTGGTCCAGGCACGGGCGCACGGCCAGGTGGGCGACCGCGCGCAGATGCGCCGGCTGCTCGCCCGGACCCAGCCGTTGCGGCGGTACGAACCGCGCGGCGACACCGCGGCCTGGCTCGCTGCCGAGGAACGGCTCGCCGCACGCTGACCCTTGCCGCCCGCACACGGCGGGTGCGCGGCGTCTCCCGCTCCGCACACCCGCCGCGTAGGCTGCACTCATCCGATGATCGACAACAAGGAGCTGCGATGCGTGTCGCTCTGTTCCTGACCTGTGTCAACGACACGCTGTATCCGGACACAGGCCGCGCCGTGGTGAAACTGCTGACCAGACTGGGTGTCGACGTCGACTTCCCGATGGACCAGACGTGTTGCGGACAGGCGCACTACAACACCGGATATCGCCACGAGGCAGAACCGCTCGCCCGGCATTTCTCCGATGTATTCGGGGAGTACGAGGCCATCGTGACCCCGTCCGGCTCCTGCGGGGCGATGGTGCGGGAGCTCTATCCGCGGATGGGTGAGAGGGCGCGTACCGAAGGCCGCGGCGACACCCTCGCGACCACGCTGGCGCCCGTCGTGCCGAAGACGTACGAACTGACGGAGTTCCTGGTCGACGTGCTCGGCGTGACCGACGTCGGCGCCTACTACCCGCACTCGGTCACCTACCATCCGACCTGCCACGGGCTGCGGAGCCTGGGTCTGGGCGACCGGCCGCGGCGCCTTCTCCAGGCCGTCAGGGGGCTGGAGTTGCGCGAGCTGCCCGGCGCCGACGAGTGCTGCGGCTTCGGCGGCACGTTCGCCGTCAAGAACTCCGACGTCTCGGCCGCGATGGGCGCCGACAAGGTGCGCAACGCCGCGTCGACGGGTGCCGAGATGCTGTGCGCGGCCGACAACTCCTGCCTGATGCACATCGGCGGCACGATGACCCGCCTCGGCACGGGCATGCGTCCGGTGCACATCGCGGAGATCCTGGCGAGCACGGAAGAGGAGCCCTGGGCATGAGCGGGACGTTCGTCGGCATGCCGGCGTTTCCGAAGGCCGCGCACGAGGCCGTGCACGACGCCACGCTGCGCGGCAACCTGCGGCACGCCACGCACACCATCCGTTCCAAGCGCGCCAAGGCGGTCGCGGAGGTGTCCGACTGGGCGGCGCTGCGCGAGGCGGGCAAGCGGATCAAGGACCACACGCTCCGTCATCTCGACCGCTACCTGGTGCAGTTGGAGGAGTCGGTCACGGCAGCCGGCGGCACCGTGCACTGGGCCGCCGACGCCGACGAGGCCAACCGCATCGTGGCCGGCCTGGTCCGGGCGACCGGCGAGTCGGAGGTCGTGAAGGTCAAGTCGATGGCCACGCAGGAGATCGGCCTCAACGAAGCCCTGGAGGCGGAGGGCGTCCGCGCCTACGAGACCGACCTCGCCGAGCTCATCGTGCAGCTGGGCAAGGACCGGCCCTCGCACATCCTGGTCCCGGCGATCCACCGCAACCGCGGCGAGATCCGCGACATCTTCGCCCGGGAGATGAGCGAGTGGGGCCGCCCCGCCCCCGACGGGCTGACCGACACGCCCGCCGAACTCGCCGAGGCGGCGCGGCTGCATCTGCGCGAGAAGTTCCTGCGAGCCAAGGTCGGCATCTCCGGCGCCAACTTCATGGTGGCCGAGACCGGCACCCTCGTCGTCGTCGAGTCCGAGGGCAACGGCCGGATGTGCCTGACCCTGCCGGAGACCCTGATCTCGGTCGTCGGCATCGAGAAGATCGTGCCGACCTGGCAGGACCTGGAGGTGTTCCTCCAGACGCTGCCCCGCTCCTCCACGGCCGAGCGCATGAACCCGTACACCTCGACCTGGACGGGCACCACGGACGAGGACGGGCCCCGGGCCTTCCACCTGGTGCTCCTCGACAACGGCCGCACCGACACGCTGGCCGACGAGGTCGGCCGTCAGGCGCTGCGCTGCATCCGCTGCTCGGCGTGCCTGAACGTCTGCCCGGTGTACGAGCGGGCCGGCGGCCACGCCTACGGTTCCGTCTATCCGGGCCCGATCGGCGCGATCCTCAGCCCGCAACTCCGGGGCACCGCCTCGGAGATCGACGCGTCCCTGCCGTACGCCTCCTCGCTGTGCGGCGCCTGCTACGAGGTGTGTCCGGTCGCCATCGACATTCCGGAGGTGCTCGTGCACCTGCGGGAGCGGGTCGCCCAGGGCGGCCCGGCGACCCGCGAGGGCAACAAGGTCGTCCTCAAGCCGGCCAAGGGGCACGCCGCCGAGCGGGCGGCGATGCGGGCGGCGCGCTGGGCGTTCAGCCACCCCGGCGCACTGCGCACCGGCCAGCGGCTCGCCGGGCGGACGCGCCGCTTCCATCCGCGGACGCTGCCGGGACCCGGCAGGGCGTGGAGCGCGAGCCGCGATCTGCCGCCGGTGCCCGCGGAGCCGTTCCGCGACTGGTGGCAGCGCACTCGGGGCGGAAAGGACGCGAAGTGAACAGCAGGGATGTGATCCTCGGCCGGGTGCGGCGCGCGCTCGCGGACACGGGCCACGACGACACGCCGTACGACCAGGCCGTGGAGCGGGGGTATCTGCGCGAGCACGGGAAGCGCGGTGTCGCCGAGACCGTCGAGCTGCTCGCCGAGAACCTGGCCGACTACCGGGCGATGGTGCACCGTTGCGACGCGGACGGACTGCCCGGTGTGATCGCCGGGCTGCTCGCGGAGCGCGGCTCGGCCTCCGTGGTGGTTCCGCCGGGCCTGGACGAGGCGTGGCTGGCGGCCACGGACGTCACGCGCGTGGCGGACCGCGCCGAGACCACCCCGCACGAGCTCGACCGGGTGGACAGCGTGGTCACCGCGTGCGCGGTGGCGATCGCAGAGACCGGCACCATCGTGCTCGACGGCGGCCCCGATCAGGGCCGTCGCCGGATCACCCTGGTGCCGGACCACCACATCTGCGTCGTGCGCGTCCCCGACCAGGTGGTCTCCTCGGTGCCGCAGGGGCTCGCGCGGCTCGCTCCGGAGCGCCCGTTGACCTGGATCTCCGGCCCTTCGGCGACCAGCGACATCGAACTCGACCGGGTCGAGGGGGTGCACGGTCCGCGCACCCTGGAGGTGATCCTGGTGGGCGCGGTCTGAGCCGACCGGAGGCAGGTCCGCGCGGTTGAACCGTGCGGGCCCGCCCCGTCCGTGTGCCCGCCCAGTCCAGGGCGGCCGTGACCTCGTAACCGCCCGACGGCAGGCGGTAGGAGGCGGTGCCGTCCTCGAACCCGAGGAACGCCACGCCCGGCACCCGCGCCGGCGGGGTCCGGCCCGCGCGCACCCGGCCATGCTCTCGTACATCCACTCCATGATCGCGCCGTAGGAGTAGTGGTTGAAGGAGTTCATCTCGACGGGGCCGAAGCCGTCGTCCTCGGAGCAGGAGTTCCAGCGCTCCCGGACCGTGCTGGCCCCGTTCTTCACCGAGTACGGCCAGGAGGGCATCGCGTCCTGGTGGAGCAGCTCGTACGCGAGGTCGGCGCGGCCCTGGTCGGCGAGGACCGGGGCGAGCACGTTCACGCCGAGGAAGCCCACGGACAGGGTGTTCTCCCCGTACTGCACACGGGTGCTGCCGGGGTGGGCAGCCTTGCAGGCCGCGCCGTTGCCGATGTTCTCGGCGAGCAGGTCGACGAGCAGCGGGGACGCCGCTGGTGGGCGGTGATCGCGGCACGCGGTTAGCGTGAGGGAATGATCCGGTTCGAGCAGGTCACCAAGCGCTATCCGGACGGCACGACCGCCGTGGACGGCCTCTCCTTCGAGGTGGCCGAGGGCGAACTCGTCACGCTCGTCGGCCCGTCGGGGTGCGGCAAGACGACGACCATGATGATGGTGAACCGGCTGATCGAGCCGACGTCCGGACGGATCTTCGTGAACGACGAGGACATCGCCGCGGTCGACCCGGTGCTGCTGCGGCGGCGCATCGGGTACGTCATCCAGCAGGTCGGCCTGTTCCCGCACCGGACGATCCTCGACAACACGGCGACCGTGCCCACTCTCGTCGGCTGGAAGAAGGCGAAGGCACGGGCACGCGCCGCCGAACTGCTCGACCTGGTGGGCCTGGACCCGGCGACGTACGGACCGCGCTATCCGGACCAGTTGTCCGGCGGCCAGCGTCAGCGGGTCGGCGTGGCGCGGGCGCTGGCCGCCGATCCGCCGGTGCTGCTGATGGACGAGCCCTTCGGGGCCGTCGACCCGGTGGTGCGGGAGCAGTTGCAGGACGAGTTCCTGCGCATGCAGGAAGCCGTGCGCAAGACGGTGCTGCTGGTCACGCACGACATCGAGGAAGCCGTACGGCTCGGCGACCGCATCGCGGTGTACGGCCAGGGTCGCATCGAGCAGTTCGACACGCCCGGCGCCGTTCTCGGTACGCCCGCCACGCCCTACGTCGCCGACTTCGTGGGCGCGGACCGCGGCCTGAAACGCCTGTCGGTGACCACGATCGAGGCCGACGACGTGGAGCAGCCGCCGATCGCGCGGCTGGACGAGAGCGCCGGGCGGGCCGCGGAACGGCTGCGGGCCGAAGGCGCCCGCTGGGCCGTGGTGCTCGACGCCGACGGAGATCTGCACGGATGGGTCGGCCGGGACGAACTCGGCGCGGGCGGCCGGGTCCGTGACCTGGCGCACCGGATGAACTCCTGGGTGCCCGTGGGCGCTCCCCTGAAGCAGGCGTTCGGCGTCATGCTCCAGCACGACGCGGGCTGGGTCGCCGTTCTGGACGGGGCGCGTTTCCTCGGCGTACTGACCCCGGCCAAGCTGCACGAGGCGCTGCGCAGGTCGGTGGACGCGGACGCGCGGGGCGTGCCGCGCGCTCAGGTGGACTTCGACTCGGTGGCGGATGCCTGAGCCCTGGAGCGTGCGGTCGCTCGGCCCGCGGTGCAGGCTCGAAGGTCGGGGCGAGGCCCCATGGGGTCAGGTCAGCAGGCCCTTGTCCCGCAGATAGGTGCGCGCCACGTCCTCGGGCAGCCGTCGCCAGCTGTCCACCTGCCGGTTCAGGGACGCCAGGTCGGCCGTGGTGAGGACGTCGTTGAGCTTGCCGAGCGCCTTGGTGACGCCCTCGCCGCCCGCCCGCGAACGGTTCACGACGGGCACGATGTAGTCGGCGTTCTGCAGGTGCTTGTCGTCCTCCAGCAGGACGAGCCCGAACTCGTCGAGCGTGGCGTCGGTCGTGGTGGTGAGCACCATCTGGTCCCGGCCGCTCTGCACGGCCTGCTTCGCCTGGGTGGTGCCGACACCCTTCGGGTCGACGGCGACGACGTCGATGCCGTACGTCTTCTTCAGCCCCGGCTCGCAGTAGGGCCGCTGCACGCACTCGTCGCCCGCCGCGAGCCGCACCTTCAGACCGGACCGTCCGAGGTCGCCGAGCGTCTTGAGGTGATGCTCCCGGGCGTACGCGGCGGACACCGCGAAGGCGTTCTGGTCGACGGCCTTGCCGGGTTCGAGGACGGTGAGCCCGCGCGGCGACGCCAGTTCACGCAGGGCGGTCATGGTGGTGCCGAGGTCGGGCGAGCCGACGGGGCGCGCGTCGGCACCGTGGGTCTTGGCGTTCAGCCAGTCCGCGAAGGTCGCCGCGTACTCGGGCACGACGTCGATCTGCCCCGATTCCAGGGCCGGTTCGTACAGTTCCCGGTTGGCGACGGTGATCATCGACGTCTTGTAGCCGGCCTGCTTCAGCAGCAGCGCGTACATCTGGGCCAGCAGGTCGCTCTCGGTGAATCCGGCCGAGCCGATGACCAGGTGCCTGCTGTCGCCGGGCGGGGCGGTGACCGAGCCCTGGTTCTCCAGCGACGGTCCGGTGGCGCAGCCGGCGAGCAGGAGGACGACCCCGGCCGGCACGGCGTGCCTCCTCACCGCGAGCCCCTCGTCCGGTGCGGTGCCACCCGCTCGACGACCTCGAAGACGCCCTCGACGAGCAGGGCGAAGACGGCGACCAGTACGGCACCGGCGACGACCTGGGGCGTGCTGGCCAGGTTGAATCCCGCGGTGATGATCCGGCCGAGCCCGCCGCCGCCGGCGAGCGCGGCGATGGTGGCGGTCGCGACGAGCTGGACGGCGGCGATCCGCACCCCGGTCAGCACCATGGGGAGCGCGAGGGGCAGTTCGACCTGGAACAGGCTCTGCCGGCCGGTCATGCCCATTCCGCTGGCAGCCCGCACCACGTCCCGGTCGACCTCGCGCATCCCGACGTACGCGTTGGTGAGCAGGGGCGGCACGGCGAAGAGGACGAGCGCCACGACCGTCGGCCCCTCGCCCCACCTCCCGATCGGGGTGAGCAGGAGAAGCACCAGCACGGCGAAGGTGGGCACGGCCCGGCCGACGTTGGAGAGGTTCACGGCGAGCGCGCCGCCCTTGCCGAGGTGCCCGAGGACGAGGGCGACGGGCAGCGCGATCAGACAGCTGACGACCAGACAGACGACCGTCAGGACGAGGTGCTGGGCGAGACGGTGCCAGACGCCGTCGTCGCCCGACCAGTGCGCGGGGTCGGTGAGCCATCCCCAGGCCTCGGTCACGGTGTTCATCCGCGGCTCGCCCGGGTCCAGGGGGTCATGAGCCGCTGCACCGCGAGGAGCAGGAGGTCCGTGGCGACGGCGATGACGACGCACAGCACCGACGCGGTGAGGACCTGCGCCTTGAAGTAGGTGTTCATGCCCGAGTAGATGAGATTGCCGAGCCCGCCGAAGCCGACGATGGCGCCGACCGTGACCAGGGACACCGCCGACACGGTGGCGATCCGCAGCCCGGCCATGCCCGCCGGCAGTGCGAGCGGCAGCTCCACGGTGAGCAGCAGCCGGACGGGCCCGTACCCCATGCCCCGCGCGGCCTGCCGGGTCTCCTCGGGGACGGCCCGCAGGCCGGCCAGGATGTTCCGTACGAGGAGGGTCAGCGAGTACAGGACGAGGCCCGCGACGACCAGCGCGGCGGACAGTCCGTAGACGGGCAGCAGGAGCGAGAACATCGCGAGCGACGGGATGGTGTAGAGGACCGTGGTCGCCGCGAGGACCGGTCCCGCGGCCAGGCCCCAGCGACGGGCGAGCACGGCGAGCGGCACCGCGACGGCCAGTCCGATGAGGACGGAGACCGCGGTGAGCTGGAGGTGCTGGGCGACCGCGTCGAGGAGGATGTGCCGGCGGGTGCTCAGATACTCGCCGCAGATCCACTCGTTGCGCGCCAGGCAGTCGTCGGGGGGCGCGGTCACCCCTCCATTCCATCGGTGCGGGCGGCGCCCGGCGCGTTCTGGTGACCCGTACGGGGTGGCCCACGTCCGAAGGTGTCGCTGGGTACACCCCGGAACAGGGGTCCTGCGGCCAGTGTGGGCGGACCCGGCTCTCCGTAGCGTCGTGGACGAGGCACAGGGCGTGCCGACGGAGGGTGATGACGATGTTTCACCGAGCGCGACGCACGAACGACCCGGGACCCGCCACCGAGGCGCTGCGGCTGGTCAAGGTCGGCAAGTCCTACGGGACCGGGGCCGGTGCCGTGACCGCTCTGGACGGGGTGACGCTCGGTCTGGCACGCGGCACGTTCACCGCGGTCATGGGCCCCTCGGGGTCCGGGAAGTCCACGCTGCTGCAGTGCGCGGCGGGGCTCGAACGGCCCGACACCGGCATCGTGAGGGTGGACGGGGCGGAGATGACCGGCGGTGGCGAGGCGGAGCTGACACGGTTCCGGCGCAGCCGGATCGGCTTCGTCTTCCAGCAGTACAACCTCCTGCCGACACTGACCGTCGCCCAGAACACGATCCTGCCGCTCAAACTCGCCGGCCGGCGCGTCGACCGGGCGCGGGTACGGGAGGTGCTGACGGCCGTCGGGCTCGGCGACCGGCTGGGGCAGCTGCCCGACCAGCTCTCCGGAGGACAGCGGCAGCGCGTGGCGATCGCCCGGGCGCTGGTGACCGAGCCCCGGGTGATCTTCGCGGACGAGCCGACGGGGGCCCTGGACACGCGCAGCGCCCGCGACGTACTGGTCCTGCTGCGGGAGGCCGTGCGGGTGCACGGCAGGACCGTGGTCATGGTCACGCACGACCCGGTGGCCGCCTCGTACGCCGACTCCGTCGTGTTCCTCGCGGACGGCCGCCTGGCGGGCGAGCTGCACGCGCCGACGGTCGACGCGGTGGCCGAACGGCTGGCCCATCTCGGCGACGACGTCCTGCTGGAGGTGTGAGGGATGTTCGCTCTGGCCCTGCGTTCCCTGCGCAAGCGCCCCGCGCGCTGCACGGCGACCCTGCTGTCCGCGTTCCTGGGCGCGGCGATCATCATGACGTTCAATTCGATGCACGACACGGCCGGCCGGGCCGGCGTGGACCGGGTGAGCGCGGAGTCGCTGTCCACCGCGGCGAGCGTCGTCGGCGGGTACGGCACCTTGCTGGTGTTCTTCGCGGTGGCGTCGACGCTGACGGTCGACGTCCGTCGACGCCGATCCGAGATGGAGCTGTTGCGCTGCTCCGGAGCGACGCCGGGGCAGATCGGGCGGATGGTCGTCGGGGAGGCCGTCGTGATCGCGCTGGTGGGTGCGGTTCTGGCGATCGGTCCGGCGATGCTCGGCGGGCGGGCCCTGCTGGGCGTCTTCCAGGACAGCGGACAGGTGGCGCGGTCGGTGGACTACTCCTTCGGTCCCGTCGCGCTGATGTCCGGCATCGACATCACGGTGCTCGCGGCGGCGGGCGCGGCGTTCCTCGCGGTGCGCCGGGCCACCCGGCGGAGCGTGCCCCGGCGCGGGGCGCGAAGGTTCCTCGCGTACGGGGCGCTGGCCCTCGGCGCCATGGCCGTCTGCTCGACCTTCGCCTTCTCGGCGCGGGACGCGGCCCTGATGGCGCCGCCCGCCTACGGCGCGATCCTGCTGTCCGTGGGGTGCGCGCTGCTGTCCCCGAAGCTGCTGACGGCCGTGCTGGACCGGCTGCCCCTGCCGGGAGCGAGCGGCTGGTTCGCCGTACGGAACCTGCGGCGCCGCGCCGCCGAACTGTCCGCGGTCCTGATGCCGTTGATCCTCTTCACCTGCGTGGCGACGGCGACCCTGTACATGCAGGCCGTCGAGAACGACGCGATCGACGCCTCCGGCCTGCCCAAGTCCGTCGACGCCAAGAACCTGGAGACCCTGAACCTGGTGGTCGTCGGGATCATCGTGGTCTTCGCCTGCGTGATGCTCGTCAACTCCCTTTACGCGGCGACGACTTACCGGTCCGGGGAGTTCGGGCGGCAGCGACTGGCCGGCGCGACACCGGGGCAGGTCCTCGCGACGGTCGGCGTGGAGAGCGTGGTCCTGACGGTGACCGGGGTCTTCTTCGGCACCCTGGCCGGGCTCGCCGGGATCCTCCCCTTCACGCTGGTCCGGTCGGACACGCTGCTGCCCGGCCGGGGGCCGGGAATCTGGCTCGGCGTCGCCGCGGTCGCGGCGCTGGTGACGGTGGGTACGAGCCTGCTCACGGCCCGGCACGCCGTGCGGGCACCTGCGGTGGAGGCCGTGACCCTGGCCGCGTGATCGTGCGCTGGGGCAGGGGCAGGGGCAGCCGCTCGTCGAGCGGCTGCCCCTGTCGTGTCGGGGGCGGACGCGGGCTCGGTACGGGAACCAGTCGATGTCCTCCGCAGCGTTGGCACACGCCCGGTGCAGTGGCGACGATGGACCCAGGAGCCCTGACCGACGACGCACCCCGCCCGGAGGGGACGATGAGTCCAGACGCCCGTCCGGATGACGACGATCCGCGCAGACTGCGGGAAGAGATCGACCAGTTGAAGGCAGCGGTCACCTCGCACGCCGTCGTGGACCAGGCCATCGGCATGATGGTGGCGCTCGGACGGGTGACACCCGAGCAGGGCTGGGACGTCCTGCGGGAGGTGTCCCAGCACACGAACATCAAGCTGCGCGCCGTCGCGGAGATGATCATCGTCTGGGGGCAGGAGGGAGAGCTGCCCGCGGACGTGCGCGCGGTCCTGGAGGAGACCCTCGACGAGTACGGGCCCACGGAGATCCCGGGTGCGCCACCGCCTCAGTGAGCCCCGACGCCCGAGGTGCGCGAGTGTTTCGATCGCTCCCTCCCCGGTAGTCCGGAAGGAGCGAGGCACTGGCCAACCGCTCCCGGGAGGGTTCGGCAGTGAGCTCGCCACCGGCCGCCCTGCCGAGTCGACTCGGCAGGGCGGCCGGTTCGGCGTGCCGGGCACGGGGGGCGCCTACACCACGTCGGCGAGCGCCTGTTCCCGCACCGTGCTGCACGACGTGCTGATCAGCCGGGACACGTGCATCTGCGAGATGCCGAGCTGCCGCGCGATGCCGCTCTGCGTCATGCCGCGGAAGAAGCGCAGGTAGAGGATGGTCCGCTCGCGCTCGGGCAACTCGCACAGCAGGGGCTTCACGGCCTCCCGGTCGACGACCAGGTCGTAGCCGGTGTCGGGCTCGCCGAGGGCGTCGGACAGCGCGTACCCGTCGTCGCTGCCCGGCAGATCGGCGTCCAGCGACAGAGCGGTGAAGCTGTCCAGCGCCTCCAGGGCGGTCCGTACGTCGTCCTCGCACAGGTGGGCGCACTCGGCGATCTCGGTGACGGTGGGCCGCCGGCCCGGGATCGTCTGGGACAGTTCCTTGAGCGCGGCACGCACGCGGTTGCGCAGGTCCTGGACCCGGCGCGGCACGTGCAGGATCCACATGTGGTCCCGGAAGTGGCGCTTGATCTCGCCGGTGATGGTCGGGATGGCGTAGCTCTCGAAGGCGTGCCCCAGGGCGGGGTCGTAGCGGTCGACGGCCTTGACGAGACCCAGTGCGGCGACCTGGACGAGGTCCTCGACGGACTCTCCCCGGCCGCGGAACCGTCCGGCGATGCGCTCGGCCATGGGGAGCCAGGTCCTGACGAGCTCGTCGCGCAGCGCCTGCCGCTGCGGACCGTCGGGAAGGGTGGACAGGCGTTCGAATGCTTCGGTGGTGTCGGGGGCGTCGTCGTGGGGGTGATGCGTCGTTCTCGCCGTGACGGACATGGTGCTCACAACTCCCTCAGGAGGTGCTGACTGAACAGTCACCATGGGAGGGCGTGCACACGGGCCGAGAGGAGACACCCGCGGTCCGGCACACCGGCTCCCACGGACGTGCCTCCTGTCCGAAGCACTCTTCTCCCAGTTTCCCTCTCTCGACACACGCAAACAAATTCGTGAATCTTATGACGCCTGGCGATCGCGCGACGCTGGAGCGTGACCGGGTACGGGCCCCGCGCCGGCCGGACCGTCGGTGGTGTTCCGGCCCCCGCTCCCAGGACCGGAGCCTGCGCCGGGCCCCCTGGTCCTGGGCGGATGCGGGCTCCCGCCGCTTCGCTCGTCCCACTCCTCCAGGGACGGGCGCGGGCGGCCGCGGGGTCAGCGGTAGCCGGGGTCGGGCGCGGTGAAGGTCTTACGGAGCCGTGACATGACGGGCGCGCTGCTGCCGTGGAGCGGGGCCGCCGCCCTAGCGTGAGCCGCATGCGAGTACTGGTCACCGGCGACGCCGGGTTCATCGGGTCCCATGTCGTACGGGCGCTGCGGGCGCGGGGGCACCAGCCGCTCGCGTTCGACCTGCGCGACGGCCTCGACGTGCGGAACGCGGACGCGGTCGCCACCGCCCTCCCGACGGTGGACGCCGTGTGCCACCAGGCGGCGATGGTCGGGCTGGGCACGGGGTTCGGCGACGCGGCGGAGTACGTGTCACGCAACGCCCTCGGCACGGCGGTGCTGCTGTCCGCGATGGCCGACGCGGGGGTGCGGCGGCTCGTGCTCGCCGGCTCGATGGTCGTGTACGGCGAGGGCGCCTACGCGTGCGGACGGCACGGGCCGGTACGACCGGGGCCCCGGGCCGTGACGGACCTGGACGCGGGGCGGTTCGAGCCCCGGTGTCCGCGCTGCGGTGCGGAGTTGACCCCGAGGCTGGTGGGCGAGGACGCTCCCACCGATCCGCGGAACGTCTACGCCACCACGAAGCTGGCCCAGGAACATCTGGCGGCCGCGTGGGCCCGGTCCACCGGTGGCAGCGCGGTGTCGCTGCGTTACCACAACGTGTACGGCCCCGGGATGCCCCGCGACACCCCGTACGCCGGGGTCGCCTCCTTCTTCCGTTCGGCGCTCGCCCGGGGCGAGGCGCCGCGCGTCTTCGAGGACGGCGGCCAGCGGCGGGACTTCGTGCATGTACGGGACGTGGCGGCGGCCAACGTGGCGGCTCTGGAGGCGGGTTCACGCCCGGGCGCGCTCACGGCCTACAACACCGGCAGCGGCGAACCGCACACGGTCGGCGAGATGGCGCAGGCCCTCGCCGCGGCGTCCCGGGGGCCCGAGCCCGTGGTGACCGGGGAGTACCGGCTCGGGGACGTGCGGCACATCACCGCCGACTCGACGCGGCTGCGGGCCGAGCTGGGCTGGAAGGCCGAGGTCGGATTCACCGAGGGGATGCGGGAGTTCGCGACCGCGCGGCTGCGTGGGGAGTAGCGACGCGGGAGGCCGCGAGCGTACGGCGAACAGCGACGCGGGAGTCCGCGAGCGCACGGCGAGTAACGGCGCGGGAGGCCGCGACGGCGCGAGGAGCGGCGCCGTAGGACCCGCTCCAGAGTCTCGCGCTCTCGCCCGCGTGCGCCGGTCATGCCTCGGCCGTGGGCAGCCTGACCTCGAAGCAGCAGCCCCCGGGGACGTTGCGCACGGCCGCCCGGCCCTGGTGGGCCTCCACGATGCCCCGGACGATGGCAAGGCCCAGACCGGCTCCGGCGGGTGGGGTACGGGCGTCCGTGCCGCGCCAGCCCGTGTCGAAGACGCGCGGAAGGTCCTCCTCGGGGATGCCGCCGCAGCCGTCGGTCACGGACAGCACGACCCCCTCGTCCGACCGTTCGGCGGCGACCGCGACCGTACCGTCGGCCGGTGTCCGGCGGATCGCGTTCACCAGCAGATTGCCCAGGACCCGGCTCATCTCCTTGCCGTCGACCTCGACCGGGACCGACTCGACACGGTCGCCGACCAGCCGGACGCCGTGCTCGCGGGCCAGTGGGTCCGCGCCCGCGAGGGCATCGCCGACGAGGTCGTACACGCAGACGCGCGACGGGGAGAGCGCGAGTGCGCCCGCATGGATGCGGGACAGCTCGAACAGGTCGCCCACCATGCCGTTGAGCCGTTCGACCTCGGTGCGCATCTGGCGCAGATAGCGCTCGGGGTCGGCCGCCACCCCGTCCTCCAGCGCCTCGGACATCGCGCGCAGTCCGGCCAGCGGAGTACGCAGGTCGTGCGAGATCCATGCGACCAGTTCGCGGCGCGAGGTCTCCAGGGCACGCTCACGCTCACGGGACCGCGCCAGCTTCGCGCTGGTGGCCGCCAGTTCCCGGCCCAGCGCCTCCAGCTCGGCGGTCGCCGGGCCGTCGGGCGCGGCGAAGTCGCCGCCGTCGCCGAAGGAACGGGCGGCGAGGGTGAGCGCCCGGCTGCGCGCCACGACCCAGCGGCCCAGCAGCAGTGCGGTGGCCAGGGACACCACGGCCGCCATGGCGACGACCGTGGTCACCACGGTCAGGTCGTGGGAGGACAGGAACATCGCCCAGGCCACGGCGAGCGTCCCCGCGAGCATGGCGGTCACGGCGACCGCGGCGACGACGCCGAGCGACGCGGTGAGCGAGCGTCGCCGCAGCAGCCACAGGGCGGCCGCGCCGAGCAGCCCGGCGGCCGCGGCTCCCAGGAAGGCGTACAGCGCCATGAGCAGTATGTCGTGCATGGTCAGGCCGCCTCCTCGCGCGGCAGGGCGGTGGTCATGGACGGACCGCCTCCTCACGGGACGTGGCGTCGAAGCGGTAGCCGACGCCCCACACCGTCTGGATCAGCCGGGGGCTCGCCGGGTCGTCCTCGACCTTGCCCCGCAGTCGGCGCACATGGACCGTGACGGTCGACAGGTCACCGAAGTCCCAGCCCCACACCTCGCGCATCAGGTCCTCGCGGCTGTAGGCCCGGCCCGGATGGCGCAGGAAGAAGGCGAGGAGGTCGAACTCGCGGATGGTGAGGGCGAGTTCCTCGCCGTGCTTGGTGGCACGGCGGGCCGCCGGGTCGATGGCCAGTCCCGCCGTGGCGAGGGGCCGGGCCGCGGGGGCGGGCCTGCTGCGGCGCAGCACCGACTCCACGCGCAGCACCAGTTCGCGGGGGCTGAACGGCTTGGTGACGTAGTCGTCGGCGCCGACCTCCAGGCCGAGGATCCGGTCGTCCTCGTCACCGCGCGCGGTGAGCATGATGACCGGTACGGGGCCGTGGCCGCGCATCCGGCGGCACACCTCCAGCCCGTCCATGCCCGGCAGCATCAGGTCCAGCACCACCAGGTCGGGCCGGTGGGCGGCGGCGCGGGCGAGCGCGGAAGGCCCGTCCGCGGCACGGTCCACCAGGTATCCCGCGCGGTCGAGGTAGCCGGAGACGACCTCGGCGACGGTCGGATCGTCGTCCACGACCAGGACACGGGCGGCCTCCCCGTGCCCGCCGGGAACGCGCACGGCGGTTACGGCTCCACGGAGCCCGGAGCCGTCCTGCGCACTGTCCTTCGCGCCGTGTCCACCGTGCCCGGAACCGTCCGGTCCACCGTTTTCCGAGCCCTTGTGCCCACCGTGCCCGGACCCTTCGTGCGCGCCGTGTCCGGAGTCCCCTTGCGTACGAGGTCCGGGGCCCGCGTGCGCTCCGGCGCCGGACGGACGGTGCGGTCCGGCCGTCACCGGGTCGCGAGGTGCGCCCTCCGACGGAGCCTTGGGTCCCGGTCCCGCGGGCTCGACGGAGCCGGGCGGTGCGGGGTCGCGACCGTCGGGGGCTCGACCGTCGGGAGCCGGAGCGTCCCGGCGCCCCGTGCCTGCGGATTCGTACGGCTGCTGCATGCGTCCAGCCTCCCACCGGCCCGTCGCCGATGCTGCCGGCCCCGGTCCGACGTCCGTGTTTCGTAAGGATCCGAAGTCCGATATCTCCCTTTCGCGTTCGTAGGGTGAACGCCGTGACGACCTCTCCCTCCCCAGACCCGGAAGTCGACGTGGTCCTGCCTTGCCTGGACGAAGCCGAGGCCCTCCCCTGGGTGCTCGCCCGCATCCCGCCCGGCTGGCGCGCCCTCGTCGTGGACAACGGATCCACCGACGGCTCGGCGGAGCTCGCCCGCGCCCTCGGCGCGACCGTCCTGCGCGAGGAGCGCCGCGGCTTCGGCGCCGCGTGCCACGCCGGCCTCACCGCCGCCACAGCGGACATCGTGTGCTTCTGCGACTGCGACGCCTCGCTCGACCCTTCGCTGCTCGTGCCGTTCGTGCGCGAGGTACGGGACGGCGGGGCGGACCTGGTGCTCGGACGGCGCCGACCGCGCGAACGCGGCGCATGGCCGGCGCACGCCCGCGCGGGCAACGCCGTGCTCGCCCGGATGGTGCGCCGTCGTACGGGGCTGCGCCTGCGCGACCTCGGGCCGCTCCGCGCGGCGCGCCGCGAGCCCCTGCTCGCCCTCGGCCTCACCGACCGCCGCAGCGGATACCCGCTCCAGATGGTCGTCCGCGCCGCCGACGCCGGCTGGCGCGTCACCGAGCACGACGTGCCCTATCTGCCGCGCACCGGCGCGTCCAAGGTGACGGGCACCTGGCGCGGCACCTGGCACGCGGTGCGGGACATGCGCCGTGTGCTGGCCGAGCCGCCCTGCGCCGCCCCCACAGCCACCCCGAGCCCCGGAGGATCCACCCAGTGACCACGCTCCTCGTCATCGCCAAGGAACCACGGCCGGGACGGGTCAAGACCCGCCTGACGCCTCCGTTCACCCCCCGGGAGGCGGCGACGCTCGCGGAAGCCGCGCTCGTGGACACCCTGCGCGCGGTGGCCGCGACGCCCGCCGCGCGCCGTGTCCTGGTGCTCGACGGAGCGCCGGGCGCCTGGCTGCCGCCCGGCTTCGACGTCGTACCGCAGTGCGCGGGCGGGCTCGACGAGCGGCTGGCCGGGGCCTTCGCCGGATGCGCCGGACCCGCGCTGCTCATCGGGATGGACACGCCCCAGGTGACGCCCGCGCTGCTCACCGTGGACTTCGCCGACTGCGACGCCTGGTTCGGGCCGGCCGAGGACGGCGGCTTCTGGGCTCTGGGGCTCGCCGCACCCGATCCCGCGCTCCTGCGGGGCGTTCCGATGTCGACGCCCACCACCGGCGCGGTGCAGCGGGACCGCCTCACGGCCGCGGGACTGCGGGTGCGCGATCTGCCCCGGCTGCGCGACGTCGACACGGCCGCGGACGCGGAGGCGGTCGCCGCCTCGGCACCCGAAGGCCGTTTCGCGGCCGAGCTGGGCCGCCTCGCAGCGGCGGCCGGTGACCGATGAACGGCGCCCGCGAGACCACCACCGCGGAGGTCGGCGGTCCGGACCGGACGGTGACGGCCGCCCCGGGAACCGGAGCACCGGGCCCCTGGGGCGCCGACCCCTACTCGGACGCCCTGGCGCGCGGCCGGGGCCCGCTCTTCCTGCGCCGGACCGACGGCTGGCTGCTGCCCCTGGAGGTGGAACGCTGGTGCGCGCGGGCCGACGCGGTGGACCTCCAGGTCCTGGAGCGCTGCGAGGGCGCCGTGCTGGACGTCGGCTGCGGCCCCGGACGGCTGGTCGCCGAGCTCGCGGCCCGGGGCCACCGCGCGCTGGGCATCGACGTGAGCGAGACCGCGGTGGCCCGGACCCTGCGGCTCGGCGGACAGGCGCTGCGCCGGTCCGTGTTCGAACCGCTCCCCGGTGAGGGGCGCTGGGACACCGCGCTGCTCGTCGACGGCAACATCGGCATCGGCGGCGACCCGGCCGCCCTGCTGCGCCGGCTGTCCCGGCTGGTGGCGCCGGGCGGCCTGCTGCTCGCCGAGACGCTCCCGGACGTGGACGTCGACGAACGCGTCAGCGTCCATGTCGTACGGGCCCTCGACACCCAGGGCGGCGCCGGCGGGCCCGCGTTCCCCTGGGCGCGCGTCGGCACCCCGGCCCTGTTGCGGCACGGGGTGCGCGCGGGCTGGCGCCCGGAGGGTCAGTGGGCGGCCGGCGGGCGCTCCTTCGCCGCCCTGCGCAACCGGTCCGACCGCGCGGCGCGCCACGTCCGCAAGGCGAGCAGCGCCGCCGAGCCGCCGAACAGTACCGCCGTGATCAGCAGCCAGCGGGCGAGGAAGCCGTCGCCGGGCAGGCCGGTCGCGGACCGGTAGTGGTCAGCGACCTGCCCGGTGATGAGCGGGAACCACACGAGCAGCAGGAGCGCGGACAGCGCCGCCGGGACACGGACGTAGAGCGTCCACTCGCGGCGGCCCACCCTGTCCAGGGCGCCGGTCAGCGCCCGGTCGGCTCCCGCGTACAGAGGCACCAGCACGAGGTCGTGCAGCACGGCGGCGCCCACGAACCAGAGCGCGACGGCGAACCAGTCGTCCGCGAGGAGCCGTACCCCCGCGTATCCGGCGAGGGCGAACGAGCAGGCGAGCAGCAGGAGTTGCAGCGGGCTCCCGACGTACGAGCGCAGCGGGCGCCGCGCGGCCGGCCACGCACCGAACCGTGCGCGACCGGGCCGCCTCATCACGGGCCGCCTCATCGCGGGCCACCGCAGCACGGGCCGCTTCATCGCGGGCCACCGCATCGCGGGTCGTCTCACCACGGGCCGCCTCATCGCAGGTCCCCGAACGTCATCCGGGCCACCCATTTGGTGTTGAGCACACCGGGCGCCGCGGGGACGATGACGCGCGCCGGGTGGCCGTGATCGGGTGTCAGCGGCGCGCCGTTGACGTGGAGCGCGAGCAGGGAACGCGGGTCGCGCACCTGGTTGTCGCGCAGCGCCGCGCTACGGAAGGCGCCGTGCCGCTGCAGGGATTCCACCAGGACGTCGGGCGCCGCCTCGGGCTCGTACCCGACGAGCGCCGCGAGGTCGCGCAGCCGCACTCCCCGCCACCACTGGTCGGAGGTGGACCACCCCTCCACGCATGCGATGGGCAGCGCTGCGCTGTGCAGCGGGAGTCCGAGCAGATCGGACCTGCTCAGCCGCACCGTGCGGCCACCTCCCCGCACGACCAGCCGCCACGCCTCCTCGGTCGTCTCGCTCGCGCTGATCCCCCGTGACGCGGCGGTCTTGTTGATCTGGAACCCGGCGGGCCCGCCGCCCGGTTCGGGGCCGCCGTGCGGCGTGAGCAGGGCGGTTCGGCGCAGCGGTCCGTCGAAGCTGCGGCCGGCCGTCGTGACGAACAGCAGCAGCGAGCCGCCGCCCACGACGCCGAGGGCGCCGCGCCGCGAGACGGTGGGCTCGGCGGGGTCCGGTGCGACCAGGTCGCCCTGTTCGTCGTGCGGGTGGCGCAGCGCGCGGAGCGCCGCCGGCATCTTGAGCGCGGCGTGTGCCACGAACGCGGCGAAGAAGACCCAGGCTCCGTAGAAGTGCAGCGGATAGAACGAGCCGGGGAAGACGTAGTCGAGCTGGACGTTCAGGATCCCGGTGGTGAACTCGAACAGCGCGCCACCGACCAGCAGGAGCAGCGAGATCCGCTCCAGCGCGTGGGCGAGCGATCGTGCGGGCGGCAGCGCGAACAGCTTCGGCACGACCGACCACAGTTTCGCGAGCAGGACGGGGACGAGCACGATGCCCAGCGTCACGTGCACGCCCTGGGTGAGGCGGTAGAGCCAGACCGGGCCGGTCGGCCAGGAGAACAGGTAGAAGCCGAGCAGCCCCTTGTCCGGGGTCTTGTCGTTGACCGGCGACAGGTCCGGGTTGTAGGCGGCGTACGACACGAGCCCGGTGACGAACAGCACCGTGATCCCGCCGAGCAGGACGACGCCGAGCACGGCGGTGAACCAGGGGCCGCGCAACGGGCTGCGCCAGAACGCGGGCGAGGAAGGAGACCGAGGCATGGCCCGACCGTAGGCCCGCGACACCACCCGAAAGGGGCCACGAACCATGACGAAACTCTGACGTCCACACGAGCGGCGGCAGCCGAGGGGGTGCCACGGCCTAGCGTGCCGGTGTGAACCGCGATCTCCTCCGTGACCTGTACGCCGTGCTGGCCGCCGCCCTGCTCGTCGCGGCCGCCGTCCTCGTCGGCGACCGGATCGAACAGCGCGACGGCACGCTGCACGTGTCCTGGCCGCCGCTGTACGCCCACTGGGAACCGCACGCGGGACCGGGCACCGCCGCCGCGCTCGTCGTGGCGGCCGCCGTCGTCGCCTACGGTCCGCGCCTCGCCGCCCGGCTGACCTGGCGCGCCCTGCCGTGGGCCGCCTGGGGCACGGCCATGGCGTGGACGTCCGCCCTGGCGCTGATCGACGGCTGGCAGCGCGGGATCGCGCGGCGCCTCACGACCGAGTACGAGTACCTCCAGGTCATCGACCGTTTCCACGACATCCCGGGCGCGCTGCGGGACTTCACCCACCACATCCTGATCCACTCGCCGGACCACTGGCCGGCCCACGTGGCCGGGCATCCCCCGGCCGCCACCGTCACGTTCGTCCTGCTGGACCGGATCGGGCTGGGCGGTGGCGCGTGGGCGGGGATCTGGTGCATCGTCGTCGGGGCCGCCGCACCGGCCGCGGTCCTCGTGGCCGTGCGGGTGCTCTGCGGGGAGGCACTCGCCCGCCGCGCCGCGCCGTTCCTCGTGCTCGCCCCGGCGGCCGTATGGATGGGCACCTCCGCGGACGGCTACTTCGCGGCCGTCGCCGCGTGGGCCGTCGCGTTCCTCGCCCTCGCCGTCACCGGGCACCGCCCCCGGGTCTGCGGTCTCGCCTCGGGCCTCCTGTTCGGCCTCACCTGCTACCTCTCCTACGGGTTGACGCTGTTCGCGCCGATCGCCGCCGCCGCGCTGCTGCTCGGCTCCCGTCGGCTGCGCCCGCTGCCCTACGTCGTCGCCGGGGCCGCGGTCGTGCCGCTGGTGTTCACCCTGCTCGGCTTCGACTGGTGGGAGGCGTACCGGCTGCTGGTCACCCGCTACTACGAGGGCGCGGGCGGCATCCGGCCGTACGGCTACTGGGTGTGGGCGAACCTCGCGTGCACGGTGCTGGTCGTGGGCCCGGCGACGGTGGCGGGACTGCGACGCGCCTGCGCGACGCCGGTGCTCGGTGAGCTGCGGGCCGTTCTCCGCAAGGGACCCCGGATGCCCGGCAGCGTGCCGGAGGCCCGTCTCGCGCTGCTCGTGCTCGCCGCCCTGCTCGCCCTCCTCGTCGCCGACCTTTCCGGGATGAGCAAGGCGGAGACGGAGCGGATCTGGCTGCCGTTCGCGATGTGGCTGCTCGCGGCGGGCGCGCTGCTGCCCCGGCCCCGCGGCTGGCTCGCCGCGCAGGCCGTGCTCGCCCTGCTCCTCAACCACCTGCTGCTGACCGGCTGGTGACACCGGAGCGTCCCGGTGTCGCCGACCGGACACGGCGTCCGGCGGGTGCCCGGCGTACGCCTCCGGCGGATGCCCTGCGCGGGTGTCCGGCGGATGCCGTGTCCTGCGCGGACGTCCGACGGGTGTCCTGCGCGGGCGTCCGGCGTGGGCGCCGTCACAGGTGACAGAAGCGGTGAACAAGCGCTTAGATAGTGTGGCCCGACCTGGCCCGTGCCGAGCTGGAGGCCCCGTTGCTTTTCACGTCCGTCGACGATGTCACCGCGCGCCTCGCCGAGACCGGCTATCTCGCGTCGCCCGCCGTCGCCACCACGGTGTTCCTCGCCGACCGGCTCGGCAAGCCGCTTCTGGTCGAGGGCCCTGCAGGAGTCGGCAAGACCGAACTCGCCAAGGCCGTCGCCCAGGTCGGTGGGGCCCGGCTGATCCGCCTGCAGTGCTACGAGGGGGTCGACGAGTCCCGGGCGCTGTACGAGTGGAACCACGCCAAGCAGCTGCTGCGCATCAGCGCCGGGCGGGACGAGACGTGGGACGAGACGCGCACGGACATCTTCAGCGAGGAGTTCCTGCTGCCCCGGCCGCTGCTCACGGCGATCCGCGGGGACGACCCCAAGGTGCTGCTCATCGACGAGACCGACAAGGCCGACGTCGAGGTGGAGGGCCTGCTACTCGAAGTACTCAGCGACTTCCAGGTGACCGTCCCCGAGCTGGGCACCGTCACCGCGACCCGCCGCCCGTTCGTGGTGCTCACCTCGAACGCGAGCCGCGAGCTGTCCGAAGCGCTGCGCCGCCGCTGTCTCTTCCTCCACATCGGCTTCCCCGACGAGGAGTTGGAGCGCCGGATCGTACGGCTGAAGGTGCCGGGCCTCGACACGGCGCTGACGGATTCCGTCGTGCGGGTGGTCGGCGCGCTGCGCGAGATGGACCTGCGGAAGGTGCCTTCGGTGGCGGAGACCATCGACTGGGCCCGCACGCTCCTCGCGCTCGGGGCGGACACTCTGGACGAGACCGTCGTACGCGACAGTCTGGGCGTCATCCTCAAGCACCAGGACGACGTCCTCAAGGCGGCGGCCAAGCTCGACCTGGACTCCCTGTGACCCCTCCGGCGCCCGCCGCGGACCTCGCCGAACGGCTGACCGGCCTGGTCGGCGCGCTGCGCTCGCACGGTGTGCGCATCGGCACCGGGGAGAGCGTGGACGCCGCGCAGGCACTGGAGGCGCTCGGCCTCGCCGACCGCGAACAGCTGCGCGAGGGACTGGCCGCCACACTCCTGCACAACCCCGGGCAGCGGCGGGTGTTCGACCCGGTCTTCGACGTGTACTTCCCGCGCCGTGTCGGCGCCCTGGACGCCGGCACGACGGTGGACCGGGAGGACCTGCGCGGCCGGCTGGCCGAGGCGCTCGCCGCCGACGACCGGGCGATGCTGGCCCGGCTGGCGCAGGAGGCGGTGGCCGGCTTCGGCGGCTACGGCGCCACGCCGGGCGGTGACGGCTGGTCGTCGTACCAGGCGCTGGACCGGCTGCGTCCGCAGACGCTGATGGCCCGGGTGCGTGACACCGTCCGTGCCCGCGGTGACGCCGCCGGTTTCACCGACCGGCTGCTGGAGGACGAGATCCGGCGGCGCATCGAGGAGTTCCGGCAGCAGGTCGCCACGGAGGCGCGGCGCCGGGTGGCCGAGCGGCGCGGCCGGGACGAGATCGCGCGGCGGGCGGTGGCGCCGACCGCCGACCGGGTCGACTTCCTCTTCGCGGGGCGGGACCGGCTCGCCGAACTGCGCAAGGTGGTGCAGCCGCTGGCCCGCAAGCTGGCCACCCGGCTCGCCGCACGCCGCCGCCGGGCCTCCCGCGGCACCATCGACCTGCGCAGGACGCTGCGCGGCTCGCTGTCCACGGGCGGGGTGCCGATGCGGCCCGTGCTGCGCAGGCGTCGCCCCGTCCGACCGGAACTGGTGCTGGTGTGCGACGTCTCGGGTTCCGTGTCGGGGTTCTCCGACTTCACGATGCTGCTGGTGCAGGCGCTGCACGACCAGTTCAGCAAGGTGCGGGTGTTCGCCTTCGTCAACCGGACCGACGAGGTGACCGGCCTGCTGGAGCGCGGCGCGGCCGACTCCGACGGACTGAGCGCCCGCATCCGCGACGAGGCGACGCTGACGGGGTGGCACGGCAGCAGTGACTACGGTGTCGCGTTCGGGGAGTTCACCGAGCGGTACGCCGACGCCGTGGGCCCCCGCACGACCGTGTTCGTCCTCGGCGACGCCCGCACGAACATGAGCGACCCGAATCTGCCGGCCGTGCGGGACATCTCCGAGCGGTCCCGCCGCACCTACTGGCTGAACCCCGAACCGCGTTCCCAGTGGGGCACCGGCGACTCCGCCGCCCCCGCCTACGCCGGCCTCGTCGAGATGCACGAGTGCCGCAACGCACGGCAGCTCAGCGCGCTGATCGCCCGGCTGCTGCCGGTCTGAACGCGCGCACGAGCGGTGTCACCCACGACGATCCGCCCCTCGGTCGTGCCGCGGATCGGCAGAACGGTCGGTGAACGCGGAGTCGCGTCGGCCCGCCCCGACGGGTGGTCAATCGAGCCGGCTCGAATCAGTGTTCGTCCGGCCAGGGCCGACAGGGCCGGCCACTGCCTTGGAGTCCCGAGCGTCCCCGCAGGTCAACGCACCCGTCCACGCGGCTTCAGCGGCACCGGGGGCAGGACGGGGGCGGACAGCGGGTCGCCGTCGTAGCCCTTGACCTCGCCGAAGCGGGAGCCACCCATCCAGTCCTGCCGGGCCTGCTCGATGTCCTCGTTGGTCCGTCCGATGAAGTTCCACCACATGATCAGCTCCTCTTCGAAGGGCTCACCGCCCAGGAGCATGAGGGTCGCGTCCGACTCGGCCCGCAGGGGGAGTTCGGTGCGGCCGCAGCCGAGGTAGAGCATCGAGCCGGGGAGCACCGGTACGCCGTCGACGTGCGCCTCGCCGGACATGGAGAGCACGGCGTACTCGAAGTCGGGCTCCAGGGGCAGCCGTACGTCGGCGCCCTGCGCGAGGGACAGGTCGGCACCGACGATCGGCGTGTACGTCGTGCCGGGCGAGGTCGCGCCGTCGACCGAGCCCAGGACGATCGTGGCGTCGAGGCCGGGTGCCGTCACCACCGGCAGTTCGGCGTGGTGCTCGAACCGCGGGTCGGTGTGACGGTGGCTGTCGGGGAGGGCGACCCAGAGCTGCGCGCCGTGCAGGAAGCGGGCGTGCGACCTGGGGCTCTCCTCTGAGTGGCTGATGGCCCGTCCCGAGGTCATCAGACCGAGTTCGCGCGGGCGGATGGTCTGCAGGCTGCCCGTGGAGTCACGGTGCAGCACCTCGCCCTCGTGCAGCCAGCTGACGGTCTGCAGGCCCATGTGCGGGTGCGGCGGGACCTGCATGCCGGGCTCGTCCGCGATGTCGTCGGGCCCGTAGTGATCGACGAAGCACCACGCGCCGACCATGCGACGGCCCAGGTTGGGGAGCAGACGGCGAACTTCGGTGGACTCGCCGAGCTTGACCCGGCGGGGGCTGAGGAGTTCGCGCACCGGCTCGGCCACCACGAACCCGCGGCCACCGCAGAGGGCGGGAACCGCCTCGCGATCAAGATTGCTCATGGGGCACAACCTAGCCCTGTCGAGGACCTTGCGTCAGGCCATCGGACCGCCGTACGGGGGGTCCTGGCCGAGAAACGGCAGGGGTCCTAGGTCCTCGGTCGCAGCCGCGTACGCCATCGGGCGGACCCTTGGGAAAATAGTAGCCATGTACATAGTAGCTATGTACGGTAATTGCCATGAGTTCGGTACCCGACAAGGCGACGCCCGGCTTCCTCGTCTGGCGTCTGTCCATGAAATGGCGTGTGGCCGTCGACCGCGCGGTCGCCCCGCTCGGTCTGACCCACGCGCAGTACTCGCTGATGGCGTCGCTGTACGGCATGCAGCGGGACGGGCTGCGCCCCAGTCAGCGCCGGCTCGCCGATCACACCGGGCTCGAACCGCTCTACGTCTCGAAACTGGCCCGCGCGCTGGAGGCGGCCGGATTCGTCGACCGCGTACGGGACCCGGCGGACCCGCGGGCGGTCCAGTTGTCCCTGACCGAGGACGGGCGCACTGTCGCCCGCCGCGCCATCAGGGTGGTCCAGGGCCTCCTGGACCAGCTCCTCGAACCACTCGGCGGGCTCGACGGGCAACGCACACGGGCGTTCGCCGCCGAGCTGGCCGCCCTGCTCGACGTGCCTCTCGATCCACACGCGGAGCCCGCCGCGCGAGAGTCGCCCGCGCCGGGAGCATCCGGCGCGGGCGGGAAGCCCGGCACGCCTGGAGCGCCCGGCCCTGGCGGGGAGTCCGGCACACCGACAGAACCGGGCGCGCGCGGGGAGTCCAGCGCGTGGGAAGAGCCCGCCGCGTCCGATCCATCCGATCCGCATTCCGAGAAGGAGTCGTCATGACCACCACCACTCCCCCGGTCAACGGCCAGGTCATCGGCCTCGCCCACTACGCGAGCCGCGCCGCCCTGGAGAAGGTCCTGGCCCGCACCGGCACCACCTTCCACCAGTCCGTCGCCCTCCGCGCGGTCTCCGACAACGGCGGGACCGTCGAGCGCGATCGGCTCGTGGGCCGCCTGACCGGAGCCCTGAAGATCGACGAGTCGCTGGCCCGCGAGACCGTCGAGGAACTGACGGCACGGAAGCTGCTGGACGAGCCGACGGCGGACCAGGTGTCGCTCACGGACAGCGGCAGGCAGCTGTTCGAAGCGGTCCGCACCGGGGGCAACGCGATCGCGGCCCGGCTCTACGCCGGCATTCCGGCCGAGGATCTCGCGACCGCCGGTCGCGTGCTGGCACTGATCACGGCGCGGGCCGATGCCGAGCTGGCCGACGAGGAGTCGGCCGAGGCCGAGGCGGTCGGGGCGTAGAGGTCGGCACCACTCTCCGGGTTGTGGAATATTCAACCAAACACCTCGGTTGTGGAGCGTCGAAGGAGGTCAGCAGTGGAAACGACGTACTACGACCACGGAACGGCCGCGGAGCGCTGGGAGCGGGCGCGGATGTTCTTCGAGGCCAGGGACTACGCCGCCGCGGCGCGGATTCTGGGTGGGCTGGTCGAGGAGGTGCCGGAGCAGGTCGGACCCCGGCTGCTGCTGGCGCGCTCCTACTACCACTCGGCCCAGCTGCGCCGCGCGGAGACGGAGCTGCGCGCGCTCGTGGAGCTCGACCCGGTCGAGCACTACGCCCGGCTGATGCTGGGGCGCACGCTCCAGCGCCAGGGGCGGCACGAGGAGGCGGAGTCGCACATGCGGATCGCCTCCGCGCTCGCGGGGGACTTCGGGCAAGTCTGACCGCTCGTCCGGCGGCGCCGCTCGCAAGGTCCGTCGCAGACGCAGGGGCCGGCCACTCCAGGTGGTCGGCCCCTTGCGTGTCGCCGCTCGCCGGTCGACTGATCCCGTCATCCGGCGGCGGGGGTTCGCCTCCCCCTGCGGTGGGCGATCCCGCCGAGGAGGACGTCCACGGCGACGAACACGGCGAGCGGGATGCCGAGCAGCGGGACGAAGTAGCCGAGAACGGTGACCGCCGCCATGGCCGGGACCAGAATCTGCGGCGGGACCTGCTGCCACGCGCCACGCGGAATGGGCCGCCCGAACGCCGACGCCCGACCGCGCAGCCACCACATGCGGTAGCCCCACACGATCAGCAGCACCAGCGAGAGCGCGAGGGCCATCAGCACGATCTGGTTGACGAGGCCGAACAGCGTGCCGGTGTGCGCGTCGATGCCCCAGCGGGTCAGCTTGGCCAGCAGCGGGTAGTCGGCGAACCGGAGTTCGTCGGTGACCTCGCCGGTCGCCGGGTCCACGGCCACCGAGTCCTGCTTCACGGGCCAGCTGCGCTGGATCTGCTTCACGACGTACGCCGACGAGGCGTCCGCGGGCGCGACGATCTCGACGGGGTCGCCGAGCCCGACGGCCCGTGCCGCCGCGAGGACCGCGTCCAGGTCCTGCGCGGTCGCCTCGCCGGACTTCGCACCGCTGTGCGCCGCGTGGTCACCGCCGGTCGTGGCCGAGACGGAGGGCGTGGCCTGGCCGAGCGAGGTCCGCAGCTCGTCGATGTTCGCGCCGGCGTACGCCGACCATGTCAGCCCCGTCGCGGAGAGGACGACGAAGCCGGTGGCCGCCCAGACGCCGAGCGTGCCGTGCAGTCCGAGGGTGCGGCGCCGTCCGGCGGTGCCGCGCACCTTGCGCCGCTCCCTTCGGCGGCCGAACCACAGCACCAGGCCGCCGCCCGCGATCACCCACAGCCAGCTCGCGGCGAGTTCGCTGTAGAGCCGGCCGTTCTCGCCGAGGTGCAGGTCCCGATGAAGCCCGTCGATCCAGGTGCGCAGCGGGAGCGCGCCCGTGGAGCCGTACTGCTCCAGGGCTCCACGCACTTTCCCCGTGTACGGGTCGACGAACACGGCGAGGGTGTGGTCGGCGTCGACGCCCGGGACGCCGGAGAGCAGCACCCGGGTGGTCGCGTCCGCCTCCGGGGAGGGCCGCACGGCCGAGACCGTGCCCTCGGGGTGAGCCTTGCGGGCCGCGGCCACCTGCTGGGACAACGGCAGTTCGCGGTCGCCGGCCGGCACGGTCAGTTCGTGCGCGTACACGATCTTCTCCGCCTGGAACGAGGCGGCGTAGAGGAATCCGGTCGCGGCGGCCACCAACAGGAACGGGGCGACCAGTACGCCCGCGTAGAAGTGCAGGCGCAGGACCAGAGGGCGCAGCGTGGCCCGGATTCTTCGTGACGGGGTCGGCGTGACGGGCGTGGGGTCGTCCGTCGTGGTCGAGGGAGCGGTGGACATGGGTGGGGGTCTCCGGTCGGGCAGGGGGCGGAAAGGGGCCACCGGACGGGGAGTTGGGCTCCCCTTCGGGGTGACGGTCCAGTAGTCGGGGGGCGAACGCATCGAGTTCCCGGGGCTTTGTGTGGTGTGGGTCACAGGGGAGCAGGGGGAGGGGTGGGTGCGGGAGAAAGGTCCGGGACTCGCCCGGCGCCGCCTCGCTCGGCGCGGTCCTGCTTGGCATCCTGGCGCGATGGCATCCGAACGTGACTCCGGCCTGTCCCGCCCTCTGAGCGACCTGGTCGAGGAACTCCTCGACCACGAAGGGCCGTTGCCGATCGTCGCGGCCGGCGACCCGGTGCTGCGGCAGCCGGCCGAGCCCTTCGACGGGCAGCTGGACGCCGGGCTGCTGGCCCGTTTCGTCGCCGCGCTGCGCGCGACGATGCATGCGGCGCCCGGCGTGGGGCTCGCGGCGCCGCAGGTCGGCGTGCCGCTGCGGCTCGCCGTGATCGAGGATCCGGCTCCCGTGTCCGAGGAGGTGCGGCTCGCGCGGGGGCGGGTGCCGCAGCCGTTCCGGGTGCTTGTGAACCCTTCGTACGAGGGGGTCGGAGCGGGGCGGGCCGCGTTCTTCGAGGGCTGCCTGAGTGTGCCGGGCTGGCAGGCCGTCGTGGAGCGGCATGCTCAGGTGCGGCTGCGGGCGCTGGACGAGCGCGGCCGTGAGGTCGACGAGGTGTTCAGTGGCTGGCCCGCCCGCATCGTCCAGCACGAGACGGATCACCTCGGCGGGACGCTGTATCTCGACCGCGCCGAGTTGCGGTCCCTGGCGTCGAACCAGGCGATGGCGGAACTCTGGGGCCAGCCGACGCCGGAACGGGCTGCGGCGGTCCTGGGTTTCTCGCTGCCCGGGTGAGGGAGCCGTGCTGCTCGGCGGGTGTGTTGGTGGGTGCGGGTGCGGATGTGGTGCGGGTGCGGATGTGGTGCGGGCCGTTTCGCCGTCCGTCCGGTGGGTGGGTCGGGGCCGTGCCGGTGATCCGCCCGTTGCAGCCCTCGTCTGGTCCGGTGTGTCAGTGCGGTGGGTCCGTGGCATCGTCCGCAACGGGCATGTGATGCACCGGCACGGCCCCTTCGGTGAGGAGGCGGCTGCGGGTGCGAGTGGGGCCGGGTCGGTCATAGGCCCGTCCGACGGCAGCCCCCGTCCAGACCAGCAGCAGCTCCCGTCCCGCCCGGCAGCAGCCCCCGTCCCGCCCCGGCAGCAGCCCCCGTCCCGCCCAGCAGCACCTCCCGTCCCGCCCAGCACCTCCCGTCCCGCCCAGCAGCTCCCGTCCGACGCCAGCTCCCGTCCCGTCCCGCTTTGAGGGCAGAGAGCCACCTTTCAGCCCGTCCGGCGCTTGAGGACGAGGCCGTCCGGGCCGATCTGGCTGAGTGCCGGGTGCCTTACGAGTCCCGGTGGGCCCTCCCGGCCCGTCCCGCCCGGGAGCGGAGGGCGCAGCCCTCAGCCCGTCCGGCGTTCGAGGACGAGGCCGTCCAGGCCGATCCGGCCGGTACCGGATGACCTACGAGATCTGGCACTCCCGGCGACCGACTCGGCAACCCCTCGCGGAGCGAAAACCGGTGGCGGCGCGCGACCCGTGCTCGTTAGCCTGGGCCCATGTCTACGCCCCGAATCTCTTAGCTCAAGGACCCGCTTCCACGCCACACGTGTGTCCTTTTGCCGATTGATTCCCGGAGCGTTCTCCCATGATCACCGTTCGCGGTGTCGACGTGCGCGCAGGCGCCCGTCTGCTGCTGTCCGACATCTCCTTCCACGTCTCCCCCGGCGACCGCGTCGGCCTGGTCGGCCGTAACGGCGCGGGCAAGACCAGCCTCCTGAACACCCTCGCGGGACAGGCGCGGCCCGCGGCCGGGTCCGTCTCCCGGACGGGGGCGCTCGGCTACCTGCCGCAGGACCCGCGCGCCGCCGACCCCGCGGTCACCGTCACCGACCGCATCCTGTGGGCGCGAGGTCTGGACGAGGCCGTACGCACGCTGCGTGCGGCCGAGGCCGCGATGGCCGACGGGTCGGAGCGCGCGATGAACGCGTACGCGCGCGCCGAGGCCGAGTTCCAGGCGCGCGGAGGCTACGCGGCCGAGGCCGAGGCGGCGCGGGTGGCCGCGGGCCTCGGCCTCCCCGACCGGGTCCTGGACCAGCCGGTCGGCGCCCTGTCCGGCGGACAGCGACGCCGGGTCGAGCTGGCCCGCATCCTGTTCGCGGACCACGGCACACTGCTGCTGGACGAGCCGACGAACCACCTGGACGCCGACTCGATCGCCTGGCTGCGCGGCTTCCTGACGAACCATCGGGCCGGACTGGTGCTCATCAGCCACGACACCTCGCTGCTGGCCGACGTGGTCAACCGCGTCTTCCACCTGGACCCGCACCACGCCACGCTCCACGTCCACAACACGGGCTGGCACGCCTACCTCGCGCAGCGCGAGGCGGACGAGCGCCGCCGTGCCCGGGAGCGGGCGAACGCCGAACGGAAGGCGGCGGCGCTGCACGCGCAGGCCGACAGGATGCGCGCCTACGTGTCGACGGCGGTCGCCGCGAAGAACATGGCCCGCCGCGCCGACCGGATGCTCGCCGGCCTGGAACCGGTGACCAGGGCGGAGAAGGTGGCCAGGATCCGGCTGCCCGAGCCCGCACCCTGCGGACGGATGCCGCTCGGTGCGGTCGCGCTGTCCAAGTCGTACGGCGATCACCGCGTCCTGAGCGGGGTGGACCTGGCCGTCGACCGGGGCAGCCGACTGGTGGTCCTCGGCCTCAACGGCTCGGGCAAGACCACGCTGCTGCGTCTCCTCGCCGGGCAGGACAGCCCGGACAGCGGGCGCGTGGTGCACGGTCACGGGCTGCGCCTGGGCTACTTCGCCCAGGAGCACGACACGCTGGACCCCGCCGACACGGTCCGGGGCCATCTGGCCGCGGCGGCGCCGCACCTCACCGACGGCGAGGTGCGTCGGGTGCTCGGCTTGTTCCTGTTCACCGGCGACGACGCCGACAAGCGCGTCGGCGTCCTGTCCGGGGGCGAGAAGACCCGCCTCGCCCTGGCGGGTCTCGTGCACTCCGGCGCCAACGTGCTGCTCCTGGACGAGCCCACCAACAACCTCGACCCGGCTTCCCGTGCCGAGGTGCTGGGCGCGGTGGGCACCTACCCGGGCGCGATCGTCATGGTCACCCACGACGAGGGCGCCATCGAGGCCCTGCGTCCCGACCGGGTGCTGCTGCTCCCGGACGCGGACGAGGACCTGTGGAGCGATGAGTACCTGGAGCTGGTGTCCCTGGCCTGACCCCTCAGTCCCGGTACGCCTCCAGGAGGCGCAGCCACACCTCGCTGACCGTCGGGTAGGACGGGACCGCGTGCCAGAGGCGGCTGATCGGTACCTGCCCGGCGACGGCGATGGTCGCCGAGTGGATCAGTTCGCCGACCCCGGGGCCGACGAAGGTGACGCCGAGGAGGATCTCGCGGTTGATGTCGACGACCATGCGGGCCTTGCCGCGGTAGCCGTCCGCGTACAGGCCCGCGCCCGCGACGGACGCCATGTCGACGTCCACGGCGCGCACGCGGTGGCCGGCCTGCTCCGCCTCGGCCAGGGAGAGCCCGACGGCCGCGGCCTCCGGGTCGGTGAAGACGACCTGCGGCACGGCCGAATGGTCCGCGGTCGCGGCGTGCGCGCCCCAGGGGTCGGACTCCAGCAGGGGCACCCCGGCGGCGCGGGCGGCGATGGCGGCGCCCGCGATCCGGGCCTGGTACTTGCCCTGGTGGGTCAGGAGTGCGCGGTGGTTGGCGTCGCCGACCGCGTACAGCCAGTCGCTGCCGGTCACTCGCAGGCTGTCGTCGACCTCCAGCCATGAGCCGGGTTCCAGGCCGAGCGTGTCGAGGCCTATGTCGTCGGTGCGGGGCGCGCGGCCCGTGGCGAAGAGGATCTCGTCGGCCTCGATGCAGTCGCCGGCGCCGGTCACGGCGACCACGGTGGAGCCCTCGCGCGTCACCGATGCCACCGAGGTGCCGGTGCGCACGTCGACGCCCGCCTCGGTGAGCGCCTCGGCGACCATTTCGCCGGCGAAGCTCTCCATGCGCGGCAGCAGGCCCTTGCCGCGCACCAGGAGGGTGACCTGCGAACCGAGGGCCTGCCAGGCCGTGGCCATCTCGGTGGCGACCACGCCGCCGCCCACCACGACGAGCCGTCCGGGCACGGCCTGTGCGCTGGTGGCTTCGCGGCTGGTCCAGGGCTTGACCTGGTCGAGTCCCGGCAGGTCGGGCAGGAGGGCGCGGCTTCCGGTGCAGACGGCGACGGCGTGCCGGGCGGTGAGCACCTGGGTCCCGTCCGCCCCCTCCACCGTCACCGTGCGCGGTCCGGCGAGCCGGCCGTGGCCGCGGTACAGGTCCGCTCCGATGCCGTCGAGCCAGGCGACCTGGCCGTCGTCCTTCCAGTGGGACGTGTAGTAGTCGCGGTGCGCGAGTACCGCGGGGGCGTCGAGAGGGCCCTGCACGGCCTGGCGCAGGCCGGGCACGCGGCGGGCGTCGGCGCGGGCGATCACCGGGCGCAGCAGGGCCTTGCTGGGCATGCACGCCCAGTACGAGCATTCGCCTCCGACGAGTTCGCTCTCCACGACCGCGGTGGACAGACCGGCCGCGCGGGTGCGGTCGGCGACGTTCTCCCCCACGGGTCCGGCACCGAGCACCACTACGTCATAGGCGATGGATTCCGTTTCCGTCATGGGGGCCAGTCTGGTCGG
Source organism: Streptomyces sp. NPDC025784 (assembly GCF_055558435.1). Taxonomy (NCBI): domain Bacteria; kingdom Bacillati; phylum Actinomycetota; class Actinomycetes; order Kitasatosporales; family Streptomycetaceae; genus Streptomyces; species Streptomyces sp. NPDC025784. The sequence continues at coordinate 65,539 of NZ_JBVHMN010000002.1, forward strand.
TGGTGTGCGCCGTTTCCACATGGGTACGTGCGCGGAATACGTCCCTGGAAGGCGGCGTTGTGCAAACCGGTATGACCCGGACGCGAGGAAGAAGGAAACGCGCATGAGCAGCACCGTGGAGCTCACCAAGGAGAACTTCGACCAGACGGTCGCGGACAACGAGTTCGTCCTGATCGACTTCTGGGCGTCCTGGTGCGGGCCGTGCCGTCAGTTCGCCCCCGTCTACGAGAAGGCCGCTCAGGCCAACCCGGACCTGGTGTTCGCCAAGGTGGACACCGAGGCACAGCCGGAGCTGGCCGCCGCCTTCGACATCCAGTCGATCCCGACGCTGATGATCGTGCGGGACCAGGTGGCGATCTTCGCCCAGCCCGGGGCGCTGCCCGAGGCCGCCCTGGACGACGTCATCGGGCAGGCCAGGAAGCTGGACATGGACGAGGTCCGCAAGTCCATCGCGGAGCAGCAGGCCCAGCAGAACGGCCAGTGAGCCGACGACGGGCCGGCGGTCCCTCGGGACCGCCGGCCCGTCGTGCACGCGTCCTCAGAACGGATACGCGGCGACGTCGCCGCGGACCGTCGTCCAGCGCACGTCGGTGAAGGCGTCCAGGTTGGCATCGCCTCCGAAGCGTGCTCCGGTGCCGGAGGCGGCGATGCCGCCGAAGGGTGCCACGGCCTCGTCGTTGACGGTCTGGTCGTTGATGTGGGCGATGCCGGTCGGGATGCGCTCGGCGAGGTCGAGGCCGCGCGCGGTGTCCCGGGTGACGATGCCCAGTGAGAGGCCGTAGGGTCCCGCGGAGGCGAGGGCCGCGGCCTCTTCGGGCGTGCTGAAGGGGCGTACGGGGGCGACCGGGCCGAAGACCTCCTCCGTGTACGCGGGAGTCGTGTCGTCGACCCCGGCGATCACCGTCGGCCGGTAGAAGAGCCGCTCGTGCGAGCCGCCCGCCGCGAGCTTCGCCCCGTGGGCCGTGCTGGACTCCACCAGGCCCTGGATCTTGTCGAGTTGGGCGCGGTCGATGATCGGTCCCAGGTGCACCTGTTCGCGGTAGGGGTCGCCGACGGCGAGGGAGTCGGCCTTGGCGGCGAGCCGCTCGACGTACTCCTCGTAGAGCGAGGCGTGCACCAGATGGCGGCCCGTCGTCATGCAGATCTGCCCCTGGTGGAAGAACGAGCCCCAGGCAGCCGTGGAGATGACCGCGTCGATGTCGGCGTCCTCCAGCACGATCAGGGCCGAGTTGCCGCCCAGTTCGAGGTGCGCCCGCTTGAGGTGACGGCCCGCGGCCTCACCGACCGCGCGTCCGGCCGCGGTCGAGCCGGTGAAGGAGATCACCGGTACGTGCGGGTCGGCGACGAGGGCCTGTCCGGCCTCGGGGCCGCCGGGCAGAACCTGCAGCAGCCCGTCGGGCAGGCCCGCCTCGGCGAAGACGGCGGCGAGTGCCAGGCCGCCGCAGACCGCGGTGCGCGGGTCGGGTTTGAGCACGACGCCGTTGCCGAGGGCGAGCGCGGGGGCCACCGAGCGGATCGACAGGATGAGCGGGGCGTTGAAGGGGGCGATGACGCCGACGACGCCGACGGGCACGCGCCGTGTGTACGACAGGCGGGGCGCCTCCGACGGCAGGATCTGGCCGACCGGACGCGAGGCGAGCGCGGCGGCCTCGTAGCACTCCTGGGCGGCGACATGCAGTTCGAAGTCGGCCTTGCCGGGGATGGAGCCGGACTCGCGGACGATCCAGTCACGCAGTTCGTCGGCGTGCGCGGCGAAGAGGTCCCCCGCCCTGCGCAGTACGGCGGCGCGCGCGAAGTGCGGGAGTGCGGCCCATTCCGGCTGGGCGGCGCTCGCCGCGCGGGCCGCCGTGGCGACGTCCTCGGCGGTGGCGAGGGTGACGGCGCCGAGGGAGTCGCCGGTGGCGGGCTCGGTGACGGTGTGCCCGCCGCCCGAGAGGGGACGGGGCTGCCAGTTCGTGGGGTCGAGCAACGGCATGACGGCTCTCTCCGATCGTTCTCTGGTCACCAGTGGGTCCGACGGGCTCACACGGTGAGCGGAAGTCCCGTGTAGTTGGCGGCCAGTTCGGCCGCCGCGGAGCGGGATGCCGTGATCCGGCGCAGCCGTGCCAGCTGCACCTGGTGGTCGAAGGCGTCCCCGTCCGGTTGCGCGTGCAGCATCCTGGTCATGTCGTACGAGAAGCGGGTGGCCTGCCACACCCGGTCGAGACACAAGTCCGAGTAGGCGTCGAGGAGTTCGGGTGAACCGGTGCGGTAGAGCTCGGCGAGGCCACGGGCCAGGACCCGTACGTCGGACACCGCGAGGTTGAGCCCCTTGGCGCCGGTCGGGGGCACGATGTGGGCGGCGTCGCCGGCCAGGAACAGCCGTCCGTAGCGCATCGGTTCGTGGACGAGGCTGCGCATCGGGGTCACCCCTTTGGCGGTGATCGGGCCGCGTTCCAGCCGCCAGTCGGCGTCGATCGCGAAGCGCGCGGCGAGTTCGTCCCAGATGCGGTCGTCGGGCCAGTCGTCGCCGACGGTGCCGTTCGGGACCTGGAGGTACAGCCGTGACAGCGACGGCGAGCGCATGCTGTGCAGCGCGAAACCGCCCGGGCCGCGCGCGTAGACGAGTTCCTCGCAGGAGGGCGGCACCTCGGCCAGGACGCCGAGCCAGGAGTAGGGGTAGTCGTGGGCGTACGTGCGGCTGGCGTCCACGGGGACGGCGTCACGGGCGATGCCGTGGGAGCCGTCGCAGCCCACCACGTAGTCGCAGGTCAGGGTGAGCTCGCGGCCCTCGTGCACGAACCGTACGACGGGCGCCTCGCTCTCCGCCTTCTCGACGGCCAGCGCCCGCGCCCCGAACAGCAGCGGCGGCCCGTCGGCGAGTTGGAGGGCGACGAGGTCCTTCACGATCTCCGTCTGGGCGTAGATCGTGACCGTACGGCCGCCCGTGAGCGAGGGGAAGTCGATGCGGTGGCGCTCGCGCTCGAAGCGCAGTTCGATCCCGTGGTGGACCATGCCCTCGACACCGAGGCGCGTACCGGCTCCGCTCTCGCGCAGCGCGTCGACCGTGCCCTGCTCCAGCATCCCGGCGCGCTGGCGCCGTTCGACGTACGACCGTGCCCTGCTCTCCAGGACGACGCAGTCGATCCCCGTCCGGTGCAGCAGCCGGGCCAGCAGCAGGCCTGCCGGCCCGCCGCCGATGATGCCGACCGTGGTCCGCATGTCGCGCCTCCGGTGTCCGGTGTCCGCGGGGAACAGCCCCCAGCCTCACACAGACCCGGGTCCGGGCCCAGCCTCTCTCAGCTCGAATCGCGGTGCACGACCCGCGCGCCAAGGACCTCGTGCGTCTCGGGCGCCGCACCCGGCCGGCGGACGGCGCGGTCGACCAGTTCGGCGAGGTCCCGGCCGGACGGCAACTCGATGTGGACGGTGCTCAGGCGGGGCCGCAGGAGCCGGCCGAGCATCAGGTCGTCGGCGCCGATGACGGCCGTCTCGTCCGGGACGCCGACGCCCTCGTCCTGCAGGGCGCGCATCAGCAGCATGGCGTACTCGTCGTTGTAGGCGAACACACCGTCGAGGCCCAGGGTGCGCCAGCGCGCGGCGAGCCGCGCGGCGTCCTCCTCCGCGTACGCGAGCGGCAGTTCGGTGACGGACGCCTCGCTGCCGCGCAGGGCGCGGCGGACGCCGTCGAGGCGGGGCCGGGAGAAGATCTCCAGTCCGGATTCGCCGGGCATGACTACGCCGATCCGGCGACGTCCGCGGGCCAGCAGGTGGGCGCCCGCGCTGTGGCCGACGCGGTCGTGGTCCATGAGCAGTGCGTGGGCGCCCTCGACGCGTTCGGGCCCCAGGGTGACCACGGCACGGGCGCCCGCCCGTTTGAGGACGGCGAGGCCCTCGGGGCTGAGGCCGGTGCCGGGGACCAGGACGGCGACCGGACGGAGCTCCGCCCAGGCGCGGGCCGCCTCGTCGCCGTGCAGGCCGAGACCGCCGTACTGCACGACGGTGTAGTCGAGGCGGCTCAGCGCCCATTGGAGTTCGTTGAAGAACTGGCTGTAGAGGGGGCCCACCGGGACGGTCGGGGCGGGCATGAGGACCATGCGGCTGTGTCCGGCACGCAGACTGCGGGCGGCGGCGTGCGGGACGTAGCCGAGTTCCTTGGCGGCCTCGTGGACGCGGCGGCGGGTGGGTTCGCTGATCCGGACGGCGCTGGTGTTGTTCAGGACGTACGAGACGGTCGCGCGGGACACTCCCGCCAGACGGGCCACATCGGCGCTCGTCGGCACGGGGCGCTGGGCGGGGGACGACGGGGCGGACTGCTTCGGTATCTGCACCATGACGTACGGCATCCTTGCAGAACCCCGGCGAGCCGTTCCGTGCCGGGGGTCCAGGGGCCCCGCGACGTGCGGAACTCCATTTGGCTCAATGGAAGTTGCCCTTCCCGTACCGGTCGGAGCGTCCGGAGGTTACCGTTCGGTAGACAGAGTGCTTCGGAGGTGTCCCGGATGGTTCCCGACCGTGCCGCAGGTCTGGCCGAATGTGCCCGCGCGCTCGCCGACGGCGAGGTGAGCGCGCGGGAGTTGACCGAACGTGCGCTGGCACGGATCGAGGCGACGCAGCCGACCCTGAACGCGTTCCGCGTGGTGCGCGCCGAGGCCGCCCTCGCCGAGGCGGACGCCGCGGACGCGCAGTTGGCGGCCGGGGTGCGGCGGCCCCTGCTCGGGGTGCCGGTGGCGGTCAAGGACGACATGGACGTGGCGGGTGAGCCGACCGCGTTCGGCTGTCCGGGCGACTTCCCGCCGAAGGACCGGGACGGCGAGGCGGTCCGCCGGCTGCGGGCGGCCGGAGCGGTCGTCGTCGGCAAGACCAACACGTGCGAGCTCGGTCAGTGGCCCTTCACCGAAGGGCCCGCCTTCGGTGCCACCCGCAATCCCTGGCACCACGACCACACACCGGGCGGCTCGTCCGGGGGTTCGGCGGCCGCCGTGGCGGCGGGTCTGGTTCCCGCGGCGCTGGGCTCGGACGGTGCGGGCTCGGTCCGTATCCCTGCCTCCTGGACGCATCTGGTCGGCATCAAGCCGCAGCGCGGCCGGATCTCCACCTGGCCGCGCCCGGAGTCGTTCCAGGGCATCACGGTCAACGGCACGCTGGCCCGCACGGTCGCCGACGCGGCCCTCCTCCTGGACGCGGCGAGCGGCAACCACGACGGCGATCTGCACCGCCCGCCCGCGCTGCGTGTCCAGGACGCGGTGGGGCGCGACCCCGGAAGGCTGCGCATCGCACTGTCGCTGAAGCCACCGTTCACGGCGCTGCCCGCCCGTCTCGACCCCTCCGTACGCGCGCGTGTCGTCGCCCTGGCGGAACGGCTGGCGGAGCTCGGGCACGTGGTGGAGGAGGCGGAGCCGCGCTACGGGCGGATCGGCCTCACCTTCATCCCGCGCGCCACGGCGGGGCTCGCCGAACACGTGCGCGAGGTGCCGCGGCAGGACCTGCTCGACCGGCGCACCCTGGACGCCGCCCGGCTGGGCCGGCTGCTCGGCGGCGCGCCCCTGCGGGCCGCCCGCAAGGCGGAGGCCGCCCTGCACCGGCGGGTCGGCGCGCTCTTCGACACGTACGACGTGCTGCTCGCTCCGACGACCGCCGCTCCCCCGCCGCGGATCGGTTCGATGGTGAACCTCAACGGCCTGGGCACCGACCGGGCCATGATCGCGGCCTGCCCCTACGCGTGGCCGTGGAACATCCTCGGCTGGCCGGGGGTCAACGTGCCCGCGGGCTTCGTCGGTGACGGACTGCCTGTGGGCGCCCAGTTGCTCGGCCCCGCGAACAGCGAACCCCTGCTGGTGTCGCTGGCCGCGCAACTGGAGGCGGACGGGCGCTGGCACGAGCGGTGGCCTCCGCACCGGACTCACGCGGACTCCGCCGACTCACCGGCGGCGTGAGCGAGTTCCGGCCTTACCCTGTGACCATGGGCGACGCGTCGATGGTCGGTTTGATGGGGCGGGTGACCGGCACGGTCGGGCCCGGGCTCGTCGGCGAGGTGATCGTCCGGGTGCGTGGCGGCGCCGAGCACTTCCTCGCGTACCCCGCCACGCCGAAGGAGCGCATCGAGCGGGGCACGGTCGTGATGGTGGTGGAGTACCTGCCGCCGCGCACGGTGTACGTGTCGGCCGCGTACGACGGCTGACGCCGACACCGACCGGAGTGCGCCGCAGGGAAGTTCGGCGTGCGACGCGCTCCAGTGCACGGCATCCGTCGGCACCGCGCACCGCAGGGCTTGAGCCGGTGACCGCGCCCTCCGCCGTGCGCTGTGCACAGCTGACCGTGCCCCGCGCCTCGCGGGGACCAACCGGTGAACGCGCCCTCACCTCGCAGGGCTTGAGCCGGTGACCGCGCCCTCCGCCTCCCGGCGTGCACCGATCGGCGCGCCGCGACGACGCGGCCGTCGGCGGGTTCCCCGCGCATCGTCGTCAACAGCTCGTATGTGAGGCCTTCGTCCCAGGTGAGAGCCGTATGCGTCAAGATTGCGACAAGGATCTGTCAGCGTCTGTACCCCGGCCTTGCGCAGGAGCACACTCCCGTTCGTTCGGTGCCGAAAGGGCACCATGCAAAGGGGGCGTATGCCGATGGTTGTCGGCGTCGTCGCGGGGGCAGCCGTCCTCGCGCTGATCTTCGTCGTTGTGGTCTTCAAGCTCATGTGGCGCGTCGCGGAGCCCAACGAAGCACTGATCATCTCCGGTTCGAAGCATCGGACCGAGGGCCTTGAAGAAGGCATGGGATTCCGCATCGTGACGGGGCGCGGCACGCTGGTGCTGCCGGGCGTGCAGGCGGTGCGCAAGATCTCGCTCGACCTCAACGAGACCGAGCTGCACGTGGACTGCGTGACCACCCAGGGCATTCCGCTGAAGGTGCGGGGCGTGGTCATCTTCAAGGTGGGCGACGACTTCGTGTCGATCGCCAACGCGGGCCGCCGCTTCCTCGACCAGCAAAAAATGATGTCGGAGCGGGTGCACAACGTGTTCGCCGGTCATCTGCGGTCCATCGTCGGCGGGTTGACCGTCGAGGACATGATCCGCGACCGGGAGAAGCTGACCGGTCAGACCCGTGCCGCGTGCGGTACGGAGATGGAGAAGCTCGGCCTGATCGTCGACTCGCTGCAGATCCATGAGATCGAGGACCCGACCGGGTACATCAAGAACCTCGCCATGCCGCACGCCGCCGCCGTCCAGCGCGACGCGCGTATCGCGCAGGCCGAGGCGAATCGTCTCGCCACCGAGGCCGAACAGCAGGCCGCGGCACGGATGTCGGAGGCGACCCGGGACAGCGAGATCCTCCAGGCCGGCTACCAGGCCGAGCGGGACAAGGCCGCCGCCAAGGCCCAGCAGGCCGGACCGCTCGCCTTCGCCGCCGCCCAGCAGGACGTCGTCGTCCAGGAGACCCGGGTCGCCGAACTCGAGGCGCACCGCCGCGAGCAGCAGCTCCAGGCGGACGTCCGCAAGCCGGCGGACGCGAAGGCGTACGAGATCCGTGCCCGCGCCGAGGCCGACCGCGACGCACGCATCTCGTCGGCCCAGGCCAAGGCGAAGGAGACCGAACTGGCCGCCGCGGCCGAGGCGAACCGGGTCAAGACGGCCGCCAACGCCGAGGCCGAGGCGACGAAGGCCCGGGGTGCGGCCGCCGCGACGGCGACCCGCGCCACCGGTGAGGCGGAGGCGGCCGCCGCTCAGGCCAAGGGTCTGGCGGAGGCCGAGGCGACACGTGCGCGGGGTCTGGCGGAGGCCGAGGCCATCAAGGCGCGGGCCGCCGCCCTGGCCGAGAACCAGGAGGCGGTGGTCGCCCAGCAACTCGCCGAGAACTGGCCGGAGATCGTCCAGGCGGGCGCGAGCGCGTTCGGCAACGTCGACCACATGGTCCTGCTCAACGGGGCCGACGGCATGTCGGACATGTTCGCCAAGGCGCTCACCATGGGCGGCACCGGGCTTGGTCTGGCCCGGCAGCTGCTCGCGTCGATGAACCAGAACGGCACCGCGCCGAACGGCACGGCCGCGGGGCTCAACGGCTTCACCGCACCGCGCACGGAGAAGGTGGCCGTGGAGAACGACGAGGGGTGAGGCGCTGAGACGTCGGGTGTACGGGAGTTGGCTCCCGTACACCCGAAGTCGTGTGTCCACGGGGTCTCGTACCGCAGGCCCGCGGGCCGGCGTCCCGTCAGCGGAGGTCGGCCCTGCCCGTCGGTGCACACCCCGCAGGCTCTAACGTGGCCCGCGTGACTGCCTTTACCGACGAAGACGTGCCCGGCCGCCACGGCCCCTCCGCGACCACCGAGGCCGAGCCCCGCGAGGTGGGCCGGGTGCGGACCGAGTACTCCCCCGCGCACGACGGGGACCCCGATCCCGGTGAGATCGTCTGGACGTGGGTGCCCTTCGAGGAGAACGACGGACGGGGCAAGGACCGTCCGGTGCTCGTCGTCGCCCGCGAGGCCGCCGGCACGTTCCTCGCCGTGCAGCTCTCCAGCAAGCGGCACGACGGCGACCGTGAGTGGGTGCCGATCGGCAGCGGTCCGTGGGACCGGTCGGGGCGCGACTCGTGGGTGGACGTGGACCGGGTGCTGCGGCTGCACGAGGCCGGCATGCGGCGCGAGGCGTGCGCCCTGGACCGGATGCGCTTCAACCTCGTGGTGCACCGGCTGCGGGAGCGCTACGGCTGGCGGTGAGCCGTTCGGCTACCGTCGCACGGCCGACTCCGCGAATGTCCGTTCGAAAGCGCCCAGGGTGACCGACCCGCGGGTGCGGTCGAGCACTCCGAACACGACCTGGGTGAAGGCTCCGGCGAACCGGCCGTCGGCGCCCAGCAGGGCGTGGAAGGCGTCCGCCACCTGTGCGGGGTCGTTGCGGAAGACGCCGCAGCCCCACGCTCCGAGCACCAGTCGCCGGTAGCCGTGGGCCACGGCCGTCTCCAGGACCCGCTCGGCGCGCACCGCGAGGGCGCCCGGCAGCTCGGCCGCGCGCTCGGGCGTCCTGCGCAGGACCACGCCCGCGTTGGGCGCCGCGGCGGTCAGGAATCCGGCGTGGTACGGGGCGTCGAGGAGGGCGCCGCGGTCGTCGCGGAAGACGGGCACGGCGGGTGAGTGGATCACCCGGTCCGTGTAGAACGGATCGCGGTGGGAGCGGTGGTGGTCGTAGAACTCACGGACCCCGGCCAGGCACGTGTACAGCGCGGAGGCCCGGCACAGGGCCTCTTCCTGGGCCTGCGCGCCGTTCAGGTAACCGCCGCCGGGGTTGCGCGCCGAGGCGAAGTTCAGTACGGCGACGGGATCGTCCCCGGTGAGCCTGCGGGCGGCCTGCAGGCTGCTCTCGCCGGTGACCTCGAACACCGTCTCCCGCGGAGCGAACGGAGGGATCTCCACCGGTTCCGGACCGTGCATCCTCGTGCCGGCGCGGGCGGCCGCCACCGCCGCGCCGATCGGGACCTCACGTCCGTCGGACGCGCGGTAGGCCCCCGCCGCGACGATTCCCTCCGTCCGAAGTGCCGTCGCGCGCAGGCGAGCGCTCATGGCGCGACCCCCGTACGTGCCGCGAGCGCTCCCCGCGCGATCTCCCCCGTCGTGCCCATGAACGCATCGTGAGCGATGCTGGTCATGCGGCGCAACAGAGTTTCGCGGCCCCGCAAACAGTGTTTGGCGGTCCCGAAAGCGGCGATCTGCACCCTTGTGCGAACCGCCGCGAGGGTCTTGGGTGGGACGGATGATTGCCGGTCCGGCCCACAAGATCCCGGGCCGGCGGCATGCTGGAATCTCAGGAGGATCCCTACATGTCCGATTCGGTGAGTGACTGTACGGAGTCCCACTCCGTCGTCACCGAGGCCGAGGTCGACGCTCTGGTCCGAGGCATCTGCTTCAAGACCGGGCCGCCCCGATACCTCGGTGTCGAAGTGGAATGGCTCGTCCACGAGCTGCGGCAGCCGCGGCTCCCCGTCCCCTCCGCACGACTCGAAGCGGCCTACGCCGCACTGCGGACCCTGCCCCTGCGTTCGGCGCTCACCGTCGAACCCGGCGGCCAGCTTGAGCTCAGTTCCGCTCCCGCCGCCTCCCTGATGGAGTGCATCGGGTCCGTCTCGGCCGACCTCGACGCCGTCCGCGCGACGCTGCGCGCGGCGGGTCTCGGCCTGATCGGCTACGGCCAGGACCCGTGGAACCCGCCGCGTCGCTTCCTCCATGAGCCCAGGTACGACGCCATGGAGCACTGTCTCGACCGCGCGGGGCCCGAGGGCCGGGCCATGATGTGCACCTCCGCGTCCGTCCAGGTGTGCCTGGACGCCGGGTACGAGGAGCCGGGCCCGCTCGGCCACGGGCGCCGCTGGTGGCTGGCTCACCAGCTGGGCGCGGTCCTCGTGGCCGCGTTCGCCCACTCCCCGATGGCCCGGGGGCGGCGCACCGGCTGGCTCTCCACCCGTCAGTCGCTGTGGACCGCCATGGACCCGGGGCGCACCGACGCGCCGCAACCGGGCGTCGAGCCGCGCGCCGCCTGGGCCCGGCACGTCCTGGACTCCCCGGTGATGTGCGTACGGGCGTCCAGCGGCCCCTGGGACGTGCCCGAGAACATGACGTTCCGTGACTGGACGCGGTCGGGCAGCCCGCCGCGCAAGGAGGATCTGGACTATCACCTGACGACCCTGTTCCCGCCGGTCCGGCCGCGCGGGCATCTGGAGCTGCGCATGATCGACGCGCAGCCGGGCGACGACGGCTGGATCGTGCCGCTCGCCGTGACGGCGGCGCTCTTCGACGATCCCGACGCGGCCGAGACCGCCTACCGGACGGTGAAGCCGCTCGCGGAGCGGGCCGGCCCCCTGGCCGCCCCGCGCAATCCGCTGTGGCGGGACGCCGCGCGGTTCGGTCTGGCCGATCCGGAGCTGCGGGAGGCCGCGACCGTCTGTTTCGCGGCGGCGGCCGAGGCGCTGCCCCGGCTCGGTGCCACGACGGCCGTCCTGGACGCCGTGGCGGAGTTCACCGAGCGCTATGTGGCCCGCGGTCGCTGCCCCGCCGACGATCTGCTCAGCAGCCTCCAGGGGCACTCGTCGGCCCGCACCCCCAATCCTTCGCACAGTCGTTCGTACGGTCAGTTCCACGGGAAGGACATCCGCACATGACCGCCCCCGAAACGCTCACGGACCCGGAGTCGCTCAGGGAGCGTGCGCGGGACGCGCTCACCACGGCCCGCGACCGCACCGCGCTCCTCACGTCCTGCGTGGAGGACCCCGAGCTGACCGCACAGCACTCGCCGTTGATGTCGCCCCTGGTGTGGGACCTCGCGCACATCGGCAACCAGGAGGAGCTGTGGCTGCTGCGCGCGGTCGCGGGACGCGACGCGATGCGTCCCGAGATCGACGGGCTGTACGACGCGTTCGAGCATCCGCGCGCCGAGCGCCCCTCGCTGCCGCTGCTGCCGCCCGCGGAGGCCCGCAAGTACGCGGCCGAGGTCCGCGGCAGGGCCTTGGACGTGCTGGAGGGCACCGCGTTCCACGGCACGCAGCTGACCCGGGCGGGGTTCGCCTTCGGGATGATCGCGCAGCACGAACAGCAGCACGACGAGACCATGCTGATCACCCATCAGCTGCGCCGGGGGCCGGCCGCGCTGACGGCGCCGGACCCCGCTCCCGTACCTCGGTTCACCGGACCCTCCGAAGTCCTCGTCCCCGGTGGCCCGTTCACGATGGGCACGTCCACCGAACCGTGGGCGCTGGACAACGAACGCCCCGCGCACCGGCGGACCGTGCCGTCGTTCTTCATCGACACCACGCCCGTCACCAACGCCGCCCACCTGGCCTTCATCGAGGACGGCGGGTACGGCGACGAGCGCTGGTGGACCCCCGAGGGGTGGGACCACGTCCGCGGTCACGGCATCGAGGCGCCGCTGTTCTGGCGCCGCGAAGGCGGGCAGTGGCTGCGGCGCCGGTTCGGCGTCACCGAGGTCGTGCCGCCCGACGAGCCGGTGCTGCACGTCTCCTGGTACGAGGCCGACGCGTACGCCCGCTGGGCGGGGCGGCGGCTGCCCACCGAGGAGGAGTGGGAGAAGGCGGCCCGGCACGACCCGGCGGCCGACCGCTCCCGGCGCTATCCGTGGGGCGACGCCGACCCGACGCCCGAGCACGCCAACCTCGGCCAGCGGCATCTGCGCCCGGCGCCGGCCGGCAGCTATCCTGCGGGTGAATCCCCGCTGGGCGTACGGCAGTTGATCGGCGATGTGTGGGAGTGGACGTCGAGCGACCTGTCGCCCTACCCCGGCTTCGCGGCCTTCCCGTACCCGGAGTACTCGGAGGTCTTCTTCGGGCCGGAGTACAAGGTGCTGCGCGGCGGCTCGTTCGCCGTGGACCCGGTGGCCTGCCGGGGCACGTTCCGCAACTGGGACTACCCGATCCGGCGGCAGATCTTCAGCGGGTTCCGCACCGCGCGCGACGCCGGACCCGGGAGTGCCTGATGTGCCGTCATCTGGCGTTCCTGGGGCCCGAGGAGTCGCTCGGCGCGCTCCTCGTGGAACCGGAGCACAGCCTGTTCCGGCAGGCGTGGGCACCCCGGCGGCAGCGGCACGGGACGGTCAACGCCGACGGGTTCGGCGTGGGCTGGTACGCCACCGGGGACCCGGTGCCCGCCCGTTACCGGCGCGCCGTGCCCATCTGGGGCGACCAGTCGTTCGCCGACCTGGCCCGTGTCGTCCGCACCTCCGCGCTGCTCGCCGCGGTGCGGGACGCGACCGTGGCGGGCGCCGACGGGGAGGCCGCGGCGGCGCCGTTCGCCGCGGGCCCCTGGCTGTTCAGCCACAACGGCGCGGTCGCCGGGTGGCCCGGCTCGCTCGCGCCGCTCGCCACGACCCTGCCCGCGCAGGAGGTGCTGTCGCTGGAGGCCCGTTGCGACTCCGCGCTCGTCTGGGCGCTGGTCCTGCACCGGCTGCGCGGCGGCGACGACGAGGGGCAGGCGCTGGCGGACACGGTCGTGGAGGTCGCCGAGGCGGCCCCCGGTTCCCGCCTCAACCTGGTGCTCACCAACGGCGAGACGATCGTGGCGACCGCCTGGGGCGACACCCTCTGGTACCTCTCCGGGCCCGGCCCCCGCACCGTCGTGGCCTCCGAGCCGTACGACGACGACCCGCACTGGCGGGAGGTCCCCGACCACACCCTGCTCACGGCGAGCCGCACCGAGGTGCTGCTCACCCCTCTCAAGGACATGAACGACGACATGGCACCCGCACAGCCGAAGGAGCCCCGTACGTGAGTCCGTTCCTTCTGACCCGCACCCTCCCCGAGGACGCCACGGACGCCGCGCTGCGCGCGGACGTCCTGCACGGCCTCACCGGAACACCCAAGACGCTGCCGCCCAAGTGGTTCTACGACGCCCACGGCAGCGAACTCTTCGACAAGATCACCGAACTCCCGGAGTACTACCCCACACGCGCGGAGCGGGAGATCCTGCTCGCCCGGGCGGGGGAGATCGCCCGGGCCGGCGGCGCGCGCACCCTCGTCGAGCTGGGCTCCGGCTCGTCCGAGAAGACGCGCCATCTCCTCGACGCGCTGCCCGGCCTGCACACCTACGTCCCCGTCGACGTCAGCGAGAGCGCGCTCACCCAGGCCGGTCAGGCGCTCGCCGCCGAGCGTCCCGGCCTCGGCGTGCACGCGCTGATCGCCGACTTCACCGGCTCCCTCACGCTGCCCGACACCCCCGGGCCGCGGCTCGTCGCGTTCCTCGGCGGCACGATCGGCAACCTGCTGCCCGCCGAACGCGCCGCCTTCCTGGCGTCCGTACGGGCGCTGCTGTCGCCCGGCGACGCGCTGCTGCTCGGTACCGACCTGGTCAAGGACGAGTCGGTCCTGGTCGCCGCGTACGACGACGCGGCCGGGGTGACGGCCGCGTTCAACAAGAACGTGCTGAGCGTCGTCAACCGTGAGCTGGAGGCGGACTTCGACCCCGACGCGTTCGACCATGTCGCCCTGTGGGACACCGAACAGGAGTGGATCGAGATGCGGCTGCGCTCGCGGGCCGCTCAGACGGTGAAGATCCCCGCCCTCGACCTCGCCGTGCACTTCGCGCGGGGCGAGGAGTTGCGCACCGAGGTCTCGGCGAAGTTCCGCGAGGACGGTGTGCGGGCCGAACTGGCCTCGGCCGGCTTCGCGTTGACCCATTGGTGGACGGACGTGGAGGGACGCTTCGCGCTGTCGCTGAGCGTCGCGGGCCAGGACCGCTGACAGGATCGCCGACAGGGCCGGGGCGGGCGCCGACAGGGGCCCGCCCCGGCACCGCGATGATCCGGCACCGCGATGGTCCGACCCCGGCGTGCTCCGGCACCGACCTGCTCCGGTTCCCACGGCACCCGCGGTCCCACGGCACCGGCCGCCCCGTGTCACTCGCCGTCGTCCGCCAGGGTCTTGGTGATGCGGGCGGAGGCGCGCCGGGCCTCCGTCGCCGGGTCGGCGCCGCTCAGCACCTTCGACATGTAGTCCTTGATCGGGTTGTCGGCCTCGACCGCGGCCCACCGGGGCGAGGTGGGGGTGGCGCGGCCGTGGGCGGCGCCGGCCGCCATCGCCGCGGCTCCTTCCTCGCCCGCGACGGCGTCGGCGAGGGTCGTCTTGTTGGGCACGTAGTTCATCGTGCGGGCCAGCTCGGTCTGCCACTTGGCGCCCGCGAGGGCGGCGACCACGGCCGTCGCGCCCTCCCGGTCGTCCGTGTTCTTGGGCACCACCAGGTCGGAGCCACCGGTGAAGACCGCGCCGGGAGCGGCGGCGGTCTTGCCGGGCACGGGGAAGAAGCCCAGTTTGCCCTTGAGCGCGGGATTGGTGCGCTCGATCGCCTGGACGAGTCCGGGGACCGCGACGATCTGCGCGACCCGGCCCTTGGCGAACACACCCGACTGCGGCGGGTGTTCCTCGTCGGCGTCCACGGGCCCGTCGCCGAGTGCCTGGAGCCGCCGGTAGAAGTCCATGCCCCGTACGGCGGCCGGCGTCTGGAGTGTGCCCTCCCAATTGCCGCTGGAGGTCTCCTTGGCGAGGTCGCCGCCCTCGTCCCAGATGAACCCGGACAAGGTGTACCAGTCCTGTCCTGCCAGGTATATGCCCTGGTTTCCGGCGGAGTTGAGGCGTTCGGTGTCGGCGAGCCACTGTTCGCGGCTCTTCGGCGGCTGTTTGATGCCGGCCCGTTCGAACAGGTCCTTGCGGTAGATGACGACGCGGTTGGCCGCGTACCAGGGGACGCCGAACTGGCGGGTGCCGAAGCGGCCGGGCTCGGCGAGGCCGGGCAGCCAGGCGTTCATGCCCCAGTCCCGCATGGACTCGAGGGTCAGGTCGCTCAGTCCGCCGCCGTCGACGTACTGCGCCACCTGGGTGTTGCCGACCTCGATCACATCGGGTGCGGACTCGTCCCGTTCCTTGAGCGCCGCCTGCACCTTCTCGCCGATGCCGGTCCACTCCTGGATGCGGATGTCGAGGCGCAGGGCGCCGTGAGTGCGCTCGAAGTCCTCGGTGAACCTCTTCAGGAAGTCCTTTGAGGCGCTGTCCTTCATCAGCCACACCGTGACCGTCCGCTGCCCCGATCCGCTGTCGGGCAGGGCTCCGCAGGCGGTGACCAGGAAGGCGGTGACGGATACGGCGGCGAGGAGGCGGAGTCTCACGAGGGGTCCTGTTCTGCCTTGCGGACAGGGGGAAGGGAGGCCCGACGTGGGGGACGAGCATGGCGCTCGCACGGGTGTTCTGGATTTTGGTATGGACCAATCGTTCCGTCAAGGGTCGACTACGGAAGGCTGCGTCCGGAGCCGGGCGCGGGCGGCCCTCACCGGGTTCCTCCGGACGCGGACGGGGAGCAGCTTTCCCCGCGGCACGCTCCGACATCTCGCGGACCGCCGCACCGTGGGGCACCGTGGAATGACGCGGGGCACACCCGCCACGGAGAGGAGCACCCGCATGTCCGAACACACGTACCGGGTCACCGAGATCGTCGGCACCTCCCACGAGGGGGTCGACCAGGCCATCCGCAACGGGATCACCCGTGCCTCGCAGACCCTGCACAACCTCGACTGGTTCGAGGTCACCCAGGTCAGGGGGCAGATCGAGAACGGGCGGATCGAGCACTACCAGGTCGGCCTGAAGGTCGGCTTCCGCCTGGACGAGAGCGACTGAGCGCCCTCATCCGACCCGCTTCCTTCGAGCGGACCCGCCCGGCCCCCCTCGGCCGGGTCCCCGACGGCTCGGTCAGGTCCGCCCTTCCCGCTCCTGTGCGTCCTTCAGCGCCGCCGACGTCGTCGCCCAGCGCGCCCGTACGACCCTGAAGCCCGCCCGCTCGGCGTCCGTGCAGACGAGTTCGTCGTCGTCGACGAGGACGCGGACCTCGCGGTCGCGGGCCAGTCGGCGCAGGATCTCCAGCTTGGTGCGGCGGGCGGGCCTGCGGTCGTCGTTGCGCCGCATCCAGATGCGCCCGGCGGGCAGGCCCTGCGCGGCCAGCCAGTCGACGGTGTCCCGGCGGCACCGCTCGGGGCGGCCGGTGAGGTAGACCACCTCGCACTCGCGTGCGCTCTCCAGCGCCAGCGCGATCCCTTCGGGCAGCGGCGGGTCCTGTGGCGCCGCCGCGAAGAACGCGTCCCAGTCGCGGGGCGTGCGCTCCAGGAACCGCTGCCGGTGCGCGCTGTCCGCGAGCGTGCCGTCCAGGTCGAACACGGCGAGTGGTCTGCTGTTCGTCTCCTTCACGGGCCCACCCTATGCAGGTCCCCCTGCCGCACCGCGCCCGCCCGCGGCCCGTCCCTCACCGACGCACCCGACGCCCGGGCCCGGCACGTGATTCGGGGATCCGTCAGGAGGCTTCCGCCAGCCATGGCCTGACCTGCTTGCGCGCCTCGTGCAACCGGGACTTGAGTGTGCCGAGGGGAATCCCGACGCGTTCGGCGACCTCGGCGTACTCCAGCTGGCAGATGTCCCGGTAGACCAACGGCGCCACGAGGTGGGGGTGTTCGCGCTCCAGACGCTCCAGCGCCTCCAGCAGGTCGACACGGGAGCCGGCGATCACGCTCGTGGTGCGCGGATCGACCTGCTGGGAGGCGTCGATCGCGACCGGCTGCTCGGCGGCCCGTCGCTTGAGTTCCCGGTACTTCTGCCGGGAGCAGTTCGCGACCACGGTGTAGAGCCAGGTGCCGAAGCGGCTGCGGCCCTCGAAGGTGGTGATCCTCCGCGCCACTTGGAGCAGGACGTCCTGCGCGGCCTCCTCGGCGTCCTCCCGGCAGGGCAGGAAGCGCCCGCAGCGCCGTACCACCTCGGGGCGGATCTGCTGGAGCAGTCCGTCCAGGGCCGCCTCGTCGCCGGCCGCCGCCCGCAGGGCCAGCTCCTCGGTCTGCGCCGCGTCCCGCACCGGGTGCTCCCCTCACTGTCGATCAGAGGCCAGGCATGATAGTCGCATGCACTCCCTGGAGCGGATCGGCCGTTACCGTCTGGACCGGCGTCTGGGTGCCGGCGGCTTCGGCGTCGTCTGGCTCGCCCACGACGACGTGCTGGAGGCGCCCGTCGCGGTGAAGGTGCTCTCCGAGAACTGGATCGACCACCTGGACATCCGGGAGCGCTTCCTCTCCGAGGCACGACTGCTGCGCCGGGCGGATTCCAGCCGGGTCGTGCAGGTCTACGACATCGGCGAACTCCCGGACGGCAGGCCGTACTTCGTCATGGAGTACGCCGACGGCGGCACCCTCGCCGACCGCGTCGGGACCGGTCCGCTGCCGGTCGCCGAAGCGCTACGGCTGACCGCGCTGGCCGCCCGGGGAGCCGCCGCGCTGCACGAGGCCGGGATCGTCCACCGTGACATCAAGCCGTCCAACGTGCTGCTGCGCGGCACGCCCGGCGGGGGCGACCGTGTCCTGCTCGCCGACCTCGGTCTGGCCAAGAGCCTGGCCCAGGCGTCCGGCCTCACCATGGCGGCGGGCTCCGCGGGATACACGCCTCCCGAGCAGGCCGAGCCCGGTTCCGGGATCGACGCGCGGGCCGACGTGTACAGCCTGGGCGCCCTCGGCCACCACCTCGTCACCGGCTCGGTGCCGGGCCCGCCCGGCAAGGTCGTACGGCCCGACCGTCTGCGCGCGGATCTCCCCGCGGACGTGGGGCGGACGCTGATGCGGGCCATGGAACCCGACCGTGAGCGGCGCTGGCCGACCGCCGCCGGATTCGCGGCGGAACTCGAACGGCTGGCCGCGGACGGTCCGGGCGGGACCCCGGCCGCACCGCGGCGCGGCAGGCGCGGCCTGGTCGCCGCGCTGGGCGTCGCCGTCCTCGCGGGCGCCGTCACCGTCGCCGCCACGCTCGCGACGCGGGAACCCTCGGCGGGGACCGTCCGGGTCGAGGACGGCACGGGACGGGTCACCGCGCAGGTTCCGGACGCCTGGGGCCGTCAGATACGGGACTCCGGCTGGAATCCGCGCGTCCTGGGGCTCAGGGACGGGCGGGAGCCCGGACTCGCCGTCGCGGACGACCTCGCCCGGTGGCAGGACCTCCGGTCGGACGTCAGCGGCGCCTTCATCGGACTCAGCGAGCGGGGCGACGTCGCCGCCGAGGTGCGGGCACTGGCGCACACCGGATGCCACTACGAGGGCAGCCGCGCCTACCGCGGCGCCCGCTGGCACGGTCTGATCCGAACCTGGGACGACTGTCCTGGCAGCGGCGGCTCCGTCGTCGAGGCGGGGCTGAGCCCGGCGGGCGGTGCGGCGCAGCCCCAGGTCTATGTACAGATCCGTCAGAAGCACGCGGGCAGGGACACGGCCGACCGGGTCATCGGGTCCGTACGCGTCGGCACCTGAACGGTCGCGCCCGGCCCGGCGCATTTTCCCGGCCGATCCCGCGAACTTTTCCGTGTGCGGGTGCATCGGACAGGGGTGACGGGGCACAACGCGCCGTGCGTGCGCGTGAGGAACGCGTGCGGTGATTCCCAAGGAGTGGTGACATGGCGACCTTCCGGCGCGCAGCGGCGGACACGGACCCGGTCGACGCGGTTCCCGCGCACCGCACTTCGGCCCACGCCCGGCGGGCGGCGGTGCTCGCGGGCATCGCGGTGCTCGGCCTGCTCACGGGCTGCGGCACGGACGGCTCACCGAAGAGCGCGCCGCAGACGCTCTCCGGCACCGCCGAGCCCGCCTCGGGCGACAGGACCGCGGACAGCGGATCGAGCGGCACGGCCACCCCCGGCGGGGACGACGCCTCGGCCGGGTCCGCCACCGCGTCCGGTACGAGGTCGGGGGCGGCCCCCACGTCCTCGGGCAAGTCCTCGGGCGGCGGCCGCTGCCACACCTCCGAACTGCGGGCGTCCGTGGGGAACAACGATCCGGGCGCGGGACAGGAGAACTTCCCCGTCGTCCTGACCAACAGGTCCGGGCGCACCTGCACCGTGCGCGGCTTCCCGGGGGCCGCGTTCGTCGACGCGTCGGGCAAGCAGCTCGGCCCGGACCCCAAGCGCTCGTCGGAATCGCCGACGACGCTCACGCTGAAGCCGGGGCAGAGCGCGTGGGCGGGACTGACCTTCTCCAATCCCGAGATCAGCGGGGCGAGGACGGCGACGCCCGCCGCGCTCCTCGTCACTCCCCCCGACGAGAAGGACCCGCTCAAGGTGACGTGGACGCAGGGCGAGGTGCCGGTCTCCGGCAACGCCTCGACGGTGTCCCTGACGGTCGTCCGGGCGGGCACCGGCACCTGAACCCAGCGGCCCCGATTCCCCCTGCCCCGCCACCTGCCCCGCAGGTCGGCGGGGTTTGTCACGGAACGGCTACGTGTCCTGGATCACGCGACCCTTTCCGGATGCCCGCGCATCCCACCGATTGACGCATCCGCACGGAACGGGGCGTCACAGGTACGGGGGCTCCGGCCGCAGAGCGGGAGCCGTGGCGAGAAACCCGGGGGACGATCATGAGCGGTATCTCACGCAGGCGGCTGCTGACCGCGGCGGCATCGGCGGGCGCCCTGGGCGCGCTCTCCGCCTGCTCGGCGAACGACTGGTCGGTGGGCAGTGCCGGCGAGGGCGACGGCAAGGGGTCGCGGAGCGAGCCGCCCAAGCCGATCGGTGACGGTTCGACCGCCGACACGGGGGCCCAGCCCAAGCAGCCGACGGCGCGGCGGCTGAAGCCGGGTGAGCGCCCGCCGCAGTTCGTCGTCTTCTCCTGGGACGGCGCGGGCGAGCTCAGCAACAAGCTGTTCTCCCGGTTCCGCAAGGTCGCCGCCGACCACGGGGCGTCCATGACGTTCTTCCTCAGCGGCATCTACACGCTGCCCGAGTCGAAGAAGCGTCTGTACCGCCCGCCGCAGCACCCGGTCGGTGCCTCCGCGATCGGTTACCTCTCCGACCGTCACATCCACGCCACGCTTCAGCAGATACGCGCCGCCTGGCTGGAGGGGCACGAGATCGGCACCCACTTCAACGGGCACTTCTGCGGGGCGGACGGGGTGCGTCTGTGGTCGCCCGCCGAGTGGCGCAGCGAGATCGAGCAGGCGATCGGGTTCGTCACGCGCTGGAAGACGAACACCGGCTTCACCGATCTCGAACCGCTGCCCTTCGACTACCGCAAGGAACTGATCGGCGGGCGGGCGCCGTGCCTGGAGGGACAGGCCAACCTGCTGCCGACCGTCGCCGACCTGGGGTGGAAGTACGACGCCAGCTCACCCGGCGGGCTGCAGATCTGGCCCGGGAAGGTGCAGGGCGGCCGGGTCTGGGACCTCCCGCTCCAGTCCATCCCGTTCCCCGGTCACTCCTTCCAGGTCCTGTCCATGGACTACAACCTGATGGCCAACCAGTCGAACGCGAACCCGCTCGGCGACCGTTCCCGGTTCGACGCGTGGCGTGCGCAGGCCCGTGACAGCTATCTCGCCGGCTTCCGCCGCGCCTACGAGGGCAACCGGGCGCCCCTCTTCATCGGCAACCACTTCGAACGCTGGAACGGCGGCATCTACATGGACGCCGTCGAGCAGGCCATCGCCCGGATCGCCGAACACGACGAGGTCAGGATGGTGTCCTTCCGCCAGCTCGTGGAGTGGCTGGAGGTGCAGGACCCGGCGGTCCTGCGCAAGCTGCGCACCCTCAGTCCCGGGCAGTCCCCGCTCGGCGGCTGGGCGGAGTTCCTGGGCACGGCGTCCGGTTCGGGCACGCCGTCGTCCTGACGGTTCAGGTCCGCCGGCAGGATGACGGCTCGGTGGTTTCCCGCACGGCGGCGGGGCGGGCGGGGTGTGCCGGACTCACCGGCGGCCTCCCCGTCCTCCCTCGCGTCCGGAGCCGTATCCGTAGTCCCCGTAGCCGTATCCGGGGTCGCGGCCGGAGCCGTACTGCCCGTCCTCGGGGCAGTAGGCGTACGGGGAGGTGCAGTACTCGTACGGCGGGGCGGAGGTCCCCGTAGCCGGCTGCGCGGTCGACGGGGTGGTGGACGAGCCGTGGGCGGCGGGCGGTGCGGGTTCCGTCGTCTCCGCGGACGGTGCGGGGGTGGTGTCCGCTCCGCCGTCGGCGGAGCCCCAGTTGACCACCTCCATCTGGAGCGTCGGCGAAGAGGTGTCGAGCTCCCAGCGCTGAACGGCCCCGTCGTCGCGGACTTTGAGGAGCAGGGCCGCGCCGTCGTCGGCGGAGGCGGGCGCGAGGGCCAGATCCTGGTTCCAGCGCGGCACCAACGCGCCCTGGAGGGTGAAGTCGTAGCGCCGGTCCTTCGCGCCGGGGCCCGACACGCCCGGGCAGGCGGTCAGCCGGACCGAGTAGCCGAGGTGGGAGTCGAGGCACAGGCCGGGGTCGGCCGCGTCGCTCAGCAGTCCGTCGGCTTCGTACGTCCACCGGCGGGCGGACTTCGAGGTGCACGAGGTGAGCCGGACCTCCACCCCCTTGGCGGGCTTGTCGCCCACGATGCCGACGCACAGTCCGGTCGCGACGTTGCGCAGCAGTCCCCGTGCGGTCTCGCCCGGCCGGGCTCCGGTCCCGATCCACGAGGGTTTCGCACCGGGCGACCGGCTCGAACCGGGCGCGTCCGAGCGGCCGGTGCCGTCGGCCGTGCCGTTCTCGCCGCCGGAGCTCGTGCCGGCCGCCCAGACGACCAGCGGGACCAGGATCAGGGTGCTCACGGTGAGGACGGCGAGGGCCACGTCGCGGCGGCGCGGTGCCTGGCGGGGGGCCTTGTGCGTGCCGGCCCCCTGTCCCCGGCGGGCCCGGTGCGCGGGCATACGCGGGTCGCCGGCCCCGCGGCCGCGCGCGGCGGTACGCGGGCGGAGTCCCGGCGGGAGCGGGACCTCGCGCACGGCGGGCGCGTCCGCGGGCGTCCCGGTCCAGGCAAGCACCCCCGTGCCGACGGGAGTTCCGGTGAGGTCGGGTGCCGTGGCGGCGGCCTCGTCGGCGGTATGGACGCCGTCGGCCGCGGGGATCGCGGAGGCGCGTCCGGGACGGGAGGCGACGTAGTCGCGCGCGGCCCAGCCGAGCACGGCCTCGGCGAGCGGGAGTCCCAGCGGGTGGTTGAACTGGTCCAACTGGTCGGCGGTGTGGCGGCAGTGACCGCACCGTGCCATGTGATCGCGCAGATCGGGGTCGAGTCCGGCGCCGCGGCGGCGCAGGGAGACGTCGAGCATCCGGTTGTAGCGCCGGCACTCCTGCTCGGGGGCCAGCTCGCGGTGGATCTCCAGACAGCCGGCGCGCAGGCGTTCCCGTGCGCGCTCCAGCTCCGGCGGGACGTCCTCGGCTTCGTATCCCAGCAGGGCCGCGGGCGTCTCCGGTCGCTCGGCCTCGACCTCGATGTGCCACAGCAGGCAGCGGGCGGGCTCGGGCAGCCGCTGGAACGCCCGGGACAGCAGGCGTCTGCCCTCCGGCGGGAGGAGCCGTGCCGCAGCCCGGTCCTCGCGGTCCGAGCCGGTGAGCAGGTTCGGGTGGAGCATGTCGCGCCGCTGGTCGGTGAGCCACTCGGCGGCCATGCGCCGGACGGTGACGAGGAGTTGGGGCCGCCAGGCGGCGCCGGGTCCCGACTGGTCCAGGGATTCGCCGAACAGACGGGTGAATGCGGCCGTGGTGAGCATTCCGGCGGACCGTACGCCGTGAGTGCACAGGCGTGCGTAGGAGTACACCGCTTCCCAGTGGCGGTCCAGCAGTTCGCCGACGGGATAGTGCACGGGTGCGTTCCCTTGGCTCTTCTTCAGATCGGCCGCGAGCCGTTCATCCGATACCTCGAACGACCGTGCCGGAGCCGGGGAATGAGGCAGCCTGGCTTCATTCACGTCCGCTTTCCTCCCAAAGGCAACACGGAAATTAGTCCATACCAATGGGTATGTAGACAGCCCGACGAGACGGACGGCCTACCCATGGGGGGCTGTGCCGCGCACGACCACCTCGGACCGCACCCGTGAAGCAATCCGGCCGCACTCGTGAAGCAAGGGGACGAACGACCGGACCGTACGGGTACAGAAGGCAGCACAATATTGTCTGCACGCCGACAACGCACACCTTTGCACAGGCTCCCGAGACGGAACAAGCGGTCCGGCGATTTCCTTTACCCCTGGTACCCCGAGATATTGACAGAATGTCAGTGGGCGCCGGGAAAACAGAATTCGGAAACCCTGCCACCACCGAACCGCACGCGAGCCCGACTCATTGAGGCATCCCATTGGGAGCGCTCCCAATAGGATGCCGAGTCCACTCAATTCCGGGAACCGGGGATTCCGCCGCTCAGTGGCCGCTGATCGCCCTGGGCGTGTAGGCCCGCTCCAGTTCCTCGATCTCCTTGTCCGTGAGTCGCACCTCGACGGCGGCGACCGCGTCCTCGACGTGCAGCGGTTCGGTGGCACCGACGACGGGCGCGGTCACGGTGCCACGGTGCAGCAGCCAGGCAAGGGCGATGCGCGCACGTGAGGTCTCCCGCCCGGCGGCGATCCGGGCGACGGCGTCGACGATCTCGCGGTCGCCGTCCAGGTAGAGGTTCCGGCCGAAATCGTCCGTGCGGCTGCGTGCCGTGGCGGTGTCCCAGTCCCGGGTGAGCCGTCCACGGGCCAGCGGGCTCCAGGGCAGCACGCCGACGCCCTGGTCCTCGCACAGCGGCAGCATCTCGCGCTCCTCCTCGCGGTACAGCAGGTTGTAGTGGTTCTGCATGGAGACGAACCGCGTCCATCCGTTCAGCCGCGCCGTGTACTGCGCCTTGGAGAACTGCCAGGCATACATCGAACTCGCCCCGATGTAGCGGGCCTTGCCCGCCTTGACCACGTCGTGCAGTGCCTCCATCGTCTCCTCTACCGGGGTCGCCGGGTCGAAACGGTGGATCTGGTAGAGGTCCACGTAGTCGGTGCCGAGGCGGCGCAGACTGTTGTCGATCTCCGTCATGACCGCCTTGCGGGACAGGCCGCGGGCGTTGGGCCCGTCGTGCATCCCGCCGTTCACCTTGGTGGCGATGACGATCTCGTCGCGGCGTGCGAGGTCGCCGAGCACTCGGCCGACGATCTCCTCGCTGGTGCCGTCCGAGTACACGTTCGCCGTGTCGAAGAAGTTGATCCCGGCCTCCAGCGCCTGGCGGATCAGCGGGCGGGAGGCCTCCTCGTCCAGGGTCCACTCGTGGACGCCGCGGTCGGGAAGACCGAAACTCATGCAGCCCAGGCAGATCCGGGACACGTCCAGGCCCGTCGAACCGAGCTTCACGTACTGCATGCTCACTCCTGCTCTCGCGCACCGTGGGATGGCGGCACTGCGGCCACCTGTTCCTTTGCCCGCCACAGGCCCGGTGAAGCCCTACTCGACGGGCGCCTCCACGTCGTCGTACACGTGCACGGCCGAGATCAGGCCACCCTCGCCGCGCGTGCAGACGACGAGGCCCGCCTGCGGCGGAAGGTCGGCGTCGCCCCAGCGGTCGCAGACGTACTCGACGGCACTGCGGGTGCCGTCGTCCGTGATGGTGCACAGCTTCAGCGGGATGCCGCCGCCCGCGGCGAAGAAGCCCTTGAACAGGTCGTTGAGCGCGGCGGTGCCGACGTACCGGTGGGTGTCGCCGGACGGTTCGCGGAAGTAGCCGTCGGGCGCGAAGGCCGCCACCACGGCGGCGACGTCGCCCTCCGCGAGGGCCGCCCGATAGACGTCCACGACGTCGGAGGCGTGCGCGTCCGGGGCGTGCCGCACCAGCGGGGGCCGTACGACGTGACGGCCGAGCAGCGGCCACCGGGAGTGGTAGATCCGCACCGGCATTTTGGAGGCGGGCTCCACGGCGACGGCGACGGGGAGCCCGACGCGTCCGCCGTCCGGTCCGTCGAGACGCACCACCCATTCACCCACGGCGCGCCGTCCGGTCACCGTGACGGCCGCCGGCTCCACGACGGCGGCGTGCTCCCTCCGCCACTTCTCCTGCTCGGCCAGCCAGGCGGCCAGGACACCCACGCCGCAGATGCGCCCGGCGCCGGGGTCGTCGAGCGCCACCGGCACGGTGGCCGTGTCCGGGTCGCGCAGGGCACCGGCGAGGTCGGCCGCTCCGAGCCGCTCGACGAGATCCGTGATCTGAGGAATCCAGACCATGAGTACTCCCGTGGGAATGCGAGACGTTCGTCTTCGCATCGTGTGCCTGTACGCGGCCGGGCGCGACCGCAGCGGCCCGGCTCCGGGCGCGGGCGGGTGACGTCGCCGGACGTCCGCGGTGCGGGGACGGCGAAGGAGCCCTGCGTCCATATTCGGACGTACGTTCGATCCAGCCCGTCTCCCGCGCATGGGGCGACGGGCGCGGTCGCTGTCCGAGTCGCAGTCCCGAGCACAGGTACCGCCGGTACCGGCACGGACCACCGGCGCAGGCAGGAGCACCCGCACCCGCACCCGCACCCGCACCGGGAATCCTGAGGGCCCGCATGCGTTGAACCCCCTGTGAGCTCTGTGATCGCGGAAACCCGTTTCTCCGTACTCGACCGCTCGCGCACCCGGGAGGGGCACGAGCCGGCCGAGGCACTGCGTGACACCGTGCGCCTGGCGCAGGACCTGGAGGCCCTCGGCTACCACCGCATCTGGGTCTCGGAGCACCACGGGGTGCCGGGGGTCGCCGGATCCGCGCCCACCGTCCTGGCCGCCGCCGTCGCCGCGGCCACGCGCACGATACGGGTGGGCACCGGCGGAGTGATGCTGCCGAACCACCGGCCGCTCGTCGTGGCCGAGCAGTTCGGCGTCCTCGCGTCCCTGTTCCCCGGGCGGATCGACATGGGGCTCGGCCGCTCCGTCGGCTTCACGGACGGTGTGCGCAAGGCGCTCGGACGGGACAAGGACGCGGCCGCGAGCGACGACTTCGCGGCGCAGCTCGACGAACTCCTCGGCTGGTTCCGCGGCACCTCCCCGACCGGTGTGCACGCGCGCCCGCCGGAGGGGCTGACCGTGCCGCCCTTCGTGCTCGCCATGGGCGAGGGCGCCGGCATCGCGGCGCGGGCGGGCCTGCCCATGGTCATCGGGGACCTCAGGAACCGGGACAAGATGCTGCGCGGCGTCGACCACTACCGCGCGGCGTTCCGGCCGTCCGTCTGGGCACAGGAGCCGTACGTCGTCGTCTCCGGCACCGTGGCGGTCGCCGCGACCCCCGAGCGGGCGCACCGCCTGCTGCTCCCCGAGGCATGGTCGATGGCCTACTCCCGCACGCACGGCACCTTCCCGCCGCTGCCTCCCGCCGAGCGGGTGGAGACCCTCACGATGAACGACAGGGAGCGCGCCTTCTACGAGTCCGGACTCACCGGACACATCGCCGGCACCGAGGAGCAGGTCGCGGACGAACTGGCGACACTGATCAAGGAGACCGATGCCCAGGAGGTACTGGTCACGACGAGCACGTACGACCGGGACGCCCTGCTCGACTCCTATCGCGGGCTGGCCCTGGTCGCGGGACTGACCCCGGCCTAGAATCGTGGGGTTTGCCCCGAGTCGCGCCGCCGTGCCGGCCCCAAGGCCCCCACAGGAGTTTCCCCGATGCCCAGCCCCCACGGTCCCCACGACCCGTACGTCCGCGTCCGGGGCGCCCGCGAGCACAATCTGCGGGGCGTGGACGTCGACGTGCCGAGGGACGTGCTCGCCGTCTTCACGGGCGTGTCCGGTTCCGGGAAGTCGTCGCTGGCCTTCGGGACCATCTACGCGGAGGCACAGCGCCGCTACTTCGAGTCGGTCGCACCGTACGCGCGGCGGCTGATCCATCAGGTCGGCGCGCCGAAGGTCGGGGAGATCACGGGGCTGCCGCCCGCGGTGTCCCTCCAGCAGCGCCGCTCGACACCCACGTCGCGTTCGTCCGTGGGCACGGTCACCAATCTCTCCAACTCGCTGCGCATGCTGTTCTCCCGCGCCGGCGACTATCCGCCGGGCGCGGAGCGGCTCGACTCGGACGCGTTCTCGCCGAACACGGCGGCCGGGGCCTGCCCGGAGTGCCACGGGCTCGGACGAGTGCACCGGACGACCGAGGAGTTGCTGGTCCCCGATCCGTCGCTGTCGATCCGCGAGGGCGCGATCGCCGCGTGGCCGGGCGCCTGGCAGGGCAAGAACCTGCGGGACATCCTCGACACGCTCGGCCACGACGTGGACCGGCCCTGGCGGGAGCTGCCCGCCGGGGAGCGGGAGTGGATCCTGTTCACCGACGAGCAGCCGGTCGTGACCGTGCACCCGGTGCGGGACGCGGAGCGGATCCAACGCCCCTACCAGGGCACGTACATGAGTGCCCGGCGCTATGTCATGAAGACCTTCTCCGACACGAAGAGCCCGACGCTCAGGGCCAAGGCTGAGCGGTTCCTGACCAGTGCTCCGTGTCCGGTGTGCGGCGGCAGCCGGCTGCGGGCCGAGGCTCTGGCGGTGACGTTCGCGGGGCACACCATCGCCGAGCTGGCCGCGCTGCCGCTGACCGAGCTGGGGCGGGCGCTGCACGGCAGCGGAGAGGCGGCGCGGGTCCTCACCGACGACCTCAGGTCGCGTGTCGCGCCGGTCGTGGAGCTCGGCCTCGGCTATCTCAGCCTCGACCGGCCGGCCCCCACGCTGTCGGCGGGAGAGCTCCAACGGCTGCGTCTGGCCACGCAGTTGCGCTCGGGCCTCTTCGGAGTCGTGTACGTCCTCGACGAGCCGTCCGCCGGGCTGCACCCCGCGGACACGGAGGCTCTGCTCACGGTCCTGGACCGGCTGAAGGGCGCGGGCAACTCGGTGTTCGTGGTGGAGCACCACCTCGACGTCGTCCGCGGCGCGGACTGGCTCGTCGACGTCGGTCCGCGCGCCGGTGAACACGGCGGGCAGGTGCTGCACAGCGGCCCGGTCGCGGACCTGGAGGGCGTGCCGGAGTCGGCGACCGCCCGCTTCCTCTTCGACCGGTCCCCCGCGCCGGTACGCGAGATCCGCCCGGCCCGGGGTCAGTTGAAGGTGGGGCCGGTCACCCGGCACAACCTGCGCGGGGTCACCGCGGAGTTCCCTCTCGGCGTGTTCACCGCGGTCACCGGGGTGTCCGGGTCCGGCAAGTCCACGCTGATCGGCGAGGTGACGGAGGAACTCGACGGGGTCGGGCGTCTGGTCACGGTCGACCAGAAGCCCATCGGCCGCACCCCGCGCTCGAACCTCGCGACGTACACGGGGCTGTTCGACGTCGTGCGCAAGGTCTTCGCCGGGACGGACGGGGCCCGCCGTCGCGGCTACGGCGTCGGCAGGTTCTCCTTCAACGTCGCCGGGGGCCGCTGCGAGACCTGCCAGGGCGAGGGCTTCGTCAGCGTCGAGCTGCTGTTCCTGCCCAGCACCTACTCGCCGTGCCCGGACTGCGGTGGGGCGCGCTACAACCCCGAGACCCTCGAAGTGACCTACCGGGAAAGGAACATCGCCCAGATCCTGGACCTGACGGTGGAGGCGGCGGCCGGCTTCTTCGCGGACACCCCGGCCGTCGCCCGCAGTCTGGCCACACTGCTGGACGTGGGACTCGGCTATCTCCGCCTCGGCCAGCCGGCGACCGAGCTGTCCGGCGGCGAGGCCCAGCGCATCAAGCTGGCCGGCGAACTCCAACGGGTGCGGCGCGGACACACCTTCTACCTGCTCGACGAGCCGACCACCGGCCTCCACCCGGCCGACGTCGAGGTGCTGATGCGCCAGCTGCACGGTCTGGTCGACGCGGGCCACACCGTCGTGGTCGTCGAGCACGACATGGCGGTCGTCGCGGGCGCCGACTGGGTGATCGACCTCGGGCCCGGCGGCGGCGACGCGGGCGGCCGCATCGTCGCGGCGGGACCACCGGCGGAGGTGGCACGTTCCGCGGGCAGCCGCACCGCCCCCTATCTGGCTCGGCAGTTGGCCGGCCGCGCTTGATCCGGCCGTGGACGGCGAGCACGGCCAGACCCGGGAACACCGGTTCGGTGAAGCGGCTGATCGTCCCGGTGCAGGTGCACCAGGATCCCCCGCACCCGTTTCGGGTGGGTCGACACCGAAGCCGTCGACTCCACATCGGCTGCCCCAAGTGGGAGGTGAGGCTTCAGGGGTGGACCGCCGTCTGCGCCCGCACCCAGTCCGGCGCTCCTTGCGCCGCCGCGGCCAGGCCCCGGCGGTCCGGGTGGTTGCGGGACGCGATCGGTGGCCGTACCTCGACCTCGGCCACCAGGCCACGCGTGGTGGCGACCCGCCACAGTGACGCGAGGAGCGAGTCGTCGCCGACGAACGCGGCGGCGGTGCTCTCCTCTCCCCCGCTCGACCGGTAGTGGACGCGCACCGGCTGCACGGGAGCTCCCGAGTCCAGCGCGGCCTGGAAGACAGCACGCCGGAAGCGGCCCTGGGCGCGGCCGCACCAGGTGCTGCCCTCGGGGAAGGCGACGACGGCCGCGCCGGCGTGCAGGGCCTCGGCGATGCGGGTCACCGTGCCGGGCAGCGCGCGGAGCCGGTCCCGTTCGATGAAGAGGGTGCCGCCGCGTGCGGCGAGGGCTCCCGCCACGGGCCAGTCCCGGACCTCGGTCTTGGCGAGCATCCGCGCCGGGCGGACCGCGGCGAGCAGCGGGATGTCCAGCCAGGAGATGTGGTTGGCCACGAGCAGCAGGCCACCGGTGGGCACGACGGTCCCGGTGATCCTGGTCCGTACGCCGCTCGCCCGGACGACGGCCCGGCACCAGCGGCGGATCATCCGGTCCCGCGGCACCGCCCGCATCCGGGCGATCCCCGGGGCGAGCAGGACCCCGGTGAGGACGACCGTCAGGACCGCGGCGAGCCGCAGCACGGCGGGGGGCACAGCGGTCCAGGACGCCGTCGACTGCACGCAGGCCCCGGGAGAGCAGGGCGCGGTGGGCAGCCAGGCGCTGCCGGTGCCGGAGGGTTCCGGCGCGGCGGTTCGGACACCGCCCGGCTCCGGGGCGGGGGCTTCGACACCGCCCGGCTCCGGGGCGGGATCTTCGGCACCGCCCGGCTCCGGGGCGGGATCTTCGGCACCGCCCGGCTCCCGACCGGGGGCTCGGGCACCACCCCGCTCCCGGACACCCGGCGGCGGGGCGTCCGGCCGGGACCGGGGCCCTGGTGCTTCGGCGTGCGACCGGTCCGGGCTCCCGGCACCCGGCCGGGCCGGTCCCGCGCGGAGCGCCCCCGGGCCCGGTGCTCCCACGTCGTGCGTGCTCATCACGCCGGGACGAGGGAGAGGAAGTGCCGCAGATAGCGCGGGTCGACCCGGCTCATCGGCAGCAGCACGTACAGGTCGGCGACCCCGAAGTCCGGGTCGTGGGCGGGCTCTCCGCAGACCCAGGCGCCGAGTCGCAGATAGCCCCGCAGCAGCGGGGGAAGCTCGGTGCGGGCGGGCCGGGTGACGCCCTCGGCGCTCCACGGCAGCAGGGGACGTACGCGGTGCTCCTCGGGAGCCAGGTGCCGGGTGCGGACACGGTCCCAGGTGCCCGCGGCGAGGGTGCCGCCGTCGGCGAGCGGGATGGAGCAGCAGCCGGCGAGCCACTCGTGGCCGCCCTCGACCATGTAGCGGGCGATCCCCGCCCAGATGAGTCCGATGACGGTGCCGTCGCGGTGGTCGGGGTGCACGCAGGAGCGGCCCACCTCGACGAGCCCGGAGCGGATCGGGGCGAGCTGACCGAGGTCGAACTCGCTCTCCGAGTACAGCCGTCCGGCGATCGCGGCCCGCTCGGGCGGCAGCAGCCGGTAGGTGCCGACGACCTGACCGGTCACCGTGTCCCGGACCATCAGGTGGTCGCAGTACGCGTCGAAGGCGTCGACGTCGAGACCCGGTTCCGGGGTGGACAGGAGGGCGCCCATCTCCCCGGCGAACACGTCGTGGCGCAGCCGCTGCGCGGCTCGCACGTCGGCCTCGTCGCGGGCCAGGGTGACGGTGTAGCGGGTGGGGGCGGCGGACTGGGGCGGGGTGTCGAGGGTGGAAACGCCGGTCATGGCACTCTCCTGGTCACGGGCCGGTTCGGCGGCGCGGCGGGCGCGGACCAGCGGTGTCCGGTCCGTGCGCTCCTGTTCTTCCGATGCCGGTTGGCGTGCGCGTGACCTGTGCCAGGAGAGTGGATGTGGGGTTGTTGAACGCCGGGTCCCCGGCCCGGTCAGCCGTCCTTCGTCACGCACCCGGCGAGCAGGCGCCCGGCCTCCTCGGGAGCGAGCACCCGCTCCAGGACGAGGTCGCCCGTCATGTTCGGGAAGAACCGGCCCGAGGGCCAGCTCCGCTCGTAGGCCGGCGGGTCGAGGACGAGCAGCCGGACTCCGTCGACGACGGGGATGTCGCTGGGCGTGCCCTCGTTCCACACCCACTCCCCGGTGGGGGCGACGAGGTTGAAGGAGCCGGTGGTGTGCACCTGTCCGGGCTGGTCGCGGCAGACCGCGGCCTCCTGCGCGGACGGGGCCCGGCCGGGTATGTGGCCGCCGCCGACGAGGACGTCGGCGACCAGCGTGTGCAGCTGGAAGTTGTCGCCGATGCCCCGCATGCGCATCGCGTAACCGGTTCCGGTCGGACGGTGCAGCACGATCAGCGGCTCGTCGAGGACCAGCAGGGCGTACGTCAGGCACTTGAAATGGTGTCCGGACGCCTCCTCCACCGTCCGCGTGGCCCGCAGCAGCCGGTTGCGCAGGGCGCTGTCGAGGGCGCCGCGCACCCCGGCGTGGTTCAGCATGGCGACGGACGCCATCTCGAACTGCGGCAACGTCAGCCAGGCCAGGGCCGGTTCCGCTCCGACACGGTCGAAGAGCGCCGGGTCCGCCGCACCGCCCTCCGGGTCGGGGAAGTCTCCTCCGCCGGTCTCCTCCCAGCGCTCGCAGAATTCACCGGCGGCGGCGAGCGTCTCGGCGAGTTCGGCGAAGACGTGCGGCGCGCAGGGCCCGGCGTCCGCGCCGCGCTCCACGCAGGCCCCGACGAGCACGGCCACGGTGCCCCGCGGCCCCGGGGGCACCTCGGGCAGCAGCGCGGCCAGCAGCGGGGCCGCCCGGGCGACTTCCCGCTCCCCCGCGTCCCCGAAGTGCCGGTACAACTCTCCGAACGCGCGTTCCGAACGGTCGACGTCCCGTTCGCGCACAGCGGCCTCGAAGTCCGTGACGGCTTCGAGGAACCGCTCCCTCCCGTTGTTGTCGAAGATCATGCCGGCAGCCTACCGACGGGAGGGGGTGCCTGGCGGGACCGGGGATGAGCACCACTCCCGGTCCCGCCCGTCCGCACCCTTACGGCGAACGACGTACGGCTAGCGCTTGCCCGACGAGCGAGTCGCGCGCAGCCACTCCTTGTTCATGCTGGTGATGGAGAACAGCGGGATGCCCTTGGGGCACGCCGTCGCGCACTCCCCGGCGAGCGTGCAGCCGCCGAAGCCCTCCTCGTCCATCTGGGCCACCATGTCGAGCACCCGCGACTCGCGTTCGGGAGCGCCCTGCGGGAGCACGTTGAGGTGGTTGATCTTGGCGGAGGTGAAGAGCATGGCCGCGCCGTTGGGGCAGGCGGCGACGCAGGCACCGCAGCCGATGCACTCGGCGTGCTCGAAGGCGAAGTCGGCGTCCGGCTTGGGCACGGGCGTGGCGTGGGCCTCCGGCGCGGCGCCGGTGGGGGCGGTGATGTAGCCGCCGGCCTGGATGATGCGGTCGAAGGCGGAGCGGTCGACGACGAGGTCCTTGACGACCGGGAAGGCCGAGGCGCGCCAGGGTTCGATGTCGATGGTGTCGCCGTCCTGGAAGGACCGCATGTGCAGCTGGCAGGTGGTGGTGCGTTCGGGGCCGTGCGCGTCGCCGTTGATGACGAGCGAGCAGGCGCCGCAGATGCCCTCGCGGCAGTCGTGGTCGAAGGCGACGGGGTCCTCGCCCTTGAGGGTGAGTTCCTCGTTGAGGGTGTCGAGCATCTCCAGGAAGGACATGTCGGCCGAGATGTCGTCCACCTGGTACGTGGACATGGCGCCTTCGGCGTCGGCGTTCTTCTGCCGCCAGACGCGCAGGGTGAGCTTCATGCGTAGCTCCGCTGGGTGGGGTGGACGTACTCGAAGACGAGGTCTTCCTTGTGCAGGACGGGGGACTGGCCCGTCTCGGTGAACTCCCAGGCCGCCGCGTAGGAGAACTCCTCGTCCTTGCGGGCGGCCTCGCCGTCCGGGGTCTGGGACTCCTCACGGAAGTGCCCGCCGCACGACTCGGAGCGGTGCAGCGCGTCGAGGCACATCAGCTCGGCGAGTTCGAGGTAGTCGACGACGCGGTTGGCCTTCTCCAGCGACTGGTTGAACTCCTCGCCGGTGCCGGGGACCTTGATGCGCCGCCAGAACTCCTCGCGGATCTGCGGGATCCGCTCCAGCGCCTTGCGCAGTCCGGTCTCGGTGCGGGCCATTCCGCAGAACTCCCACATCAGTTCGCCGACTTCGCGGTGGAAGGAGTCCGGGGTGCGGTCGCCGTCGACGGAGAGGAGCAGCCGCAGCCGGTCCTCGGTCTCGGCCAGCACTTCCTGGACGGCCGGGTGTTCGTCGGTCACCTCGTCGTGGTGGGGGTTGCGGGCGAGGTAGTCGTTGATCGTCGAGGGCAGGACGAAGTAGCCGTCGGCGAGGCCCTGCATCAGGGCCGAGGCGCCGAGGCGGTTCGCTCCGTGGTCGGAGAAGTTGGCCTCGCCGATCGCGAACAGGCCCGGGACGGTGGTCTGGAGGTCGTAGTCGACCCACAGGCCGCCCATCGTGTAGTGCACGGCGGGGTAGATGCGCATCGGCACCGTGTACGGGTCCTCGGCGGTGATCCGGGCGTACATGTCGAAGAGGTTGCCGTACTTCTCCTCGACCGCCTTGCGGCCCATCCGCCGGATGGCGTCCGCGAAGTCGAGGTAGACGCCCTGGCCGCCGGGGCCGACGCCACGGCCCTCGTCGCAGACGTTCTTCGCGGCACGGGAGGCGATGTCCCGGGGCACGAGATTGCCGAAGGACGGGTAGATGCGCTCCAGGTAGTAGTCGCGCTCCTCCTCCGGGATCTCGCCCGCCGGGCGGGTGTCGCCCTTCGCCTTCGGCACCCAGATGCGTCCGTCGTTGCGCAGCGACTCGCTCATCAGCGTCAGCTTGGACTGGTGGTCGCCGGTGCGCGGGATGCAGGTCGGATGGATCTGGGTGAAGCACGGGTTGGCGAAGTACGCGCCACGCCGGTGCGCCCGCCAGATCGCGGTCGCGTTCGAGTTCATCGCGTTCGTCGACAGGTAGAACACGTTGCCGTAGCCGCCGGAGGCGAGGACCACGGCGTCCGCGAAGTACGTGTCGATGCGGCCGGTGATCAGGTCGCGGGCCACGATGCCGCGCGCCCGTCCGTCGATCACGATCAGGTCGAGCATCTCGGTCCGCGGGTGCATCTCCACGTTCCCGGCGGCGATCTGCCGGGAGAGTGCCTGGTAGGCGCCGAGCAGCAGTTGCTGGCCCGTCTGGCCGCGGGCGTAGAAGGTGCGGGAGACCTGGACGCCGCCGAAGGACCGGGTGTCGAGGAGGCCGCCGTACTCGCGGGCGAAGGGCACGCCCTGCGCCACGCACTGGTCGATGATCTCCACGGAGATCTGCGCCAGCCGGTGCACGTTCGACTCCCGCGCCCGGAAGTCGCCGCCCTTGACGGTGTCGTAGAAGAGGCGGTGGACGGAGTCGCCGTCGTTGCGGTAGTTCTTCGCCGCGTTGATGCCGCCCTGCGCGGCGATCGAGTGGGCCCGGCGCGGCGAGTCCTGGTAGCAGAACTGGACCACGTGGTAGCCCTGTTCGGCCAGTGTCGCGCCCGCGGAGCCGCCCGCGAGACCGGTGCCCACGACGATCACGGTGTGCTTGCGGCGGTTGGCGGGGTTCACGAGCTTGGCCTCGAAGCGGCGGGTGTCCCAGCGTTCGTCGACCGGGCCCTGCGGGGCCTTGGCGTCGGCGACCGGTTCACCGGTCCGGTACGCGGAGTATTCGGACGATACGGTCATGTCAGCTCACCACTCCGGTCATGACTCCGACGGGTACGGCGATGAAGCCCGCCGTCAGCACCAGCGCGAGGACGTTCGCGCCGGCCTTGAGGGCGCGGTCGCGGCTGCGGCGGCCGGCGCCGAGGGTCTGTGCCGCGCTCCAGAAGCCGTGCCTGATGTGCAGGCCGAGCGCGAGCATGGCGACGATGTAGACGACGTCGCCGTACCAGGTGGAGAAGGTGTCCACGACGTTCTGGTACGGGTGGCCCTCCTGGAAGCCGCCGGAGTGCGCCGTGCCGGTCGTCAGGTCCAGGAGGTGCCAGACGATGAACAGGCCGAGGATGATCCCGCCCCAGCGCATGGTGCGCGTGGCGTAGCTCGCCCGGGCCTTCTTGTGCACGTACTTGCTGGGGCGCGCCTTGATGTCGCGGCGGCTGAGCTGGTACGCGGAGACGGCGTGCGCGACGACCGCGACGACCAGCGCCACGCGAAGGACCCAGAGGGTCCACTCGTAGTGCATGACGGGTTCGCCGAGGGTGCGCAGCCAGTGGGCGTAGTGATCGAACTCGCCGGCCCCGAAGAAGATCTTCAGGTTCCCGACCATGTGGGCGACCAGGTAGAGCAGCATGATCAGGCCGCTGACCGCCATCACGGTCTTCTTGCCGACGGAGCTGTCCCACACGGTACGCGCCAAGGACGGCCGTCGGTCCGTCCGCGTTGCCAGAGCCATGCCGTCGAAGCTAGGGCCCACAGGGCCGATCGGTCCAAGACATGGTCCAGCTTGTTTCCATAGGCATGGACTATCGTCGAGGTATGCAGTTCCAGCAGCTCCAGTACTTCGTGGCGGTCGCCGAGACCCGCCACTTCACCCGCGCCGCCGATCTCGTCCATGTGGCGCAGCCGTCCCTGTCCCAGCAGATCAAGGCGCTGGAGCGGGAGCTCGGGGCGGACCTGTTCCAGCGGGCGCGCGGGAACATCACGCTGACGGACGCGGGCGAGGCACTGCTGCCGCTGGCCCGGCGCATCCTCGCCGACGCGGACACGGCCCGGCACGAGGTGCAGGAACTGGCCCAGCTGCGCAGCGGCCGGGTCCGCCTCGGTGCGACCCCGAGCCTGTGCACCGGTCTGCTCCCCGATGTGCTGCGCGCCTTCCACGACCGGTATCCGGGCATCCGGCTGCTCATCGAGGAGGGCGGCTCGCACGATCTCGTACGGGAACTCGCCCGCGGCGCCCTGGACCTCGCCCTGGTCGTCCTCCCCCTCCCCACGCCGTCTCCCGCGCTGACCACCCTGGAGCTGCTGCGCGAGGACCTGGTGGTGGTGTCGTCGCCGGACGCACCCGCGCCGGGCACCGGACGTACGGTGCGCATCGCCGACCTGGAGGGCGAGCGCCTCGTCATGTTCCGGCACGGCTACGACCTGCGGGAACTGACCGTGGCCGCCTGTCGTGCCGAGGGCTTCGAGCCCGACTTCGCCGTCGAGGGCGGCGAGATGGACGCCGTGCTCGGCTTCGTCCGCGCCGGACTCGGCGTGGCCGTCGTCCCGCGCATGATCGCGACGCGGGCCGGGCGGGGGCTGCGGGTCACCCCGCTGGCCCGGCCGGGGCTGCACCGGACGATCGCGCTCGCCCACCGCAGCGACGTGGCTCCGCCCCGGGCGGCACGGGAGCTCCAGCGGATGCTGCTGGAGCGCTGACGGGCGGCCTCGCCGCTCGAAGGCGCGCCCGGCCGGGGCAGGACCGCGGGGCCGGCGGACGGCGCGGGCCTGCGGGGCGGTCACCGGCCGAGGTCGGGCCCGGGGGCGGCGGACGGGGGCGGGCAGCGGCCGAAGTCAGGCCGGCGAGGTCGGCGGGCGGGGCACGCCGACGGGACCGTCACCGGCCGAAGTCAGGCCCACGGGGCCGGCCGGCGGAGCGCGCCGGCGGGACCTTCACCGGTCGGGGGCGGGCCCGCGGGGCCGCCCGGCGGGGCACGCCCATCGAGCGGTCACCGGGTGGGGATGAACCCTCCGTCGATGACCAGGTCGCTTCCGGTGATGTTGCGTGCGCGGTCGCCCGCCAGGAAGAGCACGGTCTCCGCGACTTCCGAGGGCAGCGAGAAGCGGCCGGTGACCGTGGCGGCGGAGGCCTTTGCGACGACGTCGTCCGGCGTGATCCCGGCGGCCGAGGAGACGGTCGCGGCCACTCCGTCGCCACCGAGCCACAGCTCGGTCTTCACCGGCCCCGGACTCACCGTGTTGACCCGGATGCCCCGCGGGCCGACCTCCTTCGAGAGCGCTTTGGAGAAGGCGACGAGGGCGGCCTTGCTCGCGCTGTAGTCGATCACCAGAGGGTCGGGCAGCGTGGCGTTGACCGAGGCGACGGTCACCACGGAGCCCTCGCCCGCGTCCAGCATCACCGGCAGGGCGGCCCGGGTGACCCGTACGGCCGTCAGCAGATTGAGGTCGACGACGCGCTGCCAGTCGTCGTCGGTCACCGACAGGAAGCC
The DNA here is from genome assembly GCF_055558435.1 of Streptomyces sp. NPDC025784. Lineage (NCBI taxonomy): Bacteria > Bacillati > Actinomycetota > Actinomycetes > Kitasatosporales > Streptomycetaceae > Streptomyces > Streptomyces sp. NPDC025784. The sequence goes on from NZ_JBVHMN010000002.1 coordinate 103,289, forward strand.
GCCGGTACGGGCCGGGGCGGCGCCGACGTTGTTCACCAGGACGTCGATCCGCCCGTCCGCCGCGGCGACCAGGCGCTCGGCGGCCGCCGGTTCGGCGAGGTCGGCCGGGACCCAGACGACCGAGCCCTGCTCGACCAGCGCGTCCAGTTCCTTCGTCGTGGTCCGGGATCCGGCGACGACCCTCGCTCCCGCGCCGGCGAGCGCTTCGACGATCGCCAGCCCGATGCCCTTGCTGGCACCGGTCACCACGGCGGTCCGGCCCTCGAGTTCCTTGCCCATGCCGCTCAGCTCCTGCCCGTGGGGGTGTGCCGGGAGTCGGGGCGCCCGCGCCTGTGGCGCGAGGCCGCCCCGTTCCAGGAGACCACGGCACGCGCGCGGTCTCAGCCCGTGGCGTCCACCAGCGCCAGCTCGTGCAGCCGCTCCGGCGGTCCCGGGCGGGCGTAGTACCAGCCCTGGGCGGTGTCGCAGCCGAGTATCCGCAGCTGTTCGGCCTGCGCGCCCGTCTCCACGCCCTCGACCGTGACCGCGAGGTCGAGGGAGTGGGCGAGGGACACGATGCCCTCGACGATCTTCAGGTCGACGGGGTCCGCCGGGAACTGCTGCATGCCCTGGGTGAAGGATCGGTCCAGCTTGAGGATGCTCACGGGCAGCCGGCGCAGATTGGCGAGGTTCGAGTAGCCCGTGCCGAAGTCGTCCAGGGCGATGTCGACGCCCATCTCGGCGAGCCGGCGCAGCGGCTTCAACAGGTCGTCGTCGGCGCCGATCAGCGCGGACTCGGTGACCTCCAGGCACAGCGCGTCGGCGTCGAGTCCCTCGCGCTCCAGGATGTCGACCGTGTCCTGCACCAGGCCGGGGTGGGTCAGCTGGCACGGCGACAGATTGACGTTGATCCGCAGCGGGCCGGCGCCGGCATGGCGTTCCTGCCAGGCGCGGGCCTGGCGCACGGACTGCTCCAGGACCCAGCGGCCGAGCGGCACGATCAGGCCGGTGTGCTCGGCGAGCGGGATGAACCGGTCGGGGCCGAGGACGCCGTGCTGCGGGTGCAGCCAGCGCACCAGCGCCTCGGCGCCGCGGACACTGCCGTCGCCGAGGTGCACGAGCGGCTGGTACTCGATGAAGAACTCGCCCCGGTCCAGGGCCGCGGGCAGCGCGGTGGTCAGTCCGTGCCGGGTGATGGCGCGGGCGTCGGCCTCGGGGTCGGCCAGCTCGAAGCGGTTGCCGCCCGCGGACTTGGCCCGGTACATCGTGATGTCGGCGCTGCGCAGCACCTCGGCGGGACCGCGTTCCCCGGCCGGTCCCTCGACGATGCCGATGCTGCCGCGCACGGTCAGCTCGCGGCCGTCGATGCGGATCGGCGTGACGAGGGCGTTCATGATGCGCCCGGCGAGCTCGTCGACCTCGTGCTCGGTGCCGGGGCCGGTGGTGAGCGCGACGAACTCGTCGCCGCCGAGCCGGGCGACCATCTCGCCGGGGGCGGTCGCGCAGGACTGCAGCCGGTCGGCGACCTCGACGAGGAGCCGGTCCCCGGCCGCGTGCCCGAGGCTGTCGTTGATGGTCTTGAAGCCGTCGAGGTCGAGGTAGCACAGGCCGAAGCGCTGGCCGTCGCCCGCGGACAGCGCCTTCTCCAGGCGCTCGAAGAAGAGGGTGCGGTTGGGCAGTCCGGTGAGCGCGTCGTGCGTGGCCTCGTAGCGCAGCCGCAGATTGAGCAGCCGCCGCTCGGTGGTGTCCTCCATCAGCGCCAGCTGGTACTGGGGTTCGCCGTCCGCGTCGCGCAGCAGGGAGACCGTCAGATTGGTCCACAGGGCCGTGCCGTCGGGCCGGTAGAAGGCCTTTTCGACGTGGTAGTGCTCGCGCTCGCCGCGGACCAGTTCCTCGTACAGCCGCCAGACCTGGGGGGCGTCCTCGGGGTGGGTCCACTCGGGGACCTTGCGGCCGAGCATCAGCTGCTCGGAGCCGCCGAACATGCGCAGCAGCGCCCCGTTGACCTGGAGGACGTTGCCCTCCAGGTCGGCGATGCCGATTCCTATGGCCGCGCCCTCGAAGACCGCGCGGAAGCGGGCCTCGCTGGCGTGCAGCGCCTCGGCCACCGCGCTCCTCGCGCTCAGCGCCGCCCGGGAGATGGCTTCCTGTTCGGCGAGGGTCCGCTCCCGCAGGGCCTGCGCGAAACCGGCGGCCATGGCGTGCTGGAGCCGTGCGGACCGGGTCCGCAGCGCCTCCTGCGACCCGTCCTCTCCGCAGTACAGCACCAGATAGGCGTCGACGCAGTCGAGCGCGCGGCTGAGCGCCTCAGGGTCCGTGCAGTGCGCGGCCACGAGTGCGGCGCCGACCGCCTGGCCCGCGGCCGCCTCGAAGGTCCGGGCCCGCAGCGCGTCGCTCAGCCGCCGGGCCAGCGGCATCAGCACTTGCTCGAACTCGGGCCGGGTCAGCGACGTCGAGGTCACCGGGAACACCGCCCGGCTCCAGATCGTCGCGAACCGGCGCAGTCTGTCTTCCGGCCCGTCCGGCTCGGCGGTCACGCGGTGCGCCCCACGCCGCCGAACCCGGAGAAGGAATAGGGATCCTCGTCCTCCGATGCCGTGTCGGGCCTCCAGTCCGGCATCGGCACCAGCCCGGGTTCCACCATGTCGTACCCCTCGAAGAACCGCGCGATCTGTTCGCGCGAGCGCATGATCAGCGGATTGCGGATGTTCTTGTAGACGTCGACCGCGCCTTCGGCCCGCTCCGGCGGGAGTGGAATCCCCTCGTACGAGGCGTGCGTGACGATGAGCAGGCTGCCCGGCGCGAGCGCGTCGCGCAGCTCCGCCACCGCTCCGTACGGGTCGTCCGCGTCTTCCACGAAGTGAAGTATGGCAACGAGGAGCAGGGCGACCGGCCGGTTCAGGTCGATCAGCCGCTGGAGCTGAGGGCTCGCCAGGATCTCGTGGGGCTTGAGCAGATCGGCCGCGAGGACGTCCGCGTCGTCGTTGTCCCGCAGTACGGCCTCGCTGTGCGCGACGGCCACCGGGTCGTGGTCCACGTAGAGGACGTGTGCGCCGGGCCTTGCCGACTGGGCGACCTCGTGGACGTTTCCGAAGGTGGGGATGCCCGAACCGATGTCCAGGAACTGGTCGATGCCCTCGTCCGCGGCGAAGCGCACGGCACGGCGCATGAACGCGCGGTTCGCCTGCATGATCTTGGGAAGTCCCGGCATGAACTCCATCGCCTTGCGTGCCGCTTCCCGGTCGACCTCGAAGTTGTGCGAACCGCCCAGGTAGTAGTCATACATACGGGACACGCTCGGCATCGAGATGTCAATGCTGCGGGGGGCCCAGGCGGGACGCTCCATCTATCTCTCCAAGGCGTAGGCGACGGCGTAGGCGATCCGGTGTTCGAGCTGAGGCTACTGATCGCCCGCCAAACGGGCGAGCCAAAACGGAAATTGACCATCCGTTCCCGGTCACTGCCTCCGGCAAGTGCCGAATTGACGTCCCGCGAACCGCTCACGAACAAGCAGTGCGCCGCCCCTGCGAAATCGCTCCGAAGCATTCCAAAAAGCTCGGAGGAGTTACGAAGCGTGGTCACGTCGTCCGGAGAGTCGCCGCGATCGGCCGCTTCACCGACGGCCATTCTCCGTCGGACGGAGATCACGGAAATCCTTGAAATCCGGACGGACTCCGTCAACTTCCCTCGGCTCACGGACTCCGCCGACACCCGGTGTCGGCCGGCCACCTCCGTGTGCTGCCCGGGCACGCCCGACCGGGCGCACCGGCACCGGAACGGGCACGCCGAACGGTCCGCCCCCTCCGTTGCGGTGCGGAGGGGGCGGACCGGGGTCGCGCGCGCTGTTCCGTTGGTCCGGCACACTTGCCTGTCTGCGTCCACTCCCTTCCGCGTTCCGTGGCTCTCTGGGCGAGACGATCGACCCTGGGGAGGTGATCAACTACTTCTGCGCGCCGACCGGCTTTCCGTCGGGGGCGACGGCGTACCAAGTGCCGCCCACGCCCTGACCGTTGGTGTCACCGGGAGCCTTGTCCCCGGAGAAGGTGTAGATGGGCCAGCAGTTGACCGTCATCTGCTTGATGCCGTCCGGGCGGGTGAAGGGCATGAGGCCCTTCTTCTTGACGCCCTTGGTGTCGTCCTCGGAGACCGGCGCGACGGCCGGCCACTTCTCCAGGCAGGCACCGGTGCAGGCCGACTTCGAGACGGGCCAGGCCTGGTCCTTCATGAAGCGGTAGACGGTCATGCCGTTCTTGTCGACGATGATGTCGCCGAGCTTCGCGTCCTTGTGGACGGAGAGGCCGGGCAGGTCGGCCAGCGTCGCCTTCTTGCCATCGGGGGCGGAGGCGTACCAAGTGCCGCCGACGGCCTGGCCGTTGGTGTCCCCGGCCTTGGTGTCCTTTGCATAGCGGTACATCGGCCAGCCGCCGATGGTCAGCTGCTTCGTGCCGTCCGAGCGGGTCACCTCGCCGAGCAGGGCCTTGTCCACACCGGTCGCCGCCTCGGCGCCCTCGGCGGGCACGGGCGGCCAGGCCTTCGCACAGTCGCCGTCACAGCTCGACTTGGGCGGCTCGGCCGTGTCCTTGTCGAAGCGGTAGAGAGTGAATCCGGCGCTGTCGGTGAGCACCTTGCCGAGCTTCGTGCTTTCGGTGACATCGAGCTGACCTGCGGATTCCGCCTGGGCGGCGGCGCTCTGCTGGTCCTTGGAATCGGCGCCGTAGCCGTTGCCGACGGTGGTGCCGGTCCCGTAATCACCCGCGGCGGCGGTCGCACCCACGTTCTGGCTGCCCGTCGACTGGGCGCCCTGATCCTGACCGCACGCCGTCGTGAGCGCCAGCACGGCCGCAGCTGTCGCTACGAGCGAGGCGCTCCGCCAGGAGGTCTTCATTGGTAACTCCCGCTGTTCGCATAAGTGTTGCAGCGCCCTGCTGCGCCGCGCATGGCCCTAGGTACGGGCGGGGGTGGCGGGAGTGTTCAACCGGCTCACAAAATTCTTTCCGGAACCTGTGACGCGGTGTGCGCCCCGGCGCGCGAGCGCGCACATCACCGGCGTGCTCCGCCTCCGTTCCGGCGCGGGCGTGCGGGCCCGGTGCGCCCGCCCCGCCCGCCCCGCCCTGGCGCACGTGTACGGACCCCGTCGGGGCCGCCCCTCCCGGCCGTCAAACCGCGACGGGGCAGGCGTCCTCCCTTCGGGGCATTCCCCCGGCACTCCGGCGTGGCCGGGCCGCGATCGCTCCATGATCTCGGTCGTGCATGGACCTCCGCGGACCCGATCCGCCCTCGTCATACGGGTGCTGACGCTGCTGACGCTCACCTGGATCCTCGCCGGGGCGCCGAGCGGCACGGCCTCGGCCGACGCCTGTGCGTACGCCTCGACCGGGCCGGACGGAACCACGGCCGTGGCCGCCGCGGGAAGCGGCGCGGTGGCCGTGGCCGGGGACACCGCATGGTGCCCGACCCCCACACCGACGCCACCCTGCCCGCCCACGCCGACGCCGACTCCGACCCCCACGCCGAAGCCCACCCCACCCCCGAAACCGACGCCTCCGCCGAAGCCGGCGCCACCTCGTCCCCCGAAGCCGGACCCGCCGCCTCCGCCGCCCCCGCCTCCTCCCGCGCCGGAGCCACGGCCCGTGGTACGACGGCCCGCTCCCCCACCCGCACCGAAGCCGCCGCCCGAGCGTCCCGAGCCGTCGCCGACGCCGGTGAGCTATCCGGCGTACCACGCCGCGCCGCACAAGCACCCACCGCGCAGCGGGCCGTCGCTCGTCTCGCTCACCCTGCTCATCACAGCGCCCGCGGTGCTCGCCGTCGCGGCGCTGCGCCCGCGCTGACCCCCAGGAGGCAACCTTGTCGGATTGGCTTGTTCTCGCCCTCGCGATGGCGGCCGCGTGCGTCGTCGTACTCATCGTGGTCCTCGTGCGCCACCGGCGGGCCCGCGAGGACGAAGATCCGTCCGAGACCCCGGACGTCATCGAGTACATGACGATGATGATCGGCGTGGTGTACGCCATCGTTCTCGGGCTGGCCATCGCGGGTGTCTGGGAGGCCCGGGGCGCCGCGCAGGACCATGTGCAGGCGGAGGCCCAGGCCCTGCACGAGATCTCGGAACGGGTCCGCGTCTACCCGCCCGAGGTGCGCGACCGTGTCCGTGACGACGTCAACGCCTATGCCGGCCACGTCGTCACGACCGAGTGGAAGGCGATGGAGAAGGGCCGGATGACCGCCGAGGGCGGCCGGCTCCTCGACCGCATCCGCCAGGACGTCACCGACTACGAGCCGAAGTCGGACTTCGAGGCCCAGGCCTACCAGCCGCTCGTCGACCAGGTCACGGCGGCGGACGCCGCGCGCAACGCCCGCGCCGACTCGACCGGGGCGACCATGCCGGGGGTGGTGTGGTTCGGGCTGATCACCGGCGCCCTGGTGACCGTCGGGATGGTGTTCGCGCTGCAGATCCGACGCACCGCCCGGGAGCTGATCCTCGCCGGTCTGTTCTCGGCACTGATCGCCTTCCTGCTCTTCCTGATCTGGGACTTCGACGCGCCCTACAGCAGGGGGATCGCCGCCTCGGCGGAGCCGTTCACTGCGCTGTTCCCCCACCTGACCGGGTGACGTAACCCGGACGACCACGAAGCGGCCGGAGGTCGGGAGCCACGCCGCTCCCGCCCCCCGGCCGTAGGTACGTCTTCCCCCGTACGGCCCACACGACTGACCCGTTCGCGCGACTGCGATCGCGCCCGCGCGCACCCTTTCCTAGCGTTTCGTCCCGTCGAGGCGCATTTCCGACGCGAGCGGAACGGTCCGCAGCGAGGCTCCTCGGGACCCGGAGGCTTCACCATGCACGCGATACCCGTCGCGTCGGCCGCACTGCTCGGCGTGTCCTTCCTGGCCTGCACGGCACCCGCCGCGCTCGCCGACGACGGCAGTGACGCGAACATCACGCCGTTCGGTTTCGCCGTCCAGCCCTCGACGGTCGCCGCGGGCGGCCAGGTCTCGCTCCAGCTGAAGCGGGACAGCGGCGGCTGCAGCGGCGCGGCCACGGTGTCCTCGGGCGTCTTCGACACCGTCAGCATCCCCGCGGCACAGTCCTCGGCCACCGTGCTGGTCGACCGGAACGCCAAGCCGGGCGCCGTGTACGAGGTGACGTTCTCCTGCGGCGGCACGACCGGTCACACGGACCTCGCCATCGCGGGCGGCGGTTCGGCCGACGTGACGACCGTCCCCGTGCAGCAGGGCGTCGACGCCGGTGTCGGCGGCAGCAGCGACGGCTTCGATCTCCGGGAGATCGGCCTGGGAGCGGCTCTCGTCACCGGTTCCATCGGTGCCGCGTGGTACGTGGCGCGCCGCCGCGCCACGCCCGACGACTCATGACGGGCTCCGAGGGCCCCACGGCCCGCACGTGACAGCCCTCCGCCCCGGCCGCCCTGTCGGGGGCATCCGGGGCGGAGGGCTGTCACGTGCGGGCTCCGCGCGGGCCGACGGGTCCCGGAGGAGGACGGACGGTCTCCGAGGGGGGACGGGACCTGTTCTCTTCCGGGGGACGCCGGTCAGATCTTCTTCTCGGACCTGCGGCGCATCCAGAGGACGCCGCCGCCGATCACCGCCGAGGCCACCAGACCACCGCCGATCGCCATGTCGGTGGGCGTCGCACCGGTGGTGCTGCTGCCACCGAGGCCGGTATGCGGCAGGCCGGGGTACGGCGCGTCGGAGCGGATGACGGTGTAGGCGTTCGGGCGGGTCAGTGCGCCCACGCCGACGCAGTTGACGGTGATGTCGTACGCGCCGGGGAGCGCGTCACGGTGCACGGTCGCCGTTCCGCTCGCCGTGTCGTTGTTGCCGGGGACCCGGGCGAGGGTGGCTTGTCCGAATCCGGGCGAGGTCATGGTGCCGCCGTTGCGGCAGCCGTCGACCGTCACCGTCAGCCGGCCCCCGGGCGCGATGACGTTGGGCTGGGCGACGATGTTCCGCGGGCCGCCTCCGTGGTTGTTGCCGAACCCGTTGTTGTTGCCGAATCCGTTGTTGCCCCCGTGGTTGTTGTCGAAGCCGTTGTTGCCCCCGTGGCCGTTGTTGAAGCCGTTGTTGAACCCGTTGTTGAAGCCGTAGTTGAAGCCGAAGTTGTTGTTGAACCCGTTGTTGCCGAATCCGTAGTTGTACCCCGGCACGAAGCCGTTGCCCGGCACGACGCCGGTGCCCGGCACGACGCCCACGATGGTGCCGTTCTGGGTGCCCGTGCCGCCGCCCACGATGGCGCCGTTCTGGGTGCCCGTGCCGCCGCCCACAATGGCGCCGTTCTGGGTGCCCGTGCCGCCGCCCATACCGTCGGCGAGAGCCGCCGGGGCGACTGTCCCGAGGAGTGCGGCCGCCGCGGCCGAGGCCGCCAGGGCGCGTGCGTTGCGCATGTGATCCTCCGCGGAAGACGCCCCGGGAACCGTCCCCGGTGGATCGGCGAGACAGCGCCTCCCAGACCGACCTTCAGATGCCGGGCACAGGCCCGCATTTCGAGAATGGTCCGTCCTGGTGAGAAGACACGCCGAAGGAATTCCACACAATCGGATATTGCCGCAGGTCACGGACCGTCAGAAAATTCCTGGTCCCGGGGACTCGGATGGCTCACGACCGATGTACTCCGCCACCCGTTCGCTCGCGTCCCGTCGCCGGACGGCCGTGCTGGAATTAGCGTTCTCATATGCTCGACGGACGTGGCGACGGCCACGTCGAGAGGGGATGACGAATGCTTGCGTCCGATCTGGCCGAAGAGGAGGAGAGGCGGAGGAAGCGCGCCCCTTGGGGCGTTATAGCGCTTGTTCTGCTGACCGGCCTCGCACTCATTCGAAACGGCTCCGGTGAGTTCGACGTGGGTCCGCCGCAGCCCGCTTCGGCGGCCGCGGCGGACAGCCGCACGTCGGCCGGCACCTTCTCGAACGGGCCGTCCGGCCTGCCGTTCTCCTCGGTGCAGCGGGTGAAGATCCCGGCGATCCAGGTCGACGCCCCGACCGTGCCGGTGGGTCTGGACATCGGCGGCTGGGTCGACGCGCCGCCCCCGGACGACCCGAACCTGGCCGGCTGGTTCACCGGTGCGGTCTCGCCCGGCGAGAAGGGCACGTCGGTCATCGTCGGCCACGTGGACAACATGCAGGGCCCCGCGGTCTTCTACGGACTGGGGGCGCTCAAGAAGGGCAACAAGGTCGAGGTCCTGCGCGAGGACCGGAAGACGGCCGTGTTCGAGGTCTACGGCGTCGACGTGTTCGAGAAGAGCAATTTCCCCGGCGACCGTGTGTACGGCAGCAAGGGCACCCCGGAACTGCGGGTCATCACCTGCGGCGGCGGTTTCTCCAAGCAGCACGGTTACGACGGGAATGTCGTGGTGTTCGCCCGCCTGGTCGAGGTTCGCTGAGCGTTCCCGACCGGGCGGGCGAATGCCCGCATGCCCTCTCTACACGAATTTCCGGTGCGGCACGGTGATGTGGTAGCCGGAGTCCAGCAATTGCGGAAGGTATTCGCGCAGCGCCCGCACGCTCTGCGAGCGGTCGCCGCCCGCGTCGTGCGAGAGGATCACGACGCCCGGGGCGGCGCCCTCCTCGACCCGGTCGACGATGGTGCGGGTGCCCGGGGTCGTCCAGTCCAGCGAGTCGACCGTCCAGGCCAGCGGCTCCATGCCGAGTTCGGCGCCGATCTTGAAGGTGTTCCGGTTCCACGCGCCGTACGGTGCGCGGAACCAGGCGGGCGGCTCGCCGTAGGCGTCGTCGATGACCTCGCAGGTGCGCTCGATCTCGCGGCGGATCGCGGAACGGGAGAGCTCGGTCAGCTGCGGGTGGGTCCAGGTGTGGTTGCCGACGATGTGGCCGTCGTCGGCCATCTCGCGCAGCAGGTCCTTGTTGTCGACGGCCATCTCCCCGCACACGAAGAACATGGCCCGCACGTCGTACTCGCGCAGGGTGCTCAGGATGTGCGGGGTGTACCGCGGGTCGGGACCGTCGTCGAACGTCAGCACCATACGGCGGCCGCTTCCGGACATCTGCAGGATCGGCTCGCGGCGGACTGCCGTCTTCACCGGCCGGTGCCGAGGCGGTCCGTATCCCGCCATCGGCTGGAGGCGGAAGGCGGAGGGCTTGAGCGCCGTGCGCAACTGCGGGCCCTGGCCGGGCGGGACACTCGCCGGTCGCGCGGCCGGCTCGGCCGTCAGGACTCGGGCCGTGCCCGCCGCCCCGGCCGCGCCCAGGACGGCAGCACCGGCGACCAACATCCGGCGCCGGGTGAACAGCTGATCCTTTTTCATGATTCATGAGTCACCCCGTGGAGGGGCGACGCGGCTGAGCAACACCGGCGCGGAGCCACGAAAACACCCGATGGGACCATTTCAGCGGGGGCGCACCAGCGGGAACGGCAGTGTCTCGCGGATCGTCAGACCGGTCAGGAACATCACGAGCCGGTCGACTCCGATGCCGAGCCCCCCGGTGGGCGGCATCGCGTACTCCAGGGCGTCCAGGAAGTCCTCGTCCAGCTCCATGGCCTCCGGGTCTCCCCCGGCGGCGAGCAGGGACTGCTCGGTCAGCCTCCGCCGCTGTTCCACGGGGTCGGTCAACTCGGAGTAGGCGGTGCCCAGTTCGATGCCGAAGGCGACGAGGTCCCAGCGTTCGGCGAGGCGCGGGTCGACGCGGTGCTGCCGGGTCAGCGGGGAGACCTCGGTCGGGAAGTCCTTGTAGAAGGTGGGCAGCGCGGTCCGCTCCTCGACCAGCCGTTCGTACATCTCCAGCACGACGTCGCCGCGCGAGTCCTTCGGCCCGTACGGCACGTCGGCACGGTCGCACAGCCGCACCAGCGTCTCCCGCGGTGTGTCGGCATCGACCTGCTCCCCCAGCGCCTCCGAGAGGGCGCCGTACACCGTCTTGACGGGCCAGGGCCCGGAGATGTCGTACTCGGTGCCGTCCTTGCGTGCCACGGGCGTGCCGAAGGCGGCGGTGGCCGCGTCCTGGATCAGCTCGCGGGCGAGGTCGAGCATCACGTCGTAGTCGGCGAACGCCTGGTAGGCCTCCAGCATCGTGAACTCGGGGTTGTGCTTGTAGGAGACGCCCTCGTTGCGGAAGGTGCGGCCCATCTCGAAGACCTTCTCCAGGCCGCCGACGCACAGCCGCTTCAGGTACAGCTCGGGCGCGATGCGCAGATACAGGTCGAGGTCGTAGGCGTTGATGTGGGTGGTGAAGGGCCGGGCGTTGGCGCCGCCGTGGACCTGCTGGAGCATCGGCGTCTCGACCTCCAGGTAACCGCGGTCGAGCAGGCCCTGCCGCAGGGCCTGTACGGCCGTGGAGCGGGCCCGCACGACGGAGCGGGCGTCCGGGCTGGACACCAGGTCGAGGTAGCGGCGGCGGACCTTCGCCTCCGGGTCGGCGAGTCCCCGGCGCTTGTCGGGCAGCGGGCGCAGGCACTTGCCGGTGAGCTGCCAGGAGGTGGCGAAGACGGTCCGCTCTCCGTGGTCGCTGGCGCCGGCGAGACCGCTCGCGGTGATGTGGTCGCCGATGTCGACGTCCCGGCGGAACCGGTCGAGCGCGGCGCCCGACTCCGCCCGGGTGAGGGCGATCTGAAGGTCTCCGGACCAGTCGCGCAGCACCGCGAACAGGATGCCGCCGAAGTCGCGTACGAGGATCACACGGCCGGCGACCGTGACGTCGGCGCCCTGCGGGACGTCGGCGAGGGTGTGCGTACGGGACAGGACACCCACCGGGTAGGGGTCCGTGCCCTCGGCACGGAGCCGGTCGAGGGTCCGGTGGCGGATCCGGATCTGCTCGGGCCGGCCGTGGTACGGCTCCTCCGCCCCGGCTTCCTCCGTACCGCTCGCCCCGGGGGCCGACGGCGCGGGCAGGCCCTCGGCGATGGCGGGTACGGGTGCGCCACGGATGTGCCCGTTGCCCCAGAGCTTGCGCAGCGACGGCACGGAGACGAAGCCCTCGGCGATGCCGGAGGCGAGGCCGATCCGTGCGAGGGCGCCGGTCTCGCCGTAGCAGATGAAGCGGGGGTACCACTGCGGGTGGTACTTGGCGTTGGAGCGGTACAGGGCCTCCAGTTGCCACCACCGGGAGAAGAACAGCAGCAGTCGGCGCCAGAGCCTGAGCACGGGGCCGGCACCGATGCGGGCGCCCTCCTCGAAGACCGAGCGGAACACGGCGAAGTTGAGCGAGATCCGCCGTACGCCGAACTTTCCGGCCACCGCGCACAGTTCGGCGACCATGAACTCCATGACGCCGTTGGGTGCGCTGCGGTCGCGGCGCATCAGGTCGAGGGAGATGCCGTCCGGTCCCCAGGGCACGAAGGAGAGCAGCGCGAGGAGCCGGCCGTCGGCGCCCAGCGCCTCGACGAGCAGGCAGTCGCCGTCGGCGGGGTCGCCAAGCCGGTCCAGGGCCATCGAGAAGCCGCGTTCGGTCTCCGTGTCGCGCCAGGCGTCCGCCTTGTCGACGACCTGTCTCATCTCCTGCTCGGTGAGGGTGGAGTGACGGCGTACGCGGCAGGTGGCGCCGGCGCGCCGGACCCTGTTGACCGCCTGGCGCGTGACCCGCATCTCGCGGCCGCCGAGGTCGAAGCCGGCGACGTGCAGGATCGCCTCGTCGCCGAGTTGCAGGGCGCCGAGGCCGCATCGGGCGTACGCCTTGGCGCCCTCCTCGGACGCGCCCATGGCCGCGGGCGCCCAGGCGTAGCGGCGGGCCATGTCGAGCCAGGAGTCGATGGCGTGCGGCCAGGCCTCGCGGTCGCCGACAGGGTCGCCGCTGGCGAGGCAGACGCCGGCCTCGACGCGGTAGGTGACGGCGGCCTTGCCGCTCGGGGAGAAGACGACCGCCTTGTCGCGGCGGGTGGCGAAGTAGCCGAGGGAGTCGTCCGCCCCATAGGTGCGCAGCAGTGCCCGGATGCGGGACTCCTCGTCGCCGCGCAGTGCCGCTTCCAGGCGCTGGGAGCGGAAGAGGGTGGCGGCGGCGTCGAGGAGGGCGAGGGCGCCGAACAGCCCGAGCAGGAAGAACAGCCAGCGGGGCGGACGTCCGTCGAACGACTGCCCGGAGACGAGTCCGCCGCAGACCCGGTTGGCCGCCCAGAGCAGTCGCTGCCCGCGCGGCAGAGTGCCGGGGAAGAGCTCGACCAGGCCCCAGCCCATCAGGATCGCGACGGTCAGCCCGGCCAGCAGGACGACGAGGGCCCGCCGGACGGCGCCGTGCCGGGAGTCGGCGTAGAACGCGCCACGGGCCACGATCAGGAGCGCCAGCAGCAGTGCGCAGACGACGAGGGAGGGGATCGACTGCGCGAACAGGCCCGCCGCGACGCCCAGGATGTCGACCAGGACCAGCAGGCCCAGGTAGACCACCACCAGCCACCAGGCGATCTTCTTGCGGGCGGCGATCGCCGCGGCCAGCAGGAAGAGGAACACGGCGTACGCGAGGTTGGCGCTGACCGGCACGATCAGCAGGTCCAGGAAGCGCACCACCGGGCGCAGCAGCCTGCGCAGCGGCGCGAAGAACGCGAGCAGTACGCAGAGCAGTCCCAGGGCGCCGAAGAAGGTGGCGAAGCCCTCCGGCACCCTGTCGAGGAAGCCTGCCCCTGGCCGCCTCGCCGCGCCCGCCGAGTCCTTCGGCGGGCGGGCCTCCACGGTGGCACTCATGGTTCCGACTGTAGGAAGGCCGACGCACCCCCGCCCGTCGAGCCCCATCGGCCCACCCGGCGGACGTCCTCCACCCGTCGGACGCCGCGCCTTCCGGCGGCGTGCGTGCGCCTGGTGCGGCTCCCGGGCGCCCGGCGTGCCGGTCCCCCTCGCACGGCGGGCGGAGTCCGCTCCGCCCGCCGGGCAAGATCCCCGGTCTCGTACGGCCTCCGGACCTGCAGATTCCGATAACCTGACAGCCGTGACGGAACAGCAGCACTCGCCTCAGTCCGAGCCGCATCAGTTCGAGCGGGGCACGGACGGGCCGAAGGTCATCCTGGTCGGTGTGGACGGCTCCGACTCGTCGCTGCGCGCGGCGGCATATGCCGGAGGCCTGGCAAGACGGCAGCGCGCGCTGCTCGCGGTCGTCTACGTCCAGCCGGTGATGGCGGCGGGTGCCGCGCTCGGGGTGCCGGTCGCGGAGACGACCGACGAGATCGCCGAGGACCTGGTCAAGTACATCCGTGACGCGACCGAGCGGGTCAAGGGGATATTCGAGGTGCGCTGGGAGTTCCACACCTTCCGCGGCGATCCCTACAACGGTCTGGTGAAGGCCGCGGACGAGCTCAAGGCCGACGCCGTGGTGGTCGGCGCTTCCGAGCAGGCGGGGCACCGGATCATCGGTTCGGTGGCGATCCGGCTGGTGAAGGCGGGCCGCTGGCCGGTCACGGTCGTCCCGTAGACCGGCCGCCGGCGAACCGCGCCCCGGGCGCGCGGGATCACTGCGCCATGACCAGCCCGGCCTGGGCTGCCCCGCGGCTCAGGACGACGTCCCGGATCCGGTCGCGCAGGGCGCCGACGTCGGCGCCCTGCTGCAGGGCGGCGTTGAGGTCGACGACGCGGCCCGCGTCCACGTCGAACGCCTGCGGGACGAACTCGGCCCTGGCCACCGGCCAGCGCTCGCCCTCGTGTGCCGGGGGCGCGAACGTGAACCGCGCGATCGTGCTCTCGTTGCCCCGAGGGTCCCGGACCCCGCGACTGTCCGTCTCGCCGGCGATCTGGTCACCCAGGCCGTAGACGACCCAGGTGCCATCGACCTTCTCGTACGCCTGCGGGACGTGCGCGTGGGTGCCGAGGATCAGGTCGATGTCCGCCCGCCCGTCGGTGCGGGACGCCGTGAGCTGCTTGGCCAGCTTCAGTTGCTGCGCGTCCGGCGCGTCCTGCCACTCGGTGCCCCAGTGCACGGACACCACGACCACGTCGGCCCCCGCCCTGCGGGCCACCCGGGCGTCCTCGACGATCCTGTCGCGGTCGAGGAGGTCGACCGCCCAGGGCTGTCCCTCGGGAAGCGACCGGCCCTTCGGGCCGACGGTGTAGGCGAGGTGCGCCACCTGGGCGTCGCCGGCGCGCATCATGGTCACGCTCTTCGCCTCCTCCTTCGTGCGTGCCGACCCCGCGTGCCGTACGCCGGCGCGGTCGAACGCGTCCAGGGTCCGCCGGATGCCGTCGGCACCGTCGTCCAGGCTGTGGTCCGAGGCGGTGGAGCAGCCGTCGTAGCCGGTCGCGGCCAGCGCGTCGGCCATCTGCGGGGGCGCTTTGAGGGCCGGCGATCCGGACGCGTCGTCGTCCCCTCCGTAGACCGCGTTCATGTGGCAGATCGCCAGGTCCGCGCCGGACACCGCGGGTCCGGCCCCCGCGAGCATGGGCCGGAAGTCGTATCCCAGGCCCCCGGCGTCGAACTGCGCGCGCTCGATGATCGAGGTGTCGGGCAGCATGTCGCCGGAGGCGACGAGGGTGAACCCGGTCCGGGGCGCGGGCGCCGCCGGATGTCCGGACGACGGTGCGGCCGACTGTCCCGACGACTGCCGGGACGGTGAGGTCTCGGAGGCCTGGTGCCGGGCCTGGCAGCCCGCGAGAGCCGTGACGACCACGGCCGCGAGAGCCAGGGTGGTCCGTCGTGTGCGTGCGTTCATCGAATCGCCCCGATGCAGTCGGATTTCGTTATGAACAGATATGAATTGAGAAGAATCCACATATGGGGGCCGCCGGGAGTCAAGGAGCAACGCACGCCGGTAGCCCGTCCGGCGCTCCGGGACGGGCCCGTCAGGGCGAAGGAGCGCCGGGGACGGGCACGCGTCGCACCGGGCCTCAGGCTCGGCGCTCGCTCTCGCTCCGGCACCGACTCCGGATCGGGCCAGGCTCCGGCTCCCACCCCGGTCGTGGCTCCGGGCCACAGTCCGGTGAACGCGGCCCCGGTCCCGGCCCCGCGCGACCGTTCGGCGAACGCCGCTGCGGACCCGGCTGACCGTTCGGCGCACCGTTCACCGACGGCTTCGACCGCCCAGCGCACAACCGTGTGCCCGGCCTGTCCGAGCGGCGCGCATCGCGCTGGCATACGGGCCATGACGGCCGGAACCACCACCATCACGCACGGGACGACCGCCGAGCACGAGCTGGCCGCGCTTCAGCGCGAGCACGGCCGGCCCCTCTTCGCCCTGCTGCTCCGCCTCTCCGACGGCGACCGGCAGCGCGCCGAGGATCTGCTGCAGGAGACGCTCGTGCGCGCCTGGCAGCACCCCGAGGCACTGCGCGCCGACGACTTCGACTCCGTACGCCCCTGGCTGCTCACCGTCGGACGGCGGCTCGCGATAGACGCGCGCCGGGCCCGTCAGGCGCGCCCCGCCGAGGTCGGCGACGCGGTGCTGGAGAGCGCGCGCGTCTGCGCCGATCACGCCGAACGGTCCGCGGCGATGCTCGACGTACGGGAGGCTGTGAAGACACTCACTCCCGAGCACCGTGAAGTCCTGGTGCTGGTGTACTTCCAGGGGGCGAGTGTGGCGGAGGCCGCCGCAGCGCTGGGGATTCCGCCCGGTACCGTGAAGTCCCGCGCGTACTACGCGCTGCGCGCCCTGCGCCGAGTGCTTCCGGGATACGCGGCCGACCTGCGGTGAAACCGTGGGCTGAGTCAAACCTCCGTAAAGCGCCTTGCTGAGGACCATGGTTGAGCAATCAGCTTGCCTCATCCGTGTTCCGGACTGGGGGCCCGGGTTCGGGCGACGCGCACGTACCGGAGGAAGGCAGGAAGGGATGCTGCACAGAGGTCAAGAGAGCACGGACGGCACCGGCGGTGGCGAACTCACCGTCCCCATGGCCTGGTTGTACGCCGAGTACATCGCCGACGAGCTGCTGCGGACCGGCGACCTGATGCCGCCCACGTCCTTCGAGTTCCGTGCCGGGCGCGACGCCCTGGCGCTGACCATCTACCTCGCCGACAGCGGGGACGAACTCTCCGGCATCCGGGTCGTCACCCAGCTCGACACCTGGCTCTCGCTGACGGCGTACGACCAGCCCTGGCAGGACTGGGTGCGTGAGCACATGGCGCGGCGGACCGCGGAGGCGACCGCGTCCGGCGCTCCCGCCCCGGACCTGGAGCTGGCGGCCGCGGCCTGGCGCTGGCTGGAGGAGACCGAACTGCTCGCGCCCGACCTGGACGCGGTGCCGGGAGGCGGTTCCGTACCCGGTGAGGACGACGGCCCGAAGGTGTGGACGCCGGCCTGGCGGCTGGGGCTGCCGCTCGGGCATCTGGCGATCCACCTCTTCTGAGACGGCGCCGGGACACCGCCGAGGCGGCGGTGCCGCACCGGCGGGCAAGTTTTTTCGGCCCGCACCAATCCGCGGGGCCTCCCGCTCCGAATGTCTTGTCCGCGATTCCGGACGAGTCTTGAATGATTCGTCGGTCCGGTGCGTATCGGTGGGCAACAGCAACACCACCCCCACCCCGCACCATGGCCACGAGGATTCGGTATTCGGTATGAGGTCCCTGGAACGGCATCGCGACGTCGGCGCCTACGCGCTCGGCGTGCTGGACGAGGCGGAGGCTTTCCGTTTCGAGGATCACCTCATGGAGTGCCCCCAGTGCTCGGCGCAGGTGAGTGAGTTCCGCCCCGCCACACGGCAGTTGATGCTGTACCGACGAGCCACTCCGCGCTCCGTGCATCCCTTCGCCGCCCCCGGGCCCCGGCTGCTCGACCGGCTGCTCGGCCAGGTGGCGGCCCGCAACCGCACCGGGCGCAGGCGCTGGCTCTACGCCGTGGCGGCCTCCGTGGTGCTCGCGGTGGGCGGTCCGGCGATCGCGATCGTCACCTCGCACGAGCCGCGTTCGGACAGGATCTCCGCGACGGACACGCGGACCGGGGTGTGGGCCCAGGTCACGACCCAGGACCGGGTGTGGGGCAGCGAGGTCGACGTCCAGGTCAAGGACAGCGGCGGGCCGCGCGCCTGTCAGCTGGTCGTCGTCGGCATGGACGGCTCCGAGCAGACGGTGACCAGTTGGATGGAGCCCCCGAACAACGGCAGGACCACCAGCATGCAGGGCGGCGCGGCGATGCGGCCCAAGGACATCCGCCAGTTCGAGGTGCGCACGACCGACGGCAAACACCTGGTGACCCTCAAGCCCCGCTGACCACGCCGTCGCTCGCCGGGAGCCCCGACGGAAGCCCCCGGTGGACGTCGCTACTTGAGCAGCCGCGACATCCGGCGGTCCGCCAGCGGCTTGCCGCCGGTCTGGCAGGTCGGGCAGTACTGGAGCGAGGAGTCGCTGAAGGACACCTCGCGGATGGTGTCTCCGCACACCGGGCAGGCCTCGCCCGCTCTGCCGTGCACCCGCAGCCCGCTCTTCTTCTCCGCCTTGAGGCGCCCCGCGGCCAGCCCGTGGGACCGCTCGACGGCCTCGGTGAGGGTGGAGCGCAGCGCCTCGTACAGCCGTCCCGTCTCCTCGGGTGTCAGCGAGGAGGCGAGCTTGAAGGGCGACATCTTCGCGGCGTGCAGGATCTCGTCGCTGTACGCGTTCCCCACGCCCGCGATCACGCTCTGGTCGCGCAGGGCCCCCTTGAGCCGGCGCCGCTCCCCCGACAGCAGTGCCGCGAGGCGGGCCGCGTCGAAGTCGTCGGCGAGCGGGTCGGGACCGAGCCGGGCCACGCCGGGGATCCTGGCCGGGTCGTCCACGACGTACACCGCGAGGCGCTTCTGGGTGCCCGCCTCGGTGAGGTCGAAGCCCTCGCCGGTCTCCAGCGCCACCCGCAGCGCCAGCGGGCCCTTCCCGGGACGGGGCGGCCCGTCGGGCAGGGTGTCCTGCCAGCGCAGCCAGCCCGCGCGGGCCAGGTGCGTCACGAAGTGCAGGCCGTCCGCCTCGATGTCGAGGAACTTGCCGTACCGGTGCACGGCCGTGACCTCGCGTCCTTCGAAGGCGGTGACCGGCGGGTCGTACGTCTTGAGGACACTGATGGCGACGGGCAGCACCCGCACCACCTGGCGGCCGACGAGATGGTCGGTCAGGAAGTCCTTGAGCGCTTCGACCTCGGGCAGTTCCGGCATACGTCCAGAGTGCCATCCGGCACCGACAACCCACCGGCGCACCTGGCGCGCGCGGCGGGTCCGGGGCGATTCGGTTCGGGGCGGTCCCGTCCGGGGCGGTCCCGTCCGGGGCGGTTCCGTCCGGGGCGGTCCCGTCCGGGGCGGTCCGGTCCGGGTCGGTCCCGGTCAGTCCCGGTCCGGGACGATGAACTCGCACCACACGCACTTGCCGCCGCCGCGGGCCTCCACACCCCACACGTCGGTGAGGCGGTCGACGAGGAGGAGACCGCGGCCGGAGACCCCGGACTCGCCGGCCTCCCGACGGCGCGGCAGGGCGCTGGACGCGTCCTCCACCTCGGCGCGCATCCGGCGGTCGGACCCGGTGAGCACGCGCAGGGTGACGATCGCCGAGCCTTCGGTGTGCATGAGGGCGTTGGTGATCAGTTCGTCGGCGACCAGCTCGATCTCGTCGGTGCGCTCGCCCGCGCCCCAGGCACGGACCGCGGCACGGATCATGTGGCGCGCCTCGGAGAGTGCCTCGGGGTCGCCGGGGGCCACGTGCTGCTGGAGCCGTCCGCCCGACCGCTGGTCGGTGAGGCCGCGACGGCGCAGGAGGAGCAGCGCCACGTCGTCGTCGCCGCCGCGGTCCTCCGCCACGTCGATCAGCCGGTCGGCGAGCTCGCGGACGTCGTCCGGGCCCGAGCTGATGAGCTCGCGCAGGGCGTGCATGCCGTCGTCGAGGTCGGTGCCGGGCTGCTCGACGAGGCCGTCGGTGCACAACAGGAGGGTGTGTCCGGGGTCGAGCTCGATGCTGGTGACCGGGTATTCCAGCCGCCCGAACTCGGCGGACAGGCCGAGCGGCAGTCCTCCTTCGACGCCCACCCTGCGGCAGGTGCCGTCGGTGTGCCGGACCAGCGGGTCGATGTGGCCCGCCCGGACCAGCTGGACCACCCCCGTGGACAGATCCGCCTCGGCGTACAGGCAGGTCGCGAAGCGGTCGGTGTCGAGCTCGTGCAGGAAGACCGAGGCACGGGCCATCACGGTGGCCGGGGTGTGGCCCTCGGCGGCGTAGGCGCGCAGCACGATGCGCAGCTGGCCCATGACGGCGGCGGCGTGCGTGTCGTGACCCTGGACGTCGCCGATGACGGCGCCGACGCGTCCGCCGGGCAGCGGGATCAGGTCGTACCAGTCGCCTCCGATGTCCCGTCCGAGGGAGGCGGAGCGGTAGCGGACGGCGACGTCGGCGCCGGGGACACTGGGGATGGAGCGCGGCAGCATCGCCTGCTGGAAGCCCTGCGCGAGGTCCTTCTCCTGCTCGTAGAACATGGCGCGCTGGAGGCTCTGCGCGATGCTGCTGCCGAGCGCGACGAGGACGTTGCGGTCCTCGGCCGAGAAGCCGTGCCGGTCGTTGTAGAGCAGGCCCATCGCCCCGATCGGGCGGGCCTGGGCGATGAGCGGCAGATACGCGGCCGATGTGATCTCGAGATCGGTGATGTGCGGCCACAGCAGCGGGTAGGACTCGGCGAAGTCCTCGGGCGACTCGATGAAACGCGGGGCGAGGGTCCGTACGACCTCGCTCATCGGGTACTGCTCGTCGATGCGGGTGACCAGGGTGCCGGGGACGAAGCTGCCCGCGGGACCTTCGGCGACCAGCCTGATGCGGCCCGCCTCCACCAGCCCCATGACCAGGCTCGTCGCGCCGAGGTGGGTGAGGCCGTGGGAGTCCTTCAGCACGTCGATGACGTCCTGGACGGTGCGGGCGTGGGCGAGCGCGGCGGTGGTGATCTGCACGACGCTGGTCTGCTGCCGGCGGGCCTCGTCCTCGGCGGCCTGCTCACGGCGTGCCGCGCTCTCGCTCAGCTCCTCGGTGGCGTCGCGCACGATGCCGATGATCCGGCGGGGCCGTCCGGTCTCGTCGCGGCGGATGTAGCCCTGGGTGTGCGTCCAGCGCAGGGAGCCGTCGCGGCAGCGGATGCGGAAGTAGGCACCGTAGTTCTCGCTGCCGTCCTTGAGGGCCTGGGACACCATGGTGTCGAGGCGGTACGACTCGGTGGCGGGCACGCGCACGGACAGGGTGGTGGGGTTGCCGTCGTATTCGCCCGGGCGCATGTCGAAGACGGCGTGGGCCTGGGCGTCCATGTGCATCAGACCCGTGTCCAGGTCCCAGTCGAAGCTGCCCATGCGGTTGAGCGCCAGGATCGGATCCGGGTGGGCGGGCCAGTCGTCCGGGAGTGACAGGGCGCTCGCTCCCCGATGAACCATGGGGCCACCTTGCCAGGATTTGTCCGATTGTTCGACTTCTGGGCAGCCCGCTTCCGGGCGCCCCGGGCCGGGCGGACGCTCAGCTGCCGAACACGTCCGTCGCCGCGTCGAAGATCGTGTCCGTGTCGGCGGATTCCTCGGGGACGAGCCCACCGCCGTCGGGGACGTCGGGATCCTCGGGCACCGTGTCGGGACCCATGTCCTCGTCCGGGGTGCCCGGGTCGCTCGGCGGGGCGGGCGGTACCGGGGACCGCCCGGGCGCGGCGCTCCTGTCCGGCGAGCTCTGCACGGGCCCGGATTCCGTCGCCGACGGCGTGGCCGTGGGACACGCGGCAGGCGAGGCCGCCGGGCTCCCGGCCGACGGGGTGCCCGTCGGGGTGCCGGACCGCGGACCGGACCTGGCGGCGCCCGCCGCTGCCACATCGGCACCGCCGTCCGAGCCCGGGGGACGCGCGCCGGGAGTGGCCGCCCCCGGGGTCTCGCCCGGGACGGCGCCCGTCGGCCGCGACGGCACGGGCGCGGCCGCGGTCGGCGTGCCGCAGTCCGGACCGGTACCCCGTCCGTCCGGGCCGACCCCCGGGGTGGAGTCGTGCGGACCGGGCGAGGACCGGTCGGGGCGCTCCGTCGCGGCCGGACCGTCCGGCGCCGGTACGACGTGGTCGTGGCGATGGCCGTCGTGCCCCGTCGGGCGCTCGATCCACTGGTGGTCGTCGACGTCGACGATCGTCAGGTCGGTGATCACCGTGGGCGCCGGGGCGACCTCGACGATCTGGGACTGCCGATAACCCGACCAGGGCGTACCGCGGGTGCCCGAGCCGCTCCCGTGCGCGGCCGGCGAGCCGATCGGGTTGCCGCAGGCACAGCGGACCCGGGGTACGCCCCGGTCGTCGACGAGTACGGCGGTGCCGGTCTGGAGAACGGACTGGAAAGTGGTCGCCCGTCCGTCGCTGAACCCGTGGTTGGTGACCCGGGTGTCGGCGCGCAGCACGACCGAGGTCAGCCCGCGCAGGAAGCCCGGGATCGACGACCGGGTGATGCCCGAGACCCCGGCGAAGGCGCGCGCCTTGCTCCGGTCGGCGGCGAGGAAGCGGATCTCCTTCTCCACGTCGCAGCTCCCGGTGTTCCGGGTGCCGCCGTACAGGCCCGGCAGGGAGCCCGGGACGACGAGCGTGCTCCGTGGGTCGAAGGCGCCGCCGCTCGCCGCCGGTTGCGGCGTTCGGGTGACACCCGGCTCGGCCCCGCCGTCGGTGGCGGTGGAGTCGGTGAAGGGGTCGGGCCCCTGGGCCGCGACGGGCTGGAGGTAGACGTCCTCGCCGGACGAGGCGCCGGACGCGCTGGCCTGGTCGCTGTCGCCGCCGCACCCGGCGACGAGGAGCGCCGCCGCGAGCGCGCAGGCCGTGACGAGGGCCCTGGTGGGTATGTGCACCACGTTCTCCCGTTCATCCCGGGCAATTCGACCACCATTGTCTGCGTCACCCGCTCGGGTCACGCAAGCCGAAGCGGTCACCCAGCGTCACAATGGAAGGGAGAGGAGCGCTCATCGTGGAGTGGTTCGTCGCCCCCGAGTACTGGTGGAGCCGGCTGGTCTTCCAGCGCGCGCTGGCCGTCGTGTACCTGATGGCTTTCCTGGGCGCGGCGCTGCAGTTCCGTGCGCTGCTCGGGGAGCGCGGGATGCTGCCGGTCCCGCGATTCGTGGAGCGGGTGCCGTTCCGTGCCGCGCCGAGCGTGTTCCATCTGCGCTACTCGGACCGCTTCTTCGCGCTCTGGTCCTGGACGGGCTGCGCGGTGTCGGTGGCACTGATCGCGGGGGCCGACTCGCTGCTGCCGCTGTGGGGCGGGATGCTGTTGTGGCTCGTACCGTGGGTCCTGTACCTGTCGATCGTCAACGTCGGCCAGACGTGGTACTCGTTCGGGTGGGAGTCCCTGCTGCTCGAAGTGGGCTTCCTCGCGGTCTTCCTCGGCAACGACGAGGTGGCTCCGCCGATCGTCGTGCTGTTCCAGCTGCGGTGGGTGCTGTTCCGCGTGGAGTTCGGCGCGGGGATGATCAAAATGCGGGGGGACGCGTGCTGGCGGAAGCTGACCTGCCTGTACTACCACCACGAGACACAGCCGATGCCGGGCCCGCTGAGCTGGTTCTTCCACCATCTCCCCAAGCCGTTCCACCGGATCGAGGTGGCGGCCAACCACTTCACCCAACTCGTCGTCCCGGTGCTCCTCTTCACCCCGCAGCCGATCGCCGGCGCGGCTGCCTCGCTGATGATCCTCACCCAGCTGTGGCTGGTGCTGTCCGGGAACTTCGCGTGGCTGAACTGGACGACCATCGTGGTGGCCCTGTCGGCGGTCCGGTTCCCCGGCACGGCCCCGCGCCTCGCCGGGCCACCGCTCTGGTACGAGGTCGTCGTGCTCGCCGTGGCCGCGGGTCTGGTCGCGCTCAGTTACCGGCCCGCCCGCAATCTGCTCTCCCGGCGCCAGGTGATGAACCGCTCCTTCGACCCGCTCCATCTGGTCAACACCTACGGGGCGTTCGGCAGTGTCAGCCGAGTGCGCTACGAGGTGGTCGTCGAGGGCACCACGGACGATCTGCCGCGAGAGCACTCGCGCTGGCAGGAGTACGAGTTCAAGGGCAAGCCGGGCGATCCCCGCCATTGGCCGCGCCAGTTCGCGCCCTACCATCTGCGGCTGGACTGGCTGATGTGGTTCGCGGCGCTGTCCCCCGCGTACGCCGGCGCCTGGTTCGCGGGTCTGGTGGAGCGTCTGCTGGAGAACGACCGGGACACCCTGCGGCTGCTGCGCCGCTCGCCGTTCCCCGCGGACGCGCCGCCGCGCTACGTCCGCGCCCGTCTCTACCGTTACCGGTACACGACATGGCGCGAACTGCGGGAGACCGGCGCCTGCTGGCATCGCACGTACGTGCGCGACTTCCTGCCGCCGACCCGCCTGGAGACAGCCGACGAGCGCCGCGTCCCGTACTGACGGCCGTTCGCGCGCGAAGGCCGGTCCACCCCTCGCTCGGGGGAGCCGCTCCCGGTGGACGGCGGGCGCGTCAGACGCCGTAGACGCGCGTGGCGGTGCCGGAGAGGACCGCCTCGGTCTCCTCGTCGTCGAGGCCGGACAGCAGCTCCCGTGTGGCGTCGACGACCTGGCCGTAGGTCGCGGCCAGGGTGCACACGGGCCAGTCGGAGCCGAACATCAGGCGGGCGGGGCCGAAGGCGTCCAGGACCGTGTCCGCGTAGGGGCGCAGGTCCTCGACCGTCCAGTCGGCCGGGTCCGCCTCGGTGACCAGTCCGGAGAGCTTGCAGACCGTGTTGGGCAGGGCGGCCAGCGCGCGGACGGAGGCGGCCCAGGGCTCCAGGGCGCCCTGGGCTATGGGCGGCTTGCCCGCGTGGTCGAGCACGAAGGTCAGTCCGGGGTGGTCGGCGGCCGCCGCGACGCACGCGGGCAGCTGGTGCGGGAGCACGACCAGGTCGTAGACGAGTCCCGCCGCGGCGACGGCGGCGAGTCCTCGGCGTACGTCCGGGCGCAGCAGCCATTGCGGGTCGGACTCGCCCTGGACCTGGTGACGGATGCCCTTCAGGCAGTCGCCGCCCGGCAGCTCGCGCAGGCGGGCCAGCTCCTCGGCGACATCGGGGCGGGTCAGATCGGTCCAGCCGACGACCCCCGCCACCAGTTCGCTCTCCCGGGCGAGGGCCAGGAACTCCGGGGTCTCCGCGGCCACGGTGACCGTCTGGACGAGGACGGTCCGGTCGACGCCGGCGGCGCGCGCCGCGGGCTCCAGGTCGGACATCCCGAAGTCCCGGCGCAGTGGCTGGAGTTCCGGTCCGGTGATCCAGTCCTGGTCGCGGACGGACAGGTCCCACACGTGGTGGTGGGCGTCGACGGTCACGGCAGCTCCCACACCACGGGCAGTCCCGCGTCGGCGCCCGCGCCGGAGTAGTCGTGGACGACGTCGAGGAGTTCGGCCATGCGGGCCTGCCAGGCGATGTTGACCGGCAGCTTCTCCAGCTCGGCCAGCATGCGTCCGTAGTCCTCGCACTCCAGGACGTGGAACAGGTCGGTGCCGCTGCGCCAGATCGTCCAGGAGGTGGCTCCGGCGGCGCGGATCGCAGCGGTCAGTTCCTCGGGGACCTCACGGTGGGCGGCCTCGTACGCGGCGACCCGGTCGGCGCGGACCTTCGTGTGCAGGGCGACTCTCATGACGGCTCCGGTACGGGTACGGGGGCGCCCGCGGGGAGCAGGCCTTCCGCGCGCAGTTCCTGCCAGAAGCCGGCGGGCACCTTCGTGGTGAACTGTGCGACGCAGTCGCGGACTTCGTGCGCGGAGCGGCAGCCCACCAGGACGCTCGCGACCGCCGGATGGGCGGCCGGGAACGTCAGGGCGGCGGCCCGCAGCGTGGTGCTGTGCCGTTCGGCGACGGACTTGAGCCGCAGAGCGCGCTCCAGGACCTCCGCGGGTGCGGCGGAGTAGTCGTAGGTCGCTCCCGGCCGCGGGTCGGCCAGCAGGCCGGAGTTGAAGGCGCCGCCGACGACGACGGAGGTGCCGCGCTGTTCGGCCGCGGGCAACAGGTCGGCGAGGGCGCCGTGTTCGAGCAGGGTGTAGCGGCCCGCGCACAGCACCACGTCGACGTCCGTGTCGCGGACGAAGCGGGTGAGCATCGCGGTCTGGTTCATGCCCGCGCCGATCGCGCCGACCACACCCTGCGCGCGCAGGTCCTCCAGGGCGGGGTAGCCCTCGCGGAAGGCCTGCTCGGCGTGGTCGTCGGGGTCGTGCAGGTAGACGACGTCGACCCGGTCGAGTCCGAGGCGTTCGAGGCTGGCGTCCAGGCTCCGCCGGACTCCGTCGGCGCTGAAGTCCCAGACGCGGCGGTGGGTGGCGGGGACGGCGAAGCCGTGGGCGAGGTCGTCGCCGCCCGTGTCGGTCGGCTCCAGTCGGCGGCCCACCTTGGTGGACACGGTGTACGTGGCGCGCGGCCGGTCGCGCAGGGCCGCGCCCAGGCGCCGTTCGGAGAGGCCGATGCCGTAGTGCGGCGCGGTGTCGAAGGAGCGGATGCCGCACTCCCAGGCGGCGTCGACGGCCTGGTACGCCTGCTCCTCCGCGACCTCGGTGTAGAGGCCGGCGATGGCCGCACCGCCGAAGGACAGCGCACCGACCTCGACCGCGCTGCCGCCCAGCGTGCTCACTGTCCCACCGGCCGCAGTCGCAGGCCCTGCATGCCGCCGTCGACGGCGAGCGCGGTACCGGTGGTGGCGCCGGACAGGGGGCTCGCCAAGTAGGCGATGGCACCGGCGACTTCGGAGGCCGTCACGAGCCGGCCGGTGGGCTGGCGGGCCTCCAGCGCCGCGCGTTCGGCGGCCGGGTCCGCGGCGGCGTCCAGCAGCCGCCCGACCCAGGGGGTGTCGACGGTGCCGGGGTTCACGCAGTTGACCCGGATGCCTTCGCGGACGTGGTCGGCGGCCATGGCGAGGGTGAGGGAGAGGACCGCGCCCTTGGTGGCGGAGTACAGGGCTCGCCGGGGCAGGCCCGCGGTGGCGGCGATGGAGCAGGTGTTCACGACGGCCGCGTGCGCGGACCGCCGGAGCAGGGGCAGCGCGGCGCGGGTGGTGCGCACGATGCCGAGGACGTTGACGTCGAGGACGCGGTGCCACTCGGCGTCGTCGTTGTCCTCGACCGTGCCCTGGGCGCCGATGCCGGCGTTGTTGACGAGGACGTCGAGGCCGCCGAGGGCTTCGGCGGCAGCGGCCACGGCGGCGCGGACGGAGGCGTCGTCGGTGACGTCGGCGCGGTGGCCGAGCAGCGGCCCCTCGACCGACGACGGGTCCAGGTCGAGCACGGCGACCCGGGCGCCGCGGGCGGCGAGCAGGTCCGCGGTGGCCCGTCCGATGCCGGACGCGCCGCCGGTGACCAGCGCCTTGAGCCCGTCGAAGTCCTGTGCGTCCGTCATGCGGCCGCCCCCTTCCGGTCGGTTCGTGACTGCTGTGCGAGGTCGGCTGCCCAGAAGGTACCGTCGGGGTAGGTGAATTCAGCGATGGACTCGGGCCGCATGGTGGCCGAGAAGCCGGGCGACGACGGTGCCGCGTAGTGGCCGTCGCGGATCACCACGGGGTCGACGAAGTGGTCGTGGAGGTGATCGACGTACTCGATCACCCGGTCGTCGGTGGTGCCGGACAGCGCCACGAAGTCGAACATCGAGAGGTGCTGGACCAGTTCGCACAGTCCGACCCCGCCGGCGTGCGGGCACACCGGCACGCCGAACTTGGCTGCGAGCAGCAGGATGGCGAGGTTCTCGTTGACCCCGCCGACGCGGGCCGCGTCGATCTGGAGGACGTCGATGGCGCCGGCCTGGAGGAGTTGCTTGAACACGATGCGGTTCTGGACGTGTTCGCCGGTGGCGACCTTCACGGGCGTCACGGCCTTGCGGACGGCCGCGTGCCCGAGGACGTCGTCCGGGCTGGTCGGCTCCTCGATCCAGTAGGGCTGGAACTCACCGAGCGCGTTGGTCCAGGCGATCGCCTCGTCGACGTTCCACCGCTGATTGGCGTCGATGGCGATCCTGATGCCGGGGCCGACGACGGAGCGGGCGACCCGGCAGCGGCGCAGGTCGTCGTCGAGGTCCGCGCCGACCTTGAGCTTGATCTGGCGGAATCCGGCGGTGACGGCCTCGGCCGCGAGCCGGGTGAGCTTCTCGTCGTCGTAGCCGAGCCAGCCGGGCGAGGTGGTGTACGCGGGGAAGCCGCGCTCCAGGAGGGCGGCCCGGCGCTGCTCGGCGCCCTTCTTCCCGCGGCGCAGCAGGTCCAGTGCCTCCTGCGGGGTGAGCGCGTCGGTGATGTAGCGGAAGTCCACCTGGCCGACCAGCCATTCGGGGTCGGCGTCGGCGAGCAGCCGCCACAGCGGCTTGCGGGCGCGTTTGGCGGCGAGGTCCCAGACGGCGTTGAGGACGGCGCCGATCGCCATGTGCATCACGCCCTTCTCGGGTCCCAGCCAGCGCAGCTGGCTGTCGCCGATCAGGTCCCGGCCGAGCGATCCCGGGTCCGCGCACAGCTCGTCGACGGGCCGGCCGATCACGTGTCCGCGCAGCGCCTCGATCGCGGCGACCTGGACGTCGTTGCCCCGCCCGATGGTGAAGGTGAATCCGTGCCCCTCGGGAAGGTCGGCGTCGTCGGTGCGCAGGACGACGTAGGCCGCCGAGTAGTCGGGGTCCGGGTTCATCGCGTCGGAGCCGTCGAGCTCGCGCGAGGTGGGGAAACGGATGTCGTAGGTGTCGACCGCGGTGATACGGGCGGCAGTTGGGGACACGGGAGGCCTTTCGGTCCGGGACGGGGGCGTACGGAGGGCCCGTACGGAGTCGAGGGGGGTCAGTCCTGGGCGCGGCCCGTCGTCACGCGGGCGATCATGAGGGCGACCAGGATGATCCCGCCGTAGATGGCCTGGATCCAGAAGGACGGCACCTGGGCGAGCGTGAGCAGGTTCTGCACGACGCCGAGCAGCAGGACGCCGGTCAGGGCGCCGAACATGGTGCCCTTGCCGCCGTCCAGGCTGATGCCGCCGATGACCGCCGCCGCGAACACGGTGAAGATCATGTTGTTGCCCTGGTTGGCGCTGATCGCCCCGACGTAGCCGGTCTGCATGATCCCGCCGACCGAGGCGAGGACGCCCGCGACGACGAACACGCCGAGCATGACGCGCTCGACGCGGATGCCGGCCGCGCGGGCCGCGTCCGCGTTGCCGCCGATCGCGTACAGGGCGCGGCCGACGCGGTGGTACTTGAGGACCAGGCCCGCGACGCCGAAGGCGACGGCGGCCAGCCACACGGACATCGGGACGCGCAGGAAGGTGGTGGTGGCCAGCGAGAAGAACGCGTCGGGCATCCCGAACAGCGTCTTGCCCTTGGTCGCGCCGACCAGCAGCCCGCGCAGGATGATCAGCATGGCGAGGGTCACGATGAAGGCGTTGAGCTTGAACTTCACGACGAGGATGCCGTTGAAGGCGCCGATGGCCGCGCCCACCAGGAGGATCGCGAAGAGGGCGAGCGCCGCCGGGAGTTCGGTGCCCCAGCCGGACTGGGCCGCGGGCAGGACGAGCAGCGCGCCGACGGCGGGCGCGATGCCGACGACGGACTCCAGCGACAGGTCGAACTTGCCGGTGATGAGCACCAGGGACTCGGCGAGCACGACCATGGCGAGGGCCGCCGACGCGCCGAGGATGGAGATGAGGTTGCGCTCGGTGAGGAAGGAGTCGTTGACGAACGCTCCGAGCACCATGAGCAGCAACAGAGCAGGTACGAGGGCGAGTTCGCGGGCGCGGCGGAGCAGCATCGTCTTGGCGGCACGCGGGTCCGGGGCCCGGAGGGGGGTGAGCGGCGGGGCCTTGGTGTCAGCCATGGTCCACTCCTTCGATGGAGGCGATGAGCTCGTGGTCGTGCCAGCCGGCGGGGTGCTCGGCGACGACGCGGCCGTGGAAGAGGACGAGGACGCGGTCGCAGCGGCGCAGGTCGTCGAGTTCGTCGGAGACGACGAGCACGGCCGTGCCGTCCTCCCGGGCGCTGTCCATGCGTGACAGCAGGGACTCCTTGGACTTCACGTCGACGCCCGCGGTGGGGTTGATGAGGACGAGGAGGCGCGGGTCCGAGGCGAGGGCGCGGGCCATCACGACCTTCTGCGCGTTGCCTCCGGAGAGGTCGGAGACGGGTTGCTCCGGGCCCTCGGTGTGGATGTCGAGGCGCTCGATGAGGTCGGCGGCGAAGGCGCGTCTGCGGTCGGTGCCGATGAATCCGTGGCGCCCGAGCCGCCCGAGGACGGTCATGGTGGTGTTGTCGCCGACGTTCATCGAGGAGACGAGCCCCTGGTCGTGGCGGTCGCGCGGCACGCATCCGACGCCCGCCCGCAGCGCGGCCCGGACGTCGCCGAAGGGGAGGCGCTCGCCGTCCAGTCGCGCGATTCCGCCGGTCGGGGTGTGCAGTCCGGCGAGGGACTCGGCGAGTTCGATCTTGCCGCTGCCGCTGGAGCCGGCGAGGCCGAGGACCTCGCCGCGGCGGACGGTGAGGTCGATGTCCTCGTAGGCGCCCGAGGTGAGGCCCTCGACGTCGAGGATCACCGGCGCGTCCGCGGCCACCGTCCGGTCCGCGACCCGGCGTTCGGCGATCGACTCGCCCGCCATGGCCTCCACCAGGGCCGGGCGCGGGAGTTCGGCGACCGGCGCGGTGGTGATCCAGCGGGCGTCACGCAGGACCGTGACCGTCTGGCACACCTCGTACACCTCCTGGAGGTGGTGCGAGATGAACAGGAAGGTCACCCCCGACTCCTGCAGGGCGCGCATCCGGGTGAACAGCCGGTCGATCTCCCGGTTGTCGAGCTGGGCGGTCGGTTCGTCCAGCACGATGAACCGGGCGCCGAAGCTCAACGCGCGGGCGATCTCGACCATTTGACGGTCCTCGACCTTGAGGTCGGCGGTCCGCGCGTCCGGGTCGACGTGCACGTCCCAGGTGTCGAGGACCTCGGCCGCCTCGGTCCTCAGCCGGCGCCAGCTGATGAGGCCTCCCCTGCCGGTCGGCTGCCGGTTGATGAAGAGGTTCTCGGCGACCGTCAGTTCGGGCACGACGGTGGGCCGCTGGTAGACGCACGCCACCTTGCGGCGCCAGGCGTCCCGGTCGGTGAGGGCGGGCGCGGGCTCACCGCCGAAGAGGACGGTGCCCTCGTCGGCGGCCTGGAGTCCGGTGAGCACGGTGACGAGGGTGGACTTGCCCGCGCCGTTGCGGCCGACGAGGGCGTGCGACTCACCGGGAAGGACGGTGAGCCGGCCGTCTTCGAGTGCGACGGTGGGTCCGTACCGCTTGACGATCCCCCGCGCCTCGACCAGTGGTGTACTCATTTGACCGTGTTGCCCCACAGCTTGGGGTCGTCGACGTTGTCCTTGGTCACCAGTGGGGCGGGCAGCTGGTCCTCCAGGATGCCGCTGGGCAGCTTGACGATCTCCGAGTCGTGGTCCGTGGGGCCCGGCTCGAACTTCTTCCCCTGCATCGCGGCCTTGATGTAGTACATGCCGTACTTCGCGTAGGCGTCGGCGGGCTGGGAGACGGTGGCGTCGATCTGGCCCTTGCGGATGGCGTCGAACTCCTGCGGGATGCCGTCGTTGGAGACGATCGTGATGTGGCCCGCCTCGCCCGCCTTCTTCAGCATCCCCTTGGACTTGAGGGTCTGCAGGGTCGGCGCCAGGTAGACGCCGCCCGCCTGCATGTAGATGCCCTTGATGTCGGGGTTGGCGTTGAGCAGGGTGTCCAGCTTGGAGGCCGCGGTGTCCGACTCCCACTTGGCGGGGATCTCCAGGACCTTCAGCTTCGGATAGTTCTTCTTGACGCAGCTGCGGAACGCCTCGGAGCGGTCGCGGCCGTTCACGGAGGCGAGGTCGCCCATGATCTGCACGACCTTGCCCGACCCGACCTGCTTGCCGAGGTACTCGCAGGCCTTCTCCCCGTACGCGACGTTGTCGGCGCGCACGACCATGGCGACCTTGCCCTTGTCGGGTGCCACGTCCACGGCGACCACCGGGACGCCCTTGCGTTCGGCCTGGTCGAGCCCGGCGGCGATCGCGGCACTGTCCAGGGGGGCCACGACGAGCCCCTGCACGCCCTGGTTCAGCTGGTTGTTGATGTCGGTGATCTGCTGCGAGGGGTCGCTGTTGGAGTTGACGGTCTTGAGCGCGTCCACGTCCTCGGACTTCGCCATCCTGGGGACGTAGTCGTTGTACGACTGCCAGAACGGCGAGGTCAGCAGGGGCAGGATCACCCCGACCTTGCCGGTGCCGTCGCCTCCTCCGCCGCCGCCCGGGGCGGCGGTGTCCTTGGTGCTGCCGCATGCCGCGAGCACGAGGGTCGCGCAGGTTGCCGCGAGGGCCGCACGTGCCGCTCGCGACGGGGTTCGCCTGTTCCGCACAGTTCTGCCGGCCATCTGACGGCTCCTCATCGAGCGTGATCGAGCAGGATGCGTGGCTGGAGGTCCCTCTTCCAGCCGGGACGAATATTTATCAGACCACTTCGGGGTCACAACACCCTCCGGGGCCAGATTTTCGCGGTTTTCAGCCGTAGTGGTCGGACCACATGGCTGGTTAGACTGCGGCGCACCCGGCGACAGGAGGATGTGGCGTGGACGAGACCCTGGCCAAGGAGACGGAGTCGGCCGAGTCGGCCCCGCAGAAGGGCACCGTGACGCAGCGCGCCATCGAGCGGATCAAGGCGATGATCGGCGAGGGCCGCCTCGAACCGGGCCAGCGGCTGCCCACCGAGCGGGACCTCGCGGCACAGCTCGGCATCTCGCGCAGCTCCATGCGCGAGGCGATCCGGGCGCTCACCGTCCTCGGCGTCCTGGAGGCGCGGCACGGCTCGGGCATCTACGTCACGCAGCTGGAGGCCGGGGACCTGCTGGAGACGTTCGGCGTGGTGGCCGATCTGTCCCGGGGGCCGCGGCTGGTCGAACTCCTGGAAGTCCGCCGCATCCTGGAGTCGACGGCGACCGCTCTCGCCGCGGCCCGCATCACGCCGGATCAGCTCGCCGAGGTGGAGGAGCACCTGGCGGCGATGAACGCGACGGACGACCCGGAGGAGATCATCGCCCACGACCTCGCGTTCCACCGTGCCATCGCGATGGCCGCGGGCAACGAGACGATGGCGGCGATCCTGGAGGGTCTGTCCTCCCGTACCTTCCGGGCCCGCGTCTGGCGCGGCTACCAGGAGGAGGGAGCGTTCGAGCGGACCCGGCGCGAACACGCGGCGATCCACCGCGCCCTGGTGGCCCACGACCCGGAGGCGGCCCGGGCGGCGGCGGCCGCCCACGTGGGCGAGGTCGAGGAGTGGCTGCGCAGCCAACTCGCCCCGTAGCGAGCCCTGTTCCCGACCCGTGAGCTCTCCCGGAGGCGCGTCTCCGTGCGCTCCGTGCGGGGGTGCCCGTCCCACACCGGCACGTCCGGCCGCTCCGGGCCGGGGTGCCCTCCTCGAACCCCGCACCGTCGCCCGCCCCGGACCGAGGCTCCCGCTCCGAGCACGCACGTCCGCCCCTCCGGACCGGGATGCCCGCCCCGGCCCCTCGCACCGCCCCGGACCGAGGCTCCTGCCGCGAACCCCGCGCATCCGCCCGCGCCGGCCGGATCCGGGCCCGATCCGGCCACGGATCCGGCCAGGGACGCACGGGGAGGGCCCGCCGCGGCCGTGTCACGGTGCGGCGGGCCCTCCCCGTCACGTCAGGGCGTCCCGGTCCTCGCTCAGGCGCGCCGCAGCCGGAGCGTCACCAGCTCGAAGGGGCGCAGCGGGACGGTGATCCGGTCACCGTCGCGGCCCGGTGCCGTCGCGTCGGCGAGCGGCCGCTCCAGGAGGTCGGTGACCGTGACGGTCGCGACGTCGAAGCCCGGGGTGAGCGTGGCCCGGGTGCGGCCGCCGCGCGACTCGTGGAAGCGGACGACGACGTCGCCCGTCCCGTCGTCGGCCAGCTTGACGGCGGTCACGACGACCGCGTCCTGCTCGACGCTCACCAGCGGCGCGACCTCGTGCGCGCCGCTCACCCGCCGCTCCGGCAGGTTGATACGCCAGCCCTCGCGCACCGCGTCGCCGATCCCGGCGCCCGGCACGAGCGCGTGCCGGAAGCGGTGCACGCCCTGGTCGGTCTCGGGGTCGGGGAAGCGCGGGGCACGCAGCAGCGAGACACGCACCGTGGTGGTCGTGCCCCCGTCGGTGTCGCGCACGGTCCGGGTGACGTCGTGGCCGTACGTGGAGTCGTTCACCAGGGCGACGCCCCAGCCGGGCTCCTCGATGTGCACGAACCGGTGGTTGCACGCCTCGAACTTGGCGGCCTCCCATGAGGTGTTGGTGTGCGTGGGCCGGTGGAAGTGCCCGAACTGGGTCTCGGACGCGTACCGTTCGGCGTGCACGTCGAGCGGGAAGGCGAGCTTCAGGAACTTCTCCGTCTCGTGCCAGTCGACCTCGGTGTCGATGTCGAGGCGAGGCTCACCGGCAGCGAGTGAGAGCACCTGGGTGACCCGTGACGCGCCGAAGGACCGTACGATCCGGACGGACACGCCGTCCTCGCCGGGCGCGATCTCGTCCGTGCCGACCAGGTCGGTGACCGTGTTGCGGTAGAACTCGTCGACGTCCCAGGCGTCCCACATGTTCGGGAAGTCGGGGTGCAGCTGCAGCAGGTTCGCGGCGGTTCCGGGCGCGACCGTCTCGCGGTCGGCGGTGAGGTCGTACGCGGAGACGACGAGTCCCCGGCCGTCGATCTCGACGCGCAGCAGGCCGTTGTCCAGGACGTAGCCGCCCTGGACGCGCGGGGCGAGCGCGGCGACACCCTCGATCCGCGGCGTGCGGGCGCCGCCCGCGGGGACCCCGTCCCGGCCGTGCGGTGCGGAGTTGAACACCAGGTCGGTCGCGCCCTCACCGGCGAGGGCGCGCTGGGCGACGTCGATGATGCCGTCCAGCTCCTCGGCGACGCGGCGGTAGGTGGCGCGCGCCTCCCGGTGCACCCAGGCGATGGACGACCCCGGCAGGATGTCGTGGAACTGGTGGAGCAGCACCGTCTTCCAGATCCGGTCCAGCGCCTCGTACGGGTAGGGCAGCCCGGTCCGCACGGCCGCGGTCGCCGCCCACAGCTCGGCCTCCCGCAGCAGGTGTTCGCTGCGCCGGTTGCCCTGCTTGGTGCCGGCCTGGCTGGTGAGCGTGGCCCGATGCAGTTCGAGGTACAACTCGCCGACCCACACGGGGGCGTTGGGGTACTCGGCGGCGGCCTTGGTGAAGAACTCTGCGGGGGTCTCCCACACCACGGTCGCGGAGCCTTCGAGGTCACGCAGCCGGGCCGCCTTGGCGACCATCTCGCGCGTCGTGCCACCGCCCCCGTCGCCCCAGCCGGTGGGCGCGAGGGAGTGCCGGGCCACGCCCTTGTCCTTGAAGTTGGCCGCCGCGTGGGCGATCTCGCTGCCCTTCATGGAGCAGTTGTAGGTGTCGACGGGCGGGAAGTGCGTGAAGATGCGGGTGCCGTCGATGCCCTCCCACTGGAAGGTGTGGTGCGGGAACTTGTTGGTCTGCGACCAGGAGATCTTCTGTGTGAGCAGCCACTTGGAGCCGGCCGCCTTGATGATCTGCGGGAGACCGGCGGCGAAGCCGAAGGTGTCGGGCAGCCAGGCCTCGTCGTTCTCGACGCCGAACTCGTCGAGGAAGAACCGCTTGCCGTACACGAACTGACGGGCCATCGCCTCCGAGCCGGGCATGTTCGTGTCGGACTCGACCCACATGCCGCCCGCGGGTACGAAACGCCCGTCGGCCACGGCCTTCTTGACCCGGGCCCACACCTCGGGCCGGTGTTCCTTCACCCAGGCCCACTGCTGGGCCTGGGACATGGCGAAGACGAAGTCCGGCTCGTCCTCCAGCAGCGCGGTCATGTTGGAGGTCGTCCGGGCGACCTTGCGGACGGTCTCGCGCAGCGGCCACAGCCAGGCGGAGTCGATGTGCGCGTGCCCGACGGCGCTGATGCGGTGGGCGGAGGGAGCGGCAGGCGTGGACAGCACGTCGGTCAGCCGCTCGCGTGCCGCGGCCGCCGTGCCGCCGACGTCCTGGAGGTCGAGCGCGTCCAGGGCCCGCTCCACGGCGCGCAGGACGTCCCAGCGCCGGGCGGACTCCAGGGGCAGTTCGGCCATCAGCTCGCCGAGGACCTCCAGGTCGACGACGAGCTGCCACACGGTCTCGTCGAAGACCGCGAGGTCCATGCGCTCCAGCCGGTACTGCGGTTCGCTGCCGGCCGTCTCCTTGTCGCCGAGCTGTGTGGGCAGGAAGGGATGGTAGTCGAGGATGACCGGGTTGGAGGCGGCCTCGATGTGCAGCCGGACCTTCTCCCCGCCCTCGACGGGAGCGCCGATGCGTACCCACTGGTTGCGCGGGTTCAGGCCCTTCACGGGTGTGCCGTCGGGGCGGTAGACGAGTCCCTCGCACTGGAAGCCGGGCATGTTCTCGTCGAAGCCGAGGTCCAGCAGGGCCTCGACGGTCCGGCCCGCCCACGCCTGGGGGACGGTGCCGGTGACGCGGAACCAGCTGGTGCCCCACGGAGCACCCCAGCGCGCGCCCGCCCCGATCGGCTCCACGCTCGCCGCGATTCCCTCGGCGACCGGCACCGGCTCTCCGGGCGCGTGCCACACGGCCACGTCCAGCGGTACGGACTCGGGGTACACGGCGGGACGTATGCGCTCGTCCAGGACGCGCTTGAGGCGGGCTTCGACCAGGGTGCGGTCGTCATGCATGAGAGTGCTCCGTGGGGTGAGGGTGCGGGCTACCAGGTGTGCGTGGTCGTGGTTGCGGTGGAGACGGTGAACAGCTCCCCCACCGCGCGCAGTTCGAACCGCGCGGCCGTCTCGCCCTGTTCGGGTGCGAGACCGCCGACGTGGAACGCGCGCTGACAGGTGCCGCCGAGGAAGCGGCGCGTGCCGTCGGGGAGGATCCGGTACAGCTCGTAGTGGCGTACGGGTCCGGGGGCGCCCTGCCAGGCGAGGCGCAGGCTGCCGCCGTCGGCGTCGGTGACCCGCAGACCGGCCGGTGCGGCGGGCGTCACCGGCGCGTCCCGGACGGCGAGGGCGCCGAGGCGCCAGCGGACCACTCCGCCGCCGGTCATCCGGACCCCGAGCGCCCGGACGGTGCCCGACAGGCCGGTGAGCCGCACGGTGGAGGTCTGCCAGCCGCCGCCGGGGGTCACCGGCAGCGGGAGGTACGTGTACGGGGGCGCGCCGCCCGCGGTGCCCGGTTCGGCGGTCGCGACGGCCAGTTCCAGGGCGGGGCTTCCCGCGTCCGTGCGGTGGGTCACCTCGACCACCGTGTCCGGACCGATCGGCAGCCGGGTGGCGTACAGGTCCAGCGTGGTGGGCGCGTCCGGGCTGCCGGCGACCAGGACGCTGCTGCCGCCGCGCCAGGCATCCGCGAAGTCGAAGGTGACGACGGGGCGACTGCCGGTGGTCCGCACCACCCAGCGGCGGGAGGGCAGCCGGTCCTGGAGGCCCAGATGGTTCCAGGCGGAGCCCGAGGTGGCCTTTCCGTCCTCGTACCACTTCAGCCCGTGGCCGGTGTTGAAGGAGGTGGCGAACGGGACGGAGGTGATGGTGGAACGGTCGGCGACGGAGACCGCCGGGGCGCGCCAGGCTGCGTCGGTGTCCGGTCTGGCGGGGTCGAGGGAGGCGCCGGTCCAGAACAGGTCGTCGGCGGCGTGGAAGTCGCCGGGCGTGCGGTTCGCGGGGAGGTGGTTGCGGGTCCACTCGGGCCGGTAGAACCCGATGGAGGTGACGTGCGCCCTGCCGGTCGGCACGATGGCGTCCCAGTTCACGGACGCGGCGGTACCGTTCGCCTCGACGTCGACGCCGGCCCACAGTTCGTAGCGGCTGCGGCCGAGCTGCTGCGCGGTCGACCCGGAGGAGGCCAGGCTGCCCGCGGACCAGCGGAAGTCCACGAACATCGAGTCCGCGGCCTGGAAGAACGTCTTGTTCTGGTTGTTCAGCGCGCCCTGCCAGCTCACCGAGCCGTTCACGGTCATGGCGTCGTACCAGGTGACGCGCTGTCCCCTGGCGGCGCCGAGGGACTTCAGTTCGCGCAGGAAGCCGAGCATGTCGGTGGCCAGCGCCGTGTTCCCGCCGCCGGTCTCGGCGTTGACGAACCAGCCGTCGAAGCCGTACGCCGCGGCGACGGCGACCAGTTGCGCGGCCAGCGGGTAGTGGCCGTTCGCGTCCTTCTGCACCAGGTCGCGGGTCCACTGGAGTTGTCCGCCGTAGGCGACGGGCGGCAGGAAGACGTTGCCGAGGACGCGGACCCCGTGCCGATGGGCCGCGTCCACGATCGGCGCGTTGGGCGCGAGGATCAGGCCCTCGCCCGAGGAGCCGCCCCAGAAGACGAGTTCGTCGATGTACGCCCAGTGGGTGAGGGCGTAGTAGTCGGCGTCGGCCGAGCCCTGCGAGGGATTGGCCGACGTGGGCCCGAAGGAGACCAGCGACTGGATGCGTGCCTGGCCGGAGCGGGCCGTGGTGTTCGCGGGGGTCGGGGTGAAGCGTGCGGCGAGCGGCACGGACGCAGCGTTGAAGGCCAGGTCCGCGTCGCTGTCCGCGCGCCACGCCTTGAGGCTGCGCCAGGTGATTCCGGTGCCGGGGGTGCCCGACGGCAGTGAGTCGGGGTACCAGTAGGACGCGTAGGGCTGCAGGTCCCGGGCCGCGGCGCCGCGGGGCGCCGCGGTCGCCGGGCCGGACAGACCCGGCACGAGTCCTGTCGCGGCGCCGGCCGCGGTGAGCAGGACGGTGCGTCTGCTGAGGTTCACTGAGTGCTCCGTATCGTTGGGGGACGGTCTACGGTGCTTGCGGGGGTGCCACGGTCACCGGGTGACCTGGTCGGGAACGACCTGGTCCGGGGTGACGACCTCGGTGATGCCCCGCGCCGCGAGGTGTTCCGCGTCGGTGGCGCGGCTCGCGAGCACGGTGGTGGGCCTCGCCCCGTCGGCGGTCAGCCGGGCGAAGGCCTCGAAGACGGGGCCGCCGGGCGCGCAGACCGAGCGGCCCGGTGCGGTGTCGACGACCAGGGCGGTGGTGCGCGGCGCGGGTGCCTCCGGTCGCTGTTCCTTGACGATCCGGGCGATGCTCTCGCCGGCGGGTTTGGTACGCCGGTCGTTGGTCAGCAGACCGAGGCTGTACTCGAGTTCGGGGAAGTCGGCGAGGCCGCGGCTGACGTCGTGCGAGCACCACCAGGTGACGCCCCACAGTCCGGGGCAGTCGAGGGCGTGCGCGACGGTGGCCTCGGTGAAGGCGGCGGCGTGTTCGGCGGGGATCAGCGGGGCGGGCGCGCCGACCTCCTGGAGCCAGACGGGGCGGTACGGGTCGTCGGCCCAGGCCTTGGACAGCTCGACGAGGTAGGCGGCGTGGTGCTCGGTGGCGACACCCGTACGCCCGTGGCGCTGCGCCGTGCCGTTGAACACCCACGAGTGCACGGCGGTGACCGCGCCGAGCCGTGCCGAGTGCGCCGGGGTGAACGGCTGGTCGTCCTGGTACCAGGCGGCGTCGTACGAGGCGTGCAGGTGGAGCTTGCCGGGGGCGCCTTCGGAGCAGGCGGTGAGCAGCCGGTCCAGCCAGCGGCCGGCCTGCTCGGAGGTGATCCGGTCGGGGTCGGGGTGGGGGCCGGCCGCGAACTGGTTGACCTCGTTGCCGATCGTCATCCCGATGAAGTTGGTCCGGTCCGCGAGTGCGGCGGCCAGGGTGCGCAGGTACTCCGCCTGTGCCTCGACCACGTCCGGGTCGGTGAAGATGTTGCGCCGGTGCCAGGTCTGCGTCCACGCCGGCAGGAAGTCGAAGCTCGACAGGTGTCCTTGCAGTCCGTCCACGTTGACGTCGAGTCCACGCTCGGCCGCCGCGTCGGCGAGCGCGACGAGCTGTTCGACTGCGCGTGGCCGGATCAGCGTCCGGTTGGGCTGGAAGAGGGGCCACAGTGGGAAGACCCGGATGTGGTCGAGACCGAGCGCGGCGATCGAGTCGAGATCGGCGCGTACGGAGTCGAGGTCGAAGTCGAGCCAGTGATGGAACCACCCCTCGCTGGGGGTGTAGTTGACGCCGAAGCGCACGGCAGGGGGCATGCGGGGTCCTTGCGGAATCGGTGGTACGGGAGGTCAGCCCTTGACGGCGCCCTCGCCCACACCGCGGAAGAAGTAGCGCTGGAGGCAGGCGAAGAGGGCGATCAGGGGCGCGACGGCGATGATGGTGCCCGCGGCGACGAGCCGTTCGTCGTTGGCGAAGGTGCCGTGCAGGTAGTTGAGTCCGATCGTCAGGGTGAATTTCGACGGGTCGCTGAGCACGATCAGCGGCCACAGGAAGTCGTCCCAGGCGCCCATGAAGGCGAAGATCGCGACCACGGCGAGGGTGCCCTTCACCGACGGGAGCGCGATCCTGAGGAAGCGCTGCCAGGCGTTCGCGCCGTCGACGAAGGCGGCCTCCTCGATCTCGTAGGGGAGGTTGAGGAAGGCGTTGCGCATCAGCAGGACGTTCATCGCTCCGATGCAGCCGGGCAGCACGACGCCGATCAGCGTGTTGTTGAGGCCGAGCTCCCGCATGGTCGTGAACTGGGCGATGATGATGCTTTCCGCCGGCACGAGCATGGCGAGGACGAAGACCAGGGTGGCGAGTCTGCGGCCGCGGTAGCGCAGCCGGGCGAGGGCGTACCCGGCGAGTGCGGAGCCCACGCAGTTGGTCACCACGTTGGCCGCCGCCACCTTCAGCGAGTTGAGGGCGTAGTCCCACACGGGGA
The DNA here is from genome assembly GCF_055558435.1 of Streptomyces sp. NPDC025784. Lineage (NCBI taxonomy): Bacteria > Bacillati > Actinomycetota > Actinomycetes > Kitasatosporales > Streptomycetaceae > Streptomyces > Streptomyces sp. NPDC025784. Next base: position 143,773 of record NZ_JBVHMN010000002.1, read on the forward strand.
TGGTGTCGGCGACGCGCTGGTAGTTGTGCAGGGTCGGATCGCCCGGCAGGAACCGCGGCGGGGAGCTGAAGATGTCCTCGTGCGGACCCTTGAGCGAGGTGGACAGCTGCCACAGGAACGGGCCCACGGTGAGGGCCAGGACACCGAGCAACAACGCGTAGCGCAGCACGAGTTCCCACACCCGGACGCGCCGGCCGTGCTCGTCGCGGATCCGGGGCGCGCGGACGGCGGCGGGTGTCTCGGCGGGTGGTGCCTTCTCGGTGACGCTCACGTCTCCTCCTTCCGGTCGGCGCGCAGCACCAGCAGCATCAGGACGACGGTGACGAGGAAGACGACGACCGAGATGGCGGAGGCGTAGCCGACCCGGCCGGTCAGCCCGGTGCCGGTGCGCTGCACGAGCATCACGAGGGTGGTGTCCTCGCCGGCCGGGCCGCCGTCGGGTCCCGCCATCAGGTAGACCTCGGAGAACACCTTGAAGGCGGAGACCGAGGAGAGCGCGGCGACCAGCACCATGGTGGAGCGGACGGCGGGCACGGTGACGGTGAAGAAGCGGCGCACGGCGCCCGCGCCGTCCACCTGGGCGGCCTCGTGCAGTTCGCGCGGTACGTTCGCGAGGGCCGCCAGGTAAATGATCATGTAGTAGCCGAGGCCCCTCCAGACCGTGACGGCCATGGCGCTCAGCAGGAGCAGCCACTGGTCGCTGAGAAAGCCGACCTTGCCGACGCCGATCGCCTCCAGCAGCGCGTTCACCAGGCCGCGTTCGTCCAGGAGCCACACCCAGATGAGGCCGACCACGACGATGGACGCGACCACCGGCGTGTAGAAGGCCGACCGGAAGAAGGTGATGCCGGGGATGTTCTTCTGGACGAGCAGGGCGAGCAGCAGCGGCAGCAGGACGAGCGCGGGGACGACCCCGAGGACGTACAGCGTGCTGTTGCGCAGCCCGGTCCAGAACATCTCGTCGTGCAGCAGCTCCCGGAAGTTGGCCAGGCCCACGTACTCGCCGGGCATCAGGGTCCGGCGGTCGGTGAAGGCGTTCACCAGGGTGGAGACGAAGGGGTAGAGGATGAAGACACCGACGACCAGGATTCCCGGTGCTGCGAACAGCCAGGGACTGGTGGGCAGTTGACGCCTCACCCGGGAGCCGGGCCGGGGCGTGCCGGGGCCCTGCTCGCGGGTCGCGGAGCCGGGGTGCCGCCCCCGCGCTGCGGAGCGCGGCACCCGTGCGGTACTGGAGGGACTCGCCATGCCTGATCAGCCCTGCTGCTGGAGCAGCCGGTCGGAGGCCTTGACAGCGTTGTCAAGTGCCGCCTTGGGGCTCTCCTTGCCCTGCAGCGCCTTGGCGACCTCGTTGCGCAGCGCCGTCTTCATCTGCTCGCTGAACAGGACCGGTGTGTAGTTCACCGCGTTCTTCAGGGACTTGGCGGCGGCGATGCGCACCCGCGTCTCGTCGGTCCCGTCCTCCTTGGTGAAGTAGGGGTCGTCGAGCGATCCGGCCGTGCTCGGGAAGATCGCGACCTTCTTGGCGAAGGACATCTGGTTCTGCGCGTCGGTGACGTAGTGCGCGAACGCGACGGCGGCCGGCGTGTGCTTGGTGCGCGCGTTGACCATCACGCCCATCACGTACATGTTCACCTTGCCGGTGCTGGTGATCTGGTCCGTGATGCCGATGTTCCTGTACAGGTTCGGCGCCTGCTTCTTGAAGTTTCCGAGGTCCAGCGCGCTGCCCGGGTTCATGGCGACGGCTCCGGTGAGGAACTTCTTGCCGGACGACTCGGGGGTCGCCGTCAGGGCCTGCGGGTCGAGCGCCTTGGCGTCGTACAACTCCTTGTACTTCGTGAGGAGTTCGACGCCCTTGGCGTCGTTGAAGGCGAAGCCGGTGCCCTGCTTGTTCATGAGCTCGACGCCATAGCGGCCGAAGTCCTCGATGGTGGGCACGTTGGCGAGCGTGGCGACCTTGCCGTCGCTCTTCTTCGCCAGCTGGAGCGCCTCGGTGAAGAGTTCGTCGTACGTGGTGGGCGGCTTGGAGGCGTCGAGCCCGGCCTCCTTGAAGAGCGACTTGTTGTAGAACAGCGGCCCGGTGTTGAGGTACCAGGGGAAGGCGTACGTCCCGTTCATCCCCGGGATCTGGTGGCTCGCCCAGGCGCCGTCGAGGTACTCCTTCTTGTACTGCGCGGCGGACTTGTCGAGGTCGAGCGCGAGGCCCGCCTTGGCGAGCGGCGCGACCAGGTCGGGCGAGACGTTGACGACGTCGGGCAGGGTGCCGCCGGCCGCGTCGGCGCTGATCTTGTCGGCGTAGCCCTCCGCGGGCTGGTCGATCCACTTCACGTGGGTGCCGGGGTACTTCTTCTCGAAGTCGGCGATCACGCCTTCGAAGTACGGCTTGAAGTTGGCCCTCAGGTTCCAGGTCTGGAAGGTGATGTCGCCCTCGATCTTGCCGGAGGCGTCCGTGGAGCCGCCGGAGTCGTCCCCGGAGCCGCAGGCACTCAGCGGCAGGACGAGGGCGACGGCGGCGGCGACGAGGGCTCTGCGGGGTATGGGCACGGTGACACGGCTCCCTTGCGGCGTCGGCGGGTGGTGCGCGGAGGTGGCGCCAGCGACCTTGCCCGGCACGCTTCGGGAAAGTCAATGGATTCGTGCGCACTAAATGAATCTGCAGAGCATTAGTCCAGGTCAGCGCCGTGTCACCACACACTTGCAGGTTCCCACTAATGCGCTTTAGGGTTGGATCACTCAAGCGCATTAGTGCACCGCTCGGAGAAATGGGGGGTCAGGTCAGGTGCCAGCCAAGCGGTCACCCGCGCGCCGGCCGACGATGAAGGACATCGCGCGGCGTGCCGGGGTCTCCGAGAGCGCGGTCTCCTTCGCGCTCAACGACCGGCCCGGAGTCTCCGAGGTCACGCGCGACCGGGTGCGCCGGGTCGCCGAACAACTGGGCTGGCGGCCCAGCACGGCGGCACGCCAGCTGTCCGGCGAGGGAGCGGCCACGGTCGGCCTCGTGGTGGCGCGCCCCGCCGACACGCTCGGCGTCGACTCCTTCTTCCTGCAGCTCATCTCCGGCATCCAGGAGGTGCTGGCGGAGCGTCATCTCGGCCTCCTCTTCCAGGTGGTCGAGGACGTGGACGCCGAGTGCGGTGTCTACCGTCGCTGGTGGGCCGAGCACCGGGTGGACGGAGTGATGGTGGTCGACCCGCGCGTCGACGATCCGCGTCCGGACCTGCTCGACGAACTGGGCCTGCCCGCCGTGGTGATCGGCGGCGTACCGGACGCCCGGCACCCCGGCCTGTCGACCGTGTGGGCGGACGACGCGGGTGCGATGGCCGCGGTCGTCGACGAGCTGTACTCGCTCGGCCACCGCAGGATCGTGCACATCGCGGGTCTGCCGGGGCTCGCCCACACCGAGCGGCGGATCCGTACGCTGCGTGCGGAGGCCGAGCGGCGCGGTCTGACCGAGGTCCGCTCGGTGCCCACCGACTACTCCGACTCGGAGGCTGCCGCGGTCACCCGCCGCGTGCTGGAGGGCGGCACCCCGCCGACCGCGCTCGTCTACGACAACGACGTGATGGCCGTCGCCGGCGTCGCCGCCGCCACCGAGCTGGGCTTCTCCGTGCCGGGCCAGGTGTCGGTGGTGGCGTGGGAGGACTCCGCGCTGTGCCGCATGGTCAAGCCCTGGCTGTCCGCGCTCTCCCGGGACACGGTGGAGTTCGGGCGCACCGCCGCGCAGGAGCTGACCGCGCTCCTCGACGGCGGTCCGGCGCGTACCGTGCAGGTACCGGTGCCGCGCCTGATCGAACGGGACAGCACGGGCCCCTGCGGGGCGTGACCGGCCAGGGCGGCCCGCCGTCCGACCGGCTGCCCCGTCCCACCGCGCCGCCCGCGCCCCGGGCTCGTCCCGCGTGCGCCCCGCGTGCCGGCCTCTCCGCCCTGCGCCCGCGCCCTGCCTCCGCCCTCACGACTTCACACGACTTCACCCGTTCGGGGCACCCTCCGGGGCGGCTGCCTCCGTCCGCGTGCGTGCCCGCCCGAGTGTGCGCACGGTGGGACGTACGGACTTCGTGACGACGGTGAGGGGCGATGATCGTATCGGTGGTGTCGATGCCGGAAGGACTCGTCACGCGCACGGACGTGACGGAGGCACGTGAGCGTCTCGCCACGTCCGCCTTCCTGCTCGTCGACGTCGAGCTCCCCGAGGAAGCGGCACCCGACGAAGAGCCTCTCGCACCCCAGCTCGGCCTCGACGCCGGACGTTACGCCTGGTTCGGCAGGAAGGGTCAACCCGTACGGGCCGAGTACCAGGGGGACCGGGCGACCTTCGTCGTACCGATGTACCTGGTGGACCGGGTCGCCCATGTCCACGTCCTGGTCACCGAACGGCACCTGATCACGGCCCACCGGGGGCTGGTCGAGCCACTGGAGAGTCTCGCCTCGCAGCTGCCGGAGGAAAGGCCCGCCGACGCCGTGGCCGTGCTGTTCCTGATGCTGCAGGCGGCGCTGGAGACCTTCCGACGGGCCGCCGTGGCGGCCCTTCTGACGGTCGAGGACCTCGAGGACGAGATGTTCGAGAACCGACGCGCGGAGCAGGTCTACCGTCTCTCGCAGTTGCGGCGGCGAGCGGCCCTCCTGCACCACTCGCTGCTGCCCTACCTCCAGACCATGGACGAGATCATCACGCGGCGCATGCTGAGCAGCACCTTCCCCGAGGAACGCCAGCGGCTCGCCCGGGAGTTCCAGCAGGGATGCAGGCTGGTGCTGCAGGACATCGAGTCGCTCCAGGACGCCACCCGGCGCGCCTTCGCCAGCTACACGTCCCTGGTCTCCGGCGAGCAGAACGGCGTGATCAACCGGCTGGCCATCGTGTCGACCATCTTCCTGCCGCTGTCCTTCCTCACCGGGTACTTCGGCATGAACTTCACTTACCTGACGGACGAGTTGGAGAGCGGCGCGGTCTTCTGGCTGCTCGCCGTCGGATTGCAGGTGATCTCCCTGGTCGGCGCCCTCTACGTGCTGCATCGCACGAACCTCTGGCGACGGCTGCGCGACGAGGGCTGGGAGGACCGGTGAGCCCGGGTGCACGAGCGATGGCGCCCGTACCGCGCCGGGCCGCACGGAGTGCTCCGGGTGACGACGGACGCGTACCCGTGTCCGCGGAACGGTAGCGGGCCCGTGGCCCGGTCGACCGGTTCGGTACCGGAGCGCGCGCCGGACGGCCACCACGGCCGTCTACGGTCCGTCACGCACGAGGCCCCCGCCCGACCGGTGGCCGGTCCGGCTCCCGACCGCTGGAGGCCCGGATGGACGTGATCCACTTCCGGATGGTCATGCCGGCCACGCTGACCCGGCCCGCGCTCGACCTGCTCACCTCGGACGATCGCGTCCTCAACGTGCTCGTCGTGCGGTCGGTTCGTGTCCCGGACGGCGACGCGGTCGAGTGCGACGTGCTGAAGGGCGCCGCCGACGCGGTGCTGGGCGACCTGCGCGAGCTGGGCGTCGACCGTGCGGGGGCGATCGCCGTCGACGGCGTGGACCTGATGTTCTCGCACGACGCGGAGCGGATCGAGTCCTCCCGGCCCGGCGCGCACGCGCCGCTGTGGGCCGCGGTCGAGGCCCACATCCGGGCCGAGGGGACCTACCCGCCGTCCTTCTACCTGTTCCTGGTCATCGCCGGGATCATCGGGGCCGTCGGCATCATGACGAACTCGCAGATCCTCATCGTGGGCGCCATGGTGGTCGGTCCCGAGTACCGGGCGATCACCAGCATCGCCCTCGGCCTCGACCAGGGCAACCGGCGCCGGGTCCGGGTGGGGATGCGCGCGCTGACGGCCGGTTTCCTGCTGGCCATCGCGGTCACCTTCGTCTTCGCCGTGCTGTCGCGCGCCGCCCACCTCCAGTCCCAGGCCTACGAGCTGGGTCTGCGACCGGTCTCCCACCTCATCGACACACCCGACTTCTTCTCCGTCGTCGTCGCCTTCCTCGCCGGCGTCGTCGGGATCGTCTCGCTGACCGAGGCGCGCGGCAGCGCCCTGCTCGGGGTGTTCATCTCCGTGACGACGATTCCCGCCGCCTCCGACATCGCCGTCTCGGTCGCCTTCGCCGAATGGCGCCAGGCGCGGGGGTCGCTGCTCCAGCTGCTGCTCAACGTGGTCGTTCTCGTGGGCGTCGGGGTGCTCACCCTGCGTCTCCAGCGTCGTCTGTGGCGCCGTGTCGCCCGCAGGACCGCCGGGCGTCCGTAGCGTCCGCGCAGGTGCGCCGGGGCGCACCGGCGCGGGAGGGCGGCGCCCCGGCCGGGCCCCGCCCGTCCTGCCACGCTCCTGCCCCAGCGGGACGGAGTCCGTCCCTCGACTTAGGCTGATCAGGGGGGTGCGTTCGGGTGGATCCCGTACCGGAAGGGCGCGCCGATGGACGACTACCCGATGATCGAGAACCACGGCCTGCTGGGCGACCTGCAGACCGCGGCGCTGGTGACCGCCGACGGTACGGTCGACTGGTTCTGCGTCCCGCGGTTCGACTCCCCCAGCGTGTTCGGCGCACTCCTGGACAAGGAGAAGGGCGGGCACTGCACGGTGCGCCCGATACATGCGACGTACGCGACCCGGCAGTTGTACCTCCCCGACACGGCGGTCCTGGTGACCCGGTTCATGACCGAGGCGGGCGCCGGCGAGGTGATCGACTTCATGCCCGTGACGGGGAGGACGGTCACGTCCCGCCACCGGCTGGTCCGCATGGTCCGCTGCGTACGCGGAAGCATGACGTTCGACGTCGAGATCGCCCCGCGGTTCGACTACGGCCGCAAGGCCCACCGCTTGCACATCACCGAGCACGGAGCGGTGTTCGCCGCGGAGGACGGCACGGAGCTCACCGTGCACTCCATACGCGAACCGGAGGACGAACGGATGCTCGACGTCCTCATCGACCGACAGGACGACCTGCACTTCTCACTGACCCTGCGAGCGGGCCAGCAGCGCGGGCTGATCCTGGAGTGGAACGCCGACGGGCCTCCCCATGCCTTCCCTCTCGCCGAGTACCAGCGGCTGTTCGACGACACCGTCGCGTTCTGGCGTTCCTGGATGGGGCAGTCGCGGTACTCGGGACGCTGGCGGGAGGCGGTCGAACGCTCCGCGATCACGCTGAAGCTGATGACCTACGCCCCCAGCGGCGCGCTGGTGGCCGCCCCGACGGCGGCGCTCCCCGAACAGCTGGGCGGCGAGCGCAACTGGGACTACCGCTTCACCTGGATCCGTGACGCCGCCTTCTCCGTGTACGCCCTGCTGGGACTGGGTTTCACCGAGGAGGCCAAGGCCTTCATGGTGTGGCTGGGCAACCGGGTCAAGGAGCGGGCCGGCAGTGACGGGGACTCCGGACCGCTCAACATCATGTACAAGGTCGACGGCTCCTCCGACCTGGAGGAACAGATTCTCGACCACTGGGAGGGCTACGCGGGCTCCGCGCCGGTGCGGATCGGCAACGGCGCCGCCACCCAGCTCCAGCTGGACATCTACGGCGAGGCGCTGGACAGCATCCACTTCGCGGACCGGCACGGAATCCAGCTGGGGCACCACGGTTGGACGTCGCTGCTGACGAACCTCGACTGGCTGGCCGACCACTGGGACCAGGCGGGCGACGGTCTGTGGGAGAGCCGTGGCGGACGCAAGAACTACACGTACGGCCGAGTGATGTCATGGGTGGCCTTCGACCGCGCTCTCAGGCTCGCCGAGTCGAACGGCCGGCCCGCCGCGGCGGCACGCTGGCACAGAGAGCGCGACGACATCTACGAGCAGGTCATGACCGAGGGGTGGAGCGAGGAACGCCGGGCCTTCGTCCAGCACTACGGCGGCGAGGTGCTCGACTCCTCACTGCTGCGCATGGCGACGGTGGGGTTCATCACCCCCGAGGACCCACTGTGGATCTCGACCCTCGACGCCATGGACCGGGAGCTGGTCAGCGACAGTCTGGTCTACCGCTACGATCCCGCGGCCTCGCCCGACGGGCTGCGCGGCACGGAGGGCACCTTCTCGCTGTGCACGTTCATGTACGTCGACGCGCTGGCACGCGCCGGGCGGACCGACCGGGCCCGGCTGGTGTTCGAGAAGATGCTGGGGTACGCCAACCACCTGGGCCTGTACGCCGAGGAGATCGACCTGACAGGCCGTCAACTCGGCAATTTTCCGCAGGCGTTCACACATCTCGCGCTCATCGACACCGCCATCACGCTGAACGCGTCGCTCGACCGGCGGTGACCGGAGTCGGTCAGCCGTGCACCGGTGCGTCCGACACCGGCGCGGGGCCGAGCAGGACGAGTGCGTCACCGGCCACGGCGGTGACCGGCTGTGCCCGGGTGACCGGTTCCAGCCGCCCGTCGCGCCGTACCACGAACAGGGTCTCGTGGCCCGGCGGAGGCGGGTCCGCGGCGGGCCACACGTGGAACCGGGCGCCCTGCGCGTAGCGGGTCGCCACGGCGTGGCGGACGAGTTCCGGGCCGAAGAGCGTGTCACCGACGGTGTAGGGGGCGACGACGCCCCGGCTGTCGGGGGGCGGGCCGATGCGGTGGACCGAGCCCTCGACACTGTCCGCCATGACGATCGAGGCCAGCGCGTTGAAATCGTCGTCGTCCGTGAGCAGGTAGAGCGATGTGACGCCCTCCAGCCGCGCCTGCGGATCGGTGGCCGCGGACATGAGTTCGCCGGCGGCCAGCTCGATCCCGGCTTCCTCGATGCGGCTCCTGTCCTGGACGGATCCGGCCCACATCAGCACGTCGAGTCCCGCACCGCGCAGTGTCCGGGCGAGATCGACCACCCACGGGGTGCCGCCCACCAGCAGCGGGCGGGCGCGCTCGGGGCGGGCGATGCCGAGCTTCGTGGCCACCGGTCGCACCGTCAGCGCGTAGACCACGACCGTCCCGACGATCACCAGGAAGGTGACGGGGAGGATCCTGTCCGCGCCCCGCAGGCCGGCGGCGGCGAGCGAGGCGGAGAACGTCGTGGCGGTGGACGCCGCGACGATGCCGCGCGGAGCCAGCCAGCCGATGAAGGCGCGCTCGGGCGCGACGACGTCCGTCCCGGCGGTGGACACCAGGGCGATCAGCGGTCTGACCACGAGGACGAGCACGGCGACGAGCACGAGTGTGGGCAGCAGGACCGGGAGAACCGCCTTCGGCGCCACCGTGGCCGAGATGGAGATGAACAGCAGGCCGATGATCAGCTGGACGAGCGTCTCGAAGAACGGCCGGCGGGCGGGCAGGTCGAAGCCGGGAAGGTTCGCGACCGTCAGCCCCGCGATGATCGCGGCGATGAGCCCGGTGTCGGCGAACACCATGTCGCAGCCCGCGGCCACCACGACGACGGTGCCCAGCTGGGCGAGCGTGCCGAGCGTCTCGCCGAGACGGAGCACGCGCAGGGTGAACCACAGCAGTGCGGCGCCGACCGCGCCGCCGGCCAGTCCGACGGCGATGCCGGCGACGAACGAACCGAAGCGGAAATGACCGGCCTGGAGACCGCCGGAGACGATGGAGTGCAGGGCGACGGCGCCGAGGATGCCCCCGACGGGATCGATCAGGGACCCTTCCCACACCAGGATCCGCCGCACCTTGTCCGACGGCCTGACGTGGTCGAGCAGCGGGCCGACCACGGTCGGTCCGGACACCACGAGGACGACGCCGATCACGCTGGCCACGGCCAGGGGCACACCGAGCAGGGCGGGCCCCAGCGCCAGGACGGTTCCCCAGGTGAGCAGCACACCGGTCACCATGAGCCGTACGACGACCTTGCGCGTGGCGCCCTTGAGATGGCGCAGGTCCAGCCCGAGACCGGCGTCGTAGAGAATGATCGCCACCGACAGCGACACCAGTGGTGAGAATGCCTCTCCGAGGAGCTGGTCGGGGTGGATCACGTCGGTGAGGACTCCGGCGGCGAATCCGACGGGCAGCAGCACGATCAGGGCCGGGATCCGCAGCCGGCTCGCGAAGATCTGGGAGCCCACGGCGAGCAGGACGGTCAGACCTGTGCCGAGCAGGATGTCGTCCTCGGTCATCGCGGCGTCGCTCCTCCGCGTGCCCGGTGCGTGGCCGCCATGCGGTCAGCCCTCGTCACCGCTGCCGCCGCGACGCAGATCGACGTCGGTGAGGCCCTCCAGTTCGCCCTGGGTGTCCAGCCAGTAGAGCAGGGCGACCGCGGGGATGATCAGCAGGACCGCGACGAGGGTGACGAACGTCAGCCAGCGCAGCGTGGTGTGCGCACCCGCGCCCTCGGCGATCGTCATCGACGTCGGAATGAGGTAGGGGCGCTGTGCCATGCCCCAGGCGATGACGGACGACGCGACCACGATGACGGCGCTCACCCGGGCCCAGACCCCGGAGGGACGCATCAGCAGCCATGCCGTCGTGAGCGTGCTCAGTGCGGCCACGACGACGAAGAACAGGCCGACGCCGTGCGTGAGCCCGTGCCACAGGTGGGGGGCGTCGCCATGGGTGACGAAGAGCGTGACCAGGGCGAGGACGGCGACCGCGGCCAGGGCGCCCAGGGCCCGCCGCCGGAAGTAGCCGTCGAGATCGGGGGCGTCGAAGCGCCGGGCGTCCGCCGCCAGGAAGACACCTCCGAGCAGGGCCGTCGTGGCGACGGCGAGGAGACCGAACAGGAGCGAGGTGGGGTTGGCCCACGCCTCGGTCGCCGCCATGGTCCCCGCCGTCACCCGTCCCGAGGCCACTCCTCCGGCCGCGGCACCGAGGAAGAACGGCGTCAGCAGCGAGGAGACGGCGAACACGGCGCCGTACAGCCGGCGGCCGGCCAGCCGCCGGCTGGGTTTGCGCAGGGCGAAGCCGGCGCCGCGCAGGACGGTGCCGACCGCGGCCAGTGCCAGGGGAAGCCACATCGCCGTGAACACCTGCTGGAAGAAGACAGGGAACCCCGTCCACATGATGACCAGCACGAAGATGAGCCAGACGTTGTTGACCTCCCATACGGGGGCCATCGCGTGGTCGATGAGCAGGCGGGGGCGCTTGCCGCGTTCGGCCCCTCCCGCGGTCAGGTCCCAGAAACCGGCTCCGTAGTCGGTGCCCCCGGCGCAGGCGTAGGCGGTGATCACGAGCAGCAGGACGACGGCGACGACTCCGGCGATCACGGTCGGCCTCCCCCGGCGGAGGAGGGTCCGTCGCCACCGGTGCGGGAGGTGTCGGCCGCCGCGACCGCGGACCGCGGCCCGTACGGGGTGTCCGTCTCCGGCGTCTCCACGGATGTGGCGGGGCCGGAGCGCTCGTCGGCGAGGCGCCAGCGGGTCCGCATCTTGAGCAGCACCACCAGGAACGACCCGAAGACGAAGACGTACGCCGCGACGACGATGCCGAAGGTGATCCACAGGCCGGTGGAACGCGTCGACGTGACCGCCTCGGCGACCCGCATGTTCTCGTACACGATCCAGGGCTGGCGACCCACCTCGGTGGTGATCCAGCCGCATTCGACGGCGACGACGGAGGCCACGCCCGCGCACGCCGCGCCGCGGAAGAACCACGGGGAGGTGGGCAGCCGGCGGCGCCACAGCCACAGGACGCCGTACCAGAGGGCGAGCAGGAGCAGCAGTGAGCCGATGAAGACCATGACGTCGAACGCGAAGTGCGTGATGGTGGCCTGGGCGGCGGTGGGCCGGTCGCTCGCGGGGACGGAGGTCAGTCCGGTCACCTTCGTGTCGGGGCGGAAACCGGCGAGGATCGAGTCGAGTTGGGGGATCTTGATGCCGCCGGAGACCGTGCCGTCGGGGTGCAGCCGGCCGAACAGGTACTCCGGCACATGGGTGTCGGTGTCCCAGACGATCTCCATGGCGGCGAACTTCACCGGCTGCTTGTGGAACACCTGGCGGGCGATGGAGTCGCCGAGCACGAACTGCACCGGCGTGAGGACCGCGGCCACCGTGAACGGGACGGTGAAGCCGAGCCGGTGATACCGGTCGCGGCGTCCGCGCAGCCAACCGACCGCGTAGACGCCGGCCACGACGTAACCCGCCGTCACGAACATCGCGACGACGAAATGCCAGTACTGCGGGCCGAACATCGGCGTGAAGATCGCCTTCCAGATCTTCACGTCGGTCGGGTTGCCCGCGGAGTCGAGGGTGAAGCCCCGCGGGGTGTTCATCCAGGAGTTGGCGGCCAGGATGCCGAAGGCGCCCAGCAGGGCCGCGAAGGGCAGGGGCAGGCCGAGCAGGAAGTGGGTGCGCGACGGAAGCCTTCGCCAGCCGTAGAGATAGATCGCGATGAGTACGGCTTCGAGGAAGAAGGCCCATGCCTCGACGCCGAACCCGATGCCGAACACATCGCCCCACCGGCCCATGATGCCGGGCCACAGCAGCCCGAACTCGAAGGACAGCACGGTGCCGGTGACGACCCCGATGGCGAACTGGACCGCCATGACCGCGGACCACCGCCGCGCCAGCAGCAGTGCGTCCGGGTCGGCGCGGCGCAGCCCGTAGCCGTGCATGACGAGCGTGATCAGGGGCAGCGCCACGCCCAGCGGCACGAGGATGATGTGCGAGGCCAGGGTGAAGGCCATCATCGATCTGGCCGGGAGCATCTGCGCCGGCGCGTCCGTCAGCAGGGCGACAGCGATGTGCATGTGAGTCTCTCCAGGGCCGACGCGAGGGGTGTCAGCCGCCGGTGGCGAAGCCGGGGAAGAGGGTCATCCCGCCGTCCACGTAGACGGTGGTGCCCACGACGTAGTCCATGAGGTCCGAGGCGAGGGCGACGACCGCGCAGGCGATGTCCTCGGGGTCGCCGATGCGGTCGTACGGGATCAGCCGCAGGAGGTCCTCGCGGGCCTGAGGTGTCTCCCAGGCGCTGCGGTTGATGGGGGTCTTGATGGCGCCGGGGGCGACCGCGTTCACCCGGATCTTCTTCGGGGCGAGTTCCTGGGCCAGCGTCTGCATCATCATCTGTACGCCGCCCTTGGAGGAGGCGTAGTTGACGTGCCCGGCCCACGGGATGATCTGGTGCACCGAGCTCATGCAGATGATCTTCCCTGCGGCGCGTGACACCTCGGGGACGACGCCGCGACGCAGGAACTCCTTCGTCGCCTCCCGGGCACAGAGGAACTGGCCGGTGAGGTTGACGTCCAGCACCTTCTGCCACTGGGCGACGGTCATCTCGGTGAAGGCGGAGTCACGCTGCAGCCCGGCGTTGGCGACCAGGATGTCGATGGTGCCGAACTCCTCGACCATCCGGTCCGTCATGGCGACGACCTGGTCCTCGTCGGAGACGTCCGCCTCGTAGGCCGCCGCCCGCACCCCGAAGGCGGTGATCTCCTCGACCACCTTCTCGGCTTCCTCGGCGCCGGCCACGTAGTTCACGACCACGTCCGCTCCCGCGCGGCCCAGAGCGACGGCCGTGGCCCGGCCGATCCCGGAGTTGGCTCCGGTCACCAGCGCCTTCTGACCCTTGAGCAGGTGGGCGGGGACCACGCCCTGAGGTGCGCCCTCGGAACTCACGATGACTGTCTCCTCGATCACGGGACCCGGTCTCCGGGCCGCGGCCCGGAGATCTCGGGCGTCAGACGATCACCGTGAACGCGTGCGCGCATGTCGGGAGCCGCTGTGTTGCGCTGGGCGGCTGAGGAACATCGCCCGGTCGGCGGCGGGGCGCCGGCGGTGCTTCAGGACAGCCGCTCGACGATGTGGTCGCCGACCCGGAGGGCGTTGGCGATGGCCGTCAGGGACGGGTTGACCGCGCCGATGCTCGGGAAGAAGCTCGTGTCCACGACATAGAGGTTGTCGAGTTCGTGAGCCTTGCAGTTGACGTCCAGGGCGGAGGACGCCGGGTCGTCGCCGAACCGCACGGTGCCCGCCTGGTGGGCGGTGGCACCGATGGGCATGCCCTTGTGCAGGTAGATGCTGTGGGGCAGCAGATGGTGCTCGCGCATGCCCAAGTGGCCGAGCATGTGCTGGAGCTTGTGCCGCAGGCGGTCGAGACCGGCGATGTTGTTCTTCTCGTCGAGTGTCAGCCGGATACGGCCGTCGGTGTCCAGGGAGACCCTGTTGCCGGGCTGCGGAAGGTCCTCTCCGCACAGCCAGAAGTCGACGGCGTGATGGGCGAGGACCTCGAACGGCATGTCCGGTGCGACCGCCCCGGCCCACCGCGGGGCCTCGCCGTGGATCTGCTCGGCGTCCGACTTGCCGAGCATCTGGATTCCCCCGAGGGGGTAGTCCCAGTCGTCCGCGCCCAGATACCAGTCGTGCAGGGCCAGAGTCTTCTGGAACTGGGTGTCGTTGGGTTCCTTCGAAATCGCCATCAGGGCAAGGTTGTTGTGGCGCATGTAGTGCCGGCCGACCACGTCCGAGCTGTTCGCCAGTCCGCCCGGGTGCCGGTCGTTGGCCGAGAGCAGCAGCAGGACCGCGGAGTTGACCGCCCCGCAGGCCACGACCACGATGTCACCCGAGAAGCGGGCCTGTTCCGCCCCGGGAAGCTGGGCGACCACCGCGGTGACGCTGCGGCCCGTCGGGTCGGTCTCCAGGCGCGTCACACGGGCGTTGGTGACGAGCTCGACGTTCGGGTGCCGCAGGGCCGGTTCCACGCAGATCACCTGGGCGTCGGACTTCCCGCGGACCAGGCACGGGAAGCCGTCGACCCGGTTGCAGCGGATGCAGACACTGGAGTGGGTGGCCCCGCCGCTCGCGTCCTGGGTGAGGTCGACGCCGATCGGCAGGTGGAAGGGGTGCAGTCCCCGCTTCTCCAGATCGTCGCTCAACTGCTGGATGCGCGGCTCGTGTTCGACCGGAGGGTAGGCGTACTGACCGCTGTACGGGCCTTCCCACGGGTCCTCACCGTGCCGGCCGTGCACCAGGTAGAGGTGTTCGGCCTCGGTGTAGTACGGCTCCAGGTCCTCGTAGCGGATCGGCCAGGCGGGAGAGACGCCGTCGTGGTGGCGCAGTTCCCCGAAGTCCTCCGGACGCAGCCGGAACAGCGCGGCGCCGTAGAACTTGGTGTTGCCGCCGACGTAGTAATTGACCTCGGGCGGGAACTCGTTGCCGTCCTTGTCGAGCCAGAATTCCGGCGCCCGGTACTTGCCCTTGACGAACACGGCCGTCGAGTCCCAGTTGTCACGTTCGCGCGGCAGGTAGTCGCCGCGTTCGAGGACGAGGACATGTTTGCCGGAGGGGGCGAGCCGGTGGGCGAGCGTGCCGCCGCCGGCGCCGGTGCCGATGATGATGACGTCATAGTGGGGGAAGTCGCCCACGGCGACCACCGTCCTCGCTCGTGCGGTCTCGGAGCGGTGCCGTCCGCCTCGGTCCTCCCCTCTTCGAACATATACGGCCCGCGTCGGCGCGGCACCCGGAGCGCCGTCGGGCCCCGTCCGTCACAGGACGGCGATGGGGTTCACCGGAGAGCCCGTCGCCGACGGCAGCCGCAGGGGCGCGACCACGCACAGGAAGTGCCGGCGGCCCGACTCCTCGCACACCGGCACGAGTTCCTCGAAGTCCAGGTAGTCCATGAGGTGCATTCCCATGGCCTGCACGGCCAGTACGTGGACGGGGAACGCGACGTCGGCCACCACGCTCGGGGCCGTGTCGTTGTTGCCGTCCGATCCGAGGGCGGCGACGCCCCGCTCGGCCAGGAAGTCCATCGCGCTCGGATGCAGGCCCGCACGTGCCCGTGCCGCGTCCCAGGGACCGAGGCTGCGACGCCGCAGGCGGTGCCCCACGCGCACGAACAGCAGGTCGCCCGGGCCGACCGTGACATCCTGGGCGGCCTCGGCGGCCGCCAGTTCGTCGGCGGTCACCGCGTCGCCGGGGTCGAGCCACGGCACGCCCCGCAGACGCGGGATGTCCAGGAGGACCCCGCGGCCGACGATGCCGTCCCGCACGAGGTCCACCGTCAGCACGCCGGCACCGTCGGGTGTCACGGTGCTCGCCGGGACACCGCCGTAGAGCTCACCGCCGAAGATCACATGGCACAGCGCGTCCAGGTGGCTGTCGGCGTCGCCGTGCACGTTCATGGCGAATCTGTCGAGGGCGAACCGGAGTCCGTGCCCGTCGGCGTCCCCGTCCGCCGGGGCGATCATCGAGTGGGTCGCCGGGTGCGGGTCGTCCGGGCCCGGGCAGGTCTCGACGGGAGCGGCGAGCGACACGGTGCGTCCGGACCGGACCCCGGCCGCGGCGGCCACCACGCGTTCGGGTGTGAGGCGGCTCAGCGTTCCGCGCAGGCGGTCCGTGCCGCCGGCGAGGGCCTGGGCGCGCAGCCGGTCGTACAGGGACCGGAAGGCCGCCCCGGACAGGGGTGGCGGCGCCGTCACGTGCGACGGTGCGGGGTCGTGCCGGTCCGGGCTCATGACGACGGCGGTCGCCGGGGCTCACCGGGGCGGATGCCGGGGGGCCCGGTTCCGTACGGACGATGCGTCACGTGAGGTCCTCCTCGTGAGCGCGGGCTGTGCTTCCAATGTCGGCCTCCGCGGGGCCCGGCGCATCCCGGGCCCCGCTCCCCCGCCCGCTACACCTGCCAGTCCACCTTGAACACCCACACGTACCGTCCCGCCCGACGGGCGGCCTCCGGTACGTCGATCACCAGCGCGCCGTCGCGCACGGTCCAGCTCAGCGGCCGGTCGTGGCCCAGCATGGTCACCTTGTCCCCGGAGCGGACCGGCACCGGTGCCTCGACGGTCAGCCGGGCGCCGGGGGCGGCCAGCGAGTGGATGTAGAAGGCCTCGTTCTGCCGCACCGTGAACCGCAGGTCCTCGCCGAGCTGCGCCATCCGCGACCAGTACGTGGTGTCGTAGATCGCCTCACCGTTGGTCCGCAGCCAGCGGCCGGTCTCACGCAGCCGGGTCTGCATGATCTCCGGAATGGTGCCGTCGGCGCGCGGGCCGATGTCGAGCAGGAAGTTGCCGTTCTTCGAGACGATGTCGACGAGGCTGCGGACGACCTCCTCCGCGGTCATGTACTCGGCGTCCGGCGTGGCCCGGTTGTAGCCGTAGCTGAACGGGTCGAGTCCCCTGCTGGACTCCCACTTGGCGACGACGGTGTTCTCGTACGTCGTGTACTCGGGTGTCGTGAAGTCGTGGAAGCCGATGCCCGCACGGTTGTTGACGGCCACCTCGTACGGCTGCGGGCGGTTCTTGCCGTGGTTGAAGTACTCCGCGAGCACGTTCAGGCTGTCGTTGGCGCCGCCGATGTCGCACCACAGCAGGGACGGGTCGTAGCCGTGGATCAGCTCCAGCATCTGCGGGGCCTGATAGTCCTTCACATAGTCTTTGCCCGCCGTGTATCCGGTGTACGGGACGGGCTCCTGGGTGTACGGATTGCGCGGGGCGTGACCCATCCAGGGGTTGTCGGGGTTGAACCACTCGGGCATGGAGAAGTACAGGCCCCGGTGCAGTTCCGGCGTGAACCGCTCGGAGGCGTCGAAGAGTTCGCGGACCAGATCGCGCTTCGGGCCCATCCGCACCGCGTTGCGGTCGGCGACCTTGGTGTCCCACAGGGCGAATCCCTCGTGGTGCTTCGAGGTCAGCACGTGGTACTGGGCTCCCGCGTCGCGGAACAGCTCCACCCAGGCCCGGGGGTCGAACCGTTCGGCCGTGAACATCGGGATGAAGTCGTCGTAGGCGAAGTCCTCACCGTACGTGTCCCGGTGGTACGCGTGGACGGCGTTGTCCGGGCTCTGCATGTGGTTCCAGTACCACTCGGCGTACTGCTTGCCGACGGGCGACCAGGCGGGCACGGAGTAGACGCCCCAGTGGATGAAGATGCCGAACTTGGCGCGGTGGAACCAGTAGGGGGCCTGGTGGCCGGAGAGCGACTCTTCGGTGGGCCGGTAGTCCGGGGTCCCGAGCGTGAGGTCGGCGGCGGTGGAGGCGGCCCGGCCGCCGCGTCCGCCGGCGGTGACCGTGCCCCGCCGGACGCTTCCCGGTGTCGTGCCCACGCGGTTGCGGATGCCGACCCTGACGCGTGCCTGCTCGCCGGGGTCGAGGCGGGTCACGTGCGCGGGCTCGACGGTGCGGGCGCCCGCTACGTCGACATCGACGGTCACCCGGTCCGCGGCGAGGAGGGTGACCGAGCCGGCGTTGACGACGGTGGCCTCGACGCTCTGGGCTCCGCTGGACTCCAGGAGCGAGACGGTGGAGTGCGCGTCCCGCAGGGCCAGGGCCCGCCCCTGGGCGGCCGGTTGCAGGGACAGGGCGAACACGTGCAGGGAGGTCTTGTTCGCCTCGGCGGGGTTGGTGGTGGGCAGGGTCAGCGCGACGGCCTCGCGCTGCGGGTCCATCCAGACCTCCGCCGTGCCGATCCCGACGGGGTGCGCGTCCTTGGTGCCGTCCGGCTTGTAGCGGTACGGCGCCGACAGGGAACCGCCCCCCGCGTACCAGTCGGAGCCGCCGAGTCCGGCGCTCGTCGTGGAGCCGTCGGCGTAGTGCACGGTGGCCTGGCCCGAGGCGTTGCCGTAGCTGCCCGCGGTGAGGAACAGGGCGGACAGGTAGCGCCCCTTGGGCAGGTCGATGCGCTGCCCGAGGGCGACCACGTTGTTCTGGGCGCCCGCGCCGGAGGAGGGGAACCGAAAGGCGATGCCGTTCACCTCGACGGGGCCGGCCGGGAGCTCCTCACCCGGGAAGGTGTAGCCGGAGCCGTCGAAGTTCCCGCCGCGTGCCGCGGCGGTGTCGAGGCCGTCGTTGTCGAAGTGCGCGTCGAGCGGGACGGGGAGCGGATCGGGGACCGTGACCCACTGGTCCGCGGCTGCCTCGCCGGCCGCCCCGGCCGGCTCGGGGTGTCCCTGTTCCGCGGTCCCTGCGTGTGCCGGGCCGGCGAGGGGAAGGGCGGCCGCGGCGGCGGCGCCCGCAGCGGCCCCCAGTACCTGACGTCTTGGATGCATGCTCATGAGCGGCTCCATTCATCGGATGTCTGATGATTGATGCGCCGCAAAAAGCTGTCAATGGGGCGTGCAGGACCGGAAGTTGGAGTAGTGATCGGATGATCTCCCGACCGTCGGACACACATGAGGGCTGCGCCACCGCTGTCCACGAGGTTCGCGGCGCAGGTCCGGGAGGCGATACCTCTCGACGCGGCGCCCCGGCGCGGGCAGAGTGCTCCTCGCACTACTCACGAGTACGGACTCGTCGACGTGCGGGGAACGCCCCGTGTGCGCGAGTTCGGGTGAGCGTTCGCGCACGAGCACCGGGAAGCGCGCACGCGCACCACGAGACGCACACGTACGAGCCCTAGGAGCGCCCGTGACCACCTGGGTCGGCCGGACCGCCGCCGAGATCGCCGCAGCCGTTCGCGAGAAGCGGGTCACACCCCGCGAGGTGACGGCCGAGCACCTCGCGCGGATCGAACGCCTCGACGGCGCGATCGGCGCGTTCCGCACCGTCCGGACCGGGTCCGCCCTCGCGGAGGCCGAGGCGCTGGCCGCGCGGGACCTCGACGGACTCCCCCTCGCGGGCGTGCCCGTGGCGGTCAAGGACAACCTCGCGGTACAGGGCGAGTCGAACCGCAACGGCTCCGCCGCGACCCCGGACACGGCCGCGGCCCACGACCATGTGACGGTGGCCCGGCTGCGTGCGGCGGGCGCCGTGGTCGTGGGCCTGACGAACGTGCCCGAACTCTGTGTCTTCGGCACCACCGACGGCGTGCACGGCACCGCCCGCAACCCGTGGGACACCGCGCGCACGGCGGGCGGCTCGTCGGGCGGCAGCGCCGCCGCGGTCGCCGCCGGGATGGTGCCGATCGCCCTCGGCAACGACGGCATGGGGTCACTGCGCATCCCGGCCGCCCACTGCGGTCTCATCGGTCTGAAGCCGGGCCACGGGGTGATCCCGGCGGACATCGGCCACGGCGACTGGTTCGGCATGTCGGAGAACGGCCCGCTGGCGACGACGGTGGAGGACGCGCGACTGATGTTCTCGGTCCTCGCCGACGGCGGGGCGGCAGAGCCCGGGGACACCACCGCCCGGAAGGTCGCCCTCTCCGTGCGCAGTCCGCTGGCCGGAATTCGCGTCACCCGGCCGTATACGACCGCGGCCCGGCAGGCCGCGGAGGCGCTGGCCGGTGCGGGCCACCAGGTGCGGCCCGCCGAGCCGCCGTACCCCCTGTGGCTGGGCACGACCTCGCTCGCGCACTGGACGGCGGGTACCGCCGTGGACGCAGAGGACCTCGACCCGCGCCGGCTCACCCGGCGCACCCGTGTGCACGCCGCCGTGGGACGCCGCTTCGTGGCCGGGGTGCGCACCAGCGGGCGCCGCGAGGAGCTGCGCCGGCGCCTGGAGCCGTTCTTCGAGGAGCACGACGTCCTGCTCACACCGGCGCTCGCCCGGCGCGGTCCGGCCGCCGCGGCCTGGCACGAGCGGGGCTGGCTGCGCAATCTGCTGGCCAACAGCGCCTGTTCGCCGATGACTCCGCCGTGGAACCTGACCGGCTGGCCGGCGATGTCGGTGCCCTTCGGCACGCTGCCGGGCGGCGCTCCGTGCGCGGTGCAGCTCGTGGGCCGCCCCGGCTCCGAGTCCCTGCTCCTCGACCTGGCGGGCCGGCTGGAACAGGCGCGCCCGTGGCGGCGGACCGCGCCCGTGGAGTAGCACGCGGACGCTTCCCGCGGCGCGGACGACCCCAGGGCCTGCCCGGCCGGACAGGCCCTGGATGTCTCGTTACACGTGGACGGGCCCTAAAGATCCCGGTACATGATGTGCAGCCCCACCAGTCCGTACCGGGCATGCTCGTACGCGTCCGGCACCGTGCCGAGGATCCGGAAGCCGAGCGAAGTCCACAGTCCGACGGCGGGGTTGGTCTCCACGACGGCGTTGAAGACCATGCCCCGGTAGCCGTCGGACCGGGCCTGGGCCAGGATGTGCTCGGCGAGCGCGCGGCCGATGCCGCGTCCCGAGTGGTCCGGGTCGACCATGAAACCGGCGTTCGCGATCCGGGCGGCGGGGCCGCCGTAGTTGGGGGCGACGTAGGCCGATCCGACCACCGTCCCGGAGTCGTCCTCGGCGACGAACACATGCTTGCCCGGCCCCGCCCACAGGACGCGGGCCGCCTCCTCGGAGGTGTCCGGGTCCCAGGCGTAGGTCTCGCGGGCGGCGACGATGCGGTGCCAGAAAGGCCAGATGCTCGCCCAGTCGTCGGCCGCGGCTTCTCTGATCAGCATGGGCGTGAGTCTGGCACGCCCATGCCGACGGTGATCGCGACGTGCCTCCCGCGGAGCGTCAGTCGACGCTGGGCAGGATGTGCGGCTCGGCGAGGTCGTCCTCGTACCCCGCGAGGCGGATCGGGGCGGACCTGGCCCACACGTCCAGGCTGCCGAGCTTCTTCTCGGTCCCACGGCCCGTGCGCTCCGTCTGTTCCTTGGGGCGCTGATCGCGATCTTTCTCCGGTGTCACCGCGCACTCCTTATGTGTCGGGTCACCCTCGGGACGTCACCACCGTCGCTCCGGTCGCCTGACGCCCGCTCGGGTCTGAGTCGAAGGCAGTGAGAGGACGCGGTGGCGCCGGTAACTCGTGTGAGAGCACGCCGTGGTGACCGGCTTGTCCCGGGACGGACCGTGGGTGTGGGTGGAACACCAGAAGGGCTGTCCGTCCGATACAGATTAACCAAATGAGCGGGTGGCCGCTCGATGGGGCCGAAAACAAAACGTTACTGTCACAAGTCGCGGGACGCCCATCAGGCCCGGATCTGCGGCGATTTGAAACATGATGCCCTCTTCGCCACCACCCATTTGGCTCAATTCCGACCATCGATGGGCGACTCGGGAACCGACGGCCGACGGGACCGGCACCGGGGCCGCTTCCGAACACGGGCGTGCAGTTCAGGTCCCGTTGGCCGAAACGCAAGGCGGACATGATCTGCTGACGCACGGCAACGGCTTTTCTCGCGGGAGGACTGACGCATGGAACTGCGCAGCGTCGAGGAGCTGATGGATCTGCTGCACGCCTGCCGGGGTGCCTGGGACAGCCCGGACTGCAGCGGCGACCCCGTCGATCTGCATGATCACGCACTGCAGACGGCCGCGCTGCTTCGGCGCGGCCGTCCCAGTGACAAGGAGCTCCAGGTGGCCGGCCTGGTGCACGACATCGGGCACCTGATCAGGCCCGGGGACGACGCCGGCCATGCCGGCCACGCCGCCGACGCGGTCCGCCCCCTGCTCGGCGAGCGGGTCTCCCGCCTGGTCCGCCTGCACATGACGGCCGAGCGTTACCTCGCCGCCACGTCACGGGGCCGGGCCCTGTCCCCGCAGAGCGCGCTGACGCCGACCCGCCAGGGCGGACCGATGACGCCGCGGGAGGCGGCCGCGTTCGAACACGATCCGCTGGCCGAGGACGCGGTGACCCTGCGGCAGGCCGACGACGCGGGCAAGGTGGTCGGCCTGGACGCCGGGGTCATGGAGGACTGGCGCACGGTGCTGGAGCTGGTCGCCGCACAGCATGCGCGGCTCGGGGCTGTCGACTGACGGTCCGTCATGAGACGGTACGCGGATGACTCCGACGTCTCCGTACGGGTTCGAGGGCCGGGTCGCCATCGTCACGGGCGCCTCGCGCGGCATCGGCCTCGCCGTCGCCGAGGCGCTCGCCGAGGCGGGGGCCCGGGTGTGCGTCACCGCACGGGACGCGGACGCGGTGCACCGGGCCGCGAAGCGGGTGGGCGGCATCGGACTGGCGGGCTCGGTCGCCGATCCCGGGCACCTGCAGGAGCTGACGGACCGCACGCTCGCGGAGTTCGGGCGCATCGACGTCGTGGTGAACAACGCGGCGACCAATCAGCCCTACGGCCCCCTGATGGACGCCGACCCGGACCGCTGGCGCGCGGCGTTCACCGTCAACGTGGAGGCGCCGCTGCGCCTGGTGCAGCACGCCTGGCGGGCCTGGATGGGCGAGCACGGCGGCGCGGTCGTCAACGTCTGCACGGAGGGCGCCGGCCATGTCGGCCCCCGGGTGGGCGCGTACGGCACCAGCAAGGCCGCTCTGCTGCACCTGACCCGCCAGCTCGCGGGCGAGCTGGCGCCGAAGGTCCGGGTCAACTCCGTCTCCCCCGGACTCGTCCGCACCGAGATGGCCCGCTTCGTGTGGGAGGGCTGCGAGGAGGAACTGGGGGCCGGACTTCCGCTCGGCCGGCTGGGACTGCCCGAGGACATCGCCCGCGCGGTGGTCTGGCTGGCCTCGGACGCGGCCGAGTGGATCACCGGCGCGGACCTGCTGGTCGACGGCGGAACCCGCGTCCGGGCCGCGTACGCCCCGGGCGGGGCGGACCGGGCCGTCCAGGACCTTCTGCGGACCCGCACCCCCGACTCCGGGCCCGGCGCCGACTAGCCGGGACCGCGCACACGGCACCGGCACACCGGGGCCGAACCCGCGGGCGCACACCGAACGACGCCCACCGGCCCCGCGCGGCGTGGGACGCCGGAGAACACGGGACACCTGCCGAACGGCCCCTTCTCGCCGCTCTATTGCTCTTGCAAGTAATATGCAACAAGCTTGGCCGGTCCTTACCGCCCCAACAGGTCGCGGAGCCACGCCATGCCCTCACTGCTGCCCGAAGCCGGACCCCAACGCGTCATCGCCGCCTCGAACTTGGTGTACACCGTCGGCAGCGGCCTCTATCTGACCGCCGGAGTCCTGTACTTCACCGAGGCGGTGCGGCTGCCGGCCGGCCAGGTGGGGCTGGGCCTCGGCATCGCGGGGGTCGTCTCGCTCGTCCTGGGCATCGCCGTCGGCCATCTCGCGGACCGGCGCGGCGCCCGCGGCGTCTACGCGGCCACCCTGGCCGTCCAGGCGCTGGCCACGGCGGGCTTCGTGCTGGTGGACGGCTTCTGGTCCTTCGTGCTCGCCGTCGGCGCCGCCACGGGTGCGAAGGCCGCCGGGATCGCCGCACGCAGTCCCCTCATCCGGCACTACGGCGGAAGCCGCCCGCAGGACTTCCGGGCCCATCTGCGCGCCGTGACCAACATCGGCATCTCCCTGGGCGCGCTCCTCGCGGGCTGGGCCGTGCAGGTGGGCACGCACACCGCGTACCAGCTGCTCGTGCTCGGCAACGCCGTCTCACTGGCCGCCGCCGCGGCGATCCTGGTACCCCTGCCGCCGGTCGCGCCCCGGCCGGGGCCGGGCGGCCCTCGCCGGCTCGCGCTGCGCGACCGCCCCTATCTGCTGCTCACCGCGTTGGACGGCGTCATGGCCATCCAGTTCAAGGTGCTGACCGTGGCCGTCCCGCTGTGGCTGGTCGCGGCCACCACCGCCCCGCGCTGGCTGATGTCGGGCACCATGCTCGTCAACACCGCCCTCGTCATCGTGTTCCAGGTGGTGGCGAGCCGCAGCGTCGACTCCCCCACCGCCGGGGGACGCGCCTACCGCCGCTCCGGCGTGGCCTTCCTGGCCTCGTGCTCCCTGATCTCCCTGTCCGCGGGCCTGCCCGCCGGGGCGGCCGCGGCGCTGCTGCTGACCGCCGTCGTGGTGCACACGATCGGTGAGCTGTGGCACGCCGCCGGAGGCTTCGAGGTGTCCTTCTCCCTCGCACCGGAGCACGCCACCGGCCAGTACCTGGGCGTGTTCGGTCTGGGGGCGGGGCTCGCCGAGGCACTGGGGCCCGGCCTGCTCATCGCCCTGTGCATCACCTGGGGCCGGCCCGGCTGGTACGTGGTCGGCGCCCTGTTCACGGTGACGGGACTCGTGGCGCCCGTCGTCGTGCGCCGGGCGCTGCGGGCCGGAGCCCGGGAAGCCGGGGACGTACCCCGTCCGGCTCCCGGGACGTACGGCGTGTCACACGGCGGAAGCCCGGAAGGCAGCGGCGTCCCGGGCCTCCCCGCCCGCGCTCACCACTTGCCCGGCTCGTAGTCCTTCATGAAGACGCCGACGAGGTCCTCGCCCTGCTCGCCACGGACGATGGGGTCGTAGACGCGGGCCGCACCGTCGACGAGGTCGAGCGGGGCGTGGAAACCGGCCTCGGCGAGGCGCAGCTTGTCGTAGTGCGGACGCTCGTCGGTGATCCAGCCCGTGTCGACGGAGGTCATGAGGATGCCGTCGGTCTGGAACATCTCCTGGGCGCTGGTCCGCGTGACCATGTTCATGGCCGCCTTCGCGGCATTGGTGTTGGGGTGCCCGGCACCCTTGTATCCGCGGCCGAAGACGCCTTCCATCGCCGAGACGTTCACGACGTAGGAACGGCCGCTGGCGGCCTTCTTCGCGGCGTCCGCCATCGCCGGGCGCAGAGCGCTGATCAGGATGAACGGCGACGTGTAGTTGCACAGCTGGGTCTCCAGCAGTTCGACCGGCGAGATCTGGTCGATGGTCTGCACCCAGGTGTTGGTGTCGACGACGTCCGGGACGAGGCCGCCGGCGTCGATGGCGGTGCCGTCGAGGTGCCGGGCGACGCTGGCGTTGCCCGCGACGAGCGCGAGGTCGGCGATCTTCTGCGCGTCCAGCCCGCTGCTGCCGAGGGGCAGTGCGGCGATGCCGTCGACGGCGCCGGACCCGAAGGCACCGATGACGTGGTGGGCGGGGAGCTCCCCGGCGGGCAGCGGGGCACTCTCGCCGTCGACCAGGGCCGCGTACGCGGAGGGCAGGCGGCGCACGGTCTGCGTCGCGTTGTTGATCAGGATGTCGAGCGGACCCGCCTCGGTGACCTGCTCGGCGAGAGCGACGGCCTGCGCCGGGTCGCGCAGGTCTATGCCGACGACCTCCAGCCGGTGGATCCAGTCCGCGGAGTCGTCCATGGCCTTGAAGCGGCGGATGGCGTCCTTGGGGAAGCGGGTGGTGATCGTGGTGTGGGCGCCGTCGCGCAGCAGCCGCAGCGCGATGTACATGCCGATCTTGGCGCGGCCGCCGGTGAGCAGGGCGCGCTTGCCCGTGAGGTCGGCGCGGGCCTCGCGCTTGGCGCGGTTCGTCCGGGCGCAGTCGGGACAGAGCTGGTGGTAGAAGTAGTCGACCTCGACGTAGCGGGACTTGCAGGTGTAGCAGGACCGGGGGCGCTGGAGTATCCCGGCGACCTGGCCCGCCTCGGTGACCGACGACGGCAGGATGCCCTCGGTCTCGTCGTCGATGCGCTGGGCGGAGCCGGTCGCGGTGGCCTCGGTGACCGCCTTGTCGTGGGCGGTCTTGGCGGCCCGTCGCTCCTGGCGGCGGCGCTGCTTCACCGTGCGGTAGATGCCGGCGGTGGCCCGGCGCACGGTGATGGCGTCGGGGTGGTCGACCTCCAGCTCGTCGAGCTCGTCGAGCACGCTGAGGCAGACGGCCAGCCGCTCCGGGTCGATACCGGGGCCGTACGAGAACCCCGCCGCCTCTGCCGTGTCCACGGCGGGGGTCGCCTGGCCGTCCTCTGTCACCGTCATCGCCTTGGCCGTTCCTCGGGTCCGTGCGCCGCGTTCGAACCGCGCTCGCTTTCGAAGGCGGAATTTTACGGAGCAATCGTGCGCGGCACCAAACCCGTGGTGATCAGGAACGGCAGGCGGTGATCAGGGTCTCCACCTCCTCGGACAGCGCACGCGCCAGCAGCCCCAGGTCGGGCACGGCTTTCGCGTCGGCGACGAGTCCGTAGTGAACTCGGCCACGGTAGGTCGAGACGGCCACCGCCAGCGCCTGCCCGCGGGCGAGCGGGGCGAAGGGGTAGACCTCGGCGAGCGGGCAGCCGCCGAGCTTCAGGCCGAGGCTGGGCAGCGGCACGCTCGTGACGAGGATGTCGAAGAGCAGCCGGGCCGCCTGTCCGACGACGGGCCCGCCGAGCCGGTGCCCGAGCGGCGGCACGTGGTCGGCCAGCAGCGCGACCGCGCCCGCTCCCCGGTTGGGCCCCGCGTCCTTGTTGCGGTCCATGGCCGTGCGCACCGCGCGCAGCCGTCCGAGCGGGTCGGGGTCGTCGACAGGAAGCCGTATCAAGTAACCGGAGAGCCGGTTGCCCTGTGGGTGCGCGGTGCGCGGCCGGCGCCGGGAGACGGGGATCAGGGCGCGCGGGGCGACTCCCTCGCTGCCGTCGCCGCGCTCGTCCAGCCAGCAGCGCAGGGCGCCGGCGACGACGGCGATCAGGACGTCGTTGACGGTGCCGCCGACGGTCTTGCGGACGCGGTGCACGTCGTCGAGGTCGAGGACCACGCCGGCGGTGCGGCGGGTCCCGGTGGGCTCGGAGGTGAGCGCCGGCGAGGACCGTACGTCCAGGGTGGCGCGGGCGACCGAGGTGCCGATGTCGAGGGCGCGGCCCACGTCGGTGAGGGTGCCGCGGACCAGGCCGGGGAGCTTGCGGACGTCGGGGAGGAGTCCCCGGGGGGCCTCCGCGGGGCGCGGGCGGGGCTCCGGCATGTCCATCGGGTCCATGATCGCGGCGGCGAGCATCAGCGCCCTGAGGCCGTCGGCGAGCGCATGGTGGAACTTGAAGAGGACGGCGAAGGAGACGCCTTCCGCGCCGGGCAGGACGTGCGCCTCCCACGGCGGCCGGCCGCGCTCCAGCGGACGCTCCATGAGCCGGCCCGCGGCGGCCTGGAAGTCGTCCGTCGGTGCGTGCAGCCGGACGTGGTCGAGCGGTTCGAAGTCGGGGGCGGCTTCGCGGGTCGCGCTGCCGAAGGCGAGCGGGGCCAGCGGCTGCCACACGTCGCGGATGCGCATGCGCAGCCCGGGCACCGCGGCGGCGCGGGCCGCGAGCAGGTCCGCGGCGTGCGCGCCCGCGGTGGGCGAGTGGGCGGTGAAGACGCCCAGGGCACCCAGATGCATGGGGTGCTCGGCGGACTCGATGTTCCAGAACGCCAGGTCGAGTGGTGCCAGCGGATCTGAAGTCAAAGGTTTGCTCTCGCGTCGACGACGGGGTGGAGACAAGCAGTCAAACCCCGACAGGCGATTACGGTCAAGTACGATCAAGCTACGCACAGTTAACAGCAGATTAAGTCCCGCCCCAAGAGTGAGGGGCGGGACATTTGCGCGACTGCCGAGCCGCGTGGGGCTCGTGGTGCGCCGCCGGTGCTGGCGGCGCGGCGGCCGTCAGTTCAGTGCGGGGGGCGCGGCTCCTTCGGACGTCCCCCACTCGGACGGGTCGGCCCCCACCGTGAAGGAGAGCGCGCGCGAGTCCCGCAGGGTGTCGGTGGTCAGGTACGTCCGGTCATAGGGTGTCCCGTCGACCTTGGCCGACCGGATGTACCGGTCACCCTCCGAGGTGCCCGGCGCCGTGACGGTCAGGGCGCCGCGCGGGTAGTAGCGCCGGTCGAGGGTCAGGTCCACCCGCTCGAACACGGGGGTCGACAGGCCCCAGGTGTCGTAGCCCGGCTGGACCG
This sequence comes from Streptomyces sp. NPDC025784, assembly GCF_055558435.1. NCBI lineage: Bacteria > Bacillati > Actinomycetota > Actinomycetes > Kitasatosporales > Streptomycetaceae > Streptomyces > Streptomyces sp. NPDC025784. The sequence goes on from NZ_JBVHMN010000002.1 coordinate 171,951, forward strand.
GGAAGATCCCGATGGACGAGAGCACGTTCCAGGCGGACATCGTGCCCAGGTCGTCGTTCCCGGTCATGCCCGTCGGCCCGTCCGTGAACAGGGTCAGGGCGGCATGCACCACGTCGGTCGTCTTCCACGGCTGACCGGTCGACAGGTACGTGTACGGGGCGATGAGGTCGGGCTCGTTCTGCGGGTTGTACTTGTCCGCGTTGTAGTAGTCGTACGGACCGTTGACCCACACCTCCCGGGCGGTCCCCGCCGGGTCCTTCAGCAGCTGGTCGTACGCGAAGAACGAGTCGAGCCGGTCGTTCGCCGCCTGGTTGCCGCCGATCAGCCCGACCATGCCCGGCAGGTCCTGCGGCACGAGCCACTGGTACTGCCAGGACGTGCCCTCGTGGAAGCCCTCGCTCAGGGCGGGGTCCGCCGGTCCGGTGAAGGTGCCCGAGGCGTCCCGTGCGCGGAAGAAGCCGGTCGAACCGTCGTGGATCCTGCGGTAGTTCTGCGCCCGCGCGGCATAGCGGGCGGCGTCCGCGTCGTGACCCAGGTCGCGTGCCATCGCCCCGAGCATCGCGTCCGACAGGGCGTATTCGAGCGTCGCGGAGGCGCCGTGGTCGTAGTCCGAGTCGCCGGGCTTCGCGTGGGGGCGGTCCTTGACGTAGGGCACGAAGCCGTTCGCGACGTACTCCTTGTTCGCCTCGCGTCCCACGGCGGGCGAGTCGGCGGGCGGCACCCCGTCGGCGTTCTTCTTCAGGGCCCGGTAGGCCCGCTCCTCGTACCCCTTGAGCAGGCCCTGCTGGTAGGCGTTGGTGAGGAACGGGGTGACGGGGTCGCCGGTCATGATGTTCGTCTCGACCGTGCCGTACCCCCACTTGGGCAGCCAGCCGCTCTCCTCGTCGATCTTGATGACGGAGATCGCCATGTCCCGTGCCTCGCGCGGCGCGAGCAGGGACAGCAGCTGCGACTGGGTGCGGTAGGTGTCCCAGAGCGACCAGTTCTGGTAGTAGGTGAAGCCCTGGGCACGGTGGATCTTCTGGTCCCAGCCGGTGTAGCGGCCGTCGGCGTCGCTGCCGATGTTGGGGGCCAGGAAGGAGCGGTAGAGCGACGAGTAGAAGGTCCGGCGCAGGGAGTCGGCGCCACCCCGGACCCGCACGTCGTCGAGCCGGTCCTCCCACGCGCGGCGGGCGCCCGCGCGGACGGCGTCGAACGAACGGCCGCCCTCGGAGCGGAGGTTGACCGCCGCGCCGTGCGCGTCCACGTACGACAGCGCTGTGGTCGCCTCGACCGTACGGTCCTTCGTGGTGTCGAAGCGGACGAAGGCGCCGGCACGTCCGGTGCCCTTCGTGTTCCTGGAACCCTCGGTGACCGTGTCGCCGTTCCAGGTGCCGGAGGTCGTGAAGGGCCGGTCGAAGCGGGTGATCGTGTACACGGTGTAGGGCCGGGTGTCCTGGCAGAAGCCGCTGCCGGTGATCGCCGTGCGCACCGTGCGGTCGTCGAGGATCTCGACCTCGGTGGAGAGCGTCCTGTGCAGCGACTGGCCCGTGTTCAGCAGGACGTTGGCCTTGTCCGTGGCCGGGAAGGTGTAGCGCTGCACGCCGGTGCGCGCGGTCGCGGTCAGCTCGGCGTCGATGCCCGTCTTCAGGCCGACGCGGTAGTAGCCGGGTTCGGCCGTCTCGCTCTCGTGGCCGAACTCCGCCTGGTACTGCGCGTAGTCCGTCCGTGTGACGTCGCCCGTGGTCGGCAGCACGGGCAGGTCGCCGCCGAGGCCGCATCCGACACCGGAGAGATGGACGAGGGAGAAGCCGCGGATGTGGTTCTGCGAGTAGTCGTAGCCGGTGTTGTGGCCGGTGTCCGGCGAGAACTGCACCATGCCGAAGGGCACGGCGGCGCCGGGGTAGGTGTTTCCCTCGTTCTCGGTGCCGATGAACGGGTTGACCAGATCGGTGAGGCGGCCGTCGCTCGGTTCGGCGGCCTGTGCGGTGGGCAGGGCGAACAGCGCGGACGCTGCCACCAGCCCGGCCGTGCACAGACGCAGGCGCCGGGTCCATCTCATGCGGGAGACCTCCGGTGGGTCGACATCGTTGTCCTGATGGTCGGGGTGGCCGGCCCCTTTTCCCGACGGGGCTTGCCGGGAGACAGGTGTCGGCCGGGGAACGGGGCCGGGCTGCCCGCGCGGCCGCCCGGCACCCGGTTGCGGCCGGGTTCCCGGGCGGCCTCGGGCCGCCCGGGAGGCTGCGCCGGATCAGGTTCCGGGGCAGCCCGCGGGCGCGGCCCGGGACGCGTCACGGATGAGCGCCTCGTGCGCGGCCCGCACCCGGGCCACGTCCGGCTTCACGACCCGGCGGTCATAGGTCATGAGGCCGTTGAGCTCGCCCTCCACGTCCGAGATCTGGGTGTAGACCGCGCCGTTGCCGCCCCGGCAGGCGAGCGCGCGCACCTCGTCGAGACGGGCCAGATAGCCGTCGGTGTACGCCGCGGGGTCCACGTCCACGTACGACTGCTGGACGGCCCAGGCATGCCCGGGCACCGCCAGGCCGAGACCGCCGTACTCGCCGCTGACGAGGGCGCGTTCGCCGTCCGGGGAGGGTGGCAGCGCGGGACTCGGATAGCCGTGCTCGTCCATGATGTCGCCGCTGCCGCCGTCCGCCCCGAGGTTGAGGCCCGACATCCCGTTCACGAGCCGTGTCGGGTCCCAGGCCTTGGCCTGGTCGGCGATCCGGGTCTCGTCGTACTGGCCCCAGCCCTCGTTGAACGTCACCCACATGACCACCGACGGGCTGCTGACATGGTCCTCGATCATCCGTTTCATCTCGCGTTCGTACTCGGCGCGCGACGCGGCGCTCGGGTCCACCCCCGCGGTCATCGCGGGCATGTCCTGCCAGACCAGCAGGCCCAGCCGGTCCGCCCAGTAGAACCAGCGGTCGGGCTCCACCTTGATGTGCTTGCGCACCGCGTTGTAGCCGAGCCGCTTGTGCATCCTCAGGTCGTACGCGAGGGCCTCGTCCGTCGGCGCGGTGTGCAGACCGTCGGGCCAGAAACCCTGGTCGAGCGTGGCCATCATGAACACGGGCTTGCCGTTGAGGAGGGTGCGCGGGGTGCCGTCGACCTTCTGCACGGCGATCGACCGCATCCCGAAGTAGCTGCCGACCCGGTCCGCTCCCACGGTGACCACCAGGTCGTACAGGAACGGGTCGTCCGGGGACCACAGGTGCGGCTCCGCGATGTCCAGGGCCAGCGGCTGCCCGGTGCGCCCGCTCGCGGTCGCGACCTTCCGCTTCCCGTCGTAGGCGGTCGCCGTGAACGGCAGTCCGTCGCGCACTCCCCTGGGCTCCACGGTGACCTTGCCGTCCGGGACGTCCGGCGTGAGCTTCAGCGAGTCGACGTGGTCGGCCGCGACCGGTTCCATCCACACCGTCTGCCAGATCCCCGACGACGGGGTATACCAGATGCCGCTCGGATCCAGGCGCTGCTTGCCGACGGGCGGGTTCTCCCCGTCGGACGCGTCGGTCGGGTCGTACACCCCGACGATCAGCTCCTGGGTACGGCCCGGCTTCAGCGCGTCGGTGACGTCGGCGGAGAACTTGTCGTAGCCGCCCTGGTGTTCGGCCACCTCGACGCCGTTGACGTACACCTTCGCCCGCCAGTCGACCGCGCCGAAGTTGAGCCGCAGCCGCTTGCCTGAGCCGATCCGCCAGTCCGTCGGGACGGTGAACGTGCGGCGGTACCACATGCGGTCCTCGTGGCGTTCGAGGCCGGAGAGCTGTGACTCCACGGGGTACGGGACGAGGATGTGCTCGCCCAGGGTCCTGCCGACCGGCGGCCGTTCACCGGCCTCGGCCGCCGCGAACTGCCAGCGCCCGTTGAGGTTCCTCCAGGCGGTGCGGGTCAGTTGGGGCCTCGGATACTCGGGCAGGGCGTTGTCCGGTCCGACCTCGTCGGCCCACCGGGTGCGCAGCTCGTGAGTGGAGCGGTTGGGGCCGCTGCTCCAGAAGGCGCCGATCGCCTTCCCCCCGGCGGCGAGTCCGCCGTTGCCGTCGTAGCGGATGTCGGCGGTGCCACGCGCGGTGCCGGTCTTGTTGCCGACGACGGGTTCCTCGAGCGCGACGAGCACGGACCTGGGGTCCGCGGGGTCGGGCCGGGCCTTCCCGAGCGGCCATGCGGCGCCGCCGACGACCGCCTCGACGTGGTCGGTCAGGCCGCTGGGCAGGCGGTCGAGGGGGCGTGCGAAGTCGAGCTTGAGGGTGCGCCCGTCGGCGAGGACCGTCGCGGCGAGGGCGCCGTCGTAGGCGTAGCCGTCGGGCAGGCGGAACGCCGACTGCGGCACGGCCACCTTGCTGCCGCCCGGCTCGGTCCAGCGCAGATGGAGGTTGGAGCCGCCGTAGTGCTCGAAGTACTCCAGTTTGATGTCGTAGGCGTGACCGGCCGTCAGATCGATGGGCTGCGCGGTCTGTTCGCGGTCCCAGTCGTCCACCCAGTGGTCGATGACGAGCCTGCCGTCGATCCAGAGGCGGAAGCCGTTGTCACCGATGACGGAGAAGGTGGTGGGGCCCGTCCTCTCGGGCACGATCCTGCCGGTCCAGCGGACGCTGACATCGTTGTCCTGGCCCGTGGTGAAGCGCAGCCGGGATTCGAGGTCGGCGAAGTCGAGCCGGGGGTCGAAGCCGGTGGCCTTGAGCTCGTGGAAGTCGAAGGCGCCGGGCGCGGACTGGGTGTAGTACTCGCCCTTCAGCCCGTGGATCTCCACGGGGTCGTCGGCCGCCGCCGGCGCGGCGGTCAGTCCGCCCAGGCCCAGCGCCACGGCGAGCAGCGCGGCGAGGCGGCCCCTGAGTCTTCCGAGTCTGGTGGTGCGCACGAATCCTCCTCGTCGAGGACGGGTGTGTGGGCACTTGCACGTGTGGAACAACGTTGTAAACGGGAGCAGTTGGCATGACAACACGGGGTTCCGCTTCCTGTCCAGGGACCTGACAAGGGCGGGACGGCGCCGCACTCCGCGGTGGCGGCGGCCGGACACGACGGAAGCCCGGGCGGCACGCCGGGATCGCGGCGGCGAGCGGACACGGCGACGGCCCCGGTGCCGGTGAGGCGCACCGGGGGCCGTGGGACCGGCGGGTCTACGACACGCGCTGGCCCTTGCCCAGCGCGATCACCCCGCCCTTGGAGACCGTGTAGAGGTCCGCGTCCCGTTCCGGGTTGACGCCGATCGTCGCCCCCGGCGGCACCTCGACGTTCTTGTCGAGGATCGCGCCGCGCACCACGGCGCCCCGGCCGATGTGCACGTTGTCGTGGAGCACCGACCCCTGCACCACCGCTCCCGGGTCCACGACGACGCCCGGGGAGAGCACGGACCGGGTGACCTGCCCACGGATCAGGCAGCCCGCGCTGATGATGGACTCCCCCGCGATGCCACCGGCGTTGAATCTCGCGGGCGACAGCTGCCCGGAGTGGGTGTAGACGGGCCAGCTGCGGTTGTACAGGTTGAACGCCGGCCGCTCGGCGATCAGGTCCATGTGGGCCTCGTAGTACGCGTCGAGGGTGCCGACGTCGCGCCAGTAGCCCTGGTCCCGGCTGGTCTCGCCCGGGACGTGGTTGTCGCTGAAGTCGTACAGCTGCGCCTCGCCCCGCTCGGTGAGCATCGGCAGGATCGAGCCGCCCATGTCGTGCACCGAGTGCTCGTCCTCGGCGTCCCGCTGGAGCGCCTCGATGAGGGCCTTGGTGGTGAAGATGTAGTTGCCCATGGAGGCGAACACGCACCCCGGGTCGTCCGGCAGTCCGGGCGGGTCGGCGGGCTTCTCCAGGAAGCCCTGCACGGTCTGCCCGTCGGAGCCCGGACTGATCACCCCGAAGGACGAGGACTCCGCGCGCGGCACCCGTATCCCGGCCACCGTCACGCCCGCGCCGCCCTCGATGTGCTGGGCGAGCATCTGGCGCGGGTCCATGCGGTAGACGTGGTCGGCTCCGAACACCGCTATGTAGTCGGGCTGTTCGTCGTACACGAGGTTGAGGGACTGCAGGATCGCGTCGGCGCTGCCCAAGTACCAGCGCGGGCCCAGTCGTTGCTGCGCCGGGACGGGCGTGACGTAGTTGCCGAGCAGGCTGGACATCCGCCAGGTCGTCGTCACGTGCCGGTCCAGCGAGTGCGACTTGTACTGCGTCAGCACGCAGACGCGCAGGATGTCGGCGTTGACGAGATTGGAGAGCACGAAGTCGACGAGGCGGTACGTGCCGCCGAAGGTGACCGCGGGTTTCGCGCGGTCCGCGGTGAGGGGCATGAGCCTCTTGCCCTCTCCACCCGCCAGTACGATTCCCAGCACCGAAGGCCCACCGCGTCGCATAACCGCCGCCCCTCTACGCCCGGTCGGGCCGCGCCCGGTCCCGGACCGGCCCTCTCGCTGAACTGTGCCTGTCCGATGGTTACCCCGCTTTGAGGACTTCCTCGTACAACTGGACGGTCCGCCGGGCCACCGCGTCCCAGCCGAACTCCCGCACCGCGCGCACCCGTCCGGCCTCGCCCATGCGCCGTGCGTCGTCCGGGTCGGCGATCAGCGCGTCCAGGGCGCGGGCCAGCCCCGCCTCGAACTCGTCGTCGACCGGAACGAGAACGCCGGTCGTCCCGTCGTCGACGACCTCGGGGATGCCGCCGACCCGTGAGGCGACCACCGCGGTGCCGCAGGCCATCGCCTCCAGGTTGACGATGCCCAGCGGTTCGTAGACCGACGGGCAGACGAACACGGCCGCGTGCGTGAGGAGTTGGATGACGTCGGGGCGCGGCAGCATCTGCGGGATCCAGTGCACGCCCTCCCGCACGGCGCTCAGCTCCCGGAAGAGCTCGCGGAACTCGCGGTCGATCTCCGGGGTGTCGGGGGCGCCCGCGCACAGCACCACCTGCGCGGCAGGGGCGATGTCCCGTACGGCGCGCATCAGTTGGGGCACACCCTTCTGCCGGGTGATGCGTCCGACGAACAGGACGTAGGGGCGGCCGGCGTCGACGCCGATGCGGTCCAGCACGTCCGTGCCGTGGTCGGGCCGGTAGAGCGCGGTGTCGATGCCGTTGTGCACGACGCGGACCTTGGCCGGGTCCAGGGCCGGATAGCAGGTCAGGATGTCCTCGCGCATCGCGCCGGAGACGGCGATCACGGCGTCCGCGGCCTCGATGGCGGTGCGCTCGGCCCAGCTGGACAGGGCGTATCCGCCGCCGAGCTGCTCGGCCTTCCAGGGACGCAGGGGTTCCAGCGAGTGGGCGGTCACCACGTGCGGGATACCGTGCTGGAGCTTGCCGAGGTGGCCCGCGAGGTTGGCGTACCAGGTGTGCGAGTGGACGAGTTCACGGCCGTCGAGCGCGGCGGCGATGGACAGGTCCACGGAGAAGGTACGCAGGGCGTCGTTGGCGCCGTCGAGCGAGGACCAGGGCCGGTGGCGGACGACCCCACCCGCGCCTCCCTCGCCCCAGCAGTGCACGTCGAGTTCCGTGAGGCTGCGCAACTCCCGTGCGAGGAACTCGACATGGACGCCCGCGCCACCGTACACGTCGGGCGGGTACTCCCGGGTCAGCAGTCCCACGCGCACACAGAACCCCCCATCTGGCGACTGGTACCCTCATGGTCACCCAGTCGGGGCGGTTGGGGAAGACCACCGGTCGGGGCTGTGGCGACCGACGGGCTCGCTCAGGGACCGGCGGGCTTGCTGCGGGGCGGGCGGTCGAAGCAGCAGTCGCCGCACAGCCCGCCGCCGGGCAGCCGGTAATAGAGGCAACAGCTGCGACGCCGGAGCGTCCCCGGGGCGAGGGTGGCGGCGAGACGGGGATCCGCGAGGAGCCCGGCGGCGAGGGACCGGGCCCGCTCCCCGACGTCACTGCGCCCGTGCGCCCGGGCCCAGCGGTCGAGCTGGCGTGCCGCGCCGGCCAGCGCCGATCCCGCGTTGCCCCACAACAGGCCTGGTGAGACGTGATAGCGGGAGTGCAGGACGGCTGCCAGCGGGGCGAGGTGGGCGTCCAGGACGAGACGGCCGACAGCGGTGTCGGGCAGGGGCCGCACCTCGGCCAGCCACAGGTCCTCCGGGGCGCTGCCGTCCGGGTCCCAGTGGAGCAGCTCCGGGTCGAGATCGGGTACCTGTCCGTACAGGGCCGCCGCACCGAGCGCGACGGACCACAGCCGGGCGGCCAGGGCCTGCTGGGCCACGGAGACCGCGACGCGCACCTCGGGCGCCCGGAGACTCTGCGTGACCTTGCGGACGCGGAAAGTTACCGGATCCTCGTAAACATCTTCCCGGGCATCTTCTGGAGTCGCCGCGTAGGCCTCCCGGAGGGTGGGCAGCGGGCCGCGCGGCGGTACGCCGGTGCGTAGTACGGAGAAGCCGCCGAGCGCGCCGAGCGCCGTGAGCCGGGGGTCGAGGTCCACGAAGAGCAGTAGTACCAAGCCCCCTAGGGGTGACCACCAGCGGGTCGGGGCCTCATGTCGCCCACCTTGGGGAGGAGCGAGGGCGATTCGTACTCCATCGGCAGTAGGACCCAATGACTGCTCAGGGACGACGACGAGAACTAAATCACGGGGCATCGTTGTTCCCATGCAAGCCGACCGTTCGTCGCGCCGGGCCGAGCGCCCACGCCGTACGCAGAGGAGGGACCCATGAGCGCCCTCGCTTTGTCCGTGCTGCTCTCGTTCGTTTCCGCCGTCGCGTACGCAGGCGGTGCGATCGTGCAGGAGCAGGTCGCCCTGACCTCTCCGGGTCAGACCTACGCACCACTGCACAGGCCGAGCTGGTGGGCCGCGGTGGCACTCAACGGCCTCGGCGGGCTGCTGCACGTGGCAGCACTCGCCTACGGACCGCTGAGCCTCGTACAGCCGCTGGGCGCGCTGACCATCGTCTTCGCGCTGCCGATGGCGGCCCTCTTCGTGGGCCGCAGGGCCGGGGCGACCGCATGGCGCGGCGCCATCATGGCCACGGTGGGTCTCGCGGGCCTGCTGTCTCTCGTCGGCTCCTCCGACGCGCAGTCCCTGGGCGGCGCCGAGCGTGTGGCGCTGGCCCTGGTCTCCGCCGGCGCGGTCGCCGCGCTGATGGTGGCGGGGCGGGCCGCGCACCGGCACCCCGCGGTGCGCAGTGTGCTGCTCGCCGTGGCGGCGGGCGTCGCGTTCAGCATGTCCTCGGTGTTCACCAAGACGGTCGCCGTGGACTGGTCGCAGCAGGTCTCGCTCTCCGACCTGTCCAGCCTCGCCGTGATCGGCGTCTTCGCGACGGCAGGCATGCTGCTGTCGCAGGCGTCCTACCGCGGCGGCGGTCTGGCGGCGCCGCTGTCGACCCTGACGGTGGTGAACCCCGTGGTGGCGGCGGCCGTCGGCATCACGATGTTCGGCGAAACCTTCCGCTACGGCACGACCGGCACCGCGCTCGCACTGGGCTGCGGCGTCGTCGCCGCGGGCGGGCTGATCCTCCTCACCACCGAGCGGATCGGCGGCAGCCGTCCGGAGAACGCGCCCGTCCCGGCGCAGCTCACGCAGGAAGCGGCCCCGCGGGGTCTGGGCGGCGAACCCCTCGCGGTTCCCGTCGTCCCCGAAGCGGTGCTCCCGGCCGACCTGGCCCTGCCGGACCAGGTGCCTCTAGGGCTGGACGCCGACCTGGCGGTCGTCGCGGCCGCGGAGGCGGACTCGACTCTCGCCGCCCTCACGGCGGGCGAGGCGGACGTCGAGGAGCTCCTGGCGGGGCTTCCGGAGCCGTCCGTGGTCGAGGACGTCCTCCTGCCGGCCCCGCGGCGGACGCCGGCGACCGCGGCGGCGCAGGGCGCGTCGCAGGACACCGCGGTCGACGAACTGCCCCGCTACACGGCCATGTACGGCGGGCCCTACCTGCCGATCCCGTTCGTGAACCACCACCGCACAAGGGTCAAATCCTGACCCCGCCCGCCCTCAGGTAGGCAACCGGGTCGATGTCGGACCCGAAGCCGGGCCCCGTCCGCACTTCGAAGTGCAGATGCGGGCCCGTGCTGTTGCCCGTGGACCCGGAGCGGCCGATCCGCTGGCCGCCGACGACGTTCTGCCCCGCCTTCACGGAGATCGCCGACAGGTGGCCGTACTGCGTGTATCGGCCGTCGGCGTGCCGTATCACCACCTGGTAGCCGTAGGAGCCGCCCCAGCCCGAGCTGACGACGTGGCCCGCCGCGACCGACTTCACGGACGTGCCGGTGGGCACGGGGAAGTCCACGCCCGTGTGGTAGCCCTTCGACCACGACGACCCGGCGGCGCGGTAGGGCGTCCCGGTCGCCGCGTTCACGGGGGCGACGACGGACGGGGCCCTCCTGGCCTTCTCCTGCTCGGCCTTCTCCTGCTCGGTGCGCTCCTCCTCGGTCTTCTGCGCCTTGGTCCTGTCGGTCGTGGACCGGTGCGCCGGGGCGGGCGACCGCTCCTTGCGGACGGGTGTGCGCTGCGTGCCGTGCAGGTCGAGGCGCTGGCCGGGCAGGATCAGGTCCGGGTCGGCACCCACCGTCCCGCGGTTCGCGGCGTACAGGCCCTGCCAGCCGCCCCGGACGTGCCGCGCGTCGGCGATGCCGGACAGCGTGTCTCCCTGGACGACGGTGTACATCTCGGCGGTGCCCGCCTGCGACTGCGGCGTCGTCTGCGGTTTCACGTCCCGTACGGAGCGCTGCGCCGTACCGGCGGGGTGGATGTCGGGATTGCCGCCGCCCCTGGTCAGCCCGGCGCGGACCGAGCACACCGGCCAGGCGCCGGGCCCCTGACCTCCGAGCACCTTCTCGGCGACGGCGATCTGCTGGTCCTTGGTGGCCTGGTCGGCACGGTGCGCGTAGGCCGTGCCGCCGTAGGCCTCCCAGGTCGACTGGGTGAACTGGAGACCGCCGTAGTAGCCGTTGCCCGTGTTGATGCTCCAGTTGCCGCTGGACTCGCACGCGGCGACCTTGTTCCAGGTGCCGACGTCGGCCGCGTGGGCGGAGCCGGCCCCGACGAGCGGGAGTGCGATGCCCGCGCCACCCGCCGTGACGGTCAGCGACGCCCGGTTGATCCTGTTGGGCTGATACCGGCGGTGCCGACCGCGTTCGGCCATGAGCGAGCCCCCTCGACATGCGTCAGGAGCGGCAAAACTAAGCGTGCGGAACAGGCCAGGACAAGACGGCAACCGGTCGCTCCGAAACGGCGGTCGAGCGGTGAAACGCAGGGGGCGGGCGCGTCGTCCCGGCATCGGGCGCGGGCGCGGGCGGAGCCCGTCCGGGCCGTACTTCGTGCAGTGGGCCACCGACCCGACGCAGTAGAGAGGCGAGTCGGCCCGTGCGACGCCGCTCTCCCGGGGCGCCGCGGCGGGCCGGTCTGCCGGTGCGAAACGCCGGCGCGGGGCCTGTTCGACGGCACGGACGTCCGCTCGGCGGCGCGGCGCAAAACGTTCGACGGCCGTCGATCCGCCGATTCCCGAGGCAGCGGGCGGTCCGGAGGCCGTCGACGGGCCGGCCGTGCCCGGGCCACGGCGTCCGGTCCTGCGGCCACGCCGTGCGCGCTCCGCGGGCGGCGCACGGCGCGGCCCGGCGTTCCCGTGCGTACCCACCCACCACGCGTCAGGATGGCAGGGGGCAATACTGGCCGAGCAGGACCGGCAGCACTGACGAGCACGACTGGCAACACCGATTCCAGGATCCTTAGGAGCCAACCGTATGAGCACTTCAGCCCAGATCGGCGTCACGGGTCTCGCGGTCATGGGGCGCAATCTCGCCCGCAACTTCGCGCGCAACGGCTACACGGTCGCCGTGCACAACCGCACCGTGGCGCGGACGAACGCGCTGGTCGAGGAGTTCGGCCACGAGGGCGAGTTCGTGGCGGCCGAGACCGCGAAGGACTTCGTGGCCGCGCTGGAACGGCCGCGACGCCTGGTGATCATGGTGAAGGCGGGCGATCCGACCGACGCGGTGATCGAGGAGTTCGCCCCGCTCCTGGAGCCCGGCGACATGATCATCGACGGTGGCAACGCGCACTTCGCCGACACCCGGCGCCGTGAGCGCGCCCTGCGCGAGCAGGGCATCCATTTCGTGGGCACGGGCGTCTCCGGCGGCGAGGAGGGCGCGCTGCACGGACCGAGCATCATGCCGGGCGGCTCGAAGGAGTCGTACGCGTCGCTCGGACCGATGCTGGAGAAGATCTCCGCGAAGGCGAAGGACGGGGCGCCCTGTGTGACGCACGTCGGCCCCGACGGCGCCGGGCACTTCGTGAAGATGGTCCACAACGGCATCGAGTACGCGGACATGCAGCTGATCGGCGAGGCGTACCAGCTGCTGCGCGACGTCGCCGGGTACTCCCCCGCGCAGATCGCCGACATCTTCCGCACCTGGAACACCGGCCGGCTCGACTCCTACCTGATCGAGATCACCGCCGAGGTGCTGTCGCACGTGGACGCGGCAACGGGCAAGCCGTTCGTCGACGTCGTCCAGGACCGGGCGGAGCAGAAGGGCACGGGCCGTTGGACCGTGCAGATCGCCCTGGACCTCGGCGTGCCGGTGTCCGGCATCGCGGAGGCCGTCTTCGCGCGCTCCCTGTCCGGGCACGCCGACCTGCGTGCCGCGTCGCGCGGGCTCGCCGGCCCGAAGGCCGAGCAGCTCGACGAGGCGCAGGCCGCGGCCTTCGCGGACCGGGTGGAGCAGGCGCTGTACGCGTCGAAGATCGTCTCCTACACGCAGGGCTTCCACGAGATCCAGGCGGGCAGCGACGAGTACGACTGGAACATCGACCTGGGCGCCGTCTCGTCCATCTGGCGCGGCGGCTGCATCATCCGGGCGGCCTTCCTCGACCGGATCCGGGCCGCCTACGACGCCCGGCCCGACCTGCCCAGCCTGCTGTCGGACGAGACCTTCGCCCAGGAGATCGCCGCGGCCCAGGACGACTGGCGCGAGGTGCTCGTCGCGGCCACCCGCCAGGGCGTGCCGGCGCCGGGCTTCTCCGCCGCCCTCGCCTATTACGACGCGCTGCGCGCCGACCGGCTGCCCGCCGCCCTCACGCAGGGGCAGCGGGACTTCTTCGGGGCGCACACCTACCGTCGGACCGACCGGGAGGGTTCGTTCCACACGCTGTGGGGCGGGGACCGGTCGGAGGTCGAGGCGTAGTACGCGGGCATCGCCGTCGCGGCGGCGCACTTGGGTGCGCTGCCGTCCGGTACCGACCTCGGTACCGGTACCGACGCCGGCGCCGGCGCCGGCTGGCGCTCCCGGTTGCGCCGCGGGGGCGTCAACCGGTCACTGAAGCCGTCACGTGCCTCGTCCCGGGGCCGGGGCGGCTTCTCCGCGTCCAGGTCCGGGGACGACCGGGGGGACGTCAGGGGCCACAGGGGCGGAGGCGGGGGCGTCCGGTCCGACTGATCCGGCCGGGCCCGCTGATCCGGCCGGGCCGGTCGCACCGGATGTTCCGAACGAATCGGCCGGGTCGGCCGCCTCAGGCGAGCGGATGGCCTCAGGCGAGCGGATGGCCTCGGGCGAGCTGGTCACCTCAGGCGAACTGGTCACCTCAGGCGAGCGGGTGGCCTCAGGCGAACTGGCCACCTCAGGCGAACTGGTCACCTCAGGCGAACTGGCCGCCTCACCCTCCCTCGCCGACCCAGGCAGCTCCATCGCCTCGGGCGCCCCCGGCAGTTCGGGCGTGCGCGGCGGCTCGGGCGAACCGGCCCGCTCGGGCGGCACCGTCGGCTCCGCTCCCGCGGTCGGTCTCGGAGGCGGCCCGGGTGGGTGGGAGGCGACCAGTTCGGCCAGAAGCCGGTTGCGGAGGGGCATCAGTCGGCTGTCGCCGGTGTAGCCGCGATGGCCCTCGATCGGCGGGAACACCGGCGCCTCCCGCGTCCGCCGGTACGCCCCGGGGCCCCCGTCCGCGCCCTCCGCGTCGTCGGCCCAGCGGACGTCCACGTCCCCGATGCCGACGGGTCCGCCCAGCGGGTCGGTGTCGCGCCAGACGTTGATCCAGCCGGCCAGCCCGGGCCGCTCATCGCGCGGACCGAGCGCGTCGATCGACTCGACGCAGACGAAGGCGGGGTAGTTGCGCGAGAAGAACATGCCGACGGGACAGCCCGTGGTGATCAGCGCGATCCGCGCGCGCAACGCCGCGTCCAGCTGCCACACCGCCGCCATCACCAGGACGGTGCCCATGGAGTTGGCCCGGACGAGGACCCGACCGCGCTCGTCCTTCAGCAGCACGTGCAGCCGGTGGACGAGTTCGGGGACGGCCCTGACCGTCCAGGACGGTGGCGCGAAGGGGTGCGCGGCGCGCGGCCAGAACGCCCCGAACGCCCAGGCGAGACCGGCGTTCTGGCGCATGTCGGAGCGGATGGCCAGCGTCCGGAACGCCAGCAGCATCAACGCGGCGAGCCCGGCGAGCAGGGGGATGCTCAGCGAGCCCAGCGCCCCGGCCACGAGGTCACGCGCGTCCCGCAGCCCCGGCCGGATCCCCAGCGGGAAGTAGAACATTCCGGTGACGACCACGACGAGGACCGCGGCGGTACCCATCATCCAGTCCGCCTCGCGCAGCAGATAGGTGTGCTTGCGCCGGGCGGCCCTGAGCTCGTGCAGGTGCCGCCGGTCGTCGCGCTCCTCCCGGGAGTCCGCCCGGTACGCGTGGACGAACCGCTTCACCAGGCCCGGCCCCGGCCGGCCCTCGGGCCCCGGAGCGGCGGGCCCCGCGACGTGGACGAACCAGACGAGGGCGAACACGACCACGCCGCACACCGCGCTGAGCACCAGCACGGGGGCGAGCACCATGCCCATGACGTCCACCGGCTGAGGTACGTCGGTACGCCTGCCGGGCCGTGCGAGCCAGGAGCCCGTCCACTGGGAGGAGGCCGTCGTGTAGAGCCAGGCCACGAAGCAGGCCAGGACCGCCATGGCCGGGCCCGCGAAGCCGAGCAGGGCCATGCCGCGCCGTGTCCCGGCCACGGGCAGCACGAGGGAGGCGAGGGTCAGCAGGCAGACGCCGAACGCCTGGACGAGCAGCAGCACGGTCGACTGCACCTGCATGCCGGGCAGTACCCGGTCCACGGTCCAACGCCGGTCGGGGACCAGGCAGTAGAGCACCGCGGCCACGTTGACGCAGGCGCAGACGATGCCCGCGACGATCGGATAGTGCGTGGGCCACAGCGGGAAGTACCGTCCACCGCCGCGGCGTTCGCCGATCTTCCCCCGGACGAGCGGGATCCGCTCCATGAGTCGTGACCGGAGCGAGGCCGGAGGCAGCGGCAGGCAGGTCTTGCGGTGCACCCAGGGGACGGAGATCAGCAGGATCAGGGTCATGAACAGGATGACCGCGAACAGGGCACGGCCGAGGCCCTCGGGACCGTTCCCGTGGAGGTCCTGGTGCAGCGGGGTCCAGGTGAGCAGCCCCGCGGTGGTGAGGAGTCCGGCCCACACGTGCTGGGCGGCCATGCCGGGGTCGCGGCGGTTGTGCTCCCAGAATCCGGGCAGCTCCAGCGGGTGGCCGTCCTCCCCCTTCCCGGCCCGTTGCAGCCGGGCCAGCTCGGCCTCCTCCTCCGAGACGGTCTCCAGTACCGGCAGATACTCCTGCTTGGTGTCGCGGGCCGCGAGCAGCAGCACGAACACGACGAGGGCGGGGGCCAGCGCGGCCACCACGAATCCCCACTGAGGTCCCGCGCTGTCCCAGGACCGGAGGATGCGGACGGCCGGATTGTCGTCGGCGCACACGTCCTGTCCGGCCTGCGGGCTGCACTGCCAGGCGAACTGGTCCATCGCCAGCTGGCCGACGGTGCCCACCACCAGCACCGTGAGCGAGAGCGCCAGCAGCCGGGCGCCGAACTCGTAGACCCCGCCCGCCAGTTTGCGCCGGCGCTTGTCCTTGCCGCAGGGCCAGCGCGGCTGCATCCAGGCCACGAGGTTGATGAGCAGGAAGGGCATCAGGAACAGCCACAGCGCGCGGGACGCGCCACCGATGGTGAGCCGCGTCCAGTCGTAGACCTCGCGCACGACCTTGTGGGGTGCCTTGTTCAGGTCGACCACGGTCCGGTACAGGCCGGCCTTCTCGTCGCCGCTGACCCGCCCGACGGTCGCCGGGGGCCGGATCAGCCGCTCCCGGTCGACGGGTCCCAGGCCGGGTACCAGCAGCTCCACGACCTCCAGGCGCGCCGGACGCCCCCGGACCGCGGCGCCGGCTCCGCCGGCGCCTTCGTGCCCGGCTTCCGCGCGGATGCCCTCCAGTTCCGTGACTCCGGCGCCGCTGACCTTCGAGCGGGCCGCTCCGGCCTCCGTCGCACGGGTGCCATCGGCTCCGGTGGCCTCGGCGCCCTCGGCCTCCACCCCGCCCGCGCCGGTGCTCGCCACGTCCCCCATCGCGGACCCCCGTCCCCGTACCGCACGCCCCTCGGGGACGACGTCGTACGCGCCCCTGGAGACCACGTTGGCAGGGACCGGGCGGTCACGCAATGGAGTTGCGGGATGAGAAATACTCACCCTCTGTTAGGCAAGCCTCGTCTTTCGACCCCTCTCGGGGCAGCGGCTCGTGCCCGATGCCGGGCTCGGTTCAGGAGATCGGCCCGGGCTGGGGATCCGGTTCCGGCACCGGGTCGGGGCCCGGCGGTTTCGGGATCGGGGACGGGGTCGGCACCGGCTCGGGTCCGGGGTGCGGACCCGGGTCGGGCACGGGGTCGGGGAAGGGCTGCGGGCGGTCGGGACCCGGCCCCGGCGTGGGTCCCGGCTTCACCGGGTCGGGGAACGGATGCGTCATGGTGTCCTCCAGCCAGTCGGTACGTCGGCCCTGGACTTGTCCCACGCGTACCCGGCACCGGCGCGCCCACTCACCCTGTCGCGTGAGGGATGGCAACCAGGTGGGCCTGCTCGGCGCACGCTCAGGCGACGCTCCGCCCGGCGCGCACGGCCACCGCCCCCGCGGCGAGACCCGGCCGCGGACTCGCCAGCACGGGGACCGAGGTGCCGGTCAGCCGCTCGGCCGGGGCCATGGACGCCTGCGCGAGGACGATCGCGTCGGCCCCGGTGACCGCGTCGGCGGCACGGGCCACGGCGCGGGCGTAGCCGTCCGTGTCACCTGCCTCGAAGAGGGCCCACGCGTCTCCGGCGAGCACGGTCCGCACGTCCACGGGACGCCCGGCGCGGCGTGCCTCCTCCTCGACGAGGGCGACGGTCGGCGCGAAGGTGCTCTCCACCGTGGCGAGGACGACGATCCGGGATCCCGCGGCGACCGCGGCGGCGGCCATCGGACGGTCGACGCGGAGCACGGGCAGCGCGGCGCCCGCGTCCTCCGCGACTCCGCCGATGGTCGAGCAGGTGCAGAGCACGGCCCGCGCACCGTCGGCGAGGGCCGTGTCGAGTGCGGCCCGCACCGCCGCGGCCACCGAGTCGGGTCCTTCGGCCCGGGCACGGGCCAGCAGTTCCTCGGACACCGTGTGCCGCAGCTCCAGACCGGGATGGTCCTGGTCGCGCAGCGCCTCGAACACGGGGACGTGCGCGGGCGAGGTGTGCAGCAGCGCGAGCGGTCCCGGCCACTGCGGCCCCGTCGCGAGCGGTCCGGGCCCTGCGTCGAGCGGTCCGGGCCGCGTCATCAGAAGCGTCCCGGATGCGCCTTGAGCCACTGGACGGCCGACTTGAGCAGCTCCGGGTCGGCCGCCGGCGCTTCCTCGGGGTGCCGGGCCGCCCATTTCACGACGTACGGGCACAGCGGAGCGACGACCACGCCCTCACGCCCGGCGATCGCGTACAGCTCCCGGGCGAGCGAGCCCGCGATGCCCTGGCCCTCGTGCTCGGGCTCCACGATGGTGTGCACCGGAACGAGCGCCCGTGCGGGAGCTTCGAGGACGAAGTACTCGATGTGGCCGACCACTTCCTCCCCGGCGAACGCCTCCAGCCGGCCGGCCTCCCGGTCGTCGCGGATCTCGATGTCACTCATGGACGCTCCTCGGGTCGTCGCGGCCTCGGTCGCTCTGTCCTGCTGTCCTCGGCCGGGTTTCAGGCGGAGACAGCCTGCGGGCTGCGCTCCTGGTCCGAGCCCGGCACCGGCGCCGACGGATCGCTGCCGAGGTCCACGATGCGGTTGTCGCCGTCCACGTGCACGACCCGCGGCCGCAGCGCCCGCGCCTCGGCGTCGGAGACCTGAGCGTAACTGATGATGATCACCAGGTCGCCCGGGTGGACGAGGTGGGCGGCCGCTCCGTTGATCCCGACGACTCCCGAGCCGCGCTCCCCCTCGATGACGTACGTCTCCAGCCGGGCGCCATTGGTGATGTCCACGATGTGGACCAGCTCGCCGGGCAGCAGATCGGCCGCGTCGAGCAGGTCGGCGTCGATGGTGACGGATCCGACGTAGTGCAGGTCGGCCTGAGTGACAGTGGCGCGGTGGATCTTGGACTTGAACAGAGTACGCAGCACTTTGGACTCCTGGAAGACGGCTCCCTGCCTGCTTTCTGCAGGTCAAGGGCGATCTTCACTCTACAACTGGCACGCGCCCGACTCGAAGACTGTGAGGAACATCGCTCCCCTCCGAGGAGAGGCTCCCTGCCTGGGCTTCCGTGCGAACCAGACTGTTGTGACGTCACCGACCAAGCGCCTGTTCGGACACGCGTCTCGGAACGTACAGGGACTGATGCTGATCAGATGCTGACTTGTCTGATGGTGAATCAGGCACATGGGAGACATAGGGCGGATCACTTCCCAGGGGCACCCATAGAGTTGGTGCGTGACAGTCACTCTCAGCCTGCGTGAACAGCCGGCCCGTGGACAGCGCCCTGATCGCGGATCCCGCCGACGGAGGTACCTGCGGCAGAGTCTTGCCACCCCGTAGATCCCTTCACCCCACGGAACGGCGCCCATGAACGCCGTTCATGCCGGCCCGAAGGCGACCGGATGGGCCGGGTGGCGAAACGCGCGTGCAACACGGTCAGCTACACGAACGGCTCGGCGAGCGGACGGCGGGGGCAGTCCGCCGCACCGCAGAGAAAACGCCGGACCCTGAGACGGATCAGGACGCTCTGCCCGCCGGGGGGTAGATCCTTCGGTCCGCGCTGTTAGGAGTCGTGCACCCGGTCCGACGAGCGATCGCAGTCCGGAGACGCCGCGATGGCCGCCCGGCCTCTCGCCACCACTTCGACCCTGCCGAAGGCGGCGGACACCGCTTCGACGTCCCCGTCGCCGATCCCCTCGAACACCAGCGAGTCCCAGAACGATGCGTCGGCCCGCATGGCCGGCACCGTCACCAGCCACAGCCCTGTGTGGCGCGAACAGCCGCAGACCTGTCGGAGCGTCACCTCCGTGTGCCGGCCGGCGGGGCGTACCCGGACCTTCGCGATCGAACATCGCAACAGCCCCGCGCAGCAACCTCACCAGGTGCGGCGCGTGCTCGGCCTGGTCCGGCACACGCCGGACCGCGCGAGGGACAACGGCGCTGCCCGTCTACCCGGCCCTACCCCCGCCAGGCCCCGGTCATCATCGCGATCATGGTCCTGAGGCAGCAGGCGGCACCCCTGTCCCACAGCCTGATCGATGCGCGTGCTGGCGCCCAGGCTGTGGTTGCGTAGCCGCCGCTCGCGCCTACGAGGGGCTTTCAGGCTCCCGAGGCGGAGGCTTGGAAGTAAAGCCGGCCATCGACAGGGCGCAGGAGATCACGTTTTCCACGTCGCGCCGGGACTGTTCGGTCTCGTGGTGGACCTCGTACTGGATGACCAGTCCGTCGATCGCCGCGACGAGGAACCGCACCAGTGCGGCCAGCTCCATCGGCGGCGGTGAAGCCTCGTGGGCGAGCGCGGAGCGGAAGACGTCTTCGACGAAGGCGCAGTAGCGGGTGTACTGCCAGGCGGCAAGCCACTCGAAGCCGGGGTTGCGGCGGCAGTAGATCATCAGTTCGTACTGCATCAGCTGCAGCCCGTCGTCGCCCACCACGAAGGCCCAGAAGGCGCGTACTGCGTCGGCGATCGCTGCGGCCAGTCCTCGCTCGGGTGTCACCGCGTTGCGCAGGATCTGCTCGACCTGCTCGGTCACCGCACTGATGACCTCGGTCAGCAACTCGTCCTTGCCCCGGAACGCGTAGTGGAACGCGGCCTGTGCCATCCCGGCCTGTTCGGCGATGCGGCGCGTCGTGGCCCGGTCCAGCCCTTCGCGTGCCATGACCTCGATAGCCGCTTTCACAAACTGCTCGCGGCGCTCTTCGACCTTCATCCGAGGCAGGTTCGTCACCTTCTTCCCAGGTTCGCGACCGGGTCTTCCGGTCACCTCTTGACACCTTCACCGAAGCATACTTCACTCTGGCCACCCGACTTGGTCATGCGACCAAGTTAATTGACCAAGTTATGAAAGGTGGCCTCGTGCCCGAGAATTACGACACCGACGTCGTCATCGTCGGCGCTGGACTGGCCGGGCTGACCGCCGGCCGCACCCTGCACGCCCAAGGCGTGGAGGTGCTTGTTCTTGAGGCGCGTGACCGGGTCGGCGGGCGCACCTGCTCCGTTGTCGAGGACGACGGGCGGTTGGTGGAGTACGGCGGCCAATGGATCGGCCCGACCCAGGACCGGATCAACGCGCTCGTCGAGGAATTCGGTCTGGCGACGTTCACGCAGTACAGCGACGGGGACAACCTGCAGCGCGCCGAGGACGGCAGACTGCTGCGCTACCACGGGGCGATCCCCACCGGGGACCCGGTGGTGGCCGCGGACCTCATGGAGGCCATGGTCGAACTGACCGCACTGGCCGCCGAGGTCGGCGCCGAGGCCCCGTGGACCCACCCACAGGCCGCCGTGCTGGACTCCACCACCGTCGAGAGCTGGATCGGCGCGCAGCCGTACTGCGGGGGCGCGAAAGAGTGGCTGCGCGCGTTCACCCGCGCCCTGTTCCCCGCCGAGCCCGGGGAGGTGTCGCTGCTGCACGCGCTGTTCTACATCGCCTCCGGCGGCGGCGCGGAGCGGATGATCGGAGTGATCAACAGCGCTCAGGAGACGCGCCTGAGCGCCGGAGCGATGAGCGTCTCGCTCGGCCTGGCCGGGGTGCTCGGCAACCGGGTCCGTCTGTCCTGCCCGGTCCACCGGATCGACCAGGACGAGAGCGGTGTCGTCGTGCACCACGAGCATGGCCGGGTGCGTGCGCGGTACGCCGTCGTCGCCGTCCCGCCGCCGCTGGCCGGCCGGCTGCGCTACAGCCCGGCGCTGCCGGGCCTGCGCGATCAGCTGACCCAGCGGGTGTTCATGGGCTCGGCCATCAAGACGACCGTGGTCTACCCCGAGCCGTTCTGGCGCGCCGACGGCCTCACCGGGCACAGCACAGGACACGACACCTTGACCTTCGACCAGAGCCACCCGGACCGTGCAGAGGGCGTTCTGGTCAGTTTCACCGACTGTGACGCCGCGCGGCGCGCGCTGCGGATGAGCCCCGAAGAACGGCAGCAGCAGGTCGTGGCCGAACTGGTCTCGGTCTTCGGACCCAAGGCGGCGCAGCCGATCGCGGTCTACGAGAAGGTGTGGCTCGAGGAGGAGTGGTCCCGCGGCTGCTACACCGGGATCCTGAGCCCGGGCACCTGGTCCACGCTGGGCCCGGCGCTGCGCGAGCCGGTCGGCCGGATCCACTGGGCCGGCACCGAGTACGCCACCGTGTGGAGCGGCTACATGGACGGCGCGGTGCGCTCGGGCGAGCAGGCTGCCGCCGCGGTGGCAGCCGAACTGGGCCTGGCCGCCGGGCTGCCCGCGGCGGAGGCCACCCGATGAGCGAGGCGATCCGAGAGAGCGTCGGAGCGGACGAGCTGTTCGACGCGCTGAGCGAATATGCGATCAAGGCCGGGGCCAGCCCCCGGGTCGGCAAGACGCTCGGCGGCTGGAACTGTCACATTCACATCCTGGCCACCGACCACGACGCGGCTCTCACCCTGGTGGTCTCCGGCGGAAAACCCGCATCGCCGACGGTCGGATTGTCCGGCACGGCCGATCTGGTGGTGCGCGGCCACAGCTTCGACCTGGCCGAGATCTTCTGGGGTGACGCGAACCCGGCGTCCAACTACATGCAGGGCGCCATCCGCACCCAGGGCCGGGCCGAAGACGTCATGCGCCTGGACGCCATGGCGATGTTCGTCTTCCTGGGCCAGTAGCCGCACAGCGCCATGCGGGCTCGTGCCGGGGCCTGGGCCCACGCCCCGGCCGGCCTGCCCGAAACCCCACCGTCCGCCGGCGGAACAGCCGGGGGCGAAGCCCCTCCGGCCCGGCCGGCGGGACGGCCGCGCCACGACACCTTGCGACGACCGTGATCTTGTAACTGAGCACAGACAGGGAAACCCCATGGCCGAACCGTTGGCGCAGCCGGTGCTGCGCCGGGCGCTGTCGTTCGGCGGCGCCTCCGCGATCTCCACCGGACTGGCGTTCGCCGCGATCAACTTCCTGGGCCTCGCGCAGCTGCTGACCTATGTCAGCGGGCCGATGTCCTGGCTGGCCATCCTCGCCGGTGGCCTGGTCATCCTGGCCGTGCGGTCCGTGTTCGCGGAGCTGAACGGCATGTACCCGACGGCGGCCGGCCTCCGGCTGTGGCTGGCCCGCGCCATGCCGGACAAGGCGGCGCTGACCATCACGCTGACCTACATGCTGGCGATCGTGCTGGTGATCGCCGCCGACGCCTACATAATCGGCGAAGCCCTGGCGTACACATTCGGCAACGGCCGGCTGATCGCGATCGGCTACGTCGCCCTGCTGCTCGTCCTGGCCACCTGGCTGAATCTGCGCGGGATCAAGCTCGCCGGAGCGGCCGAGCGGATCGTTACCACCATCGTGGTGCTGGCCACCGTCGCGATCGGCGTCGCGGCGATCGCGCACCCGGGCCACCACGCTGCGCTCGGCGCGGGCTCGACGAGTTCGCCGATCCAGGCCCTGATCCTCGGCATCTTCGTCTACACCGGCTTCGAGTGGGTGACCACGAACGCCGAGGAGGTCACCGAGCCGCGGATCATCCCGCGGGCGATGCTGGTGGCCGTGCTGGTCCTGGCCGGCTGCCAAGCGGTGTTCGCGGTGGCGATGGGCGCCACCCTCGACGGTGCCGCGCTCGGCACCGCCTACCCGCAACTGTTGCTCGCCCAGCAGGCGCTGGGCCGGGCCGGGATGCTGGTGATGCTCGCCGTCACGGCGCTGACCGCGGTCAACACCTTCAACGGCGGGTTCGTCACGCTCTCCCGGTTCATGTACGCCGTCGCCCGTGAAGGCAAGCTGCCCCGTCCGCTGACCCGGCTCAACGAGCAGGCGGTGCCCGTGGTCCCGGTGTGGATCCTCGGTGGCAGCTCCCTTGTCCTGTCCGCGGTCGTGGCCGTCACCGGCTCCTTCGCCGCGATCGTCTCACTGTGCGCGGCACTGGAGATGGCGGTGTACAGCGCCGCCGGGTACTGCCTGTGGAAACTGCGCCGCCTGGAGCCTGGCACCGACCGCCCCCACCGGCTGCGGGGGGGCGCACCCGTGGCAGCCGCACTCACGCTGGTCTTCGCCCTGATGGCCTTGCTGGCCTCGGTCAGCGTCGGACCGCGGTTCAGCGCGGTGCCGGTCGTGCTGCTGCTGGCCTGTGCCGGGCTGGTCGCCGTCTACGTGTGGACGTACGTGCCGCGGCTGGAGCGGCGCGAAGCCGAGGAGCTCGCCGCGCGGCGCGCCGCCCGGGCCGCGGCCCGCGGCGCCGCCCGTACCGCCACGGCCGTGCGCACGGAAACGCCGGAAGCCGAACAGGAGCCGCGGCGGTGAACACACCAGCGGACTTCGGCACCGCCCCGATCGACCACGCGCTCGGCGTGGCCACGGTCGACCTGTCTGAACGGATCGCGCTGTGGAACGGCTGACGCTGCAGATCACGCAGCCGGCCACTGACACACCGGCCGCGGCCGCGAAGGCTTACGACCGGGCCTGCCCGTCGCTGCCGAGGAACGGACCTACGGTCCTTGGGCGACCGCGCAGAACACCCTGCGGGACGGGCGAGCGGCGCTGCCGTCCGTGCGCTGCACAAGTCACCTCTTCGAACCGCACGGGTCCAGCCCGTGGTTGTGGAGCAGATTCATCCGGGAAAGGAACCGCAGGCTGTGTCAACCGCATGGCAATTGGAACTGCGCCGGGAACGCGCTCGGTTCATGGAGACAATGAGCGAGCTGACCGACGATGAGTTCAACAACGCGAAAACTCTGTGTACGGATTGGGCCCCACGGGACGTCCTGGCACATGTGATCGGTCTGGACCGAATGGCATCCCATTATTTCCGGCCGTCGACACGGACGGTGAACCGGGGCAACGCACGGATGGTTGCGCACGGCAGGACGCTGAGCCGTGCCGAGCTGACGGACCTCGGGTGGAAGTCCGCCACGAAGCCCTCCGGCCAGGCACAGGCCATGGCATGGCTGCTCACCGGAGACATGGCGATGCATCACCAGGACGTTCTGCGTGGCCTGGGGCGCAACCGTGAGATCCCCGAGATGGTGGCCCGCGCCTTGTACCGTGAAGGAGTCATCTGGAGCCGGCCGTTCGGCCGCAAGCTCACCCGCTACCGGGTCGTCCCCGTCACACCGGGCGGGACGCCGCGCGGTCGCGGCCAGGTGGTCCGCGGCACCACCGAAGCGCTGAGCATGTGGCTCGCAGGTCGCGAGAGCGTCGCCGGCGAGCTCACGTTCCAGTAGGTCAGCGACAACTACCCGGCCAGCGGCTGCACCACGGTATGAGCAGTCGTCGGGCCCGTGCCCGCCTGGACGGCATCACGCTGATCCTCTGCGTTCCGACCTGCCTGGCCCTGCGGGGACTTCCGCACGGCCTCCTCACCGCGGTCCTGCTGCCGGGATTCGGTCTGGCCGACGTGATGACCGGCCCGCCGAGACGACCGTCGCCGAACTCGCCCGGTCGGCGCCGCGGTGGCGCGCTGGGCCCTGATGACCACCGCCGGACCCGTCGCCCCGGCGCAGACCGGCTCGCTGACGTTCACGGCACCGCCGGCTACCCCCTCGCCGTGCGACTCACCGCAGCTCTGCTGCTGCCCGGCGGGACCGCCACCGTGTGCGCCCCGACCCGGTCGACCCCGCCCGTGACGGGCGCCTTCCGGGCGAGTGAACCGCCCCGGTTCCTATCCCACTTGTTCGCACCGCCAAGGAGTGACGTGCACAGCACCCCCCTCGACACCGCCGCCCTCGACCGCGCCCTGCACGAACTGCGGGAGAACGCCCCCTTCTGGGCCGCGGCACCGCTCTCCGAGCGGATCGGCCTGCTGGAGCGGCTGATGCCACGCATCCGCGACGGAGCCGCCGAGCTGACCGCGGCCGGCGCCCGCGCCAAGGGGTACAGCCCCGACTCCCCCTGGGCCGCGGAGGACTGGGCGGGCGGCCCGTGGGCGCTGGCTCAGAACGTCAGCGCCCGCCTGCACGTCCTGCGCCGGATCGCCGCCGGCCAGGATCCGCTGCCCGCGCGGGCGGTCCACGAACACGGCGGCCGTACCCGGGTGGACGTCTTCCCCGCCACCGGCTGGGACCGCGTGCTGCTCAGTGGCTACTCGGCCCAGGTCCGGATGCGGCCGGGCACCACCGCCGAACAGGTGCGCGACCGGGTGGCCGGACTGTACCGCGGCCGTCCGGAGCCGGCCGGGGTGGCGCTGGTGCTCGGCGCGGGCAACGTCGCCGCCCTGACCGCCGTCGACATCCTGCACAAGCTGTACGCCGAGGGTCAGGTCGTCGTCGCCAAGATGAACCCGGTCAACGCCTATCTGCGGTCCCACTTCGAGCGGATCTTCGCCGAATACGTCGAGCGCGGCTGGCTGCGGTTCGTCGACGGCGGCCCCGCCGAGGGCGCGTACCTCACCACCCACGACGGCGTGGACTCCCTTCACGTCACCGGCAGCGACCGCACCCACGACGCCATCATGTGGGGCACCGACGAGCAGGCCGAGCAGCGCCGCCGCGACGACCGGCCGTTGGTCGACAAGCCGTTCACCAGCGAGCTGGGCGGAGTCAGCCCGTGCATCGTGGTGCCGGGCGAGTGGAGCGCGGCGGACTTCCGCTTCCAGGCCGAGCACATCGTCACCAGCAAGATGAACAACTCCGGCCACAACTGCATCGCCAGCCAGGTGCTGGTGCTGCCCCGCTCCTGGGACGGCGCCGAGCGGCTGCTCGACGAGATCCGCACGGTGCTGCGCACCCTGCCGGCCCGCAGCGACTACTACCCCGGCGCCGACCGGCGGCTGGCCGCGGTCCGCGCGGCACATCCGGAGGCCGAGAGCTACGGCGACGGCGGCCGGCTGCTGGTGCCGGACATCGCCGACCACGATGACGTGCTGCTCAGCAGTGAAGTGTTCGCCAGCGCCCTCGGCGTGGTACGCCTGCCCGGCGAGACCCCGGCCGAATTCCTGGGCAACGCCGTCGACTTCGCCAACGGCACCCTCCCGGGCACGCTCGGCGCGACCCTGATCGTCCACCCGGCCACCGAGCGGGCCCACCGAGCCGTGGTGGAGGCGGCCGTCGCCGAGCTGCACTACGGCACCCTCGGCGTCAACTGCTGGTCCGCCGTCGGTTTCCTGCTCGGCTACACGCCCTGGGGCGCCTACCCGGGCAACACCCGGCAGGCGATCGGCAGCGGCATCGGCTTCGTCAACAACGCCTTCATGCTCGAGGACGTCGAGAAGACCGTGGTGCGCGCGCCCTTCGCGCCCGCCCCGCGTGGCCTGTTCACCGGCTCGCCGTCACTCTCACCCCGCCCCCCGTACTTCGTCACCAACCGCACCGGGCGCACCACCCTGCGACGCGTCACCGGCTTCACCACCGCACCCGGCATCACCCGGCTGCCCGCCGTCTTCGCCTCCGCACTCCGCGGCTGATCAGGAACCGATCCCCTCATGAACCTCAACGACTTCCTCGCCCGCGCTGCCACCGAGCACGGCCACCGCCGTGCGGTCGAGCTCGGTGACCAAGGGCTGAGCTACGCCGAGCTGGCAACCCTCACCGGTCGTACTACCGCACTCCTCGCCACCCATGGCGTCGGCCCCGGCGACCGGGTCGGCCTGATGCTGCCCAACCTTCCCGAGTTCCCCGTGCTCTACTACGGCGTGCTGGGCGCCGGTGCCGTCGTGGTGCCGATGAACCCCCTGCTCAAGCCCCGCGAGATCGCCCACCAGGTGCGCGACTCCGGCATGGCGCTGCTCCTCGCCTGGGACGGCGCCGCCGACCAGGCCCGGGTCGGCGCCGACGACACAGCAACCCCGGTGGTACCGATAGTGCCTGGTGGGCTGGAGACGCTGCTGGCCGAGCAACCGGACCCGGCGGCGGCCGTCCCGCGGAAGGACGACGACCTCGCCGTCATCCTCTACACCTCCGGCACCACGGGCGCGCCCAAGGGCGCCATGCTCACCCACGCCGGGCTGGCCCGCAACGCCGAGATCGGCGGGCGCACCCTGCTCCGGCTCACCCCCGACGACGTGGTGATGGGCTGCCTGCCTCTCTTCCACGCCTTCGGACAGTCCTGCGCCATGAACGCCGCCGTGGCGACGGGCGCCCGACTCACCCTGCTCGCCCGCTTCGACCCGGGCCAGGCCCTGCGCACCATCCACGAGCGACGAGTCACCGTCTTCGAGGGCGTGCCGACCATGTACGCCGCCGTACTCGCCGAACACGAGCGCGGCACCGGGAAACACGGCGCCAGCTCGCTGCGGCTGTGCGCCTCCGGTGGAGCCTCACTCCCGGTGGAGGTCCTCCACGCCTTCGAGGCCGTCTTCGAATGTCCGGTCCTGGAGGGCTTCGGCATGTCCGAGACCTCCCCGATCGCCTCCTTCAACCACCCCGACCGGCCCCGCAAGCCCGGCTCCGTCGGCACACCCGTCGAGGGCGTCGAGATGTGCCTTCTCGACCCGCAGGACGGTGTCGGCGAGCTCTGCGTCCGCGGGCACAACGTGATGGCCGGCTACTGGAACCGTCCCGAGGCGACCGCCGAGACCATCATCGACGGCTGGCTGCGCACCGGTGACCTGGCCCGCGTCGACGAGGACGGCTACTACTACATCGTCGACCGCAAGAAGGACCTCATCATCCGCGGCGGCTACAACGTCTACCCGCGCGAGATCGAGGAGGTGCTGTACGAGCACCCCGCCGTGGCCGAGGCCGCAGTGATCGGCACACCACACGTCACACTCGGCGAGGAGGTCACCGCCGTGGTCGCGCTGCGTCACGGCAGCACGGCCAGCGCGGACGAGCTACGGGAGTTCGTCCGCGAGCGCGTGGCGGCCTACAAGTACCCGCGTGAGGTCTGGCTCGTCGACGCTCTGCCCAAGGGCCCCACCGGCAAGATCCTCAAGCGCCAGATCACCGCCCCGGAGAGCGGCTGAGCTGAGGCCGGGCACCCGGCCCGCGTCCGTGCGCCGCCCCAAGGTTCGAATGCGGAGGTACGGGAACGGCTGAGGCCGCGTACGCCCCGTCCTCGGCAGCGGACGGCCTTCCGAGCAGGGCGCCGGGCGGGGCAGCGAGCCCCTGCCCCTGCCGCAGGTGCAGGTGCAGGTGCAGGTCAGCAAGCCGGACACCTTACGGTCCAATGCTGACCTTTTGCTGACCCGGAGGCAGCAATCAGGGTTCTGACCTGCGGAAACACCCAAAGGCTAGATCTTGGACTTGAACATGGTGACTGCCTTTCCGGGTCGTCCCACGCGTGCATCCGAGCGCTGTGCACGCGCTGGTGCAGTTCAACCGCCCGGGCCGGCCACTTCATGGCTCGTCACATGGACGCAATTCCCTTGGATCGGGCCAGGCGGGCTCCGCCGCGACGCCGGTTGTGGCAGGGGCGGGGGTGGGGCGCGGCGGCCTTGGGATTCCTTCATGGGCAGGTGGGCGGCCGTCCGGACGGTCCGGCCAACTCTGCTGGGCCGCGTCCGGCCCCTCTGTGGCCGCTGGCCGGAGGACGCCCTGCCGCTCCGCAGGCGCCGGAACAGATCTTGAATGCTCCGGCCTCCACCAGCAGGATGGCGCCTCGTCCTCTTCGGACGCCGGCATGAAGCCGGCATGCCCCCCGAGCAAGGAAACCCATCGTGTACGAGGCATTGGGTCTGACGGACCGCCAGGCTGACCTGTACGAGTACCTGGTGCAAGGTCAGGTCCGCCACCGCCCCCAGATCAGCCGGGAGCTGGCCCTGGAGGACACCGTGGTGCAGGACCTGCTGAACGCATTGCAGGAGCTGGGACTGGTGGTGAAGGATCCCGACGACCCGGCGGCCTTCTCGGTGATCGCCCCGGACCTCTCGCTTGAGGCGCTCATCAGACGCAAAGAGGGGGAGCTCCAACGCATACGGCTGCATTCGGCGTTGCTGGCCGACCGCTATCGCCTGACCGCCCATGGACGGCAGGCCCGGGACATCGTGGAAGTGGTCCGCGGCCCCAGCGAGGTCGACGCACGTGTTCGCCTGATAGAGCGCCAAGTCACCGGCCAGATAGAGGTGTTGAGCGCTCCGCCTTATTCAGGCGGTTTCACCCCCAGTGAGGACGAGCTGGGCCTGCTGGCCCGCGGGGTCCGCAGCCGGGTGATCTACTCCAGCAAGGCACTGGACCAGGACCACGCCGTCCAGACGCTCGAACAGTTCCGCAAGGCGGGCGACGAAGCGCGGATCCTGCCCGAGGTGCCGATGAAAATGCTGATCGCCGACCGGCGGATCGCCTTGGTACCGCTGTCCTCCGGACAGGACGCAGCAGCCATAGTCGTCCACCCCTGCGGCCTGCTGGACGCGCTGTCCAGCCTGTTCGCCTCGCTATGGGAGAAGGCCAAGCCCTACACCGGTGCAGATCAGCTGCCGCGGGCGGCCGGACTGACCGAGGACGATCGGCAACTGCTGCACCTGCTGACCTCCGGCCTCAAGGACGAGGCCGCCGCCCGGCACCTGGGACTCAGCCTGCGCACCGTGCGCCGTCGTGTCGCCGCCCTGATGGACCGGACCGAGGCGAACACCCGCTTCCAGGCCGGATACCTGCTGGGGTTGGGCTCCACCACTGCGCCCGGCCGCACAGCCAGCCGCCCGGCCGACTGACCGGAGGACCCTGCACAGCACCAGGCAGCGCTCGAGACAGTGCCGCCTGACGGTGTAGGGCCGGCGGAGCGGATCGACCAACGGCCTGCCTGAGCTCCCAAAAGTCGGGCAAAGACCGCCCGGGATTCGAAGTGCGCAAAGCACAGCCAGTCGATGCGGCGTCGGACAGCCGGCCGCCAGTGCGATCGGCGACCGGCCGGGGAGCGCCAATGGGCCGGACCGGATGCCCGGCCCATCGGCGCTGGGGCTCTCCGCGTCAGCCTGTCACGAAGAACGCCTTGGGCAGGACCTGGTCGATGCTGCTGCCACCGGCGTCCCGCGCGCTCACGTGCAGGGAGACGGTGCCACTTTTCACCAGCGCCGCAGCGGGCAGGCGCATCCTGTAGCGGCCGTCACCGGTCCGGACCAGCTGGACGTTGTGCCACTGCGTTCCGCCGTCGGTGGACCAGGCGGCCTTCATCACAGTGACCTTGCTGGGCGCCGCGCCCGCGACGCGCTGCGCGGAAAGCCCGATCTCCATCGCCTTCCGGGCCTTCGCCTTGTTGTTCCCGTCAAGCGCCGCACTGTAGCCGAGGTTGAGCAGCGGCGCGGTGTACGGCTTGCTGCCGGCAGAGGTCAGGTCGGTGCTGAAGTCCCAGGTGGTGTGGGCCTCGGTGCCCGATCCGGCGAACACACCCGGCAGGTTGAGGTCGCCGTGCACCTCCCAGTCGGTCTTCTCGGCGGGGATGTTCGGCACGGTCCAGTCGAGCGGCGTGCTCCCTTCCTGGTTGAGCAGGAGCGCGCCGTTTTCCGAGATCTGGTAGACGAAACGCCTGCGGTCGTTCTCGCCGACACCCGGCGCGCTGTCGACGAGTCCCTCTCCGCCGGAGGAGGCCATGTGCGTGAAGTCGAGGTCCATGGTGCGGCTGCCGCCCGGGTCCTCGACCCTGCCCTTCAGAGTGGCACCGAACGGTCCGCCGAGCCTGGTCTCGCTCTGCTCGCCCTGCGAGTACCGCTCGGTCTCGTCGAAGTCCACCATGCCGGCGGCGTAGGAGCCCTGTACGCGGAAGGCGTGTTCCCAGTCCATTCCGGGGGTGACGTAGTCGGTGCGGTGGCTCGGGGCCGTCAGGATCTGCTCGAACGTCGCACCCGTCATCGCCGGGCCACGGGACTCCTGCAGGCGGTCACCGTGGGCACCCGCCTGGCGGAAATCCGTTTCGATCCGGGCCAGTCGCGACAGGTCCCGCGAGGTGAGCCTGTGCGCGAGGCCGTCGCCGAAAGAGCTACCGCCCCAGGCCAGGTCGTACACAGTGGTGGCGGTCCACGGCCGGTTGGCGGCCTGGGCGTCGTTCAGCCGCATGTACGCCATGGTGTGGGAGGTACCCGGCGCCGCCGGGACGTCCGAGCCCTCTCCGGCGTACAGGTCCACGCCGCCGTCCAGCGAACCGTAGACCGAACCCAGCGCCAGGTTCGCGTAGAACCCGGGGTTGCTCTCGGCATCATGACGCACACTGACCTGATTGATGCTGGGAGCAGCCTTGCGTCCCGGGATGCTGACGGAGAACGGGTGCGTCCTGCGTCCGTCGAGGACGATGTGGTCGTTCGAAGAGGGTTTGACCTCGGGCAGGTCCAGCAGGACGCCCTCGGGTTTGCCATCGGCAGAGGAGCCGGCCAGGGATGCGGCGATGCCGAAGTGCTGCCCCTCCTGCATGTACACCGTGGTACCGGCCGGGTCGATGGGCTGGTAGCCGAAGTCGCCGTTGTCCTTGTTCATGATCTGGATCACGGCAGGAGTCGGGGCCCCGTTGCGGTCCAGCGCGGAGAAGTGGACGGGGCAGTACTGCGGCGACGACCACAGCGCGACGGCCAGATGGAGCGGGACGCCGTCACCCACCGGCGTGGCGACGACCTGTCCGGAGTAGGGACCGGTGCCCAGCTCGGACGGGTCGACGGTCACCTGGACCGAGACCGACTTGCCGGTCGGAACGGTGATCCGGGAATCGGAGAGGCTCGCCGCAGCGGCCGGGGCCGTGCGGCCCCGGAAGTCACTGATCTTCAGGCCCAACTCGTAGGTGGCGTCGCTGTCGCCGGTGTTGCTGAGCGTGACCTGGCGTGAGAGCGGCGCCTTGACGGTGCAGTCGAGCATGCCGAAATCGAAGGCGCCGCGGTCCGGGACCACCTGCTGCTGCAGGGCCTGGGCGACGTTCAGCCGACCCGAACCGGCGCGGTAGACGCTGGTGGGCAAGGCGTCCGAGCTGTCCTGGAGCACGGCCTTGAGCTGCGCCGTGGTCCAGTCCGGGTGCGCGAGGGCCAGCGTGGCCGCCGCGCCCGCGACATGCGGAGTGGCCATCGAGGTGCCGGACATCATCGTGTAGTACTGGTCGACCGGATCGCCGATGATGCCGTCGGCCGCGCGGGCCTGGACGATGTCCTTGCCGGGAGCGGAGATCTCCGGCTTCAGCATCGAGTCGCCCAGGCGGGGACCGGGCGAGGAGAAGGGCGCCATCTCGTCGTCGGAGGCCGTCGCGCCGACCGACAGCGCGTCGTCTGCAGCCGCCGGGGCGGACACCGTCACATTCGGCTGGTTGCCGGCCGCCACGACGAAGAGGGTGCCGTACTGCTCGGTCAACTGGTTGAGGGCCAGGCTGATCGGGTCCTTGCCATCGCTGGCAGCAAGACTGCCCAAGCTCATGTTGGCGACCTTGGCACCGTGCTGGGCGGCCCACTCCATGCCGGCCATGATGCCGGACATGGTGCCCGAGCCGTCGTCTCCGAGAACCTTGGCGTTGAGCAGTTCCGCCTCGTAGGCGACGCCCTTGCGGTGACCGCCCGAGACCACCCCCGTGCCGGCGATGGTTCCGGCGACGTGGGTGCCGTGGCCGAAGTGGTCGCTCACATCGGACGAGCCGGTGAAGTTGGCGGAGTTGACCACCTTGCCCACCAAGTCGGGGTGCGTGGTGTCGATACCGGTGTCGATGACGGCGACCTTGACACCTTTGCCCGCATTGCCGGTGGCCCAGGCCCCAGGGGCATCGGTCTTGGTGAGGTTCCAGTCGAGGGCGTCGTCGGCGGCCTTCCTGGCTGCGCTCTGCTTGGCGATGGGAGAGGCCTTGACCTGGCCGTCGAGCCAGATATGGGTCACGCCTGCCAGCGGGCCTGCGGTGCCCAGGTTCCGCACGGCACGGTGCCGGTTCATCACCGAACGGCCGGCGTCGAAGAGGGACTTGCCCAGGCCCTGCGCCGCGTCCTTGTGCAACTCCCGGACGGCAGTGGCATGGATGCTGCCCAGCTCCCGAACCGTGTGCAGGGACGCATCCGCGAGCGTTCCTGCTGCGCCGCGCACACCGGCGGCGTGCTGCACGATCAGCGGGAGAGCCGCGCCGTGGGCGTTGTCGTACCCCTCACCGATCAGTTCGGTGACATCGAACAGCTTCGGGTCCAGCACCGAGCCCATCAGCGGCATCATGTCGCTGGGCACGACGCTGATGTGACCGCCGCTCCCGGTCGAGGTGGTGAAGAACACGGAGCGGCCCGGGATGGCCGCGGGAGTCACACTCACCATCGGGTGGGGCGACTTCGGATTTCGTACCCACACCTGGTCTCCGGTGACCAGGGTGACCGTCACGGACTGGCCGGAGGCTATGGGCACCGGTTTGGCGACCGGATGGCCGGAAGCCGCCGATGCGGGCAGCCACCCGCCGATGGAGAGCGCGCCGGTGGCCGCAAACACCAACGCCGCCCTTCTCAAAGCTTGCACGATACAGGTCCTTTGACTGAGCGTCATAAGAACCCGCCGGGAATAGCGGGTTCCTGCAGCAAACAAGCGATCATCGTGCTGGCCGGGCCGACCCGGAGGAAGACCAATCCATGGCCGATTGCGGCACTGACAGCAAGCTGCCACCATTCGCCGCGACACACCGCGCAAAGACCTGACCCTCGGACATGGACGGACAATGGGCCGATTGGGCCCCGCGGTCACCGCCGAACCGACTGACGCGATCCGAGCAGGGCTCCTGCCCGATCCTTGCCCGGTACGTCCGACAGGTGCCGGGCAAGGCAAGCGGCCCTGTTGTGTTCTGGGCGGTCCTGCAAGAGGGCCGCCGGCTTCCGGGCCCGTCGCGACTCTTCCCTTGCCGAACGGATGACCTGGGGATGGTGTCACCGGGGCCGAGGGGGGCAGTTGGAGACGTTGATGAGTGCCTCTGTGTATCGAGCGGCCGTGCCGAGAGCCTTGCCTCGGTCACGTTTGACGATGCGATGAACAACAGGGGAACGGCGCCGCTTGGGGGCCCTCCGCGCCTCCGCCGGCGTCTGCCCTCGGCGATCTTGCGCATGTAGTACTCGTGTCCACGGCCGCCGCCGCGAATCCGTCGTCGGCAATCCGGCTGCGAAGCATGGAACCCTGCGCGAGGTCTTCACCGCTCGAGCCGACTGCACTATCTTGCGGCAACGTTCTGCAAAGGATTTCAGCCATCGGCGCGATGGACGGCGCCGAGGTGTATTCACACGCCTGCCCCGGGGAGCCGCCATGACCTCGATACGCCCTGCCCTGCCGCGAAGCCGACGCCGTCTCGCCACCGTGGCAGCGGCCCTGGTTCTGGCCACCGGCATCGGCGGTCCGACCCTCCCCGGCCCCTTCGTGGCACGTGCGGTGGCGGCGACGGGAGGGGCGCTCGGCGCCCACTACGACGCCACGGGGACGGCGATCGACTTCCGGGTCTTCTCATCCCGGGCCACGCGCATCGACCTGTATCTCTACCGCACCGCGCTGGGCAGCCAGGAGGCCGCGGTCGTCCCGCTCACCAAGGACTCCACCACCGACGTCTGGTCCGCCAGTGTGCCGGTGTCCACCATCCAGGGCCAGTACGGAATCACCGGCGCCGTCTACTACGGCTATCGCGCCTGGGGCCCCAACTGGCCGTACGATCCGGCCTGGAGGAAGGGATCGAGCGCCGGTTTCGTCAGCGACGTCGACACGGCCGGCAACCGCTTCGACCCCAACAAACTCCTCACCGACCCCTACGCCCGCGAACTCAGCCACGACCCCGGCACCCCGGGCGGCGCGGACAGCACGGCCTATGGGACCGGCCCGCAGTTCCGAGCGGTGGACGACGGCGCCCTCGCCCCGAAGGGCATCGTGCTGCCCGCCGACACCACGAGCACCGGCACCAAGCCCACGCGCGCTCTCAAGGACGACATCGTCTACGAGGTCCATCTCCGCGGCCTCACCGAGAACGACTCCTCCGTGCCCGCCGCCGAACGCGGCACGTATGCGGGGGCCGCCCGCAAAGCGGCCGATCTGAGCGCACTGGGCGTCACGGCCGTGGAGTTCCTGCCGGTCCAGGAGACCCAGAACGACGCCAACGACGTCGATCCGACGTCCACCGACGGGGACAACTACTGGGGCTACTCCACCCTGGACTACTTCGCGCCCGACCGCAGATACGCCTCCGACAGGAGCCCGGGCGGCCCCACCCGCGAGTTCAAGGCGATGGTCAAGGCGTACCACGACGCCGGCATCAAGGTGTTCACGGACGTCGTCTACAACCACACCGGCGAGGGCGGCCCCTGGAACGCGAGCGACAGGAACACCTACAGCCTTCTGTCACTGCGCGGCCTGGACAACCCCACCTACTACTCGCTGACGTCCGACATGCAGAGCCCCTGGGACAACACCGGCGTGGGCGGCAACGTCAACACCTACAACCCGGTCACCGCCGACCTGATCACCGATTCGCTCGCTTACTGGAAGGACTCCCTCGGCGTCGACGGCTTCCGCTTCGACCTCGCGCCGGTCCTCGGCAACACCTGCCAGCACGGCTGCTTCCAGTACAGCCGCACCGACCCCGGTACCGCCCTGAACCGCATCACGCACCTCATGCCGGCCCGGCCCGCCGGCGGCGGCACCGGCACCGACTGGATCGCCGAGCCCTGGGCGCTGGGCAGCGGCACCTACCAGGTGGGCAACTTCCCGGTCGGCTGGTCCGAATGGAACGACAAGTTCCGCGACACGCTGCGCCGCAGCCAGAACACCCTCGGCGTCGAGAACGTCACCCCCGGTGAGCTCGCCACCCGCTTCAGCGGTTCCTCCGACCTCTACCAGGACGACGGCCGCGCCCCCTCCAACTCCATCGACTTCATGGTCGCCCACGACGGGTTCACGCTCGCCGACCTCTACCGGTGCAACACCAAGAACAACAACCAGTCCTGGCCGTACGGCCCCTCCGACGGCGGCTCGGACCACAACCTCTCCTGGGACCAGGGGGGTGTCGCCGCCGACCAGCGCAAGGCGGCCCGCAACGGCTTCGCGTTCCTGATGCTGTCCGCAGGAACCCCGATGATCACCGGCGGCGACGAGTACCTGCGCTCCCTCAAGTGCAACAACAATCCCTACAACCTGGACTCCTCCGCCAACTGGCTCACCTCGGCGTGGACCGGCGACCAGAGCACCTTCCGCACCTACGCCCAGCGGCTGAGCGCCTTCCGCAAGGCTCACCCGGCGCTGCGCCCGACCGCCTTCTACACGGCCTCCGACACCAACGGCAACGGCATGGGCCAACTGCAGTGGTTCACCCCCGCCGGCACCACTCCGGACAGCACATACTGGTCCGACCCGAACAACCACGCTCTCGCCTGGCGCATCGACGGCACCGAGTTCTCGGACCCGACCGCCGCGCTGTACGTCGGCTACAACGGCTGGTCGGGCGACGTCGACTTCGCCCTGCCCTCGCCGGGAGCCGGCAAGAACTGGTACCGCGTCACCGACACGTCCTCCTGGGCCGAGGGCCCCGACCAGGTCGCCCGGCCCGGCTCCGAGAGCCTTGTCGGCGGCGCCGGTACCGTCTACACCCTCCATGCCCGCGCGACGCTGCTGCTGATCGCCAAGTGACCGACATGCGGCGGTGGCTTCACCGGACGAGGGTGAAGCCACCGCCGCATGGCACGGCCTGTCCCGTCCGTCAGGACGGGCAGCCCGAGTCGGCGATCACGTAGTAGCCGGACGACGTCTCCTCAAGGGTGTGAGTGACGGCGACGTTGTAGAGACCCATGTTCTGGTCGGAGCCGTTGGCGTAGACGTAGCCGAGACTCTGATGGGCTCGGCCCGCCGCGACCTGGTTGTAGTTGTTGTCCGTGAAGCACTGCGGCTGGTGACCGGTGGTCGTGGCCGCGACCGCCGACGACTGGGTGCCGACCGCGCCACCGGAGTCCACGGCGGCGACGGTGTAGGTGTACTTCGTGCCGGAGGCCAACCCCGTGTCGGTGTACGACGTGCCGGTGGTCGAGCCGACCTTGCTGCCGCCGCGGTACACGTTGTACGACGCCGCACCGGTCACCGCGGACCAGGCCAGCGCCACGGTGGCGTCGGTCGATCCGGTGACGGTGAGGCCGGGCGGTGCAGGGAGGCTGCCGGTGCCTCCCCCGCCCGCGCCGTCCAGGCCCCAGAACTTCGCGGTCCAGTACGAGGAGCAGATGTAGTTGAGGTAGTACGTGCCTGTGCTGCCGCACTGGTCGGTGCCGGAACCGGGGTTGACCGCGAGGCCGTGTGCCATGCCGGAGACGGAGAAGGTCTCCACGGCGGGCTTGCCGCTCGCGTCGTCGTACACGGCCTGTGTGGTACCGCCGGTCAGGGTGGTGGTCGAGGACGGGGTCTGGCTGATGCCCCAGACGTTGGTCCACTGGTCGCGCTCCTCGGCGGCGTTGGCCGGGTTGACCGTGGTGTCGCCGGTGCCCTGCCAGATCGCGACGCGAGGCCAGGGCCCGCCCCAGCCGCCGGAGGCACTGCGGACCGCGTCGCCCCACTGCGCCGGAGTCTTGCTGACCGCACTGTTCTGGCAGGTCAGGCCACTGAAGAGGTCGGTCGCGCAGCCCGCCGGGATGCCGGAGTCGATCGCGCCGCCCGCGAACACGTCAGGGTAGTCGGCGAGCATCACCGAGGTCATCGCGCCGCCGGCGGACAGCCCGGTGACGTAGACGCGGCTGGAATCACTGCCGTAGTGGGACTTGGCGTAGTCCACCATCTGCTTGATCGACAGCGCCTCGCCCTGGCCCCGGGTGTAGTCGGAGGACTGGAACCAGTTGAAGCAGGAGTTGGCGTTGTTGGAGCCGGTCGTCTGCGGGAAGACCACGGCGAAGCCGTACATGTCGGCGTACTTGGGCCAGCCCGAGTGGCTGTAGTAGTCGCCGGCGCTCTGGGTGCAGCCGTGCAGGGCGACGACCAGGGGCGCGCCGGACGGCAGGTTGTCGGGGGCGTACTGGAACATCTGCAGATTGCCCGGGTTGGAGCCGAAGCCCGTGACCTGCTGCAGGCTCGCGGCCTGCGCCGGGGCCGGGGAGAGTCCCAGGACCAGGGCTATCAGGGACAGGACCAGCGTCGCCGCGGAGGCGGGACGCGGCCGCGTCCGGCGCCACTTGCGGCGCGGCAGCGGATGGGGGGATGTGGGGTTCATCGTGCCACCTGGGTGATCGCGACGGGTGGGGAGGTTGAAAGCAGCCGTACTCCTGCTTCGAATGCGGTTGCATGGCTTGGGGGTTACGGGGACGCTACGACCGGCCTGTCGCAGGCCGTAATGGAGTCGCACCCCACCTCGCGGCGATCGGGCGTGTGGGTCCTCACCGTTGTGGCATGCGCAGGCCCCGGCAGGGGGAAGCCGATGCCGGGGCCTGGTGCGACGGACGATCAGTCCAGTGAGCCGGTGTTGACGAGGTCGCCCGAGGCGGGTCCGGGAACAGTCCGGCTGGGCGCCACCCGGGCCGCCCCCGGCGTCGACGCGCTGACCGAGGTCCACCGGGACGCCGGCCAGTGCCTGTGCGTCCTACTCGCCCTGGACCGGGACGGCGACGGCGCGGCCCCCGACGAACTCGGCATCTACGGACTGCTGTTCAGCCAGGCGGGCCGCGACGAACTGCACCGGTTCGTCCGCCGCGTCATCGGCCCTGTCCTGGATTACGACGACCGCCGCGGCGGCGAACTCGTCCGCACCCTCCTGGCCTACTTCACCTGCGACGCCGGTCGCACCCGCACCGCCGCCCACCTCTACGTCCACGTGAACGCTCTCTACCAGCGCATCGATCGCGTCACCGCCCTGCTGGGCGGCTTCTCCGCCGATCACCTGGCCGGACGCGCCGCCGCCGGCCGGGCAGGGCCGATGAGCGCCATGCCACGGGCACGGGCGAAGTGCCCGGCGAAGTCGTCGAGGACGGCTGTGAAAGTCCGCAGATCCCCGGTCGGGCGGCGCCGTGCTGGGGCAGGTCCCGCCCGTGACGGTGTTCTCCGTCCAGGTCACTTGCAATACCGAACCGCTCGGTTTAGTTTCTCTGCATGGGGCGGACCGGTCGTCGCGTCCGCCCTCCTCGAAGGGAATCCCTCATGCGTTACGCCGTTCTCGGCACCGGCGTCGTCGGCCGGACCATAGCCGCCAAGCTCGCCGCCCTCGGCCACGAGACCGTCGTCGGCACCCGCGACCCGCAGGCCACCCTGGCCCGCACCGAACCCGACGGCTACGGCAATCCACCGTTCGCACAGTGGCAGGCCAACGACTTCGCCGTGCGGCTCGTCACCTTCACCGAGGCAGCCGCCTGGGCCGATGCCGTGGTCAACACGACCGCGGGCGCCGCCAGCCTGGAGGCGCTGACCGC
Source organism: Streptomyces sp. NPDC025784 (assembly GCF_055558435.1). Taxonomy (NCBI): domain Bacteria; kingdom Bacillati; phylum Actinomycetota; class Actinomycetes; order Kitasatosporales; family Streptomycetaceae; genus Streptomyces; species Streptomyces sp. NPDC025784. Next base: position 211,498 of record NZ_JBVHMN010000002.1, read on the forward strand.
CGCGGGCGCGGACAACCTCGCCGGCAAGGTGCTCATCGACATCGCCAACCCGCTGGACTTCTCCACCGGGATGCCGCCGTCACTGAACCCGGTCGACACCGACAGCCTCGGTGAGCAAATCCAGCGCGCCTTCCCCGACACCCGGGTCGTCAAGGCCCTCAACACGATGAACTGCGAGGTCATGGTCGACCCGTCCCGGGTGGCCGGGGAGCACGATGTGTTCGTCTCCGGCGACGACACCGACGCGAAAAAGCAGGTCACAGAACTGCTGGTGTCCTTCGGCTGGCCCGCCGCGAGCGTCATCGACCTCGGCGGCATCACCACCGCCCGCGGCACCGAGATGCTGCTGCCCATCTGGCTGCGCCTGTGGGGCACGCTCGGCCACGCCGATTTCAACTTCCACATCGCGGGCACCCGCACGAGTGCCTGACCCCGCGGTCCCGGCGGCCGGAGACGGAGACGCCGGCCTGCGCACGCCTCGCCTCCTCCTTCTCGTACGACAGCTCGCTCCCGCAGGTACGCGCTGGTCGTCGACGGTCCGAGGCGACCCGGCCGCTGCGTCCGGCCGAACTGTCGGTGGCCGTCCCGGGCCAGCGGGTCAGCGGGTCAGCGGGTCAGCGGCAAAGCCTGATCGTCACCCGCATCCATGCTCCCCCCATCCCGTACCGAACCGCTCGGTACGGAAGCTCAACTATTCTGACCGAGTGAGTGGAACGGAAACCAAAGCCGCGGGGCGGCCACGCTCTGCCGAGAAGGACGCTGCCATCCTGCGGGCCGCTCTGGAACTGCTGGCATCCCAGGGCTACACACGCATGAGCCTCAGCCAGGTCGCCGCTGCCGCACAGGTCAGCAAGTCCACCATCCACTTGCGCTGGAAGACCAAGGCTGACCTCCTCACCGCGGCGCTCGCCGCCGCCCGCATGACAGACGCGCCTCCCCCCGGTGGAGACCTCCGCACCAACCTCGTGAACATCCTCAAGGACTTCGCCGCCACCATCGAGCGAGTCAACGGCATGGCGCTCATCGGCACGTGCCTCGCCGAAGAGGCCCACACCCCGGAACTCCTCGCCCTGCTGCGCGAACGCACCGTGCTCCCCCGCCGTGCCCTCCTGCGAGATGCCCTGGAACAGGCCCAGCAGGCCGGACACATCCGCGAGGACACTGATCTCGAAGCGGCCGTGTCGGCACTCCTCGGCCCGTTCTACGCCGACTACATGGCGGGACGGGGCGGTCACCCGCAGTGGGCCGAACAGGCCGTTGCCCTGGTCCTCGCCGGAATTCACGTCGAACATTGATCGCCCGGCCGCGGTCGGCACCGGAAGAGGTCCGCACCGCGTTCGCCGGGCGAGCACAACCCGGTGGCGGAGACATGACCAGGCGACATGTGCTCCTGGTCGTCGTTGCCGATCACCGACAGCTCGTCGGGGACGGCGAGCCCGAGCCGGGTCGCGGCGTGCAGACGCCCGCCGCTCCTCCCCCGCCCAGCTGCGCCTGAGCCACGGGCCGGCCGCTGCGGCTACTACGCCACGACCTCGCCCGCCGCCTCGATGTCCTGTACGCCCGTGTCCCGCGGTGTCCCGTTCACCGCGTGCTGGTCGAACTGCGTCCGGTACAGCTCCGCGTACCGGCCGCCGGCCTCCAGCAGTTCGTCGTGCGTGCCGCGTTCCACGATCCGGCCCGCCTCGACGACGAGGATCACGTCGGCGGCCCGCACGGTCGAGAGCCGGTGGGCGATCACCACGGCGGTGCGCCCCTCCAGGGCCTCGGCGAGCGCCTCCTGGACGGCTGCCTCCGAGGTGTTGTCGAGATGGGCGGTGGCCTCGTCGAGGATGACGACGCGCTGACGGGCCAGCAGCAGCCGGGCGATGGTCATACGCTGGCGCTCGCCCCCGGAGAGCCGGTAGCCGCGTTCGCCGACCACCGTGTCCAGGCCGTCGGGCAGGGAGCGGACGAGCGCGTCGAGGCGGGCGCGGCGCAGCACGTCCCACAGTTCGTCCTCGCTCGCGGACGGGCGGGCCAGCAGCAGGTTCTCGCGGACCGAGTCGTGGAACAGGTGCCCGTCCTGGGTGACCATGCCGAGGGTCTCGCGCATCGTCACGGCGCTCAGGTCGCGGACGTCGACGCCGCCGACCCGGACGGCGCCCTCGTCGGTGTCGTAGAGGCGCGGGAGCAGCTGCGCGATGGTCGACTTGCCCGCGCCGGAGGAGCCGACGAGCGCGACGGTCTGCCCGGGTTCCGCGCGGAACGAGATGCCGTGCAGGACTTCGGCGCCGCCCCGGGTGTCCAGCGCGGCGACCTCTTCGAGGGAGGCGAGGGAGACCTTGTCGGCGGACGGGTAGGTGAAGCGGACGCCGTCGAACTCCACGGACGCGGGCCCCTCGGGCAGGGTGCGGGCGTCCGGTTTCTCCTCGATGAGCGGCTTCAGGTCGAGGACCTCGAAGACGCGCTCGAAGCTGACCAGGGCGCTCATGACCTCGACGCGTGCTCCGGCGAGCGAGGTGAGCGGCGCGTACAGACGGGTCAGCAGCAGTGCCAGCGAGACGACGGCGCCCGGTTCCAGGGAGCCGCGCAGCGCGAACCAGCCACCGAGTCCGTAGACGAGCGCGAGGGCCAGCGCGGAGACGAGCGTCAGGGCGGTGATGAACGTGGACTGCGCCATCGCCGTGCGCACGCCGATGTCCCGCACCCGCCGGGCGCGCGCCGCGAACTCGGTGGACTCCTCCTCGGGCCGCCCGAACAGTTTGACGAGCGTCGCGCCGGGTGCGGAGAAGCGCTCGGTCATCCGGGTGCCCATGGCGGCGTTGAGGTCGGCCGCCTCGCGCTGGAGTCTGGCCATGCGGCCGCCCATGCGCCGTGCGGGCACCACGAACACCGGCAGCAGCACGAGCGCGAGCAGGGTGATCTGCCACGACAGGGTGAGCATGACGACCAGGGTGAGCAGCAGCGTCACGAGGTTGCCGACCACTCCGGACAGGGTGTTGCTGAAGGCTCGCTGGGCGCCGATGACGTCGTTGTTGAGACGACTGACGAGCGCGCCCGTACGAGTGCGTGTGAAGAACGCGACCGGCATGCGCTGCACATGATCGAACACAGCCGTCCGCAGATCGAGGATGAGTCCCTCGCCGAGCGTCGACGAGAGCCAGCGGCCGAGCAGCCCGAGCGCCGCCTCGGCGACGGCGATGACCGCGATGAGCACGGCAAGGCGGATGACGGTGTCCTCGTCGCCGCCGGACACGATGGCGTCCACGACGTGCCCCGCGAGCACCGGTGTCGCGACGGCGAGCAGCGCGGTCACCACACTGAGGCCCACGAACTGTCCGATGCGGCGGCGGTGCGGGCGGGCGAAGGCGCCGATGCGGCGCAGCGTCGCGCGGGCGAAGGGCCTGCGCTCCTGCTGCGCGGTCATGACACTGTGCAGCTGTGTCCAGGCTGTGGTCTCCATGCTCATGAGAGAGACGGTAGGACCTCAAGCAATGTTGAGGTCAACGACCGGGCGAAGAAGCCCCCACGTTGTGCGAAATACATCCCGCCTTGTGCGAAGAAGTCCGCGGACTTCGCGGAGAAGTCCGGCACCGGGTCCGCGCACTTCGCACGCGTGTCCGTCCGCACGAAGGAGCCCATGACCCCTCAGCACCGGGAAGCGGCCCCTCCCGCACCTTGCCCGGCGTGTCAGCCGCCGTATCCGCTCCCGCAACCCCACGTTGGTGCGGTGTGGAAAACCTCTCCCGATGTGACTGCGGTACGACTCCCCCAGGGACTCCCCCGACGCTTCCCCCTGCGGCCTGCCGTCCGGCCGGCCCTGTGTCTGCTCCCGCTCGCCCTGGTCCTGGTGGTCGGGGTGCGCCATCGGTCGGTCCTCGCCGAGGGCTTCGGCCATCTGGAGTCGGCCGAGTGGCCATGGCTCCTCGCGGCGGCCATGGCGACCTGCCTGACCTGGGTCGCGGCGGCCGTCACCCGTCAGGGAGCGGTCGTGGAGCGGCTGCCCGCACGGCGGCTGCTCGCGGCCCAGTTCGCGGCGGGCGCGGCCAACCACCTGCTGCCGACGGGCCTGGGCGCCGGCGCGGTCAATCTGCGGTTCATGACGGTGTGCGGCGTGCCCCTCGCCCGCTCGTCGGCCGCGCTCGCGCTGTACATGCTGGCGGAGTCGATCACCCGGATCGGTCTGCTCGTGGGACTGCTGATCGCGTTCCCGGGCGCGCTGCGGCTCGGCAGCCTGCTGCCCGAGGGGGCGCTCGGCCCGCTGCTGCTGTGCGTCGGCGTGGCGGCGTGCGCGGCGGGGGCGGTCCTCGTCCTCGTACGGCGACTGCGCACGGCCGTCCTCTCCTTCCTGCGCACCGCGCTCGCCGAGGCACGTTCGGTGCACTCGCGGCCCGCCCGGGCGCTCGCACTGTGGGGCGGATCGCTGGCCTTCCCGCTGCTCCAGGCGGCCGGGCTGGCGGCCGTGGGGCAGGCACTGGGGCTGCCGGTGCCGCCCGCGCACATGGTGGTCGCCTATCTGGCCGCGACGGCCGCGGTCGCGCTCGTGCCGACGCCGGGCGGGATCGGTTCGGTGGAGGCCGCGCTGGTCGTCGCCCTCGTCGCGGCGGGCGGACCGGCCGCCGTGGCGACGGGGGTGGTCCTGGCGTACCGGATCATCACGGTGTGGCTGCCGCTGCTGCCCGGAGCGCTGACTCTGGGCGCCCTGGTCCGCTGGAAGGTGATCTGAGCCGCCGGCGCGGGTAACCTCGGCCCGCACCGAGCGCACCGTTCGAAGGAAGGGGTCCACCGATGGCGGTCCGTATCGAACGTCAGGGTCACGTCGCCACGGTGGTCCTCTCACGGCCCGCCGCCCGCAACGCGGTGGACGGGCCGACCGCCGCCGAACTCGCCGCCGCCTTCCGTGAGTTCGAGGCGGACGAGACGGCGAGGGTCGCCGTGCTCTGGGGCGAGGGCGGCACGTTCTGTGCGGGCGCGGACCTCAAGGCCATCGGAACCGAACGCGGCAACGAGGTCACCGAGGACGGCGACGGGCCCATGGGTCCCACCCGGCTGCGGCTGTCCAAACCGGTGATCGCGGCGGTCGCGGGCCACGCCGTGGCCGGAGGCCTGGAGCTGGCGCTCTGGTGCGATCTCCGGGTCGCCGAGGAGGACGCCGTCTTCGGCGTGTTCTGCCGTCGCTGGGGTGTGCCGCTCATCGACGGCGGGACGGTACGGCTCCCCCGTCTCATCGGCACCAGCCGCGCGATGGACATGATCCTCACCGGGCGCGCGGTGCCGGCACGCGAGGCGTTCGAGATGGGCCTCGCCAACCGCCTGGTCCCGACCGGCCGGGCCCGCGCGGAGGCGGAAGTCCTCGCCGCCACGATCGCCGACTTCCCGCAGGCATGCATGCGGAGCGACCGCGCCTCGGTCCTGGACCAGGAGGGACTGGTCGAGAAGGCCGCCATGCGTACGGAACTCCTGCACGGCATGGGCGTGCTGGCCGAGAGCCAGGAGGGAGCCGCGCGCTTCAGCGCGGGCGCGGGCCGCCACGGTTCCTTCGACCCGGCCTGACGGAAACTCACCACCCCGGTCTCCGGGGACGGTGGACACGGACCGGCCGGAAGCCTCGGGCCGTCGCCGGTGATGGTCCGGATGCCGAAGCCGGCTTCCGCCCGGTGTCGTGCGGACGTCGAGACCGACTCCGTCCCGCACGCTCCGGACGCCAAGGCCGGCACTGTCCCGCACGCTCCGGACGCCAAGGCCGGCACTGTCCCGCATGCTCCAGGCGTCAAGGCCCGTTCCGTTCGGGGGTGGTGACGGGTGGACAGCCGGATACGGCAGGATGAGCGGTCGCCCCCGGACGGCGAACACCGGTCCGGGCGTGATCGTGCATTCCCGGATTCGAGCAGGTGGCAAGTGACGACACAGCGCATTCGGCCCGCGGGCCCTCTCCCCGGTCCCGGACACGAGGGAGGTCACCGGTGAAACGCGCCCTCACCCTGGACGACCTGATGGTCGCGGGCATAGCCGTCGCCGCCGGCCTGCTGGCGGCGTTCCTGCTGCGCATGCTGCTGCGCTGGCTGGGCAAGCACGCCGAGCGCACCCGGTGGGGCGGCGACGACGTCATCGTCGACGCGCTGCGCACCCTGGTGCCCTGGGCGGCGTTCGCCGGCGGTGTCGCGTCGGCCGCCGCGGTGCTGCCGCTGACCTCGGCCGTCGGACGCAACGTCAACCGGTCCCTGACCGTGCTGCTCATCCTGGTCTCGACGGTCACCGCGGCGCGGGTGATCACCGGACTGGTCCGGGCCGTGGCGCAGTCCCGGTCGGGTGTCGCCGCGTCGGCGACCATCTTCGTCAACATCACCAGGGTGCTGGTGCTGGCGATGGGCTTCCTCGTCGTCCTCCAGACGCTGGGCATCTCGATAGCCCCGCTGCTCACGGCGTTGGGCGTGGGCGGTCTTGCGGTGGCCCTCGCCCTCCAGGACACCCTCGCCAACCTCTTCGCCGGTGTGCACATCCTGGCGTCGAAGACGATCCAGCCCGGCGACTACATCCGCCTCAGCAGTGGTGAGGAGGGCTACGTGGTCGACATCAACTGGCGCAACACCACGGTCCGTCAGCTCTCCAACAACCTGGTCATCATCCCCAACGCCCAACTCTCCGGCACCAACATGACCAACTTCACCCGGCCCGAGCAGCAGATGACGCTGACGGTCCAGGTCGGCGTCGGCTACGACAGCGACCTGGAGCACGTGGAGCGGGTGACCAGCGAGGTCGTGACGGAAGTGATGACCGGGATCACCGGTGCCGTGCCGGACCACGAACCCGCCGTGCGCTTCCACACCTTCGGCGACTCCCGGATCGGCTTCACGGTGATCCTCGGGGTCGGCGAGTTCAGCGACCAGTACCGGATCAAACACGAGTTCATCAAGCGCCTGCACAAGCGGTACCGGGAGGAGGGCATCCGCATCCCGGCGCCCGCGCGCACGGTGGCTCTGCAGCCCGGTGGACCGGGCGTCCCCGAGGCCGGCATCCCCGAGGCGGGCATCCCCGAGGCGGGCATCCCCCACCAGCGCGAGGCCACGACACTGCCGTAGCCACGACGTACGGCTCCGGCACGGTACGGAGCCGGGCGGCACGCGTCCGCCCGGCTCCTGTCCGCTCAGAGCGTGGCGGACGCGTCGTGGTAGTGGCCGCTCCCGCGGTTGCGGGGAGCGACGAAGCCGGAGGCCACCGGGGTGACCGTCCAGTCGGGATGGTTCGGCATGCGCGGCGTCCTGGTGCCGTACAGCCAGTCACCGAGGAAGCCGGTCTGATCCTGGCCGGAGACCTCGGAGGCGACCGCCATGTAGTCCCGGGTGGTCGCCGCGGAGTTGCGGTGGCGCTCCAGGAAGGTGCGTTCGATGCGGTTGAAGACGTCCTCGCCGACGGCCTCGCGCAGCGCGTACAGGACCAGCACACCGCCCAGGTAGCGCTGGCTGTCGAAGAGGTTCGCGGCGTTCGGCGCGGCGACCGGCCCGGAGCTCTGCCGCCACTGGTCGCCCCGGGCGTAGGTGTCCTTCATGCGGGCTTCCATGGTGGTCAGGCCGAGCGAGTCGGGCCAGCCGCGCTCGTAGCGGTAGAGCAGCCCGTAGAAGTCGGCGTGGCCTTCGTTGAGCCAGAGGTCGGCCCAGGTGGCGGGGCTGACGCTGTTCCCGAACCAGGAGTGGACCAGCTCGTGCATCATGTGCGAGCCGATCTTCTTCTCCTCCTGGAGCAGGAAGTTCGGCTTGTAGAGCGTCAGCGTCTGCGTCTCCAGGCCGGTGAAGTCGAAGGCGTTCGGGTCGTCCGAGTTGCACGGCAGCAGGCCGTACGTCTCGAAGGGGTACGCGCCGAGCCGCTGCTCCAGCCACTCCAGCAGGCCGGGGGTCAGAGCGAGCGCGGGTTCGAGCGCGGCGGCCCGGGCGGTCGGCACCACGTCGCGCAGGGCCAGGCCGTTCGGCCCCTGCCGTGAGGTGACGGTGTAGTCGCCGACCGTGATCTGGACGAGTTCGGTGGCGATCGGGGAGCGGGAGCGGTAGGTGTACGCGGTCCGGTCGCCGTCGAGGCTCTCCGTGCGCACCAGGGTGCCGCTCGCGACTCCGCGCAGCGTGCCGGGCACGGTGACGCGGAAGGTGAAGGACGCCTTGTCCGTGGGGTGGTCGTTGCACGGGAAGACGGTGTGCGCGGAGTTCGGCTGCGGGCACACGGCGAACCCGTCGGGCGTCGGGACCCATGCGGTGTGCGCGAGCTGCTTGGCGGGGTCGGCGGTGTACTCGACGCAGACGGTGACCCGGGCCCGGTCCGGCAGGGTCCGGGCGGGCGTGACGCGCAGCTTCTCCTCGACCTGCTCGAAGACTGCGGGCGCGCCGCCGACGCGTACGGCGCGGATGTCCAGGCCGAGGGCGTCGAGCGAGAAGCGGGTCAGTGCCTGGGTGGTGTGCAGCGTGAGGGTCGCGGTGGCGTCCACGAGGCGGGTGGCCGCGTCGTACGCGAGGTCGAGGTGATAGGCCGCCACGCGGTAGCCGTCGTTGCCGAGTGCGGGGAAGACGGGGTCGCCAAGCGTCTCCGCGCCCGGGGCTCCCGCGCCGTCACCCCGTAAGGCCGAGGTCCGCGCGTGGGCCGCGGGACCCGTGGCGAGCGCGGCGGCCGTGCCTATCAGGGCTGCGGCCGGGGCCGTCACTCTGGTGCGATATCTCATGGTCCGCTTTCGTTCGGACGGCCCGGGTCTGGCGCCGGGCCGCCGGATGTGGTGATCGACTGTGCTGATCGATCCACTTGCAGTACGCGTGAGAGGAGAGTGCGGTTGCCTGTGGCACGCCTTTTCTCTGTTCACTTCTCTGTTCACATGTGGTTACTGCTGTCACCGGTGTCCCGGCCGTCACGCTCGGTCGCCTTCAGCGGCGCGCAGCCTCCGGCCGGGGCCGCCGCGCGGCCGACCGGGGCGGACCCCTGTCGAACCGGGGTCGCTCACGAGATATCTTGATGTCGAGCAATGTTGCAGACGTGGAGCGGAGCACCCGGTGACTGACTCGACCATCATCTATACGCACACTGACGAGGCCCCGGCCCTGGCGACGTATTCGTTCCTGCCGGTGGTCCAGGCGTACGCCTCGCAGGCCGGCGTCGCTGTGGAGACCCGCGACATCTCGCTGGCCGGGCGCATCATCGCCCTCTTCCCCGAGTTCCTCTCGGAGGGCCAGCGCATCGCGGACGCCCTGTCGGAGCTCGGTGAGCTCGCCAAGACGCCCGAGGCGAACATCATCAAGCTGCCGAACATCTCGGCGTCCATCCCGCAGCTGAAGGCCGCGATCGCCGAGCTCCAGGGGCAGGGCTACGCGCTTCCGGACTACCCGGACGACCCGAAGTCGGACGAGGAGCGCGACATCCGCGCCCGTTACGACAAGGTCAAGGGCAGCGCCGTGAACCCGGTTCTGCGCGAGGGCAACTCCGACCGCCGTGCTCCCGCGTCGGTCAAGAACTACGCCAAGACCCACCCGCACCGCATGGGCAAGTGGACCCCCGAGTCGAAGACGAACGTCGCCACCATGGGCGTCGACGACTTCCGCTCGACGGAGAAGTCCACGGTGATCTCCGAGGCGGGCACGCTCCGCATCGAGCTGGCCGGCGACGACGGCTCCACCACCGTGCTGCGCGAGTCCGTACCGGTCCGCGCCGGCGAGGTCGTCGACGCGTCCGTGATGCACGTCGCGCCGCTGCGCGAGTTCCTCACCGCTCAGATCGCCCGCGCCAAGGCCGAGGGCGTGCTCTTCTCCGTGCACCTCAAGGCCACGATGATGAAGGTCTCCGACCCGATCGTCTTCGGCCACGTGGTGCGCGCCTTCTTCCCGAAGACGTTCGCGAAGTACGGCCAGACGCTGGCCTCCGCCGGCCTGACCCCGAACGACGGTCTCGGCGGCATCTTCAAGGGCCTGGAGTCCCTGCCCGAGGGCGCCGAGATCAAGGCCTCCTTCGACGCCGAGCTCGCCGAGGGCCCGGAGCTGGCGATGGTGGACTCCGACAAGGGCATCACCAACCTGCACGTCCCGTCCGACGTCATCGTCGACGCCTCCATGCCGGCCATGATCCGCACCTCGGGCCACATGTGGGGCCCGGACGGCCAGGAGCAGGACACCCTCGCGGTCCTGCCGGACAGCAGCTACGCGGGCGTCTACCAGGTCGTCATCGACGACTGCCGCGCCAACGGCGCCTTCGACCCGTCGACCATGGGCACGGTTCCGAACGTCGGTCTGATGGCGCAGAAGGCCGAGGAGTACGGCAGCCACGACAAGACGTTCGAGATCCCCACCACGGGCACGGTCCGCCTGGTCGACGAGGCCGGCAACGTCGTGCTGGAGCAGACGGTCTCCGCGGGCGACATCTTCCGGTCCTGCCAGACCAAGGACGCCCCGATCAAGGACTGGGTGAAGCTGGCCGTCACCCGCGCCCGCGCCACCGGCGACCCGGCGGTGTTCTGGCTCGACGAGAGCCGCGCGCACGACGCCGTGCTCATCGAGAAGGTCAAGCAGTACCTGCTGGAGCACGACACCGAGGGCCTGGACATCCGCGTCCTGTCCCCCGTCGAGGCGACGAAGCTGTCCGTGGAGCGCATCCGCCGCGGCGAGAACACCATCTCCGTCACCGGCAACGTGCTGCGCGACTACCTGACCGACCTGTTCCCGATCCTGGAGCTGGGCACCAGCGCCAAGATGCTGTCGATCGTCCCGCTGATGGCGGGCGGAGGCCTGTTCGAGACCGGTGCCGGCGGCTCCGCCCCGAAGCACGTGCAGCAGCTGGTCAAGGAGAACTACCTGCGCTGGGACAGCCTCGGCGAGTTCCTCGCGCTGGCGTCCAGCTTCGAGCACCTCGCGACGACCACGGGCAACGCTCGCGCCCAGGTCCTCGCCGACACCCTCGACCGCGCCACGGCGACCTTCCTCGACGAGGACAAGTCCCCGACCCGTCGCGTCGGCGGCATCGACAACCGCGGCAGCCACTTCTTCCTGTCCCTGTACTGGGCGCAGGAGCTGGCCGCGCAGACCGACGACGCGGACCTGGCGAAGGCGTTCGGCCCGCTCGCCGAGACGCTCACCGCGCAGCAGCAGACCATCGTCGACGAGCTGATCGCGGCCCAGGGATCCCCGGCCGAGATCGGCGGCTACTACCAGCCCGACCCCGCCAAGGCCGCGGCGGTCATGCGCCCGTCGGCGACCTGGAACGAGACGCTGGCGACCCTCGCCTGATCCACGCGCCCCGCCACGGACCCTGGTCCGTGACCGCGCAACACGCACGGGCCCTGTGCGGCCCGTGACCGTGACACCCCGCGGACCTGTTCCGTGACGCGCCGCCCCGGCCGGATCCTCCGGCCGGGGCGGTTTCGTACTGTCGGGGGCGCACTCCTCGGCGCGACCGGCAACTTCCTCCACGCAAGTGCGTCAGCCAAATGTCTCGAACCAACTGAAAGGGATGACAGGGGAGTTGGCGGGCGGGCACACTTGCGTCGAGCAAGAAGCCACCACGTCCGGTGTGGGGAGGGACGATGGCCACAGCCGGTGGACCGACCGTACGACGCCGTCAGCTCGGGTCCGAGCTGCGCAGACTGCGTGAGCACGCGGGCAAGAAGATCGAGGACGTCGCGGCGCACCTGGAGTGCTCCATGTCCAAGATCAGCCGTGTGGAGACGGGACAGGCACCCATCAAGGCACGGGACGTCCGGGACCTGCTCCAGTGGTACGGCGTCACCGACCCCGCGCAGACCGAGACGGTCATGCAGATCCACAAGGACGCCCAGCAGCAGGGCTGGTGGGCGCACTACGGGGAGGTGCTGCCCTCGGGCATGGCCACCTACGCGGGCCTGGAGTCCGACGCGCGCGCCCTGCGCTCGTACGAACCCACGTTCGTCCACGGTCTGCTCCAGACCGAGGACTACGCCCGGGCGGTGATCGCCGCCGCCCGGCCCAACGAGCCGTACGAGGTGGACCAGCTGGTGCGCTTCCGCAAGGAGCGCCAGGCGCTGCTCACCCGGGAGCCCGAACCGCTGGAGCTGTGGGTCGTGCTGGAGGAGAGCGCGCTGCGCCGTCCGGTCGGCGGCCGGGACGTCATGGCGGCCCAGCTCGCCCACCTCGCCGAGACGACGGCCCTGCCGAACGTGACCATCCAGGTCATGCCGACGGCGAAGGGCGCCCACGCGGCGCTCGCCGGAACCTTCTCCCTGCTGGAGTTCGAGCCCCGCACGCCCACCGTCGTCTACGTCAACTCGATCGCAGGAAACGTGTACCTGGAGAAGGAGCGCGACGTCCGCACCTTCATCCAGACCTTCGACCTGGTGCGGGCCGCGGCCCCCGATCCGCAGGAGACCCCCGCCACCCTGGAGAAGATCGCAAGGGAGATGTGCAGCACATGAGCAGGTACGACGGACGGACGGGCCGGCAGGTCGACCTGAGCGGCGCCGCGTGGCGCAGGAGCCGTCGCAGTTCCGGGAACGGCGCGTGCGTCGAGGTCGCCTTCGTCGAGGGCCTCGTCGCCGTACGGGACTCCAAGGACACCGGCGGCCGCGCGCTCGTCTTCGCCCCCGCCGAGTGGACCGCGTTCCTGGACGCCGCGGGCCACGGCGAGGGGAGCCGTCCCTGATCCTTCGTCAGCAGGGGACCGTCGGCGGGCCGGGGCGGTGAGGGAAGTACCGGAACGTTGCCGCACGTACGAATGGAGTACGACGCGCGGCCGGCCCCTCGGCGCGTCGGGCTGCCCGTGTACCACGTTCGAACCCTCGCGCCCGTCGCCTCCGGCGCCTTCTACACCGCGGAGACCTTCTGGACCGCGGCCGGAGTCGCCGTGGCCGTCCTCATGGGCGGCGGCGCGATCTGGGCCGCGCTGCGCGCCTCCCACCCCAGGCGGCGCCTGACCTACACGACGGGCCACGACCCGCTGGTCGACCAGCTCGTCGGCGGCCGTCTGGAGATCCGGCGCAACGGCACCCTGCTGACCGACCCGCACCTGGTGCGGCTGGTGCTCACCAACCCCGGCCGGCGCGACATACCGAGCAGCGCGTTCGACCGGGGGCAGCCCTTCCGCGTGGACCTCGCCGTGCCGTACCTCGAAATGGTCGCCACGGAGTCGGAGCCGAGCGCGGCGCAGCCCCCGCCGGTCTCGGTGCTCGGCTCGGAGCTGAGCATCGGTCCCGGGCGGATCGGCAGCGGCACGACGATCACGTATCTGCTGCTCGTCGACACCGTCCCCTCGTACCACTGCCGGCACTCGCTGCTCGACGTCCGGGTCGAGCAGTCACCCGTGCCGCCCGCCCGGCGCGTGCCGCGCCAGCTCCCCCTCGTCAGGCCGTGACCGCGCCGCGGGGACGGCCGAAGCCGCCCGCCACGGCGGCTCCCTGACACGGGGAAAGGCACGGTCGACGGGCGGCGGACACGCGTACGGCCGAACGGCCCGCGCGGAAGGGCGACAAGCGCTGCCCACCTGGGGGATCAGCGGTGGCGGGCCGGAACACCCCCTCATAGCTTCGGCCTATGACCAAACGACAGATGGCCTACCTCGCCTGCGCCGCGGCCGTCGTGGCAACGGGGCTGGGCGCCGCCGCCCCGTCCGCCGACCACCTGACGGTGCACCGGGTCAGCCCCGGCGAGTCGATCCAGAAGGCCGTGAACTCCGCCCGGCCGGGGGACACCGTCCTCCTCTCCCCCGGCACCTACCACGAGAGCGTCAGCGTCAAGGTGTCGAACCTGACGCTGCGCGGTTCCGACGCCCGGTCCACCGTCATCGTGCCGAACACGGCCGACAAGAGCACCACGTGCGCCAAGGCCGGCAACGGCCTCTGTGTGACGGGCACCGAGCACAACCCCGTCACCGGGGTCACCGTCAGGTCGCTGACCCTCCGCGGCTTCGCCAAGCAGGGCCTGTGGGCGTCCGGCACCGACAGCCTGACCGTCCGGGACGTGACCTCCGAGAAGAACGGCCAGTGGGGCATCGCCCAGGAGCGGTCCGTCCGCGGGGTGTTCCGCCACAACATCGTCAGGAACAACGGCGACGCCGGACTGTTCGTGTCCAACACCGTCGACACCGAAGAGGGCGCCCGGGACGCCAAGGGCACGGTGATCAGCCACAACCTGGCCTCCGGGAACCGGATCGGTGTCACGGTGCGACGGCTGCGCAACCTGAGCGTCGACCACAACGAGGCCACGGGCAACTGCACCGCGGTGTTCGTCGTCGGCGACGAGAACAAGCCGCGCGTCGGAGCCCTGAGCATCGACCACAACTACGTCCACGCCAACAACAAGTACTGCGCCAAGACCCCCCGCCTGCCCTTCCTCCAGGGCTCGGGCATCGTCCTGACCGGCGCCGAGGACGCGCGCGTGACGAGGAACAGGGTCGAGGACAACGTGGGCAACTCCCCGCTGTCCGGCGGCATCGTCCTCTTCAAGAGCTTCGTCGGCGCGCAGAACCGGAACAACGTCATCCGCGACAACGTCGTACTGCGCAACGGCGCGGCCGACCTGGCGAACCGGGACACCGGCACGGGCAACTCCTTCCGCGGCAACCGGTGCGCTGTCTCCCAGCCCGCCGGCATGTGCTGACCGGCCCCTCACCCACCCCCCACAGAGCACGACAGCAGAAGCGAGGCAATGGATGACCACGGTTGAGCAGGCTCCCCCACCGTCCATGCGGTTCAGGGAGCTCGTTTTCGGTGCGGCCCGCGCCGCCGCCGTCCGGGCCGCGGCCCGCCTGGGCGTGGCCGACGCCCTCGACGACAAGCCCATGAGCATGGAGGACCTGGCGGCGGCGGTGAAGACGCAGCCGAACACGCTGCGCCGGCTGCTGCGCGCCCTGACCTGCCAGGGTGTCTTCGCGGAGCGCCCCGACGGCACCTTCGTCCACACGGAGATGTCCCGGCTGCTGCGCGAGGACGACCCGCAGAGCCTGCGGTACATCGCCCTGTGGTGCACCGAGCCCTGGACGTGGAACGTCTGGCCGAAGCTCGACGAGGCGGTCCGCTCCGGCCACAACGTCTTCGAGGACGTGTACGGCAAGGAGTTCTTCGACTACCTCAACAACGACGCCCCCGAGTCGGCGCACGTGTTCAACCGGGCGATGACGACGTCCAGCGAGCAGTCGGCACGCGACGTCGCCGCCCTGCTCGACCTGAGCGGCGTGTCCTCGGTCGCGGACATCGGCGGCGGCCAGGGCCAGGTCGTGGCCAGCCTGCTGGAGAAGCACCCCTCGATGCACGGCACGCTGCTCGACCTGCCCGGGGTGGTGGAGAACGCCGATCCGCGCCTGCGCGACGGAGGCCCGCTCGCCGACCGGGTGCGCATCGTGGCCGGCGACTGCCGCAAGGACATCCCGGTCCAGGCGGACGTCTACATCATCAAGAACATCCTGGAGTGGGACGACAACAGCACCCGCAGGGCGCTGGCGAACGTCCGGAAGGCGGCCCGGCCCGGTGCCCGTGTCGTCGTCATCGAGAACCTCGTGGACGACACCCCGTCGATGGGGTTCACCACGGCCATGGACCTGCTGCTGCTGCTCAACGTGGGCGGCGCGAAGCACACCCGGCAGAGCATGGTCGACAGGCTGACGGACGCCGGTCTGGTCATCGGTGAGATCCGCCCGGTCAACCCGTATCTGCACGCCTTCGAGTGCACCACCCCCGCCTGATCCTCCCCGGCCGTTCCCGGTAGACCCGAGGCCGCCGGTTCCGCTTCGTCGCGGAGCCGGCGGCCTCGGGTCTGTCGCTGCGTCGGGTCAGGTGGCGGCGGGCTCCCGCTCCCAGCGGTAGAAGCACTGCGCCATGGCGTCCTTGGGGCTGCGCCACGTCTGCGGGTCGTACGCGCTGACGTACGCCGACAGCTGGTCGCTGATGCTGCGGAACTCGGGGTGCCCGGCCACCTTGGCGATGGCCGGCGCGGGGTCCTGCTCCGACTCGATGAGGTGCAGGTACACATCGCCGAACTGGAAGAGGCTGCGCCGGTCGACGCCGATCAGGTGCGGGAGCTCACCGCGGTCGGAGGCGGCGAACACGTCGGCGATCGCGGGCGCCGAGCCGGGCGCCATGCGGGCGACGATCAGAGCGTGGTGCATCGGGGGTAGTCCTTCCTCGTCCGGTGGTCAGCGGGGCATGGCGGGCGCGCTCTGGCGTTCGCGCGCCGCCTTTTCGATCTTGTCGCGGATGAGAGCCATCTGCGTGACGGAGTTGCGGTTG
Source organism: Streptomyces sp. NPDC025784 (assembly GCF_055558435.1). Taxonomy (NCBI): domain Bacteria; kingdom Bacillati; phylum Actinomycetota; class Actinomycetes; order Kitasatosporales; family Streptomycetaceae; genus Streptomyces; species Streptomyces sp. NPDC025784. Next base: position 227,684 of record NZ_JBVHMN010000002.1, read on the forward strand.
ATGTTGTCCGTCATCCAGTCGTCGTCGACCGGAGCGTCGGGCTTCATCGCGAAGTCCTGCACCCAGTGCATGTGGACGCCGTCGGCGGTCTCCTCGTACTCCCACCGGATGTTCATGTGGGCGAAGGGGCCCGTCTCGACGCGGCGCGCCCGCACCGTCCGGTTGGCACGGTCCACGGTGCGTTCCGACACCCAGCTCCAGACCGTGCCGTTCTCGTCCGGGTGCATGGTCAGGCGGAAGGTCGTCGAGTCGCCCTCGCGGGAGAGGACGTCGACGGACGCGTACTCGCTGAACAGGCGGGGCCAGTTCTCGATGTCGTTGGTCATGTCCCAGACCAGGTCGAGAGGGGCGTCGATGGTGATGCTGTTCTCGGTGTGTCCGGCCACTTCAGGCTCCAGTCTTGAGGGTGGTGTTCACGAGGTCGAGGAACTCCCGCGGCGTCCTGCAGCGCTCCGCGTCGACGGGCAGCGGCCGGCTGTACTGGTTCTCCAGTTCGCCGACGATGCCCAGCAGGCCGAGCGAGTCGAGTCCGAGGGTGCCGAACGGCGAGTCGGACGACTTCGCGAGCTCCATGGGGTCGACGGTTACACCGGCCGCCTTCTTCATCAGCGTGGCCAGTTCGCCGACAGTCACTTCGGTGATCATGTCTGTTCTCCCTTCCCGCCCGGTCCTACCGGGCGGAGTCGCCGCCGCGGCGCACGACCAGCGCCGCGTTGGAGCCCATGAGTCCCCGGGAGAGGACCAGGGCCGTGTGCAGCTCGGCGGGGCGAGCCTTGGAGGTCACCAGGTCGAGGTCGTGGCAGATGTCGAACACGTTCGGAGTGGGCGGTACCTGACCGTGTTCCATGGCGAGCACCGCCGCCGCCGTGTCCAGGACGGGTGCCGCGCAGTAGCTGCGCCCGATCCCGGTCTTGGGGGCCGTGACGGGCACGCGGGTACCGTGCGCGCCCAGCGCGTCGGCGATGGCCAGCGCCTCGGCACGGTCCGCCTCGGGGATGCCGAAGGCGTCGGCGAAGACGACGTCGATCTCCTCCGGCGCGCAGCCCGCTTCGTCGAGGGCTACCCGGATGGCCTGCGCGAGTCCCTCACGGGACTTGTCCCAGCGGGAGGCTCCGGTGAAGGTGGCACCGTGTCCCGCGACGGTGGCCCGGACGGGCGTGCCGCGCTCGCGGGCGTGCTCCTCGTCCTCCACGACGAGGATGGCGCCGCCCTCCGCGGGTACGAAACCGCAGGCACCCGAGGTGAAGGGCCGGTAGGCCCGCTCGGGGTCCTCCACGGTGCTGAGCTCGGGGTAGCCGAGCTGGCAGACCATCGAGTAGGGGGCGAGGGGCGCCTCCGCGGCACCGACGACCACCGCGTCCGTGCCGCGCCTCACCACGCGGGCCGCGAGCGCGATGGAGTCCAGGCCGCCGGCCTCGTCGCTGGCGACCACACCGCAGGGACCCTTGAAGCCGCTGCGGATGGAGATCTGGCCGGTGCTCGCGGCGTAGAACCAGGCGATGGACTGGTACGGGCCGACGAAGCGGGAGCCCTGTCCCCACAGCTTCTGGAGTTCCCGCTGACCGAACTCACCGCCGCCGGACCCGGCCGCGGTGACCACGCCGATCGAGTAGGGCTCCGCGGTGTCTCCCTTTCCGAGCCCGGCGTCCTCGAGGGCGAGGGCGGCCGCGGCCATCGCGAAGTGGCTGAACCGGTCGGTCTGGACGAGGAACCGCTCCTCGATGAGGGCCGCGGCGTCGAAGGTCCGGACCTCGCCCGCGACGCGGAGCGGAAGGTGCCCGCATCCCTCGCGGGTGATCCGGTCGAGTACGCCGAGGCCTTCTCTGACGGACTTCCAGTAGGCTTCGGCGCTCAGGCCGTTGGGCGCGATCACACCGATGCCGGTGATGGCCGCACCCCGGGGGCGCTCAGTGCTCATCTTGTCCTCCCGCTCCTCCCGCCCGGCCCGGTCAGGAGCACCGCGGACTGGAAGCCGCCGAATCCGCTGCCCACGGAGAGCACGTTGTTCAGCTTCCGTGGACGTGCGGTGCGCGGCACGTAGTCCAGATCGCACTCGGGGTCGGGGGTCTCGTAGTTCGCCGTCGGCGGCACCACCTGGTTCTTCAGTGCCAGGACGCAGGCGACCACCTCGATCGCGCCGATCGCGCCGAGCGAGTGGCCCACCATGGATTTGATGGAGCTCATGGGCGTGTCGTAGGCGTGCGCACCCAGGGACCGCTTGACCGCCGCGGTCTCGTGCCGGTCGTTCTGCCGGGTGCCGGAGCCGTGCGCGTTGACGTAGTCGATCAGGGTGGGGTCGAGACGGGCCTGGTCGAGCGTGGTGTCGATCGCCCGGGCCATCTCCAGTCCCTCGCTGGTCAGACCGGTCATGTGGTAGGCGTTGCCGTAGGTGGCGTAGCCGCTTATCTCGCAGTAGATGTGCGCGCCGCGGGCACGGGCGTGCTCGTACTCCTCCAGGACGAGGACGGCGCCGCCCTCACCCATGACGAAGCCGTTGCGGTGCGCGTCGAAGGGCCGGGAGGCGTGCTCCGGGTCGTCGTTGTTGGGCGACGTCGCCTTGATGGCGTCGAAGCAGGCCATGGTGATCGGGGATATCGGGGAGTCGGACGCGCCGGCTATGCAGACGTCCGCACGGCCCTCCTCGACGGTGTGGAAGGCGTAGCCGACGGCGTCGAGTCCGGACGTGCATCCGGTGGAGACGGTCTGGACGGGCCCCTGGGCACCGAACTGCTCGGCCACGACGGAGGCGAGCGTGCTGGGCGAGAACGCCTTGTGCAGCTGCGGCTCGGCCCTGCGGTGGTCCACGTCCCACCGTCGGCCCCGCTCGCTGACCAGGACGTAGTCGTGTTCCAGGCGGGTGGTGCCGCCGACGGCGCTGCCCAGTGAGACGCCCACGCGCCAGGGGTTCTCCTGGCCGGTGTCGAGGCCGGAGTCGCGTACGGCTTCCCGGGCTGCGACGACGGCGAACTGTATGTACCGGTCGGCGTGGTCTCGCAGGTCGGGGTCGAAGCCCTGCTCGAGCGGGTCGAAGTCGCATTCGGCGGCTATGCGCGAGCGCAGACCCGCCGGATCGAACAGCGTGATGCCGCGGGTCGCGGTGCGGCCGTTGGCGAGGAGGTCCCAGAACGCCGTCGCTCCGGTGCCGCCCGGAGCGACCACACCGATACCGGTGACGGCCACCCGCCGGGTCACTTTATGGCCCCACTTCGCTCGGACGGCCGTCCGTTGTCTGGCGCGGACAGGTCCGCTCCGGCGGTGGCCATCGCACGGCCGGACACGGCGTCGTCGGTCTCTTCGGTGTCGACGTGACCGAGGCTCGGACGGGGAGCGAGCGGGCCCAGGTGGAAGACCATGCGGGCTTCGGTGTCGCCGACGTTGCGGAAGCGGTGCCGCATGTTGATCGGGATCAGGAGGCCCTGATCGGGCTGCAGCGCGTAGGCCTCGTCGTCCAGGTCCACCTCCAGCTTGCCGTTGACGACGTACACGAACTCCTCGGAGTACGGGTGGTAGTGCTCGCCGATGCGCTCGCCGGGCTGGATGATGGCCAGCCCCATGAAGCCGCTGGTGGAGCCGGCGGTGGCGGGCGTGAGCATGGCCCGGATGTCGCCGCCGCGCCTGGTGTTGGGCTCTGTCTCGCTCAGGTCCACGATGCGTGGATGCTTCTTGATCATGGTTCTTCCCTCCGGTGTTGCAGTGACGGACGGGTGGGGCGGCCCCGGTGCGGGGCCGCCTTGTCCGTCAGGAGTCGGCCGAGCTGCGGTCGGTGATGGGCAGCATGTCGGCGTGCGACAGGAGACGGTTGATGTTGCGCTCCGTCTCCAGGGAGCCCTCGACGCCGATGGCCGCACCGTCGAGGAGTCGCTCCAGCTCCGCCGCCTTCTTCTGGCCCTTGAGGCCGAGGGAGGCGATGGGGTCGGCGTCGAGGTCGCCCACGACGTCGATCAGACGGACGACGATGTCGTCCCGCTGGAACACGGTGCTGCCGTACACGGGGCTCTTGGGGTCGTCCGCCGCCGCCTCGTCCTGATGGGCGAGGAGCCGGGCCAGGTCCATCCCGCAGCCCCGCTTGGCCGGGTAGAACAGCGCGTGGCGCCGCAGATCGGCCGGGGCCGGCCCGCCGGACACCACGTGGTGCACCGCCGGGAGCGCCGCCCGGGTGAAGAAGACCCGCGCCGAGTCGTCGTCGGTCAGGTCCCGCTCCTGCTCCAGGTACGGGTTGATGGCCTCCTCGACCGCCCGTACCTCCGGCTGCCGCGCCACGTGACGCAGGGCCACGAGCAGGTCTCCCTCGACCTCGACGGCACGCACGACACGGTTGCCGTGCATGAACAGAGAGGTACGGCGCAACCGGGTGGTGTCGTCGACCCGTGCCTCGGGGGACTGGTATCCGGCGAGGATCTCGGCGACCTTCGACTCCGAACCGGGCTTCACGGTGAAAGTGAGGGCGTGGCGTGCCACACCGTCACCCACGCGGGCCTCCACCTGCCTGTCCGGCCTGCCCGGCGTCGTGTCGTGCGGCTGGCCCGGGCTGGTCTCCCGCAGAATGCTGTAGCGCATCGAACGGGTGTCCCGAACGCAGTTGTGCATCGGCCGCACGGTCTCGACGTGCTCCTCGCTGTTCACCCAGGCGAGGAAGGGCGGGGCGCTCTCCCACTCACTGGTGATGAGCCACTGCGAGGGGTTCTCGATCGACTGGCAGAGCTGGTCGCTGATGTGGCCGGGGACCGAAGCGACCTGGTTGCGCATGTGCTCGTACGCGTCCAGGAATTGCTGCTGGGCACCTTCGTACAGGTCCAGCAGCAGGATCACCCGAAGCCTGGAGCCGTCGAACGCCGACTGCGATATGCGTCCCGAAGTGGTCATCCGGCACACCTCTTCTCTTCTTTCACGATTGGTCAGGAACGACCGCCGTACCCGAAAGGCCGGGGTCGCCATGAGCCGATCGTTAGTGGGAGTCCCGAAGTGCGCGAGCCCCACGGTGCGGACGAGTGAACCGCGTGTCATACGGGTGCCCCGACCGCGCGAACGGGCCCGCACAGGGCATGGAACCTGCATCCCCATCCCTGACTCGTGTCGCAGGTGACACTGGAGGCGATCAATGAACCGATTGGAAGAGGCCGGCGAGGTCGGTCACCACACGCCCGTCCTCATCGTCGGCGGATCCCTGGTGGGGCTGTCCACCTCGTTGTTCCTGGGGCGTCTGGGTGTGCCGCACACACTTGTCGAGCGCCATTCGGGGACGTCGATCCATCCCCGCGGGCGCGGCAACAACGTGCGCACGATGGAGCTTTTCCGGGTGGCCGGGGTGCAGCGGCGCATCGAGGAAGCCGCGTCGATCCTGGCCGAGAACCACGGCATCATGCAGACGCCGAGCCTGGTGGGCGATGCCGGTGAGTGGCTGTTCAAGCAGATCGACCCGGGTGGCGGGCTCGCCCGCTTCAGCCCCGCGGCGTGGTGCCTGTGCAGCCAGAACGACCTCGAGCCGGTGTTGCTGCGCAGTGCCCGGGAGCTGGGCGGAGACCTGCGCTACTCCACGGAGTTGATGTCGTTCGAGCAGGACTCGGACGGGGTCACCGCTCGGGTGAAGAGCCGCGAGACGGGCGAGCACACGACGATCCGCGCGGACTATCTCGTCGCCGCGGACGGTCCGCGCAGCCCGATCCGGGAGAGTCTGGGCATCGGACACACCGGCCCGGGTGACCTGTTCCACAACGTGAGCGTCACCTTCACCTCGCGCCGCCTCGCGGACTTCGTCGGCGACCGGCGCTTCATCGTGTGCTATCTGACCAGCGAGAACGCCGACGGTGCCCTGCTTCCGGTCGACAACAAGGAGCACTGGGTCTTCCACGCCCCCTGGCACCCCGAACACGGTGAGACGCTGGAGGAGTTCACCGACGAGCGGTGCGCGGAGCACATCAGGCGGGCCGTGGGCGTACCGGACCTCGATGTGGAGATCACCGGCAGGGCCGCCTGGCACGCGGCCGAGCGGGTCGCCGAACGGTACGGCGAGGGGCGGGTGTTCCTCGCGGGCGACTCCGCCCACGAGATGTCCCCGACCGGCGCCTTCGGCTCGAACACCGGTATCCAGGACGCCCACAACCTGGCCTGGAAGCTGGCCGCGGTACTGGGTGGCTGGGCCGGTCCCGAGCTGCTCACGTCCTACGACGCCGAGCGCCGTCCGGTCGCGCAGGCGACGAGCGCGCGGGCCTCGTCCCGTTCGGTCGAGCACAGCCACCCCGGCTACACGCCCGAGCCGGGAGTCGGCGGCCCCGTGGGCCCGGGTGGTCCCGATGCGGCTGCCGGCCGTGGTCCGGGACGACCGGGCGGACCCGGCGGACCCGGCGCGGCTGCCGGCCGTGGTCCGGGCGGACCCGGCGGACCCGGCGGACCCGGCGGACCCGGTGGACCCGGTGCGGCTGCCGGCCGTGGTCCGGGCGGACCCGGTGGACCCGGTGGACCCGGTGGACCCGGTGGACCCGGTGGACCCGGTGGCGGGATCCTCAACGTGGCGCTGGCCTACCGGTATCCGCGGGGCGCGGTCCTCGGTGCCGACCCGGCGCTGCCGATCGTGCCCGAGGGCATGCGTCTGAACGGCGAGCCCGGCAGCCGCGCGCCCCACATGTGGCTCGACAGCTCCGGTGCGAGGGTCTCCACCCTCGACCTGTACGAGCGGACGCCGGTGCTGCTGAGCGCGGCGGGCGGCGCCTGCGACTGGCACGCCGCGGCGAAGGAGGTCGCGCGGCGGATGTCCGTGCCGCTCGAGTCGTACCGGGTCGGCGCGGGCCCCGACGCGGAGCTGATCCCGGAGGGCGACTCCGACTGGGCCGCGGTCCACGGCGTCACCGCGGACGGTGCGGTGCTGGTCCGTCCGGACGGATTCGTCGCCTGGCGCTCGGAAGGGGCGGTGGCGGACCCCGCGACGGCGCTGCGTGAGGTTCTCGCGGCGGTCCTGGACCGCCGCTGACCCTCGCTCACGCCCTGCGGCCCGACCAGGAACGGGAGGCCGTGCCGGAGCAGTCCGGCACGGCCTCCCGTGTGCGTCCGTACTTGTACGGCCTTGCCCGTGCGGCCCCCGCCTCCCGTGGTCAGCGCAGGTCGGCGCGGGCCGGGTTGTCGTCGAGGAAGCCGCCCGACTGGTGCTGCCACAGCTTCGCGTAGGCGCCCTCCGAGGCGAGCAGCTCCTGGTGGGTGCCCTGCTCCACGATCCGGCCCCGGTCCAGGACGACGAGCCGGTCCATCGCGGCGACCGTGCTCAGCCGGTGCGCCACCACGAGCGTGGTCCGCCCCTCCATGAGCCGCCACAGCGCCTCCTGCACGAGGATCTCGCTCTCCGAGTCCAGCGCGCTGGTCGCCTCGTCGAGCAGCAGGACCGGGGCGTCGCGCAGGATCGCCCGGGCGAGGGCGACGCGCTGGCGCTGCCCCCCGGACAGCTTGACGCCGCGCTCGCCCACCATCGTGTCGAAGCCGTCCGGCAGCGCGTCGGCGAACTCCGTCACGTGGGCCGCCTCGGCCGCGCGGCGCATCTCGGCGTCGGTGGCGTCGGGACGGGCGAACACGATGTTGTCCCGCAGCGTGCGGTGGAACATCGCCGGGTCCTGCGGGACATAGGCAATCAGGCTCCGCAGGTCGGCCTGGCGCAGTCTGCTGATGTCCTGACCACCGATCAGGATCCGTCCGCCGTCGATGTCGGTCATCCGCAGCAGCAGTCGGGTGAGCGTGGTCTTCCCGCCGCCGGAGCGGCCGACGAGGCCGATCTTCGCCCCGCTGCGCACGGCCAGGTCGAGGTCCGCGAAGAGCGGCTCCGCGCCCGCGTGGGCGAACGTCACCTTCTCGAAGCGGACGTCCGAGGCCCGGGACGTCAGCGGTTCCGGCGTCGCCGGGTCGAGCACGGTGGGCGGTGTCAGCAGCAGTGCGGTGAACTGCGCGGCCTCCGTCATCGAGCTCTCCAGGCGGCGGTAGATCTGGTTGAACTCGAACATGATCCGCGTCGCGTTCGTGTAGTACGTGAAGGCGACGACGACGGTCTCCACGCCCTGTCCGCTGCCGCTGAGCGTGACCGCGAGCAGCAGGCCCAGCGCGTTGGTCAGCACGGACATCGGCGCGACGAACGTGTCGATACGCAGGTTGCCGTAGTCCCACGACCGCAGAGTGAGCCGCCGCGACGTCGCGACGCGGGAGCGGTGCTCGGCGGCCTCGCGCTCCTCGGCAGCGAAGGCGCGGACCGTGTCCATGTTCATCAGGCTGTCGGCGACATGGCCGGACACCCGGGCGATCGCCTCCTCACGCTGGTCGACGAGGGTCTGCCGGCGACGGATGAGCGGCGCCGCGCACAGCGCCGTCAGCGCGATCATCAGCAGGAGCCCGACGACGAGCAGCGGTTCGTAGCGCCAGAGCACGACCGACCCGAACAGCAGTGGCACGAACCTGCCCACCACCTGGAAGGTCATCGTGTCGACGAACTCCTCGAAGCGGGAGGCGAAGCTCAGGACCCGCTTGGTCAGCGCCCCGGCGAAGTTGTCGTGGAAGAACGCGGCGTCCTTGGCGAACAGCTCGTCCATACCGATCACGTAGAGCCGCTCGACGCCGTGGGCGGCGAGACGGTTCAGGCAGTGCAGTCCGATGCGCCAGAACGTCTCGGCGAGCAGCAGCACTCCGGCGAAGCCGAGGACGTAGGGCAGTGTGGAACCGAAGCCGGTGTCGGCGTCGTCGGCGATCCGGCCGACGAGCTTCGCGACGACCAGCGGCGCCACGTAGTTGATGCCGATGTTGCCGAGCGCCGGCAGCAGCATGGCGGGCAGCGTCAGCCGCCGGAGCCGGGCCAACTCCCGTCCGTAGTAGCGAAGGGCGAGGAGCACCGAGCCCCTGCCCGGGGAGACCTCGCGCGATTCAGGCGATCCCATCCCAACCCTGTGTCGTCGTGTGGCAGCCCGCCACGGGAGCTCCCGCGGAGCTGCGGTCGCCTCGATGGCCGTGCGGAACTGCGGTCCAAGTAAGCGCCCCTGCCCGGGGCACCCTCCGACCGGCGGGGCACGTCGACGGACCCTTCTCGGGGGCGGCGATGTGCGCGTACAGGCAGGTCGGACATCGCATTTTCCCGCGAGGGCACCTGGTCGGGCCAAGCGTTTTTCTCGGCCATCGGCACCTCACGCTCCGGTGCGTCCACGGGTGGACGGGGGCGAGTTCGCGGGTGTCCGGTGTGTCCGGCCGTCAGCAGTGCGCCGGACGGGGCGATCGCGGCGGGCCCGGGGCGGCGCGGCGGCACGCCCGGCACCAGGCCGGATGACGACGTGCGAAGGGCCCCCGCGGACTTCCGCCCGCGAAGGCCCTTCATGCTGTCGGGACGACAGGATTTGAACCTGCGACCCCTTGACCCCCAGTCAAGTGCGCTACCAAGCTGCGCCACGTCCCGATGCGTACCGCCCGGGTCGCCCCGGGTGATCGTGCAGGTAAACCCTACCGCACGTGCGTGGATGGCCCTGCACACGTCGTGACGGCCGCCTCCGCCGGTCCGGGGCGTGGAACCGTGCGGGCGACGGGCGGTCAGTCCCCGCCGTGCAGGTCGGCGGCCGCGGCCCGCAGTGCCTCGGCCAGGCGCGCCGCCGGTTCCGGCAGGGGACGCGGGAGGCGGGCCAGGACGAGTCGGCGCCGCTCCTCGGGTCCGCCGTGCACCGTCACGATCCGTACGCCGGGCGGGGCGGCCGGAGCCAGTGCGGCGGGCACGGTGGTCAGGCCGCAGCCGGCCGCGACGAGGTGCAGCTTGGCCAGCCAGTCACGGGCGGTGTGCGCGATCTCGGGGCGTTCGTCCAGGCCCGGCCAGACGCCCATGAGTTTCTCCTCACCGGCGGACGGGCCAGCGATCCAGCGCTGTCCGCGCAGGTCGGCGACGTCGACGTGGTCGCTCGCGGCGAGCGGATGGTTGACGGGCACCGCGAGCCGCAGAGCGCGTTCGGTGAGCGTCCGCAGGACCAGCGGGGGCGTCTCCGTGTCGAAGGGACGAAACGGCGGTGCGGAGGCGAGCAGTGCCAGGTCCAGGGTGCCGGCCCGCAGCGCGCGGACCAGGGCGGGGGTGGCGCCCTCCCGGGTGGTGACCGTGATCGCCGGGTGGCTGCGGCGCAGCGCCGCGACGGCGCGGGGCAGCAGGACGGCTCCGGCGCTGGCGAACCAGCCCAGCCGGACGGTCCCGGCCTGGGCGGGCAGTCCGGCGAGTTCCCGGGCCGTCGCGTCGATCTCGTCGAGCACCGTGACGGCGCGGCGCAGTACGACGTGTCCCGCCGCGGTCAGCCGTACGCCGTCCCTGCGCCGTTCCAACAGGGGTGACCGGGCGGCCCGTTCGAGTGAGGCGATCTGCCGGGAGACGGCGGACTGGGTGTAGCCGAGGGCTCCCGCCGCCGCGGTGAGGGTGCCCCGCTCGGCCACCTCGCGGAAGACGCGGAGCGCGACCAGGGAGACGTCGCTGAAGTCCATGACGTTTACGCATACCAGACCTGAGAAGCTTTCGTTGGACGCATGGTCGACGCGTTCCTAGCGTGGACGGCATGACAGAACCACGCATCGCGCTGGTCACCGGCGCCAATCAGGGGCTCGGACACGCCCTCGTCGAAGGTCTCGCCGCTCGTCTGGGCCCCGACGACCTGGTCCTGCTCACAGGGCGGAACGAGTCTCGGGTCACGGACGCGGTCTCACGTGTCGGGCAGGCGGACGCCACCAGGAGCCGGGTGGAGGGCCGGGTGCTCGACGTCACCGACGCGGAGGCCGTCCGACGGCTGGCCACCGAGCTCGCCGGCCGGTACGCGGGGGTGGACATCGTGGTGTCCAACGCGAGCGCGCCGCTCACCCCCGACCGGTCGCAGGCCGAGCAGGCCGACGCGTTCATCGACGTCGCGAACGGGGGCGCGCACGCGGTCCTGCGCTCCTTCGGCCCGGTGCTGCGACCCGGTGGACGACTGGTCGTCGTCTCCAGTTCGCTGGGCACGCTCGGCCATCTCGATCCCCGGCTGCACCACTTGTTCGACGGCGCGTCGCTGAAGGAGGTCGAGGCGGCCGTCGCGTCCTGGCGGGCGGCCGTCCACGACGGCACCGCGGAGGGCCTGGGCTGGCCCCGCTGGATCAACGTGCCGTCGAAGGTGGCACAGGTCGCTGCGGTACGGGCGGTGGCGGCGGAGCGGCGGGACGCCGACCTGGCGCGCGGCACGCTGGTCGCGGCGGTGTGCCCGGGCCTGGTGGACACGGCGCTCTCGCGGCCGTGGTTCGCCGACTTCAGCCAGGCGCAGACCCCCGCGCAGGCCGCGGTCGCGGTGCTCGACCTGCTGCTCGCCGAGAAGGCCGATCCGGCGGCGTACGGCGAACTCGTGCGGTTCGGGGAGGTGCTTCCCTGGCGTGCCGGAAGCCCACCACGGCAGCAGGAGGGTCTCCTGCTGCCGTGACTGGGGTGCGGCCCCGTGACCAGGGGCCGGTGGCGAGGGCACCCGAGGCGCCGACCGCCACCGGCCCCGCCGGTCAGGCGTTGGGGTCGAAGGGGATACCTGCCGGCTTGGCCTTCTCCAGGTGGGAGTTGAAGTTGCCGTCCTTGAGGCCGAAGTGGGCGCTGCCGAAGTCGTAGGCGCTCAGCTTGTCGCGCAGTCCGGCGGGGTAGCCGTTCCAGCCGACCAGGGTGGGGAACTGCCAGGTGTGCTTGTGGTTCTCCGGCGGTTCGTCGTTGGAATTGGCGGGCCGGAAGCAGTGGGTGCCGATGCCGTCCTTGTGGTAGACGACCTTGGGGTGCGTGCCGTCCCAGCGGATCTGGTCACGGCCGTAGACGTTGAAGTCGCCGTGGGCCGAGGTGGACACGTACTTGGCCTCGTTGTCCTGGACCCACACCACGACGTGCTCCCAGTCGTTGCGGTGTCCGCCGAGGCCGCTGCCGGCGACGGCCTGGTCCTTCTCGAAGTAGAGCCCGTACATGATGGCGCACCAGCCGTTGTTGCACTTCTCGCGGGAGTAGCCGTTGGTGTTGTCCAGGTCCCAGGAGTCGTGGCACTGGCCGTTGAGGGCGCCGGACGGCTTGAGCCCGCCGTTGATGGTGCCGTCGGGGCCGATGGCGGGGGTCGGATAGCAGCCGTCGGTGTCGTAGTCGTACGCCGGCTGGAACGTCTGCTCCAGTCCGTCCGCGTTCGCGGGCAAGGACTTCGGGGGGTCGGCGAGCGCGCTGCCGGGGACGGCGACGACCAGCGCGACGGCGCTGCCGAGGACGAACGAGGCCTTGCGGATCCGCGAGCTTCTCTTCACTGCGTCCTCCTGATGGACCGCGGCGTGGGGGCAGGCAGGCCAGGCGGTCATGTTGGCATGCCCAGATCAGCTTTCCAGGGCACATGCGGAAAACACCAGCGTCAGGAGGTGTCCCAGCGATGAAGTGAGGACCAATTGACAGATGGAACAGCCCGGTTGACCGTGCGACGGCACGCGAGGAGCGCCCGGTCCGGCGGCTGTCGTGCCGCCGGACCGGGACGATTGTGACGACCGTTCCGGCTACGCCCTGCCCTCGGCGAGCGTCCACTCCCGGTGCAACGTGCCCAGCGGGATGCTGCGTTGGAGGACCGGAGTGCCGAAGACACTCAGCTGGACGCGCAGCGTGCCGGTCAGGTCCACGCCGCCGTGCACGGACCACGATCCGCCGGACCCGGCACCGGCCTTCGCCACGGACCCCGCCGAACCCCCGGACGCCGCAGCGGAGTTGCCCCCGAAGGCACCCGCGGCCTCGGCGCGCAGATACGGCGCCAGATCGGCGGTGACGCCCACCGTGCCGTACAGGCCGACCGTGGCCTCCGCTCCGAGGGACGCCTTGACGCGGCCCGCCGCCGTGACGGAGGTGCGCACCGGACTGCTCGTCATGTGCGACTCGTCGACCGGAGTCCACCCGTTGGCCGTGCCGAAGGTGCCGCCCGCCTTGAAGTCGCCCTTGAGATCCTGCTCGACGTCGACGGTGACAGTGCCGTCGGCGGCGATCTGGAAGTAGCAGGTCAGGTCGAGGTTCACCACGACGGGGATCGGCCCGACCTGGAGCACGGGGTCGGCGTGCAGCTTGGCGAACGGCACCCGGACCGGGTCGGCGGACGCGGCGGCGCGTCCCTTGAGCGCCCACTTCGAGGTCCAGTCCCCCGAGACGCCGAGATATGCGGCGCCGGGTCCGGAGCCGGCCGCCCCGCCGCCGTAGGAGAAGTCGACCTCGGGCGCGACCTGGACGAAGCCGGAGACGGACGCCGAGGCCTCGGCGGACGCGCCCGCCGCCGTGCCGATCCGGGCACCCACGTCGATGCGCAGGCTGCCGAGCGGGACCCTGGCGCCCTCGGGGCCCGCGTGCACGTTCCCGGTCTTCGCCCACGAGACCTTGACGTCGGGCAGCAACCGGTCGACGTCGAAGGACGCCGGGTCGACGGGCACGGTGCCCTCGGCGTCGTCGTCGCCGAGGAGGGCGTCCAGGGTGCTCGGCGCCGTCTGGACCTCGGTGCCTTCGTCGCTCTCGGCGATCACCCTGGTGACCTTGGCGAGGAGTCCGTCGGGGGCGCCCGGCACGGGGGCACTGGCGATGACGTCGCCGACGGCGGCGCGGTGCGGACGCTCGGGGCTCCCGCCGGTCGGGGACGGCGAGGAAGGGACCTTCCCGCCGGAACCTCCCTTGTCCGGGGTGGATATGACGGCCCGTCGGGTTCGGCTGTCGTAGGACCTCACCTTCATCGAGGTCTTGCGGGCCTTGCCGCCGGCCACACCCGCCCGCGCGACGGCGGTCGAGGTGGCCGCGGGCTCGGGGGCGGCGACCACGGCCGCCGCCGGGCGGTCGGCGCCCGCTGCCGCGGTGCCGGAGGTGTCGGCGCCCCGGGAGTGTCCGGGTGCCGGGGAGGCCGCGGGCTCCGAGGAGCAGCCGACGGCGAGGAAGAGAGCGGATGCGGCGAGTGCGGGCATGACGGCACGCAAGGGCCGCTTGCGCATAGGCAAGTTCAGTCCTGAGGGGTGGGGGGTGACAGTGGATTACCAGCGGGTAACCAGTGGTGAGCCTGTCATGAACCCGTGAAGAACTGCTCCACCTTCGGTCCGTTCAGGGGGTGATGTGCGCCACGTCCCCGACGAGCTGCGACCGAACGGCCCCTTTCGCACCAACCACGCTCGTGCTTACAGCAGTTGACGACCCCTCAGGCCGAGTGCGACGACCGCTCGGGCCGAGTGGGCGACGACCGCTCGGGCAGGCTTCGCCGCGCCCTCAGCGCGACGTCTCGCTCCGCGGGTCCCAGCCCTCGTAGGCCGCCGTCAGCAGCCCCAGCACGCCGTTCGCGGTGACCTCACGGGGGTTGGGGTACGTCTGGGCGGCGGTCTGCGCGGCCGCCACCGTCAAGTCCGCTTCCTTCAGACCGAGTTCCGCGAGGGATTGCGGAGCGCCCAGCGTTCCGGCCAGTTCGCGCAGGGCGCGGGGCACGTCGTCGGCCCCCAAGGCGCGGGACAGCGCCGTGAGCGCGCCGGGTGCCGCGGACGCGTTGTAGGCGAGCACGTACGGGAGGACCACCGTGTGCGTCGCGGCGTGCGGCAGGTCGAAGGTGCCGCCGAGCACATGGCACAGCTTGTGGTGCAGTCCCATCGTGGTGGCGCCCAGGCACGCACCGCACAGCCAGGCTCCGTACAGCGCGCGGCTGCGCGCGTCGAGGTCGCCGGGCGCGGCGGCCACCCGGGGCAGCGCTCCGGCCATCGCCCGTACGCCTTCCTCGGCCATGAGGGAGACGAGGGGCGAGGCGTCGGGTGCGTAGAGCGCCTCCGCGGCATGGGCCAGCGCGTTGATGCCGCTGGTGACGGAGAGCGGGACGGGCAGCCCGAGGGTGAGTTCGGGGTCGTAGACGACGCTGCGGGGCAGCACGGCGAGGGCGCGGCCGGTGCGTTTCACTCCGTGCTCGGTGAGCCCCCAGACGGAGGTCATCTCGGATCCGGCATAGGTGGACGGTACGGCGACCAGCGGGAGACCGGTGCGCAGGGCGATCGCCTTGCCCAGACCGATCGACGAACCGCCGCCCACCGCGACGCATCCGTCGGCGCCCAGCTCGCGTGCCACCTCGACGGCCCGGTCGGCGACCTCCACCGGCACATGCATGCGCGCCTCGGCGTGCACCCCCACGCAGTCGCCGCCCAGCGCGTCCGCGACCGCCCGTGCCGTCGCCTCGCCCCTGCTGCCGCAGACCACGAGCACCCGGTGCAGTCCGAGCCGCGCGACCTCGCCCGGCGTCGCGGTCACCGAGGCCCCGGGCCGGAAGACGACGCGCGCGGGCCTGGTCTCGTACGAGAAGTCGAGGGGGGTGCTCATCGCGGCTCCAGTACCAGGTCGAAGCAGGCGTGCCGGAAGGGGCCGGCCGCCCCGGACTCCCGCGCCGGGGCGACGGCACGTTCCCACTCCCCCGTCGTCAGGTCCGTCCCGCGGGCGACGTCGTGGAGGTGCCGGGTGAGTGCGCCCAGGAGCTCACGCGGCCGCGGATCGGCCGTACGGCCGAGGCTCGTGACGACCGCGCGGGTGATGTCGGTGGTGAATGGCGTCATACCGCTCCCCTGGTCCGGCAGGTCATCCTGCCAGGCATGTGCCGCGGGCACGAGACCGTCCGCGCCCGCAGTTCGAGGGCCGGGGGTCCGTCCTCGCGCGCGGCGCAAGGCGCCCGGCGCGCTCGTGGTCACGGTGCGCCCGGAGCACCCCGGCGTCGCGGACACGATGCGGCCGGAGCGCGGCGCCGTGGGCACGATGCGACAGGGGCACTTCCCGAAGCCGGTGACGTCCGGCGGATCACGATGACATGCTGTTCCGAGCGGCACACGTGACACGGAACACACGAAGCAGGGCACGCTGAAAGTATGATCAACCAATGTCTGACATGACCGAAACCACGCCCGGCTGGCTGGCTCCCGACGAGCTGGAACTGGCCCGCGCCCGCATGCCGATCCTGTACGTCGAAGCGGTACCGGTGCGCGTCGACGACAGCGGCGAAGTCACCCACATCGGCCTCCTGCTCCGCATCGGTCCGGACGGGACGGTCAGCCGCACCCTCGTCTCCGGTCGGGTGCTGCACCACGAGCGGGTCCGTGACGCCCTGCTGCGCCACCTGGAGAAGGACCTCGGACCGGTGGCTCTCCCTCGGGTCCCGGCTTCCCTCCAGCCCTTCACGGTCGCCGAGTACTTCCCGACACTGGGGGTCACTCCGTTCCACGACCCGCGCCAGCACGCCGTGTCGCTCGCCTACATCGTCCCGGTGACCGGCGACTGCCGCCCCCGGCAGGACGCCCTCGACCTGGTCTGGTTCAGTCCCGAGGAGGCGTCGTCGCCGCTGGTCATCGACGAGATGCCGGGCGGTCACGGGGTCCTGCTCAGGCAGGCCCTCGCCCATGTCGGCCGGCTGTCCTGACGGAGACAACGGAAAAGGCCGTCTTCCCATCGCTGAGAAAACGGCCTCCGACCGGCTTCAATGCTGGTCGGGACGACAGGATTTGAACCTGCGACCCCTTGACCCCCAGTCAAGTGCGCTACCAAGCTGCGCCACGTCCCGGTGCCTTCACCCACGGTGACCCGCGTGATCGTGCGAACAGAACTTTACCCCACACCGGGGACTGTTCCGAAGAGGGCGCGGAACGCGCGACAATCGGGACATGAGCGCAGCATCCGAGGCCCGGCAGGACGACGGGCGCGACCGGGACACGGAGGGCCGCGCGCGCAACGCCCGGCCGCGCGACGGCCTCGGACGGCCGCTGCCGTACGGCGCGGACGGGGTGGAACGGCAGCCGGAGGGCGCCGTGCGCACCCCCGAGGAGACCGTCGCCGAGGCGCAGGCACTGCTGGACGCGGGCAAGCCCTTCCACGCGCACGAGGTCTTCGAGGACGCCTGGAAGTCCGGCCCCGAGGACGAGCGCGCGCTGTGGCGCGGTCTGGCCCAGCTCGCGGTCGGGCTCACGCACGCGGCCCGCGGGAACGTCACGGGCGGGGCCCGGCTGCTGCGGCGCGGCGCCGGGGGCACCACGGAGTGGGCTGCCCTGACCGGCCGGGAGCGGCCGTACGGAATGGACCTCGGGGAACTGAGCGCCTGGGCACATGGCGTGGCCACCGAGGTGGAACGCGAGGGCTCGGCGATCGACGCGCGGGAGTCGGCTCCGCGGCTGGCCGGGCGGAGCTCCTGACACCTCCGCCGGGCGGCCCTGCGGGCCGATCCCTGACGCGGTGCGTCCACGGTCGGTGGCGTACGGCAGACTCTGGGTGTGCGAAAGATTCATGTCATCGGGATCGGGGCGGGCGACCCCGATCAGCTCACGTTGCAGGCGGTCAAGTCGCTGAGGAGCACGGACGTGTTCTTCATCCTGGACAAGGGCGAGGTGAAGTCGGACCTCGTCCAGCTGCGCCGTGACATCCTCGACACGCACATACCGGACGGGGCGTACCGACTGGTCGAGGCCCATGACCCGGACCGCGACCGGTCCGCGGGAGGCACGGCGTACTCCCCTGCCGTCGGCGACTGGCGCAGTGCCCGCGCCGCCATCTACGAGCGGCTGATCGCCGAGGAGCTCGGCGAGGACGAGAGCGGCGCCTTCCTGGTGTGGGGAGATCCCGCGCTGTACGACAGCACCATCGGCATCCTGGAGGAGATCCTGGAGCGCGGCTCGGTGGCGTTCACGTACGACGTCGTGCCCGGTGTCAGCAGCGTCTCCGCACTGGTGGCACGGCACCGCACGGGACTGAACCGCGTCGCCCGGCCGGTCCAGATCACCACGGGCCGCCGCCTCGCCGAGGGCTTTCCCGACGGTGTGGACGACGTGGTCGTCATGCTCGACGCCCACCAGACCTTCCGGCAGTACGCCGACGAGGACATCGACATCTACTGGGGCGCCTACATCGGCACGCCCGACGAGATCCTCGCGTCCGGTCCCCTCGCCGAGACGGCGCCGCGCATCGAGCGGTTGCGGGCCGAGGCCCGGGAGCGCAAGGGGTGGATCATGGACACCTACCTGCTGCGCCGGAACCCGCGGGACTAGGGGGCTTCGTCCGGCTCAGCCCGGGTCCGCGACGCCGGGACCGGCGGCATCTGCGGGAGGGCGGCCGGGTCGCCGGGCGGCCGACGGGCCGGCCCGTCGGTATCGTCCAGACATGGAGTCGGTACGCGCGGTTCTCATCGACATCGACGGTGTGCTCACGGTGTCGTGGCAGCCGCTGCCCGGCGCGGTCGGGGCCCTGCGCCGGATCCGCGACGCCGGTCTCCCCGTGGCGCTGGTGACGAACACGACCTCGCGCACGCGGGCATCGATCGCCCGGGCGCTGTCGGACGCCGGTTTCGCGGTGGCCGCCGAGGACATCCTGACCGCGCCCGCGGTGACGGCCGCACACCTCGCGGAGCACTTCCCGGGCGCGCGCTGCACCCTGCTCAACAGCGGCGACATCCTTGAGGACCTCGCCGGCGTCGCCCTGGTCGACGATCCCGGCGTGGTTCCCGACGTCGTCGTCCTCGGCGGGGCCGGTCCCGAGTTCGACTACGCCTCCTTGAACCGAGCCTTCGGGGACCTCCAGCGCGGCGCCCGGCTGGTCGCCATGCACCGCAACCTGTACTGGCGGACCGACAAGGGTCTCCAGCTCGACTCGGGCGCCTTCGTGACGGGGCTGGAGGCCGCCGCCCGCACCGAGGCCGTGATCACGGGAAAGCCGTCGGCCGCGTTCTTCGGCGCGGCGCTCGCACATCTCGGAGTGAGCGCGCGGGAGGCGTTGATGGTCGGGGACGACATCGAGTCGGACGTCCTCGCGGCGCAACGGGCCGGGGTGACCGGAGTGCTGGTGAGGACCGGCAAGTACCTGCCGGAGACGCACCGGGCCGCGAGCGGCGAACCCGACCATGTCATCGACTCGTTCGCCGGCCTTCCGGAGCTGCTCGGGCTAACGCAGTAGGAGTTGCACGCCGCCGACGACGGTCGCAGCGATGACGAGCTGCTCGAACAAGCGCTGGTTGATCCTGTTCACGGCCCACTTGCCGAGGAACGCACCCGGGACGACGAAGACCACGAGGGCCGCGTCCAGCAGCAGCGAGCGGCCGTCGATCAGACCGAGTCCGGCGCTGAAGGGCACCTTCGAGACGTTCACGATCAGGAAGAAGAAGGCGGACGTGCCGAGGAAGCCGAGCTTGCGGAAGCCCGCCGACAGGAGGTACAGCGACATCACCGGACCGCCCGCGTTGGCGACCATCGTGGTGAAACCGCCGAGGACTCCGTAGGAGCGGGCCTTGATGCGACCGGCCCGGCTCGTGACGGCGTCCGGTTCGTCCTCGGTGCCGGCCCGGCGCCGCCGCCACATCGTGACGCCGGCCATCAGCAGCAGGATCGCGCCGATCGAGGTCCGTACGACCGCGTCGTCCGCCCACACCAGGAACAGCGTGCCGACGACCACTCCTGCCGCGACCGCCGGGAACAGCCGCCACAGCGTGGGCCAGTGGGCATGGCGCCGGTAGGTGAGGACCGCGAGGACGTCCCCGGCGATCAGGATCGGGAGCAGCACGCCGGTGGAGGCGCGGGCGGGCAGGACGGCCGCGAAGACGGCGAGGCTGACCGTGTTGGCGCCGCTCACCGCGGTTTTCGAGAAGCCGACGAGCAGGGCCGCGAGGGCGAGCGCGGCGAACTCCCAGCCGGATATGTGCCAGAGCGTCATCGTGTTCATGCGGGAACCGATGCTATGCCCACCTATCCGACCGCCGTAAGGAGCGTCTCGACAGGTGGCACCTGCGCCGGCGGCTCAGTCGGTGTACCGGGCCCGCAGCGCCCGCTTCAGCACCTTCATGCGCGGACCGAGCGGCAGCGCGTCGGTGAACTCCACGCGGCGCGGGTACTCGTGACGGCCCAGGTGGAGCTTGGACCACGTGCCGATCCCGTCGCCGTCGGCGGTCGTACCGGGCACGGGACCAGGACCGCGCACACCTCCTCGCCGTGCAGCTCGTCCGGCAGTCCGATCACCGCGACCCGGGCGACGCGGCGGAAGGGGTGCCCCGTTTCTGATCTCCGCCGGGGGCGGCTGGTGTTCGCTGGTTTCGGACGGGTCGCGCGGCTCCGCCCGCCGGAGCCGCGCACGGGGCTTCAGCCGCGCTCGACCAGGACCGCGCTGCCCTGCCCGACCCCCACGCACATGGTGGCCAGGCCGCGTGCGGCGCCGGTGCGGCGCATGCGGTGCAGCAGGGTGGTGAGGATGCGGGCGCCGGAGCAGCCGAGCGGGTGGCCGAGGGCGATGGCCCCGCCGGTCGGGTTGACGAGCTCCGGGTCGATCCCGAGCCGGTCCACGGAGGCGAGGGCCTGGGCGGCGAAGGCCTCGTTGAACTCGGCCTCCTGGAGGTCGCCGATGCCCCAGCCGAC
This sequence comes from Streptomyces sp. NPDC025784, assembly GCF_055558435.1. Taxonomy (NCBI): domain Bacteria; kingdom Bacillati; phylum Actinomycetota; class Actinomycetes; order Kitasatosporales; family Streptomycetaceae; genus Streptomyces; species Streptomyces sp. NPDC025784. The sequence goes on from NZ_JBVHMN010000002.1 coordinate 248,048, forward strand.
GCGTCCCAGCGCCTTCTGCGTGGCGGGGACGGGACCGATGCCCATGACGTCGGGGTGGACACCGGCCGACGCTCCGGCGACGTAGCGCCCGAGGGACTCCAGCCCGAGGTCGTCCAGGGCGTCCTCGCTGACGAGCAGCAGGCCGGCCGCGCCGTCGTTCATCGGGGAGGCGTTGCCCGCGGTGACCGTGCCGCCTTCGCGGAACACCGGCCTGAGGCGGGCGAGCTTGTCGAGCGAGGTGTCCTCGCGTACGCATTCGTCGGTGTCGACGACGACGCCGTCGGGGCGTTCGACGGGGAGCAGTTCGGCGTCGAAGCAGCCGTTCTTCCGGGCGTCCGCGGCGCGTCGGTGGCTGCGCAGCGCGAACGCGTCCTGGCGCTCGCGCGAGACGCCGTACCGCTCGGCGACCTCCTCGGCCGTCTCCCCCATCGACAGGAGGCCGTGCAGGTCCTTCATCGCGGGATTGACCAGGCGCCAGCCGAGCCGGGTGTCGACCGTCTCGATGCGATGGGGCAGGGCCTCGTCCGGGCGGGGCAGGACGAAGGGCGCCCGGCTCATCGACTCGGAGCCGCCCGCGAGCACGATGTCGGCCTCACCGGAGGCGATGGCGCGGGCCGCGGTCGTGACGGCCTCCAGGCCGGAGGCGCACAGCCGGTTGACGGTGGCACCGGGCACGGACTCGGGCAGGCCCGCGAGGAGTGCGGCCATGCGGGCGACGTTGCGGTTGTCCTCGCCCGCCTGGTTGGCGGCGCCCCAGTAGACGTCGTCGATGCGGGCCGGGTCGAGCGTGGGGAGTCCGGCGACCAGCCCGCGCACGACGGTCGCGGCGAGGTCGTCGGGCCGTACGGAGGACAGGGCTCCGCGCAGCTTTCCGATGGGGGTGCGGCGGGCGGCCGCGAAGTGGACGGGACGCACGACAGGACTCCTGGGGGACGGCGGATCACGCGATCACGGTGTGACGCGGGCGCGGATCACGGGATCGCCGGACCCGCGAGCGCGGGATCTCCGGATCACGGGGACGGCGAAGGGGCGGAAGTAATTAATTAGCACTGCTAGTTTTGCACTATAGACCCGCGCCCGGCCGCCTGGGAAGATCCCGCTCCCCCGGCCCCGGAACATCACCCGGGCCCCTGCCGCCTCGCCGGGATGACACACTGCTCGCACGTACTGCCGAACACCCCCAGGCAGGGCGAACAGGCAGGTCTAGCAAAGGAGTTGCCGCATGACGGGGCCCGAGTCCACCGTGGACCGGATCGACACCAGCAGGCCGCATCCGGCGCGGGTGTACGACTGGTACCTCGGAGGCAAGGACAACTACCCGGTCGACGAGGAGCTCGGCCGGCACATCATGTCGCTCGATCCGGGCGCCGAACGGGCCGCCCGCAGCAACCGCCGGTTCATGCAGCGGGTCACCCGCCATCTCGTCGGCGCGGCGGGGATCCGGCAGTTCCTCGACATCGGCACCGGCATCCCCACGGAGCCCAACCTCCACCAGATCGCGCAGCGCACCGCCGCGGACGCGCGGGTGGTGTACGTCGACAACGACCCGATCGTCCTCGCCCACGCCGGGGCGCTGCTGCGCGGGACCCCGCAGGGCGTGACGGAGTACATCCAGGCCGACATGCGCGAGCCGGAGAAGATACTCGCCGAGGCGCGGCGCGTCCTCGACTTCGACCGGCCCATGGCCCTGTCCCTGATCGCCCTGATGCACTTCATCGCGGACGAGAGCGGCGCGTACGAGCTGGTGCAGACCTTGGTCGAGGCGCTGGCGCCGGGCAGTTGCCTGGCACTGTCGGCGATGACCGCCGACTTCGAGCCCGAGAACGTACGGCGCGGCATCGAGATGTACGCGAAGGGCGGAGTCACCCTCGTGGGCCGCTCGCACGCCGAGGTCGGCCGCTTCTTCAAGGGCCTGGACCTCGTCGAACCGGGCATCGTGTCCGTGAAGGACTGGCATCCCGAGCTCGCGGAGGACGAGACCTCCATCGGCGACGCACCGGTCTCCCTGTACGGCGGGGTCGGCTTCAAGGCCTGACGGGCACCGGTCCGGTCAGCCGCCCGTCGTCGACGGCGGGCGGCTGACGACCGCGCGGCGGGGAGCGGCGGGCGCCGCCGGAACAGCCGTCAGCAGGGCTCCGTCGACTCCTCGCAGGGCGCGTCCACGATGCCCAGCGTGACGAAGGCGCGGGCGAAGGAGGCGAAGCCCTCCTCCCCCAGGGGTTCCACGACACGACGCCGCACCGCGTCGGCGAACACCTTCGCCGCGGTCGTGGCCGTCTCCCGGCCGAGCGGAGTCAGCACGGCATAGGTCACCCTGCGGTCCGAACGGGACGGGCGGCGCTCGACGAGACCGGCGTCGGCCAGCCGGTCGACCACCCCGGTCGTCCCCGCGGTGGAGAAGCCGAGCGTCTGGGACAGCAGCCGCATCGGAGCGGCCCGGTCCGGCGACGCGACCAGGAAGCAGAGCACTTCGAGGGACGAGGGCGGCAGCCCCACCTCGCGCTGAGCCTCGGCGATCAGTTCGTCCGTGAGCTCACGGAACCCCGTCGCCAGGCCGTTCCACCGCTGCAGCAGGTCGGTCTCCTCGGCGCTCGGACACTGCTCCGCCGCGCCGGGACACCCGGCCCGCTCCTTCGGCTGCTGGGACTCCCCCATGCGCTGGCTCCCGTAGTCCGATCCCGAGTCCTCACCCACTTGCCGAGAATACCCCGCCCATCTATTATCTCGCCAGCTACCTAATAGCTGGCGTAGTAGTAGCTGGCGATGTATTCATCATTCAACCGATTGGTACGGGCACCCGACCGCGGCCACCCGGGCCCGGGCCCTCCCGCCCCCTGCATCGGCTCCGGCGCCGCCAGGGCACCGGACCACACACGAAAGGCACGGACGACCATGTCCCACACCACCCCCTCGTCCCGGCCCGGCGCGCTCCCGGACGTCTCGGCGGGTCACTGGACCCTCGACCCGGCAGGCACCACCGTCGGGTTCCAGCACCGCACGTTCTGGGGCCTGTTGAACGTCAAGGGGGTGTTCACCGAGGTCGGCGGGGACGGCGAGGTCCTCGCCGGGGGCGGCGCGCACGGCAGCGTGACCATCGGCGCCGCGTCCCTGGACACCAGGAACGCCAAGCGCGACAAGCACCTGCGTTCCGCGGACTTCTTCGACGTGGAGACGCACCCCTCACTCGTCTTCACCGCCACGGAGGTCACGCCGTCCGACGACGCGACCGTTCACGTCACCGGCGACCTGACCGTGGTGGGCGTGACCCGTGCGCTGTCCTTCACCGCCACGGCCTCCGAGATCTCCACCGACGCGGTCACCCTCACCGCCGAACTCCCGGTGGACCGCGGCGACTTCGGCATGTCCTGGAACCAGGCCGGCATGCTCGGGCCGCTGACCCGCGTCACCATCGCCGCGCGCTTCACCCGCCGCGCCGACTGACCGGAGGCGTCCGCCCGCGCCACGAGTTCGGCCGGGGCCCCCGGCCGGCTCACGCCCTCGCCCCTCGCCCGTCGCCCGTCAGCCGTCGCCGTCGCCGTCGCCGTCGCGGGGAAACGCGAAAAGGGCCCCGCGGGCTCTTGCCCGCGAAGACCCTTCGCACCGTCGGGACGACAGGATTTGAACCTGCGACCCCTTGACCCCCAGTCAAGTGCGCTACCAAGCTGCGCCACGTCCCGGTGCCCGTCTGACCTGGGGTTTCCCCGGGCTGAACGTGCACGGAAACAATACCGCACTCGTGCCTGTGGTCGCGCACCCGTTTATGCGGGTCCACGCCCGGGACGAGTGCGGGTTGACCTGAAGTTTGGTTGAGGTTGCACGATCGTCGGCATGACGATCACAGCGACGCAGCGGTACGCGTACACGGACCTGCCCCGTCTGATGGGGCTGATGACCGGCGACGAGAAGCACGGACCCGCGGCGACGTCGACCATGGACGCCCTGTGGGTGCTGTACGACCGGGTGCTGCGGGTCGCGCCCGACCGCGTGGACGATCCGGAGCGGGACCGGTTCCTGCTCTCCAAGGGACACGGACCCATGGCGTACTACGCCGTGCTCGCGGCCAAGGGGTTCGTGCCCGAGTCGTGGCTGCCCGGGTTCGGCTCCTACGCGTCGCCGCTGGGCCACCACCCCGACCGTGTCCTCGTACCGGGCGCCGAGATCGGCAGCGGGTCCCTCGGGCACGGACTGCCGATCGGCGTCGGAACGGCTCTGGGGCTGCGCGCGCAGGGACTGGACGAGCCCCGTGTATGGGTGCTGATCGGCGACGCGGAACTGGACGAGGGAAGCAATCACGAGGCGATCGCCTTCGCCGGTCCGGCCGGTCTGGAACGGCTCCACACCGTGGTCGTCGACAACTCCTCCGCCAGTCACGCCCGCCCCGGCGGCATCGCGGCCCGGTTCGAGGCGGCCGGCTGGTCCGCCGCGACGGTGGACGGCCGCGACCACGAAGCCCTGTACGCCGCCTTCACGGCCCCCCATCCCGGACGTCCGCGCGTGGTCGTCGCCCAGGTCGAACCGAAGTCGGCCTGAGCCGACGGAAGGACACACATCCCATGGACACCATGCGTGACCGTTTCGCCCCTGTCGTCTCGCGGCTGCTCGACGAGGACCCCCGTGTCGCGGTCGTGCTGGCCGAGATCGGCAAGGACGGCTTCGCGGAGGCCCGGAGCAGGCATCCCGACCGGGTCGTCAACGTGGGCATCCGCGAGCAGTTGCTGATCGGCACGGGCGCGGGCCTCGCGCTGAGCGGGCTGCGTCCCGTCCTGCACACCTTCGCCAGCTTCCTCGTGGAACGGCCCTTCGAGCAGGTCAAACTGGACCTCGGGCACCAGGACGCGGGTGCGGTGCTCGTCAGTGCCGCCGCGTCCTTCGACTGGCCGGCGGGCGGCTTCACCCACATGTCGCCCGGCGACGTGGCCCTCCTCGACACACTGGACGGCTGGACGGTGCACGTCCCGGGGCATCCCGACGAGGCCGAGACGCTGCTGCGCCACGCGGTGGCGGCCGGGGACGACAAGGTGTACGTCCGCCTGTCCGTGCAGTCGAACGCGCAGGGGCTGCCCGTCGACGGGGCGCGCTTCCGCACCGTACGCGAGGGGCACGCGGGCGTGGTCGTCGCGGTCGGTCCGATGCTCGACGCCGCGCTGGCCGCCACGGAGGGGCTCGACGTGACCTTGCTGTACGCGACCACCGTCCGGCCCTTCGACGCGGCGGCGCTGCGGCGGGCCACGGAGACCGCCGGCACCGATGTGGTTCTCGTCGAGCCGTATCTGGCGGGCACGTCCACGAAGGAGGCGGCCGACGCGCTCGCCGACGTGCCGCACCGGGTCCTGGGCCTCGGCGTGGGCCGTCGCGAGCTGCGCCGGTACGGGACGGTCGAGGAGCATGTCGCCGCCCACGGTCTGGACCCGGCGTCCCTGCGGGAGCGGATCGGCGCCTTCCTGGGAGCCCGGGTCCACGGATGACCGGGCGCCCGGCGGCCCGGGTCGACGGGTGAGCCGCGCGCCGGGCGGTTCACACGGCCGGGCGGTCCTCCCGCCGGGCGGCCGCGGCGGACACGGGTTCCGTCGCGGCGGGCGGGCGGGGCAACGGCGGGGGGCCGTCGACACGGACCAGGTTGCGGATCGCGGGCACCGCCAGCAGGGCGGTCGAGACGACGAGGGTCATGACGCCGGCGATGAGCAGCACGTGGTCGGCGCCGAGCGCCGCGGCGGCCGGTCCGGCCAGCGCCTGACCGACGGGCATCATGGCCAACGAGCCCGCGACGTCGTACGCGTGGATGCGGTTGAGGACGTCGGGCGCCACCTGTGTCTGCACGCTCGTCGCCCACATCACGCCCCACAGCGACATGCCCGCGCCGGCCACGACCGCGCCGGCCGACATGGCCGCCACGCCGAGTCCCCATCCGACGGTCGCCGGGAAGAAGGCGAAGGCGAAGAGGGCGAAGGCTCCGGCCCGCAGCATGCGGCGGGGGCGCAACCGCAGCGCGATCAGTCCGCCGATGACGGTGCCGGCGCCGAGGGCCGAGTTGACCAGGCCGTAGGCGCGCGGGCCGTGCTCCTGCACCACCTCGGTGGCCACCAGGGGGACGGTCGGCCCCCAGATGGAGATCATGTAGACGCACCAGATGACGATGACGCCCCAGAGCCAGGTGCGGGATCTGAACTCCCGCCAGCCCTCGGCGAGATCGGCCCTGAAGCTGCCGCTGTGGGACCGGCTTCCGGGGGCGGCCGGGGGCAGCCGGAGCAGGAGCAGGCACAGGGCACTGAGCGCGTAGGTCGCCGCGTGGGCGGCGAAGACCCCGCCGGCGGAGGAGAACGCGACCAGCAGGCCCGCCAGCGCGGGGCCGGCGAGCTGCGCGGCGGACTCGGCGATCCGTATGGCGCCGTTGGCCCCCTGGACGTCGGTGGCGAGGCGCGGCACCGTACTGGCGACGCCGGGCTGGAACACCGCGCCGGCCACGCCGTTGACCGCGCCGATCACACAGATCTGCCAGAGCACCACGTAGCCGGCGAAGAACAGCGCGGCGGCGAGGGACTGGGTGACCAGCCGCACCAGATCGGCGCCGATCATGAGCTTGCGCGTGCTGAACCGGTCGGCGATGACCCCGCCGAAGATCACCAGGCCGGCGAACGAGGCTGCCGACGCGGCCATGGCCAGGCCGACCGCGCCGACCCCGTATCCGTACCGCAGCAGCCCGGCGGCCAGCGCCACCGGGAGCATGGTGTCGCCGAGCCGGGCGAGGGCGCGTGCGACGAAGAAGAGGGCGAAGTCCCGCGACCAGACGGGCGATGGCGCGCCCGCGGGGGCGATGGCGCGACGCCTCCGTTCTCCGGGTCGTGCCTCGCCCCCGCGGTCCGACGGTGCGTCCCGTCCTTCGTCGCCCGGTGCGTCGCCCTGTGATGTCCCGCCCGATGACGTCCCGGCCATCCCGTTCGTTCCCCTCCCCTGACTGCCCATACCCCACCCGTCCCCCGCGGAACCGGGCGCCGTGCGCTCGGCTCACGCTTCCGGATCATGCCACGGGGCAGGGACGTCGCCGGAGCCGTTTCAGTCGGCGGACGGGAGGCCCAGCTCCGGGTGGGCGTCGATCAGCCGGGGCGGTGCCGCCTGGCGCCAGGAGTCGGCGAGGATGTCACGCAGTTCGTCGTCGTCCTCCAGGGCGGCGAGGCGGACCCGCACCCAGGCGAAGCCCGCCTCGTGGTCGGCGATCCAGAACTTGCCGGGCTCGGCCAGGACGAGTTCGTCGCGCTCCTCCTTCGGGCAGCGCACCGCGATGGAGGTCTCGTCCTCCGGGAGCGTGGCGAACATCTTGCCCGCGACCCTGAACGTGGGCATGCTCCACGCGGTCTTCTCCGTCGTGTCGGGCAGGGAGAGGGCGACACGGCGTACGTCTTCGGCTTCCGGCATGGGACGCACCGTAGCCAAAGGCACTGACAATCACGCCTGGATACGAGGTCGAAGGGCCGGTGCGGGTGCCGCCGCCGCCACCTGCTTGTAGTAGATCGTCGTCCCGCGCAGCTCTCCGGACGGGGCCGCCGCGTAGTCGGGGATCGCGCCGATCCGGGTCCAGCCCGCGGAGCGGTAGAGGAACTCGGCGGGACTGTCGGTCTCCGTGTCCAGGTGCAGGAGGGTGACCCCGGCACGGGCGGCGGCGTCCTCGGCGGCGGTCAGGAGCGTGCGGCCGACGCCCTGTCCCCGGCCGTCGCGGTGGACCATCAGCTTCACGAGTTCGGCGCGGTGGCGGCTGTTGGGCTTGTCCGGGAAGGCGAGCCCGACGGTGCCGAGCAGCCGGCCGGCGTCGCGGGCCACCCATACGGCGAGCCGGCCCGCCGACACCGCGGCGGCGCGCTCCTCCCACCAGGCGACGGCTGTCGCCCGGTCCAGCGGCGCGAGGAAGCCGACGGAGGCTCCCCCGAGCACGGTGTCGGTGAGGAGGTCGGCCAGCTCTCCCGCGCAGGCGAGGACTTCGGAGGCGTCCAGGCGGGCGACGGCGGTCACGGCAGCACCACCACCAGGGCGTATCGCACGGCCTCGGGGCCGGGGCAGCGAAAGCGTGTCGGCCCCCACACCCGCAGCCGGAGGCAGTCCCCGGCGCCGAGCCGCTGAACGACGTCCTGAGAGGTCACCTCGAGGGTTCCGTCGAGGACCCAGATGTGCTGCTCCAGGCCGGGTACGGGGGGCCTGTCGTAGTCGATGGCCGCACCCGCCGCGAGCCGTCCCTCGACGAGTTCGCCGCGCAGCCCGGCGTGCGGCGGCGACACCGACCGTCGTACGAAGCCCGAGGACGTGTCCTCCCAGATCGCCTGGTCGGCCGCCCGTACCAGGAGGGCGGGTTCCGGCTCGATCTCGCTGAGCAGCTGCGACATGGTGCGTCCGTAGACCGCGCACAGGCGGTTGAGCTGCGACGCGGTGGGGCTGATCTCGGCGCGTTCGGTGCGGGACAGAGTGGACCGGCTCACTCCGCTGCGCTCCGCCAGCTCGCCCAGGGACCAGCCGCGCTCGGCCCTCAGCTCGGCCAGCCGGGCACCGAGCCGGACATCGACCTCGTCGCCCATGGCGCCTCCCTCTCGCGTCCCTCGTTCGGGATGCTATCCCATATCCGGGACGGCGGCTTTCTCACTCCGCGGTCGCGGCCTCGGTGAGCGCGTCCAGGACCGGCCGGATCAGCGGATGCCCCTCCGCCCCGCGGCGTACGGCCGCGAAGACACGGCGGGTGGGCGCGACGCCGTCGACAGGGCGCACGACCACGCCCGTGAGGTCCATGCCGCGCAGCGCCGAGCGAGGCACGAGTGCGACACCCGCGTCGGCCGAGGCCAGCGCGACGACGGCACGGAAGTCGTCGGAGGAGTGTTCGAGACGGGGCTGGAAACCGGCGTTCTCGCAGGCCAGGACGACGACGTCATGACAGGGGTTGCCCGGGTAGGGGCCGATCCACGGGTCCTTGGCCAGCTCGGCGAGCGGCACCTCGTCGGCGTCGGCGAAGCGGTGGGCGACCGGGACGACCGCGTCGAAGGGCTCCGCGTAGAGCGGGACGTGGGTCAGGCGGGGGTCGTCGGCGTCGGGGGCGCCCCGGTACTCGACGGCGACCGCGATGTCGATCTGCCGGTCGAGCACCATCGGCAGGCTGGCGTCGCCCTCGGCGTCCTGCACCCGGACATGGATCCCGGGGGCCGTGCCGGACAGGCGCGCCAGTGCGGGCGCCACCACCAGGCCTATGCCGGTCGCGAAGGACGCGATGGTCACCGTGCCCGCCGAACCCGCGCCGTACGCGGCCAACTCGGCCTCCGCGCGCTCCAGTTGGGCCAGCACCGCGTTGGTGTGGCCGAGCAGGATCTCACCGGCCGGCGTCAGCCTCACGCCCTTCGCGCCGCGCTCGACGAGGCGGTGGCCCGTCTCCTGCTCCAGCGCGGTCAGCTGCTGCGAGACCGCCGAGGGCGTGAGGTAGAGCGCGGCGGCAGCCGCCGTGACCGTGCGGTGGTCGGCCACCGCACGGAGGATGTGGAGCCGCCGCGCTTCGATCATGCGACCGATTCTCTCAGGTCGCGGGGGTTCCTCAGCCGTCGAGTTCCGCGCGGGCCGCCACGAAGGCGTCCACCGCGCGGTTCACGTCCTCGGTCGAGTGCGCGGCCGACAGCTGCACCCGGATGCGGGCCTGGCCCTGCGGAACGACCGGGTACGAGAAGCCGATCACGTAGACACCCCGCTCCAGCAGGAGCTCCGCCATGCGCCCGGCGACGGCCGCGTCCCCGATCATGACGGGGGCGATCGCGTGGTCGCCGGGAAGGACGTCGAAGCCCTCCTCGGTCATCCGGGAACGGAACAGCGCGGTGTTCTCGGCGAGCCTGATCCGCAGGTCGTCGGCGGACTCCAGCAGGTCGAGCACCTTGAGCGAGGCCGCCGCGATCACCGGGGCGAGCGTGTTCGAGAAGAGGTACGGGCGCGAACGCTGGCGCAGCAGCGCGACGATCTCGGCGCGGGCGGCCACGTAACCGCCGGAGGCGCCGCCGAGCGCCTTGCCGAGGGTGCCCGTGATGATGTCGACGCGGTCCATGACGCCGTGCAGCTCGGGCGTGCCGCGTCCGCCGGGGCCGACGAAGCCGACGGCGTGCGAGTCGTCGACCATGACCATGGCGTCGTAGCGGTCGGCGAGGTCGCAGATCTCCTGCAGCGGCGCGACATAGCCGTCCATCGAGAACACGCCGTCGGTGACGATCAGCCGGCGGCGGGCGTCCGAGGCCGCCTTGAGCTGGGCCTCCAGGTCGGCCATGTCACGGTTCGCGTACCGGAAGCGGCGTGCCTTGGACAGCCGGATGCCGTCGATGATCGAGGCGTGGTTGAGGGCGTCGGAGATGACCGCGTCCTCGGCACCGAGCAGGGTCTCGAAGACGCCGCCGTTGGCGTCGAAGCAGGAGGAGTAGAGGATCGTGTCCTCCTGGCCGAGGAACGCGGACAGCCGCGCCTCCAGCTCCTTGTGCACCTCCTGCGTGCCGCAGATGAACCGCACGGAGGCCATGCCGTAGCCCCAGCGGTCGAGCGCCTCGTGGGCGGCCGCGACGACGTCGGGGTGGTCGGCGAGGCCGAGGTAGTTGTTGGCGCAGAAGTTGAGGACCTCGCCGGGGCGGCCGCCCGCGGTGACGTTCACCGTCGCGGACTGCGGGCTGCCGATGACCCGCTCGGGCTTGTGCAGGCCCGCGGCGCGGATCTCGTCGAGGGTGGCGCGGAGATCGTCGCGTACGGAGTCGAACATAAGGGGCTCCATCAAGTGCAGGGGGCGCAGGTGCAGGGGGCGAGCGGGCCGGAGGGGCGCACCTGTGTCGGGAGGGCGAGCGCGCGGAGGCCCGAAGGGCCGGGCACGGCCGGGCTCCCGGCACAGGCTCGCGCGCCCCGGAGGCGAACCGAGCCGGAGATCAAGCGGTCCAGTCGAGGATGACCTTGCCGCCGCGGCCGCTCGCCGCGTCGGCGAAGGCCGCCTCGTAGTCGCGGAAGCCGTAGCGGCCGGTGATCACGGGGGCGAGGTCGAGTCCGCCTTCGAGGAGGACCGACATGGCGTACCAGGTCTCGAACATCTCGCGGCCGTAGATGCCCTTGATCGTGATCATGGAGGTGACGATCCGGGACCAGTCGACCGGGAACTCCTGGGACGGCAGGCCGAGCATGGCGATCCGGCCGCCGTGCGTCATGTTGGCGATCATGTCGCGCATCGCCTCGGGGCGGCCGGACATCTCCAGGCCGATGTCGAAGCCCTCGCGCAGACCCAGTTCGCGCTGACCGTCGGCGATCGTCGCCTCCGAGACGTCGAGGGCCAGGCTCACACCGATCTTGCGGGCGAGTTCCAGGCGCTCCTCGCTGACGTCGGTGATCACGACGTTGCGGGCTCCCGCGTGGCGGGCCACGGCGGCGGCCATCAGACCGATCGGGCCGGCGCCGGTGATCAGGACGTCCTCGCCGACCAGCGGGAAGGACAGCGCCGTGTGCACGGCGTTGCCGAAGGGGTCGAAGATCGCGGCGACGTCGAGGTCGACGGGGACGCGGTGCACCCAGACGTTGGACGCGGGCAGGACGACGTACTCGGCGAACGCCCCGTCGCGGCCGACGCCGAGGCCGACCGTGGCCCGGCAGAGGTGACGGCGTCCGGCCAGACAGTTGCGGCACTTGCCGCAGACCAGGTGGCCCTCGCCGCTGACCCGGTCGCCGACCTTGATGTCGGCGACGTCACGACCGGTCTCGACAACCTCGCCGACGAACTCGTGGCCGAGCACCAGGGGCGTGCTGATGGCCTGCTGCGCCCAGCCGTCCCAGTTGCGGATGTGCAGGTCGGTGCCGCAGATACCGGTCCTGATGACCTTGATCAGTACGTCTCCGGGGCCGGCCTGCGGCTCCGGGACGTCCGTGAGCCAGAGTCCGGGCTCCGCCTTCTCCTTGACCAGCGCCTTCACGCGACGGCTCCTGTGGGTGAGATTCCCGGGGCAGGGCACGCCGAAGGAGCCCGGTCCGGGGAGAGGGGTGAATTCCCCGAGAAATCTGCCGTACGCAGGTGCTCCGGGTCCATCGAGGTTTTCTTAAGCGCGGCCCCAGCTTTCCTTCACGCCTCCGCGCGGACCTGTCCCCGCTCGAAGTAGGCGACCAGTTCCGGGTCGAGCGGGGGCACGTCGAGCGGGGTGCCGCCGTCCCGCAGCGACTGCGTGGCACGAAATCCCGCCGCCACCGCCATGCGCGCGGCGACCGGGGAGGTGTCGGTACGCCCTCCGTCGCGGACGAAGCGCAGGAACTCGTCGATCAGCAGGGGGTCCGCGCCACCGTGCTCGGCGTCCTCGTCCACCGCGGGCACGGGGTACTCGGCGTCGGCCCGGTCCCGCTGTCCGGAGCGCATGCTGTTCCAGACCTTCACCACGGCGCCTGGGCCGTCCCCGAAGTTCTCCAGACGCCCGGCGTCGCCGATGACGGTGTAGTTGCGCCAGTAGTCGGGGGTGAAGTGGCACTGCTGGTAGGCCGCCAGCACGCCGTTGTCGAGACGCATGTTGACCAGCGACACGTCCTCGACGTCGATGACCGGGTTCAGGGAGCGCTGGGTGTGCGCGGGCCAGTGACCGTCCTTCGTGTACCAGTCGTCGGTCTTGGGCTCCCCCGGCGCCCGGCGGTGCGGGTTGTCGCCGTACACCATGAGGTCGCCGAGCGCCTGCACCCGTTCGGTGAAACCGTCGGCCAGCCAGTGCAGCACGTCGATGTCGTGGGCGCCCTTCTGCAGCAACAGGCCCGTGGTGCACCGCCGTTCGGCGTGCCAGTCCTTGAAGTACCAGTCCCCTCCGTAGCCGACGAAGTGGCGCACCCACACGGTCTTGACCGTGCCGATCTCGCCGCGCACGACGATGTCGCGCATCAGACGGATCACCGGCATGTGGCGCATGTTGTGACCGACGTACAGGCGGGTGCCCGTCTCGAAGGCGGTGCGCAGGATCAGGTCGCAGCGCTCGATCGTGATGTCCAGGCGCTTCTCGACCAGGACGGGCTTTCCGGCACGCAGCGCCCGGCAGGCGATGTCGGCGTGGGTGTGGTCCGGGGTGAGGACGAGCACGGCGTCGACGTCGGGGTCGTCGACGACCTTGTGGTGGTCGTCGACGGTACGGACGCCGGGGACGCGGTCGGCCGCGCGGTCCCGCAGTGCCGGATCGTGCTCGGCGACGACGGTCACGCGTGAGCCCCGGCCGGGGCGGTGGGCGACGCGTGCGAGGGAGCCGCGCAGTCCGAAGCCGAGGGCACCGAGACGCAGATCGGTCATGGCGTGCCTTTCCGTGCGGTGTCGAGGAGGTCCGGGCGCAAGCGTTCCTCGGCGGGGGCACGCTCAACCTCCCACGGAGCGCCGGGATTCGACCGCTGCGGGCCCCGAGGCGCCGGGATTCGACCGCTTCCGGGCGGCGCGTCACCCGCGTCCTTCGTGGGCCGTGTCCCCGACCGCCTCCGCGCCGCGACGCCGAGCACCGTCACAGGGTCCGCCCGTCCTCCCGCCGTCCGATCTGCTCGACGAGTTCCGCGGCCATCGCCTTGATGGTCTCCAGGCCCGCCTTCCCCCACGGGCGCGGCTCGACGTCGACGGCGCAGATCGTGCCGAGGGCGATGCCGGTGCGGTCGATGAGCGGGGCTCCGAGGTAGGAGCGGACGCCGATCTCGTCGACGACCGCGTTGCCGGCGAACCGCGGGTAGTCGCAGACGTCCTCCAGGACGAGCGCCTTGCGGCGGACCACCACGTGGGGGCAGTAGCCGAAGTCGCGGCCCCGGTAGCGCCCGGCGGCGGGGTCCGTGCCGGGCTCGGCGGCGCCCGTGGTCGTCGCGACGCCGTCCCCGGTGTCCGGCACGGTCGGCGCGACGCCCGTCACGTTGCCGTCCGGGGTGTGCAGTCCGGCGAAGAACTGCCGCTGTTCGTCGATGAAGTTGACCATGGCGTACGGCACCGCGGCGACGTCCGCGAGGCGGTCGGCGAAGGCGTCGAAGGCGGGTTCCGCGTACGTGCCCAGCCCCAGCAGACGCAGCCGCCGCACCCGGGCCGGTGCGTCCTTGTCCTCCGGCGTCAGCAGCAGACGACCGGCCGGACGCGGCGGGTCGTAGCTCATCTGCGTGCTCCGTGGCTCGGGAATGGCGTCATGCGTGGGCTCCGTGACGTGGCGGGTGCGTCATGTGTGGGCCCCGTGGCTCGGGGCGTGGGAGGGGGCGTGGGCGAGCAGATGCCGGACCAGGGTGAGCAGGGTCTGTACGCCCGAACTGGAGATCCGGGCGTCGCAGCGCACCACGGGGATCTCGGGGTCGAGGTCGATGGCCGCGCGCACCTCCTCGGGGTCGTAGCGGTAGGAACCGTCGAACTCGTTGACCGCGACGATGAATCCGAGACCACGCTGCTCGAAGAAGTCGACGGCCGCGAAGGAGTCCTCCAGACGGCGGGTGTCGGCGAGGATCACCGCGCCGAGCGCGCCTTCGGAGAGCTCGTCCCACATGAACCAGAACCGCTCCTGCCCGGGGGTGCCGAACAGGTAGAGCGTGTGTTCCGGGTCGAGGGTGATGCGCCCGAAGTCCATCGCGACGGTCGTCTCGACCTTGTTCTCGATGCCGTCGAGATTGTCGGTCGCGGCACTGACCGTGGTGAGCAGCTCCTCCGTGCTGAGCGGTGCGATCTCGCTCACCGCTCCGACGAAGGTCGTCTTGCCGACCCCGAACCCTCCCGCCACCAAGATCTTCAGCGCGGTGGGGAACGGGTCAGAGCTGTCGTCGTAGTCCATCGAGCACTGCCTCCAGAAGAGACCGGTCAGTGGGGTTGTGGTGGAACTCCGGGGGCTTCGTGGTGAGCGCCCCGCAGTCGACGAGGTCGGACAGCAGCACCTTGGTGACCACCGCCGGAAGCCGTAGGTGGGCGGCGATCTCCGCGACCGAGACGGGTGCCCGGCACCGTTCCAGTGCCTGGGTGTGCTCGGGGCCGAGGTAACCGAGGGGGGTCGCCCCGGTGGCCATCACCTGGGACAAAAGGTCGAGCGCGGTCGTCGGCCGGGTCCGGCCGTTGCTGACCGTGTAAGGACGCACCAGGCGTCCGGCCGCGTCGTCGAGCCAAGGCCCGTCCCCGGCCGCGGCCACGCTCAAGGCCTCATCGCCGGGGGTTCGACGGAGTGCTGCCGGGGCGCGGTCATCAGGTAGGGGCGGACGCTCTTGACCAGCATCGCCATCTCGTAGCCGAGCACCGCCGCGTCGGCCTCGCGTCCGGCGAGCACGGCGAGACAGGTGCCGGAGCCCGCGGTGGAGACGAACAGCAGGGTCGAGTCGAGTTCCACGACGACCTGTCGTACGTCGCCGCCGTCCCCGAAGCGGACACCCGCGCTGCGGCCGAGGGAGTAGAGGCCGGAGGCGAGCGCCGCCATGTGGTCGGCGCTGTCCGGGTCGAGACCGTGGACCGACTTCACGAGTCCGTCGCAGGACAGCAGTACGGCGCTCATGGTGTGGGGCACGCGCTGTACGAGTCCGCTCATCAGCCAGTCGAGGTCGGACACGAGGCCGGTCGGCGCATCGCTCGCCATGGTGGATCGACTCCTTGGGGTACGAAGGCCTGCGGGAGCGCAGGAGGTGGGGGTGGTGGTGAGGGGGCTGGTCATCCGGCCGGAGCGCTCCCGTCGTGCCGGGGAGCGAGGTCGGATCCGGGCATCGGCAGGGTGTGCCGTGTCCCCTGTGTCTCGTGCGGTTCCGGCGCGTACGTCGAGTGTCGTGTCCCGTACGGTGCCGGCCCGTGCGCGGTGGGCGCTTCGGCCATGTGTGCCGTGGCCGGCTCCTCCGCGAGCCCGCTGCGGATGCTCGTGGACTCCGCATGACCGGTGTGCGCGGACTCCGCATGACCGGTGCCCGCGTTTCCGTGGTGCGGGTGGCCGGCGCCGGTGCTCCGGAGGTCCGCCCGGCCGACGCCCGTGCTCCGGAGGTCCGCATGGCCGACGCCCGTGTTCCCGAGCTGCGGGTGGCCGGCGCCGGTGTTCCCGAGATCCGTGGAACCGGCCTCCCGGACCCAGCGGCCCACGTTCCCGACGTTCGCGTGTTCCGCGCCCGGGTTCACGGGAACCGCGGGGTGGTCGCCGCCGTCCCCACGACCCTCGCTGCCGAGGCCCCTGTGGTGGGCGTCCGCGCTGCCGCGGTCCGCACGACCGGGACCCGCGCTGCCGAGGCCGGCGTAGCGGTCGCCGCCGTTCCCGGGAACCTCGCTGCCGAGACCCGCGTACCGGTCGCCGCCACTCCCGGGAACCCCGCTGCCGAGACCCGTGCCGCCGAGGCCTGCGTGGTGGTCGCCGCCGTTCCCGGGACCCGCGGCGCCCGCTGCGTGGGGCGTCGGCAGGTCCGTGGCGACCAGGTCCAGGTGCGGCCGGTCCGCGGGTGGTTCCTCCCCGCGTGCCCCCTCGGCCTGCGCGGCCTCCGCGAGCCCGATGCCCCGCTGGAAGGCGGCCATCAGCCCCGGGTCGTGGCCGGCGACGAACTCGGGATCCTGGCGCGGGGCCGGCCCGTCACGCAGTTGGGGCGCGATGTGCTCCTGGGCCCGCCGCCTGGGCAGTTGGGGTTTGCCCATGGTGCCGCGCACGGTCCCGACGCGTGGCGTGGGCGGCGCGGTGACGTTCTCCGCGACGGCGCGCCGGTCCTCCGGGCGGATGCCGGGCACGGCGTCCGCCGGGTTGGGCCGCGCCGCCCGGGTCCCGCGTACGGGAAGCGGTGCGGGGGCACCTCCGGGCCGGGCCTGCGGGACGCGCGGAGGCGGGTGCTCCCGCTGTGCCTGCCGGGGCACGGGCGCCCCCACCCGGGCACCCGCGGGTGCGGGCTGCGCGGCCGGACCCGCCGGTGCGGGATGCGGGTTCGGGTCCGTCTGCGCGGGGCGCGGTCCCCTTCCCGTGGCGTCGAGCCGTCCCTGCGGCAGCGCCGCCGGCTCGCCCGGGGCGCCGCCGAGCAGCTCCTGCGGGACGACGAGCACGGCCTGGACGCCGCCGTAGATGTTGCTCTGGAGGCGGACGTGGATGCCGTGCCGCCGGGCCAGTTGCGAGACGACGTACAGGCCGATCCGGCCGTCCTGGAGCAGGCTGGCGACGTTGACCTGGTCGGGGTCGGTGAGGAGCGCGTTCATCTTGTTCTGCTCGTCCACGGGCATGCCGAGGCCGCGGTCCTCCACCTCGACGGCGAGGCCGGAGGTGACGAGGTCGGCGCGCAGCAGCACTTGGGTGTGCGGGGCCGAGAACACCGTGGCGTTCTCGACGAGTTCGGCCAGCAGATGGATGACGTCGGCGACCGCGTGCCCGCGCAGGGTGCCGTCGATCGGGGGCACCAGTTTGACCCGGGAGTACTGCTCGACCTCGGCGATCGCGGACCGCAGCACCTCGGTCATGGAGACCGGGTTGCTCCACTGGCGGCGTGAGACGGCGCCGCCCAGCACGGCGAGGTTCTCGGCGTGGCGGCGGATGCGGGTGGCCAGGTGGTCGACGTGGAAGAGGCCTTTGAGCAGGTCGGGGTCCTCGATCTCGTTCTCCAGCTCGTCGAGGATCGAGATCTCCCGGTGCACGAGCGACTGGAGGCGCCGGGCCAGGTTGACGAAGACCTCGACCTTCTGTTCGCTGCCCGTCCGGCTGGAGAGCTGGGCGGCCTGCACGACCGCGGCGACGGCACCGTCGTGGGCACGGGAGAGGTCGGCGGCGAGCAGATCGAAGTCGTCGGCGTGCGCGGGGGGTTGACGACGCGTCTTGCGCGCGGGCGGGCTCTCGCCCCGGCGCAGTCCTTCGACGAGGGCGCGCAGTTCGTTCTCGGTGCGGGCGCTGCTGCGCCGCAGTGCGCCGACGCGGTCCCGTACGGACCTGGCGGCGCGGCCGGCCGCGACGGCGGCGATCAGGATGCCGGCCAGGGCGACACCGCCGGCCCCGGCGAGGACGGCCCACAGGACGAGGCCGGGCCGGGTTCCGGTGGAGCGCACGATGAACAGGACGGCCGCGCACGCGCTCAGGGCCACGGCGGTCGGCGGCAGCACCGCGAGGCGCAGCAGCTGGGGCCGCAGATGCGTCTCGGGCTGCGACGGGGCGGTGTGGGCGACCGGCCGTCCGTGCCGCCCGCCGCCCTCACGACGGTCTGCGCGTGCGGCCGGTGCGCGAAGGTGAGACATCGGCGTCCTCGTACTGGTACGTCGGGGCATGGGGCTCCCGCGGGTCCGCGACTCGGGCGTGCGCCATCGCGGTGTCGGTCGGGAGAGCCGAAAAAATCGGCCCCGCGTCGCCCGACGGCAACTGACAGTAGTCGCCAAGCCATCATGTGCGGTGGGCAGTTGACAAAGTCCCCCGGCCGACGTCCCGCTCTGGTATGAGGCGTCGTACGACCGACCGATAACCCCCTCGGACACGCGTTCCCCTGGCGCCTCGATTCGATCGAAGCTGGTCAGAAGCGGTCGCAAACAAACGGCGAGGGCCGGGGAGCGATGCGCTCCCCGGCCCTCGCCGTCGATACGAATGTCAGCCCGCGGGCACCGTCTCCGGCTCTCCGGTGCCCTCCGCCGCACCCTCGCCGACGTCACCCGGCGTATCGGTGCGCTCGTCCCCGGCGGCGGGCCAGCCACCGGCCGGTGCGGCGGCCACGCCCCGCCACCAGGGCTCGGCCGGAACCGTCTCGGCCGTCGGCTCGAAGGGCTCGCCGGGGCGGGGCAGCGCGGCGCGCGCGCCCATCGCGCGCGCGGCGGCGATCGTCCCCTCACCCGGCTCCGCCCACGGGTGCGGGGCCAGGTTGAACGTGGCCCAGTGGATCGGCAGCATCACACCGGTGGGCTGCCCGCCCTGGAGGTCCAGATGGGCCCGCATGCCCTCCTCGGGCGTCATGTGGATGTCGGGCCAGAACTCGCTGTACGCGCCGATCTGGATCATGGTGGCGTCGAACGGGCCGTGCTCGGCGCCGATGTCCTTGAAGCCGTCGAAGTACCCCGTGTCGCCGCTGTGGTAGATCCGGTGCGCGTCGCCCTCGACGACCCAGGAGGCCCAGAGGGTGTGCTGCGTGTTGCGCAGGCCACGCCCGCAGAAGTGACGCGCCGGAGTGGCGGTCAGGGTGATGCCGCCGACCTTCGTCGACTCCTGCCAGTCCAGCTCGCGCAGCCGGTCGGGCGAGACGCCCCAGTGCTCGAGATGCGCTCCGACGCCGAGCGGCACCGCGAACAGGGTGTCCGTGCCGGCCAGGGCCTTGATGGTGGGCAGGTCGAGGTGGTCGTAATGGTCGTGGGAGATGACGACCACGTCGACCGGGCCGAGCGCGGCCAGCGGCAGCGGCACCGGGTGCAGCCGCTTGGGTCCGGCGAAGGCGAAGGGGGAGCAGCGCTCGCCCCAGACGGGGTCGAAGAGCACGCGGTGCCCGTCGATCTCGGCGAGCACGCTGGAATGCCCCATCCAGGTGAGCCGCAGCCCGCTCGGCGCGGGCCGCGCGAGGTCGGCGAGCGTCGTCGCGTGCACCGGTACCGTCCCGGTCGGGGTGCGGTGGACGCGCTCCTCCGAGCGGAAGTAGACCTTCGCGAACTCCAGCATCGAGCCGTCGGGGCGGGTCCGGGCACGCTCCGGATTCTGGAAGACACCGTCCGCGAAGTTCGGGGACCGGCGAATGCGCTCCAGACGCTCACCACCCGGATCCGCGCCGAAGGCGGCGGGCCGCAAGGTGCGGAGCCCGGAGCTCAACGTACGGAAACCGGTCACGGATACCTCCAGATGGAGTCGGTCAGGCTTTTCATTATGGTCGTCGCCTCTGACAGCGCCGGGTCGCCTCTGTCACAGCGGGATGTCCACCGGCCTCGTTCTGCATCCCTCAACCCCACCGCGCACGCACTTCTTCCGCGCGAGGGAACCGTACTCGACCACGGGCCGACGAAGTCGCCCCCGGGGCACCGCACCGCGTACATCGTGAAGTCACCGGGCCCGCTCCCTCCGCACCGCCCGCCGCCCGGGGGTGCGAGGACGTCTTTTACTGATCCATCGTTCAGTACGTTGACACGGCGAGAGATCACTTCCGATACTGACTGATGATTCAGTAATCGTCCGCCGGGCCCCAGGGATCCCCGGTCCTTCGGCCCTCCGGTCCTCCGATCACCCCCGGCCCCGTCGCCCCGTCCGCACCTGGAGGCACCATGTCCGACCTCCCCACCGAGCTGGTCCCGCTCAGCGCGCAGCAGCGCGACATCGTGGAACTGACGCGTTCCTTCGCGCGGGACGAGATCCGTCCGCGGGCCCGCGCGGTCGACGAGGCCGACGTCGAGACGCCGTGGGACCTGTGGCGCAAGGCCGCCGAGGTCGGGATCACCGGCTTCATGCTGCCCGAGGAGTTCGGCGGTGGCGGCTTCACCGACGTGTTCACCCAGGTCCTGGTGCAGGAGGAGCTGTGCGTCGGTGACCTGGGCATCGGCAATCTGCTGTGCTCGAACGGCTTCTTCGCCGATCCGGTCGTGGAACTCGGCACCGAGGAACAGCAGCGGGAGTGGCTGACGCCGCTCACGGGCCCCGGCACCCCCATGACCGCGCTGGCGACCACGGAGCCGGGAGCGGGCTCCGACGCGGCCTCCATCGTCACCACGGCGCACCGCACCGGCACCGGGTACCGCCTCAACGGCCAGAAGGCGTGGATCTCGAACGCCGGCGAGGCGGAGCAGTACGTCGTCTTCGCCAAGACCGACCCCGCGCGGCGCGCCGACGGGGTCACCGCGTTCCTGCTCCGCAAGGACACCGAGGGCGTCTCCTTCGGGGAGCCCATGCGCAAGATGGGGCAGCGCGCCATCGTCTGCCGCGAGATGTTCCTGGACGACGCGCACGTCCCGGCCGAGCACCGGCTCGGCGGGGAGGGCGAGGGTTTCCGCGGGCTGATGCGCACCTTCGACATCTCCCGCACGGTCCTCGGCGCGGCGGCGACCGGGGTGGCGCGGGCGGCGTACGAGTACGCGCGCGACTACGCCCGCACGCGTCGGCAGTTCGGCAGGCCGATCATCGAGCATCAGGCGGTCGCCTTCCGGCTGGCCGACATGCGCACACGCGTGGAGCAGGCCCGGCTGATGACCTGGCGGGCCGCCAAGCGCCTCGACGCCGGCCTGGACGCGACCGCGGAGGCGGCGATGGCCAAGCTGACGGCGTCCGAGACCGCCGCCTGGTGCACCTGGGCCGCCGTCCAGACGCTCGGCGGCTGGGGCTACTCACGGGAGTACCCGGTCGAGCAGTGGATGCGCGACGCCAAGCTGGAGGAGATCGAGGAGGGGACCTCGGACATCATGCGGCTCGTCGTCTCGCGGAGCCTGTGATGACCGGACCCCTCAGCGACGGCGTGGCCGCCGTCGGCGGCGCCGGCGGCGCAGCGCCCGTCCCCGGGGACGAAACATCCGTCCCCGTCCCCGTCCCCGGGAGCGAAACACCCGTCCGCCTCCCCGGGGGCGAGGCACCCGTGCGCCTCACCGGCGGCGAGGCGCTCGTCCGGGCCCTGTCCGCGCACACCGTGACCCACGTCTTCGGCATCCCCGGGACGCACAACCTGGAGATCTACCGCCACCTGTCCGCGTACGGCATCCGGCACACCCTGCCGCGCCACGAGCAGGGCGCCGGGTACGCGGCCGACGGGTACGCGCGCGTGACGGGGCGAGCCGGCGTGGTGATCACGACGACCGGGCCCGCGCTGCTGAACGCGGCGGCAGCCGTGGGGCAGGCCTACTCCGACAGCGTGCCGCTGCTGGTCGTGTCGCCGGGCATGCCCCTGCGCCACCCCCGGCTCGCGACCGGTCTGCTGCACGAGATGCGCAGCCAGACCGAGGCGATGCGCGGGGTGGCGGCGTTCAGCCACCGGGTCTCCTCGGTGGCGGAGATCGACGCGGCCGTGGCACGGGCCTTCACGCTCTTCACCGCGCGGCGGCCCCGCCCCGTGCACATCGAGGTGCCGCTGGACCTGCTGGAGACCGCCGAGGAGGCCGGGCCGGTACGCCTCGCCCCGGCCGTCGCGCCCGCCGCGCCCGGCGCGGGAGCCGTACGCGAGGCCGCCGAGGTGCTGGCCTCGGCACGCCGTCCGGCGCTCGTCCTCGGCGGCGGGGCACGCGGCGCGTCCGCGTCGGTTCTCGCACTCGCCGAGCGGCTCGGCGCGCCCGTCGTCACGACGGCCAACGGCAAGGGGATCGTCCCCGAGCACCACCCGCTGTCCCTCGGCGTCTCGTTGCACAGCCCGTCCGTCCAGCGGTGGCTCGCGGCGTGTGACGTGGTGCTGGCGGTGGGGACCGAGCTCGCCGAGTCCGACCTGTGGTCCCCGCCCCCGGCCCTCGGCGGCACGCTGATCCGCGTCGACGTGGACCCGGACCAGATGTACGCCGGTGCGGCCGCCGACGTGGAGATCGTCGGGGACGCACAGGTCTGCCTGCGCGCGCTGCTGCCCGAGGTGACGGCGCTGCTCCCCGCCTCTCGCGGGCACGCGCGCGTGCCCCTCGGCGGAGAACCGGGGTGCGCCCCTGCCCCCGAAGGGGACACCCGCCGGCCGGCGGACGGCGTGCCCGCCCTGGTTCCGGACGCCCCGGAGCGAGGCGCAGCGGTCCCCGACGACACGGAGCCCGCCCGCGCGGCGCGGCTCCTGCGGGCGGCCCGCGACGCCGAGACCTCCGCACGCGACGCCCGGTGGCTGCCGTATCTGCGGGCGGTCCGTGCCGTCCTCGCCGACGACGCGGTCATCACCTCGGACAGCGCCCAGTGCTGCTACTACGGAGCCCTCCCCCACCTCCCGCTTGGCCCCGAGGGCCGCTATCTTCACCCGACCGGCTTCGGCACGCTCGGCTACGCGCTGCCCGCGGCGATCGGCGCCAAGGTGGCGTGCCCGGATCGCCAGGTGGTGGCGCTCAGCGGCGACGGCGGCCTCCAGTTCACGGTGCAGGAACTGGCGACCGCGGCGCAGCTCGGGCTTCCCCTGCCGGTGCTGGTGTTCGACAACGGCGGCTACGGAGAGATCCGCGACGAGATGGCCGCGCGGGGTGACACCCCCACCGCGGTGGATCTCGCGCCGGTCGACCTGCCCGCCCTGGCCCGCTCCTACGGAGGGCAGGGCACGCGCGTGCGTGACCCGCGGGAGCTGACGACCGCCCTCACCGAGGCACTGCGCACCCCCGGCCCCACCCTGATCACCATCCCCGAGGAGACCCCATGACCGCCCCCCTGATGTCACTCACCTGGACGGACCACGTCACCGGCCGCCAGGGTTTCCTCGTGGTCGACCGGCTGGTGCGCGGCGTCTCCAGCGGCGGTCTCCGCATGCGCCCGGGATGCACGCTGGACGAGGTTGCCGGGCTCGCCCGCGGCATGACCATGAAGGAAGCGCTGCACTACAACCCCGAGGGGCGCTACGTCCCGCTGGGCGGCGCGAAGGGCGGCATCGACTGCGACCCCCAGGACCCGGCGGCGTACGGCATCCTGGTGCGCTACCTGCGCGCCATGCGCCCGTACATCGAGCGCTTCTGGACCACCGGTGAGGACCTCGGCCTCACCCAGGACCTGGTCGACCGTGCCGTCGAGGAGGCGGGGCTGGTCTCCTCCATCCAGGCCGTGTATCCGCTGCTCGACGACGAGGCCACGGCCCGGCGACGGCTCGCGGACGCCTTCGCGGTCGAGGTCGACGGCATCGGGCTCGACGAGTTGGTGGGCGGCTGCGGTGTCGCGGAATCGGTGCTCGCGGCGCTGGACCGCGCGGGGGTGCCGTACGCGGGCACGCGGGTGGCCGTGCAGGGGCTCGGCACCATGGGCGGCGCCACGGCGCGCTTCCTGTCGCGCGCGGGGCTGCGCGTGGTGGCCGTCGCCGACGTCAAGGGCACGATCGCCAACCCCGAGGGCCTCGACGTGGAGGCGCTCCTCGCGGCCAGGGACGTGTACGGGACGGTCGACCGCTCGGCGCTGCGGCCCGTCGACCGTGAACTGCCGGGCGACGCCTGGCTGTCCGCCGACGCGGAGGTCCTGGTGCCCGCGGCCGTCTCGTACGCGATCGACGGCGCGAACCAGCGGCGGATCACCGCGCGCTGGATCGTCGAAGCGGCCAACATGCCCGTGCTGCCGGAGGCGGAGGAGTCGCTCGCCGCGCGCGGGGTCACCGTCCTCCCGGACGTCGTCGTCAACTCCGGTACGAACGCCTGGTGGTGGTGGACGCTGTTCGGTGACATCGGCGCCGACGCGGACGAGGCGTTCACGTACACAAGGCGTTCCATGCGCGCCCTGATCGACCAGATGCTGGCCCGCGCCGAGGCCGACGGGACGACGCCGCGGGCCGCCGCGCACGCCATCGTCACCGATCGGCTGCCGGTGATCGCCGAGCGCTTCGGGTGGTACGGATGACGGCCGAGGCGCCGTTGGCCGCCCTCTTCGACCCGGCCTCGGTCGCCGTGGTCGGCGCGTCCGGCAACCCCGAGAAGTGGGGTTACTGGCTGGCGAAGGGGGCCCTGTCGGGCCGTGGCCGCCGGTCGGTCCACCTGGTGAACCGACGCGGCGGCAGCCTGGACGGAGTGCCGTTCAGGCCCGCTCTGACCGGCCTGGCCGACGCACCGGAACATGTCGTCGTGGCGGTGCCCGCAGCGTCGGTACGGGCCGTCGTCGCGGAGGGACTCGCCGTCGGCACCCGCTGCTTCACCGTCATCAGCGCGGGCGGCGGCAGCTCCGAGGAGCGGGCGCTCGCCGAGCTGGTGACCGGTGGCGGGGCCCGACTGCTGGGCCCCAACTGCATGGGACTTGTCGACGCGAGCACGCAACTTCGGCTCAGCTGGGGCGAGTTCCCGGTGGGCGCCGTCGGTCTGGTGTCACAGAGCGGGAACCTCGCCCTGGAGATCGGCCGTCTCCTCGCACGCGCGGGGCAGGGCTTCTCCCGCTTCGTCTCGCTGGGCAACCAGCGCGACATCGACGTGGCGGACGCGCTGGAGGCCCTGGTCGCCCATGACCCGACGCGCGTCATCGCCGCGTATGTCGAGGACTTCCGCGACGGGCGCCGCCTCGCCCGCGTCCTCGCGGCCGCGCATGACGCCGGCAAGCCGGTGCTCCTGCTGACGGTCGGCCGGAGCGCGGCCTCGGCGAGCGCCGCCGCCTCCCACACCGGCGCGCTGGTGAGCCCGTACGCCACGGTCGCCGCGGTGTGCCGGGACGCGGGCGCCCTGCTGCTGGACTCGGCGGGCGAACTGGTCGACACGGCGGTGTGTCTCCTGTCGGGGGCCGCTCCCCGATCCGGCACGCACGCGTACCGGGTCGCCGTCGTGGGCGACAGCGGCGGTCAGGGCGCTCTCGCCGCCGACGCGTGCGCCGTACGCGGCCTCGACGTGCCCCGTCTGTCCGCGCGCACGGCGCACGAGGTGTCGGCGGCGCTGCCGCCCGGGGCCGGCCGTCTCAACCCCGTCGACCTCGCGGGCGCCGGCGAGGCCGATCTCGGTACCTACGCGCGCGTGGCCCGTGCCCTGCTCCACGGCGGAGACGCCGACGCGGTCGTCCTCACCGGGTACTTCGGGGACTACGCGAGCGCCAACCCGGCCCAGGCCGGGCGGGAGTGCGAGGTCGCGGGTGAACTGGCCGACGCCGCCGACGCGTCGGGCCGTGCCCTGCTCGTGCACACCATGGCCCGGGACACGCCCGCGCTGGCCGTGCTGCGCGGGCGTGGGGTGCCCGTGTACGAACGCATCGAGCAGGCGGCGACGGCACTCGCCGGAGTCGCCCGTCTGAGGACGAAGTGGGCAGCCCCGGAGGCGCTTCAGGATCCGCCCCCTGCCGCGCCCACGGTGGCCGACGGCTCCTACGAGACCGTCCGCGCGCTCCTGTCCTCGCACGGACTCCGCTTCCCGGCGACCCGTTTCGTCACCTCCGCCGACGAGGCGGTCGCCGCGGCACGCGACATCGGGTTCCCGGTGGTGCTCAAGGCGATGGGCCCGGCCCACAAGACCGAGGCGGGCGGAGTGGCCCTCGGCCTCGCCGACGCGGACAGCCTGCGTGGAGCGTTGTGGCGGATGCGGACCGCGACCGGTGCCGGCCGATATTCCGTCGAGGCCATGGTGGCGCCCGAGCACGCCCATGAGCTGATCGTGGGGGTGCGCCGGGACCCGGCCTTCGGTCCGGTGGCGATGGTGGGCGTCGGAGGCGTCACGGCGGAGCTGCTGGCCGACACGGCGCTCGCGCCGGCCCCGCTGACGGCCGCACGCGCGCGTGCCCTGCTCGCCGAGCTGCGGCACGCACCCCTGCTGACCGGCTGGCGCGGTGCGCCGGCCGTGTCCCTCCGGGCCGTCGCGGACGCCGTGTGCGCGGTGGCCCGAGCCGCCGCCGAGCATCCCGAGCTCGCGGAGCTGGAGGTCAACCCACTGCTGGCACACCCGGGCGGGGCGATCGCCCTGGACGCCCACGGAGTCCTGGCCTAGCCAGGGGGTGTCGTTCGGATCAGGCCGGGTCCGCGACGCCCGGCACGGCACCCCAACGGCCATTCCCTGCCGGGAATTGAGGCGCGGGCGGGCCGCGAGCAGAGTCGTGACATCGCGAGAACCCGCCGGCCGCCGCGGCCGGTGCACCGACCCGCACGAGGAGCATCATGCCCGCCTTCGACGCGCAGGACCTGATCGAGCGTTACATCGGCGTCTGGAACGAGCCCGACCCCGAGATCCGCCGCAAGACCGTCCACGACCTCTGGGCGGAGGACGGCCTGCACGTCCTGCGCCCTCCGCAGGAGATGCACGACCGGGCGGTGGCCCTGGGCTTCGGCACCGCCGTCCTGGAGGCCCGCGGCCACGAGGAACTGCACGCGCGCGTGACCCGCGCGTACGAGGAGTTCGTGGCCCCGGGGACGTACCTCTTCAGGATCCAGGAGCCCGCCCGCGTGCTCCGGGACGTCGTCACGTTCCGCTGGGAATCCTTCGACCGGGGCGAGGACCGGGTGACGGGCGGCGGACTGGAGTTCCTCGTCCTCGGCGAGGACGGCCGCATCCAGGCCGACTACCAGTTCGTCGACTGATCACGCGGAGCCGCCGGAACCGGCCGGACCGGGTTCGGGCCGACGGGTGCGGTCGGTTCCGGCGGCGCGCGACGCGCACCGGCCGGTTCCGCTCCGGCCGGCCGGTTCCGGCGGCCCCCCCCTAGCCCTTCTCCCGCCGGGTCCGCGCACCCGCCGCGTAGCAGGCGACCCCGATGCCCACGAACAGCACGAGCGGCACCACCTGGCTGAGCGTGTACTGCAGCCGCTGCCCCGCGAAGGACTCGGGGAGCGAGTCCGCGGCGCTGCCCGCCGTGCCGAACCAGCCGACACCGAAGCCGGGCCAGACGAGCACCACCACGGTGAAGGCCACGAACACGGTGGCCAGCGCGCTGACCAGCCGGGCGCCGAGCAGCCCGCCCGGCACCGAGTACGGCCGGGGAACCGAGGGGTACTTGCGGCGCAGCACGGCGAGGCTCGGGAAGGTGATCACGTACGAGATGAACGTCGTGCAGATGGTGAGGCCGAGGCCCGCCGCGAAGTACTTCTCGCCGTCGCCGCCCGTGAGGTTGAGGGCGACCACGAAGAGAACCGAGGCGAGGACGGCGGAGAGCATGTTCACCCGGACCGGCGTCCCGTGTTTCTCCGAGATGTGTCCGAGCCAGGCCGGTCCCGCGCCGTCCGCGCAGGCCACCGCCTGCGCCCGGTGGGCGCCCATGGCCCAGGTGACGCCGGAGGTGAGCAGACCGACGACGAGTCCTGCCGCCGCGATGCCGCCGAAGACGGCACCGGCTCCGGTCAGCGTGACGGTGCCGTCCGCGGCGATCGAGCCTCCGTAGACGGTGAACACGGCCTTGCAGGCGTCGATGAACCCGCCGAGGCTGCCGATCCGTTCGCCCGGCAGGACGAAGAGGATGCCGAGGATGGGACCGCCGTAGAGCAGCAGCGCGGCCAGCCCGGAGCGCAGGATGGACAGCGGTATGTCGCGTCGCGGGTTCCTCATCTCCTCCGCCGCCGAGCTGGGCAGTTCGAAGCCGACGTAGTTGAAGATCAGGACGGGCACGAGGGCGACGAATCCGGTGTACGTGGGGGTGAAGTCACCGGCGGGCAGGGCGTGGACGCCGTGCCGGACCGCGTACACCGCGACGGAGACGAGGAAGAAGCCGAGCAGGACGATGCGGGCCACGGCTCCGGCGATCGGCACCCACTTGCCGATCCGCACCGACTGGACGACCGCGAGGGCGCCGCCCCAGATGAACAGCATCCCGGCCGCGTACTTCCAGAGCCCGGGCAGCGGGGTGAAGAACTCCTCCCAGGTCGTCAGCGCGATGATGCACAGACTGCCGCCGACCCATACGGGGTTGGAGATCCAGTACAGGAGCTGGTTGACGCCGGCGGCCAGCCGTCCGAAGGCGAGGCGCGTCCAGACGTAGGGGCCGCCCTGCACCGGGAAGGCGGAGCCGAGTTCGGCGACGAGCAGGCCGTACGGGAGGAAGAAGGCCGGCGCGAGGATCGCCATCCAGGTCAGGCCCTCGGGCCCCTGGGCGGCGACCGAGCCGATCGTGTCGAGGCCGACGAGGGTGCAGATGAGGAAGAACAGCACGTCGAGTCGGCGCAGGTCCTTGCGCAGTCGGGAACGCTGTTCGCCCCAGCCCTCGGAGAGGTCGGGCGGGTCGGGTTCGGGCCGGGGCGTCGGGGTGCTCGGTGCTTGGGTCACGATGGACTCCTGCGGCGCTACGGGGACGTACGGACGGGGCACACATCGCCTTGACACACGCCTACTGACTGAATGAACAGTCAGTAGTTGCCGTACTGTGGTCCCCGTCGCGCGACGGTGTCAAGGGGTCCGACATCAGCGGGCC
The DNA here is from genome assembly GCF_055558435.1 of Streptomyces sp. NPDC025784. NCBI lineage: Bacteria > Bacillati > Actinomycetota > Actinomycetes > Kitasatosporales > Streptomycetaceae > Streptomyces > Streptomyces sp. NPDC025784. The sequence continues at coordinate 276,850 of NZ_JBVHMN010000002.1, forward strand.
GGGCGGGCCACGTGCCGCGGGCCGGGCGCCGGGGCGGGGGGACGCCCGGCCGAGGATGTCGCGTTCGCACTCCCGAAGGGGCCCCGCAATGGCGCCCTGCGCCCGCATCACCGGGGGCGAGGGACTAGGGTTGCGGCGTGGCGAGAGTGCGTTTGAGCGTGGCGGAGCGGCGCGAGGAGTTGCTGCGGGCCGCCGTCGAGCAGATCGAGGCGCGGGGTGTGGCGGCGGTGCGGATCGCCGATGTGGCCTCGGTGCTCGGGGTGAGCAACGCGCTGGTGCTGTACCACTTCTCGACGAAGGAGAAGCTGGTCGCCGCCGCGTTCACCTACGCGGCCGAGGACGACCTCGCCCATCTGCGCAAACTGCTCGGCCGGCGCACGACCGCGCTGCGCCGGCTGCGAACCGCGGTGCGCTGGTACGCGCCGACCGGGCAGGCCAAGGGCTGGCGGCTGTGGATCGAGGGCTGGGCCGCCGCGCTGCGCGAGCCCGCGCTGCGGGAGGTCACGCGTGATCTCGACAAGCAGTGGAAGGCCGCGCTCACCGAGGTGATCGCGGAAGGCGTGGCCGCGGGCGAGTTCCACTGCCCGGACCCCACCGGCGCGGCCCTGCGGCTCACCGCGCTGCTGGACGGTCTTGCCGTCCAGATGACGGCGTACGCGGGCGCGGTGTCACGGGCGCGCACCCACGAGTGGGTGGACGAGGCCCTTGCACGCGAACTGGGCCTGGAGCGGGCCGCGTTGGTGGCGGCGGTGCGCTGAGCCCCGCCCGCGAGCGGTCGACGGTGCACGCCCCGCCTCGGCGTACGACTGCCCCTTGAACGCGCCGGCGGCGGTGTCGCAGCCGCAGCCGTCCTCGGCGTCGGCTCAGCCGAGTTCGTACACCGCCGTGACCGTGATCGTGTCCCGGATCTCTCCGGGCGCGACCGGCACCGCCCCGCCCTGGTCGAAGGCCGCCGCCGCGATCGGTACCGGACGGGACTCGCCGCCGCCGTCCTCGGTGAGGGACACCAGTCGGCCGAGCCGGTGGCCGCCCAGGCGCGCGTACTGCAGTGCCTTCTCGTGCGCGGCCTCACGGGCGGCGGTGTGCAGCGGGGCGGGGTCGGCCACCTCGAAGACGACGGACTGGATGCGGCCCGCGTCCCGGCGGGCATCGAGGTCTCCTTCGGGCCCCGCCCCTCGGGACCCGGGGGCGGTTCGCGGTCATCCCGGCACCGCGTGCCGCGCTCCGCCCCACGCCACTCCCGCGCTGTCACCTCACTGGTCGAGCCACCGTCGGCGGACTCCGCCGGCGTCGGTGCGGCTCAGGCGACCGCCTCTATGCGCATCTTGATGTCGTCCGGGGAGAGGGAGCCCTTGGCGGCCACATGGTCACCCGACGACTCGCCGCGCAGCCGGCGCCCGATCCACGGGACCAGGTACTCGCGCGCCCAGTGGATGTCGTCGCGCCGCACTTCGAGCGTGCCGCGGGGCGGCAGCGGCGGCCAGGGCTGGTCCGGGTCGGCCGGCACGTCGAGACCGAGGACCTGACCGGCGCGGAGCGCCACCCGGGTGTGCCCCTCGGGCGAGAGGTGCAGCCGGTCGCCGTCCCAGGCACGGCGGTCCTGAACCGTCTTCAGGGACCAGAGGTCGAGCACGGGGCAGCCGTAGCGGTCCGCGATGGCCCGCACGTGTCCGTTGTACGTGGCGATCTTGCCGCGCAGGTGCTTGAGCACGGGCACGCCACGGGTGTCGAAGCCGGTGGTCACCATGACGGTGCCGACGGCGGAGGTGAGGTCGGCGATCGCGCGCTCGAAGCGCTCCGCGACCTCGTCGGGGTCGGTGCCGGGCCGGATGATGTCGTTGCCGCCCGCACAGAAGGAGACCAGGTCCGGGGCGAGTTCCTTGGCGCGCCCGAGCTGGTCCGCGACGATCTGGTCGAGCAGTTTCCCGCGCACGGCGAGATTGGTGTAGTTGAAGTCGCCCTCGGCGCGCCGGTCCGCGAGGAGCACCGCGAAACGGTCGGCCCAGCCCACGAAGGCCCCGTCCGGACCGGGGTCGCCGACGCCCTCGGTGAAGCTGTCCCCCACCGCCACGTACGACCCGATCACTGATCTGTTGTCACTCTTCGAATCGTCTGCCACGTCGGGCCATGATTCACCTTTCGATGTGAGCTACGCGACCGTAAGGAAGGGTTGACGGATGGTGAGATAAGACACTCGTCAAGTATTGGTCAATCCGGAATAGGGCCCTGATCAGGAGCGTTGACCGAGTCCGCACGTGGAGGACCGCAATCCGGCACCGGTGGCGCCGTATTGACGTGCCGACGCACCGAAGGCCGGACCCCGGGGATCGGGGGTCCGGCCTTCGGAGGCGGTCCTGCCTCGTGGACGTCGGGTCCCGCCGTCAGGAGCGGGACCCGGCGTCCGTGGCAGGAAGCGGCGGGCGCCGGGGACTGCGGGAGGTGTCAGCCGACGGCGACACCGTGCGAGCGCAGGTAGGCGACCGGGTCCACGTCGGAGCCGTAGTTCGGCGTGGTGCGGATCTCGAAGTGCAGGTGCGGTCCGGTGACGTTGCCCGTCGCGCCGGAGAGGCCGACCTGCTGGCCGGGGGTCACGGCCTGGCCCGCGGACACGGACAGGGCCGACATGTGGGCGTACTGGGAGTACTTGCCGTCGGCGTGCTGGATGACGACCTGATTGCCGTAGGCGCCGCCCCAGCCGGCGGAGACGACGGTTCCGGCGGCGATGGACTTGATGGTGGTGCCGGTCGGGACCACGAAGTCGACGCCGGTGTGGTAGCCGCTGGACCACATGCTGCCCGCCACCTTGTAGGAGGTGCCGACTCTGCCGCCCGCGACCGGCAGCGTGTAGCCGGAGGAGCTCTTCGCGGCGGCCTGGGGCGCCGGGGCGCCGGCGGTCTTCGCGGCCGGGGCGCCCTCGGTCTTCGCGGCCGGGGCGGACGACTGGGTGGCCCCGGCGGACACGGCCTTCGCGCCGATCGCCAGCTTCAGACCCGGGTGGATCAGCGCCGGGTCGCCGCCGATGGCCGAGCGGTTGTCGGAGTACAGCTTCTTCCAGCCACCGCGGACGCTCTGCTCGGCGGCGATCTTCGCGAGATAGTCGCCGGCCTCGACGCGGTAGGTCTTGGTACCGGCGACCTTCTTCGCCGCGACGGGAGCGGCGGTCACGACCTTTTCCGCCTTCTGCGCGGCGGCGGCGGGGGTCGCGGCATGGGCGCCCGTGGCGCCCAGCAGGGGCAGCGCGAGTGCGGCGCCACCGGTTCCGGCAACGGCGATCGAGCGGGCGAAGCGGGGGGACTTGGGACGGCGGTGCTTACCCTTCGCGGGCATGACGAGTTCCTCTCCGGCGCCTGCGAGGTGAGCTGTCGGGTGCGGGCTGGAGATGCCCGGCCACGCGTGTGCGTGGCTGTACCCCTAGCCGTTCCGGAGACCGGAACAGGCATGGAACCTTGGGTCCCCCGCTCCTGCCGCGTGCGGGTCTGTGTGCGGATTCCGGCCGGCGGCAGGATTGGGCGTCCGTCCGGAGTGAGGGCGAACGTAAGCGAGACGAGAGCGCGGCCACAAGCAGGTGATTTTTTCGCGCGCCCACCTTTCTTGATCCATGTCGGAAATGCCCGTCACACTCCGTGAAGAGATGATCTTTTGCCCGGCCCAACAAGCCCGTGGACACGGGCGCGTTGCGAAAAGCCGGCTGCGACGCATCGTCACGAATATGACGCTGCTCACGCGACCCAGCGCACGGCTCCCCAATCCAGGGCCAGTTGGAACGAAGGTCCTGATTTCGACAGAACGGTCATATGCGACACAGTCGGATGACTACGGCATCGAGGTCTCCCCGCAGGCCCGTCCGCAGTCCGTGGTGCAGCAGCACGGCACCTCGATGGATTTCGCCCGTTTCACGGCATTCGTACCCTTGTGTCGCGTCGAGTCCGCGCAGTCGGAGCGGAGCGGCCGGCTCGCCGTACCGCTGGGCCTGGAGCCAGGCGAGCACCACCGTCTCGTCGCCGTGGACGTACTGCACGGCGCTCAGGCCGCCCTCCGGAGGGCGGAGACGGTAGAGGTCCCCGCGCTGCACGACGGGGCGGATCTCCTTGTAGAGGCCGATCCATTCCCGCGCCTCGGCGAGCTCCTCCTCGCTCCACGCGGACAGGTCCCCGCCGATGCCGAGCACCCCCGCCATCGCGCTCACGAACCGCGGACGCAGGGTGCTCACCCGGCCGTTGAGCTGGGTGTTCGGGCTGTCGGTGACCCAGGCGGCCATGATCCGTGCGGGATGGATCTGACTGATGCCGTACTGGATGGCGAGCCGGTCGAGCGGGTCGGTGTTGTCCGACGTCCACACCTGGTCCGTACGGGCCATGATGCCGAGGTCGATCCTGCCGCCACCGCCGGAGCAGGACTCGAAGGAGACACCGGGGTGCGCGGCCCGCAGCCGGTCGAGGAGGGCGTACAGGGCCCGCACGTGCTCGACCCACAGCTTCTGCGGATAGGGCTCGCCGGGCCAGCCCGCGTCCGTGAAGCAGCGGTTGAAATCCCACTTCACATAGTCGACCGGCGCGCCGGAGAGCAGCCGGTCGAGCTGCTCCCACAAATACTCCTGGACGTCCGGGCGGGCCAGGTTGAGGACGAGCTGATGGCGGTACTCCGTCCTGGTCCGCCCCGATTGGAACTGGACCCAGTCCGGATGCGCGCGGTACAGCTCGCTGTCCGGATTGACCATCTCCGGTTCCACCCAGATCCCGAACTCCATGCCGAGCGCGTGGACATGGTCGGCGAGCGGCTTGAGCCCCGCGGGGAAACGGTCCGGGTTGGGCGTCCAGTCGCCGAGCCCGGCCCGGTCGCCGGTGCGCGCGCCGAACCAGCCGTCGTCGACCACGAACAGCTCGACACCGATCTCCGCGGCCCGCCGCGCCAGCGCCATCTGCTGGTCCTCGGCGATGTCGAAGGTGGTGGCCTCCCAGGAATTGAAGAGCACCGGACGGTCCCGGCCGGCGTCCGGGACGACGTGCTCCCGCTGGTAGGCGTGCCAGGTCCGGCTCGCCCCGCCGAATCCGCCGGCGCTCCAGAGTCCGGCGAAGACCGGGGTGGTGAAGGACTCCCCCGCCTCCAGGCGCAGCAGCCCCGAGTCGTCGTACCCCGCGCCGCCGGTGATCTGCACCCGGGCGTCGGGCAGCTGCGCCACGGCGATCCGCCAGGACCCCGACCAGCCGAGAGCGCATCCGTACACCTCGCCGCTCTCCTCGGTGGCCTCGGTGTCCAGCGCGACCCAGGGCAGGTGCTGGTGCCCGGTGTGGCCGCGCCGACTGCCGATGACCTTCTCCCCGTAGGTGAGGGGGGAGCGCACCAGCCGGGACTCGGCCGCCCACCGGCCGTGCAGCTGGGACAGCCGCCAGCCGTCGCGCTCGGGCAGCGTCCAGGTCGCCGAGTCGGCGCGCAGCAGCTCCACGGGAGGTCCGTCGTTGTCCAGGGCGGCCCAGCGCTCGATCACGTCGCCGCGCATGCGGTAGTGCAGCGTGATGCGGAGCCCGGAGTCCGCGAAGCACAGGGCCAGCTCGTCGTCTCCGTGCCCGTGACCTGTGTCACCGGCCCCCTCGAACCGCCACTCGGTCCCCCGGCGTTCCTCGGTCCGCACGGAGAGGGCGGGGCGCACGAAGCGGGGCCCGCCCTCGACCGGGTACTCCTCACGGCCGTCGAGCAGCGACTCGAAGGGCCGGTACGGCGGTGCGGGCAGCGCGGCCAGCGACTCGGCGTCGGCGAGCGAGATCCGCGGGCCCCAGTGCAGGTGGAGCAGTTCGTCGAGGTCGGTGAGCCGCACCGCGTAGCTGCTCGTCGGCCCCGAGAGCAGCCAGGTGCGACCGTCCGCGCCGGTCTCGATCATCAGTCCCCCACGGATCCGAACGGCCACGGTCAGACACCGACATGTTCCCGGCGGCCGTGCCCCGCGGGCAACGCCTGTGGACAACTCATTGCCTCAGGAACCCATGTCGTATGGTCGAGAGCGCAACCCGTCGACACACGCCACCGGGCAGGACCTGGCGGCGCCGGCGGCCGAATGTGAGGAGTTCACGTGACGCAGCAGGTCCCGTCGACCGAGCCCGAGCTGGCCGGAGTGCGCAACTTCCGGGACGTGGGCGGCCTGCCCACCGTCGACGGCCGGCGGGTGAAACAGGGTCGGCTGTTCCGCAGCGGCCACCTCGCGCACGCGACCGAGAAGGACGCCACCTTCCTCTCCTCACTGGGCCTGCACACGATCTTCGACTTCCGTAACGCCTCGGACCAGAAGCTGGAGGGCCCCGACGTCGACCTCCCGGGCGTGCGGAACGTGAACCTTCCGCTCACCGACCCGGCCGACGGCGCCGAGTTCTGGAAGATGGTCCGTGACGGCGACCTCGACCAGCTGCGCGCGATCCTCTCGGACGGCAAGGCCGCGAACCGGATGGTCGTCTCCTACCGCACGATCATCAAGGAGCGCACGACAGAGCACTCCCAGGTGCTGCACGCGCTGGCCGAGGACAGCGTGCCCGCGCTGATGCACTGCGCGGCGGGCAAGGACCGCGCGGGCCTGTCCATAGCCGTGACGCTCCTCGCCCTCGGTGTCGAGCGCGACGCGATCGTCGCCGACTACCTGGAGTCGAACGCCAAGCACCGCCGCTACAAGGTGCACCGCAGCAGTTCCTCCCCCTCCGCGTACTCCCCGGAGGTCATGGAGCTGCTCAGCCCGCTGTTCGACGCGCGCGCCGAGTACCTCACGGCGGCCTTCGAGACGATCGAGGAGACCTGGGGCGGCGTCGACACCTACCTGGAGCAGGCGCTGCGGGTCACCCCGCAGGTGCGGGACCGCCTGCGCGAGCGCCTGCTGGACTGACGCGGCCCCGGGCCGGCCCTCCGGCCCGGCACGTCTACTGGCTCTGCGCGCCCAGCGTGAAGAGCAGATAGATGAAGGCCGCGAAGAGGTGGCCGACAGCGACGTAGATGATCAGCCGCACCCACAGCGCACGGGGGAACTTCTCCTCCATGGACTTGCGGGGCCTGGGCGGTGTGGGTTCGGTCATGACGGCTCTCCCGGGGTGAGGTGTCCCGCCACCGGGCCGAGGCACAGCGCGGCGGTCGGACTCTGCAGCAAGGTGTGTACGAAGAGGATCTCGGCCCCGCCGGGGTCGGCGGCGGCGATGCGGTGCGGGGTGAGCGAGTCGAAGTGCGCGCTGTCCCCCGGCCCGAGCGTGTGCGCGGTGTCCCCGAGTCGCAGTCTCAGTCGCCCGGTGAGGACGTACAGCCACTCCTCGCCGGGGTGGACGCGCACGATGTCGCCCTGCGAGCCGTGCGGGACGTGCACCCGCAGGGCCTGCATGCCGCGGCCCGGGGCCCCGGCCTGCCAGTACGTCCAGCCGCCGGCCGGTGTCGGCTCCATGTCGGCGGCGCGCACGATCGCGTGCCGCTCGGCGACCGTCTCGCCGAGGAGCTCGGAAACCGTCGTACCGTAGACGCGGGCGAGCGCGAGCAGCATCGGGAGCGAGGGCTGGCGCTGCCCGGTCTCCAGACGGGAGAGATGGGCGGGTGACAGCCCGGCCGCGCGGGACGCGGCCTCCAGCGTCAGGGCGGCACGGCGGCGCAGTTCGCGCAGCTGGGGCGCGACGGCGGGGAGCTCGGCGGCAGTCCCCTCTGCCGCCTGCGGAGCGGAAGGGTCGCTACCCTCGACAGGGTTCATGCCCTCCATTGAGCCGCACCGTTACCTCTGGGGCAAATTTCTTGCCTCTGAGGCAAACACCACCCGGCCCCGCGCACCGGCGGCGGGCTCGTCGTGGGAGCCCGCCGCCGGTACGGAGTGCCCGGCGCGGTTCGGCGAGCACCCTGGTACGGAGCGCCCGGCGTGGTTCTGCCGGCGCCGCTAGCGGTTCGCCACGGCCTGCTTCACCAGCGTCTTGCCGAAGTCCCACATCAGGCCGCCGCCGCTGTGCGCGTCGTCCATCACCGCGGTGAAGGCCTCCACGAAGCGGTCCACGTCCCGCTCGTCGACGATCAGCGGCGGGATCAGTTTGATCACCTCCAGATGATCGCCCGAGACCTGGGTGAGGATGCGGTGCCGCTGCAGCAGCGGCACGACCACCATCTGGGCGAACAGCCCCTTGCGGGCGGCCTGCAGCATGGTCCAGCGGCTGCGCAGCTTCAGCGACCTGGGGCGGCCGAATTCGATGCCGATCATCAGCCCCCGGCCGCGTACGTCACCGAGCAGTTCGTACCGGTCGACGAGCGCGCCGAGCCGGGACTTCAGCTGCTCCCCCGTGGCGCGTGCGTTCGCCACGATCTGCTCGTTCTCCATGACGGACAGGACCGCCAGCCCCGCCGCCATGGCCTGCGCGTTCGCCCCGAAACTCGCCGAGTGGACGAGGACCCGGTCCATGGACGAGTAGACCTTCTTGAAGATCCAGTCCTTGCCGAGGGTGGCGCCCACCGGCACGTATCCGCCGGACAGGGCCTTGGCCACGCACACCAGGTCGGGCTCGACCCCGTCCTCGTGCTGGTAGGCGTAGAAGTCCCCGGTCCGCCCGAGCCCGGTCTGCACCTCGTCCGCGATGAGCAGCGCCTTGTGCTTGTGCAGCAGCTCCTGGGCGGCGCGCAGGTAGCCGGGCGGTGCCTCGTGGACGCCCTTGCCCTGGATGGGCTCGACGATCAGCGCGGCGACGTCGCCCTTCTTCAGCTCCCGGGCCAGCGCGTCGAGGTCGCCGAGCGGGACGGCCGTGTCGGGAAGCAGCGGTGCGAAGCCGTCACGGAAGCCGTCCTCGCCGTTCACCGACAGCGAGCCGGTGGTCAGCCCGTGGAAAGCGTGCGAGCAGTACAGGACCCGCGGCTTCCCGGTGGCGTAGCGGGCGAACTTCAGCGCGGTCTCGACCGCCTCCGTGCCGCTGTTGCCGAAGAACACCCGGTCCAGGTGCGGGCTGTGGGCGAGCAGCCGCTCCGCGAGCAGGCCCGGCAGCGGCTGGCAGTCGAAGCGGGTCAGGTCGGCGAGCGAGGCGTCGAGGACGTCGTGCAGCGCCTTGCGGACCACGGGGTGATGGCGGCCCAGGCCCATCACCCCGAACCCGGCGAGCATGTCCAGGTAGTCGTTGCCGTCCGCGTCCCAGAAGTGCGCCCCCTCGGCGCGCTCGTAGACCTTGTCGAAGCCGATGGTGTGCAGCATCCGGGGGAGCTGGTGGTTCAGATACTTGCCGTGCAACTCGTAGCGCTCGGCTCCGCGTTCGGCGAGGAGCGCGCCGAGGTCGAACTCCCCCTTCGCCGCTGGTTCGGTCATTCCTGTTTCTCCTTGGAGAGCTCTTCCTTGACGGCCAGTCCGGCACTGATCCGCCCGGCGATCTCGACGGGCGTCAGGCCTATGTCGGCCAGCACCTCACCGCGCTTGGCGTGCGCGAGGAACTGCTCCGGGATGCCGAACCGCCGTACCGGGACGTCGACCTCCGCGTCCCCGAGCGCCAGCGCGACCGCCGCGCCGACCCCGGATGCCCGGCTGTTGTCCTCGACGACGGCGACGAGCCGGTGCTCGGCGGCCAGCCCGGGCAGCGACGGGTCGACGGGCTTCACCCAGCGCGGGTCGACGACCGTGCAGCCGATGCCGCGTGCCTCCAGGAGTTCGGCGGCCTGGAGGCAGACCGGCGCCATCACCCCGACGGCCACGAGAAGGACCTGCGGTGTCCCCTCGGCCCGGTGCAGGACGTCCAGCCCGCCCACGTGGCCGACCGCGGGAATCGCGGGGCCGACCGATTCCTTGGGGAAGCGGACGAGCGTCGGCGCGTCGTCGACGGCGACCGCCTCGCGCAGCTGGGCCCGCAGCTGGTCGGCGTCGCGCGGCGCGGCGATCCTGAGACCCGGTACGACCTGGAGGATCGACATGTCCCACATGCCGTTGTGCGAGGCGCCGTCGACCCCGGTGACACCGGCCCGGTCGAGGACGAAGGTGACACCGCAGCGATGCAGCGCGACATCCATGAGGAGCTGGTCGAAGGCGCGGTTGAGGAAGGTGGCGTAGACGGCGACGACGGGATGGAGACCGCCGGTGGCGAGTCCGGCCGCGGACACCGCGGCATGCTGCTCGGCGATCCCGACGTCCCACACCCGGTCGGGGAACCGCTCGGCGAACTTGCCGAGTCCGACGGGGTGCAGCATGGCCGCCGTGATCGCCACGACGTCGGCGCGCTCCTCCCCGATCCGCGCGATCTCGTCGCCGAACACGGAGGTCCAGGACGGTCCGTTGGAGGGGGCGAGCGGCTCGCAGGTGAGCGGGTCCATCACGCCGACCGTGTGGAAGTGGTCCTCCTCGTGTGCGAGCGCCGGCTCGTAGCCGCGGCCCTTCTCGGTGAGGCAGTGGATGAGCACAGGTCCGTGGAAACGTTTCGCGCGGCGCAGTGCGGACTCCACGGCGCCCACGTCGTGCCCGTCGATCGGCCCGACGTACTTCAGGCCGAGGTCCTCGAACATGCCCTGCGGCGCGAACGCGTCCTTGAATCCCTTCTTCGCGCCGTGCAGCGACTCGTAGAGGGTGTTGCCGACGACGGGCGTGCGCTGCAGCACGTCCTTGCCCCAGGCGAGCACCTTCTCGTAGCCGTCCGTCGTGCGCAGTGTCGCGAGGTGGTTCGCGAGGCCGCCGATGGTCGGCGAGTAGGAGCGCTCGTTGTCGTTGACGACGATGATCAGCGGGCGGTCCTTGGCCGCGGCGATGTTGTTGAGGGCCTCCCATGCCATACCGCCGGTGAGCGCGCCGTCTCCGATGACGGCGACGACATGGCCCTTCTCCCCCTGCACCTGACGGGCCTTGGCGAGCCCGTCCGCCCAGCCGAGCGCCGTGGAGGCGTGGCTGTTCTCGATGACGTCGTGCTCGGACTCCTCGCGCGACGGGTAGCCGGACAGGCCGCCCTTGCCGCGCAGCTTGGAGAAGTCCTGACGTCCGGTCAGCAACTTGTGCACATAGCTCTGGTGGCCGGTGTCCCACAGGATGCGGTCACCGGGTGACTCGAAGGCCCGGTGCAGCGCGATGGAGAGCTCCACCACCCCCAGATTGGGCCCAAGGTGACCGCCGGTCCTGGCGACCGCGTGCACCAGGAACTCCCGTATTTCTTCGGCCAGTTCACCGATCTCCGCCTCGGCCAGCGCCTTCAGGTCGCGTGGTCCCCGGATGTTCTCCAGAATCGTCACGCTCGGGCCCCCTCTCGGTCCGTGCTGATCAACTCACGGTGACGGCCGGTTCCCCGGACCCGACGCCGTCGTTCTCCATCTGTTCGGCGATCTTCATCGCCTCCTCGATGAGGGTCTCCACGATCTTCGACTCGGGCACGGTCTTGATGACCTCGCCCTTGACGAAGATCTGCCCCTTGCCGTTGCCGGAGGCGACCCCCAGGTCCGCCTCCCGCGCCTCACCGGGGCCGTTGACGACGCAGCCCATGACCGCGACGCGCAACGGGACCTCCATCCCCTCCAGACCGGCCGTGACCTCGTCGGCCAGCTTGTACACGTCGACCTGGGCCCTGCCGCAGGACGGGCACGAGACGATCTCCAGACGGCGCTGCCGCAGCCCGAGCGACTCCAGGATCTGGATACCGACCTTGACCTCCTCGGCCGGCGGCGCGCTCAGCGACACCCGGATGGTGTCCCCGATGCCTTCGCTCAGCAACGCCCCGAAGGCGACGGCCGACTTGATGGTCCCCTGGAAGGCGGGGCCGGCCTCGGTCACGCCGAGGTGCAGCGGGTAGTCGCACTGCGCCGCCAGCTGCCGGTAGGCGTTGACCATCACCACGGGGTCGTTGTGCTTCACGGAGATCTTGATGTCGCGGAACCCGTGCTCCTCGAAGAGCGACGCCTCCCACAGCGCCGACTCGACCAGCGCCTCGGGGGTCGCCTTGCCATACTTCTGGAGCAGCCGCCTGTCGAGCGAGCCGGCGTTGACGCCGATGCGGATCGGGGTCCCCGCGTCCTTCGCGGCCCGAGCGATCTCCTTCACCTTGTCGTCGAACTGCTTGATGTTGCCGGGGTTCACCCGCACCGCCGCACAGCCGGCGTCGATCGCGGCGAACACGTACTTGGGCTGGAAGTGGATGTCCGCGATCACCGGGATCTGCGACTTGCGGGCGATGGTCGCGAGGGCGTCGGCGTCGTCCTGCGTGGGACAGGCGACGCGGACGATCTGGCAGCCGGACGCGGTGAGTTCCGCGATCTGCTGCAAGGTGGCGCCGACGTCCGACGTACGCGTCGTCGTCATCGACTGCACCGAGACGGGTGCTCCGCCCCCGACCGCCACCGGTCCGACCTGGATGCGCCGTGAGACACGGCGCTCCGCGATCGCCCGGACCGGCACCTCGGGGAGGCCCAGGGACACGGCGGTCACGTCGTCACCCGCGGCTTTCCGTGAAGGTCTCACGGGCGGCACGCAGGGACTCCTTGAGGGAGCCCATGGTGGCGAGCACCGCGGTCGGCTCGTAGCCGCAGTGGGCCATGCAGTTGGCGCACCGCTCGTCCCTGCCGCGGCCGTAGGCGTCCCAGTCGGTCTCTTCCAGGAGCTGCTTGTACGTCTGCACGTACCCGTCGCTCATCAGGTAGCAGGGCTTCTGCCAGCCGAAGAGCGAGTAGCTGGGGATCGCCCAGGCGGTGCAGGGGAAATCGACCTTGCCTTCCAGGAAGTCCAGGAAGAGGGGGCTCTGGTTGAGCCTCCAGCGGCGCCGGTTGCCGCCGGCGAAGGCCTTCTTGAACAGCTCCCGGGTCTGCTGGACGCCGAGGAAGTGCTCCTGGTCGGGCGCCTTCTCGTAGGCGTAGGCGGGCGAGAGCATCATCTCGTCCACCTTCAGGTCGTCGTTGAGGAAGTTGAGGACCTCGATGACGGTCTGCGGGGTGTCCGTGTTGAAGAAGGTGGAGTTGGTGGTGACCCGGAAGCCGCGTCGCTTGGCCTCCTTGATCGCCTCGACCGCCTCGTCGAAGGTGCCCTCCTTGGCCACGGACTCGTCGTGCCGCTCCCGCAGCCCGTCGATGTGCACGGCCCAGGCGAAGTAGGGCGAGGGCTTGAACTTGTCCATCTTCTTGCGCATCAACAGCGCGTTGGTGCAGAGGAAGACGAATTTCTTCTTCGCCACCAACTGCCTTACGATCTCGTCGATCTGAGGGTGCATCAGCGGCTCTCCGCCGGCGATGGACACCATCGGCGCGCCGGACTCCAGTACCGCTCCCACCGCCTGGGCCACGGGCATGCGCTGCTTGAGCACACCCGCGGGATGCTGGATCTTTCCGCAGCCCTCGCACTTCAGGTTGCACGCGAAAAGCGGTTCCAACTCGACGAGCAGGGCGAACTTGTCCCGCTTCCTGAGCTTCTGTTCGAACAAGTACGCAGCGACCTTCATGGACTGCCGAAGTGGCATGGCCATCTGGCTCACCTCCGAGGGAGCAGCAAAGAACGGTGCCATTCAAAAAAAGCGGGAAGAAGGGCACGAAGAACACGGAAAGCTGATATTCCACCGCGCACCGTGCCGATACGGACGAGTTCATGTTCCGGAGCGTCCACGACCACCCGGACGGCCGCAACCGGGCGCACACCCACCCGAACGGCGCTGAGCAGCGTCGACGCCGACTCCATGTCGACCGCGATGGAGCCGGTCGCGAGCAGATCCGACCGCTCGTGACCACGGACGACGTGATCGGAGCCGGTGAGCGGCCCCGTGTGGACGGTGCGCCCCGGCACGGCGCGCACGAGTTCCCTGACGAGCAGGTCGGTGCCCACGCACGGGGTCGTGCCGTGCGGGTCCCGGGTCTCCTCGGCGACGACCAGGTCACCGGGGTGCATACCGGGGGCGAGCCCCGCGCAGAAGCCGGTGGCCAGGACGGCGGCCCCGCGCAGCGCCGGGTCGGCGAGGACGCGGGTGACCGACCGTTCGGCGGCCTTGGGCCCCATGCCCGTGCGCAGCACGGTGACGGGCCCGCCGGCTCCGGTCCGGTCGCCGCTGCGCAGCGCGAGGTGCTCGATGCCGAGCGCGCAGGCGATCAGCAGCGGTGCCGGGCCGGACGTCGTCGCGCTCATCAACCCCCCTTGACCCCGGCGAACGGTTCGCCGTGGACATAGCGGCCGAGCGCGGTGAGGGGGAAGACCTGTCGGTAGAGGTGGTAGTTGATCGAGAAGTCCCACGGGAAGCCGGTGCCGGTGAAGTACGGCTCGTCCCAGGAACCGTCGGACAGCTGGGTCTCCGCGAGCCAGGCGACCCCGCGCTCCACCGTCTTGGATTCGCGCTCCCCCGCGGCCAGCAGGGCGAGCAGGGCCCATCCCGTCTGGGACGCGGTGGACGCGCCGCGACCGCTCCACTCGGCGGCCTCGTGGTAGGAGCGCAGATCCTCGCCCCAGCCGCCGTCGTCGTTCTGGACGGTTTCGAGCCAGGACACGGCCCGGCGGATCGCCGGGTGGGACCCGGGCAGCCCCGCCGCCACGAGCGCCGGGACCACCGACCCGGTGCCGTAGACATAGTTGACGCCCCAGCGCCCGAACCAGGAGCCGTCCGCCTCCTGTTCCGCGAGCAGCCATTCGATGCCCCGGCGGGTGCGCGGATCGTGCGCGAGTCCCTCGACGGCGAGCATCTCCACGACGTGCGCGGTGACGTCCGCGGACGGCGGGTCGATGACCTCTCCGAAGTCGCAGAAGGGCAGCCGGTTGGGGAAGGAGCTGGTGTTGTCGACGTCGAAGGCGCCCCAGGCGCCGTTCTTCGACTGCATGCCGAGGTTCCAGCGGACCCCCCGCCCGATGGCCTTCTCCACGCGGTCCGGGTCGTGGTGCCTGACGCGGCGCAGCGCGAGCACGACCTCCGCGGTGTCGTCGATGTCTGGGTAGTTGTCGTTGTGGAACTCGAACGCCCAGCCCCCCGGCGGCAGTTGGGGACGCTTGACCGCCCAGTCACCGGGTCGGACGATCTCCTCGCCGAGCATCCAGTCGGCGGCCTTGACGAGCTGCGGGTGATCGGCGGGCAGCCCCGCGTCGGCGAGCGCGATGGTCGCCAGGCAGGTGTCCCACACGGGCGACTGACAGGCCTCGATCATCCTGGCACCGTCCTCGCGCCACACGGCGAAACGGTCCAGCGACGCGAGCCCCTCGCGCATCACCGGGTGTTCGAGGTCGTAGCCCAGCAGGTGCAGGGCGATGACCGAGTACACGGCGGGCGGCTGGATGCCTCCCCAGCAGCCGTCGTTCTCCTGCCGCTCGATGATCCAGCGCGCGGCGCTGTTCATCGCCGCGCGGCGCAGCATGCGCGGTGCGACCTTGCGGTACTGGTGCAGGGCCTTGTCCAGGCGCTGGAAGGCGCCGTCCCAACTCGCCACGGGGGCAAGGGGCCTGACGGGGTTGGGGTCGCGGGCGTCGGTGTGCAGCTCGTCGAGCGGGAAGGGCGCGGGCCGCACCGGCCGCTTGGCCGACACGATGGTGAGCGGCACGATCGTCTGCCGTGCCCAGCAGCCGAAGTCGTAGATGTTGAGCGGCATCCACTTCGGGAAGTAGATGAGCTCGGGCGGCAGTTCGGGCAGGTCCTCCCACTTCCACCAGCCGAACAGGGCCAGCCAGATCCGGGTGAAGACGCGGGCCGAGGCGATGCCTCCGCGCTCACGGATCCAGGCGGCGGCCTTCGCCATGTGCGGGGCGTCCGGGGCGTCGCCGGCCAGCCGCAGGGCGACGTACGCCTCGATGGTGGTGGAGAGTTCGCCGGGACCGCCGTAGAAGGTGGCCCAGGTGCCGTCCTCGCGCTGTTCGCCGCGGATGAAGAGGCCGGCCGCGTGGGTGGTGGACTTGTCCAGGATGCCGAGGAACTGCCGCAGCAGCAGGTCCTCGGCGTCCATGGTGACGTTCGTCTCCAGGTCGCCCTTCCACCAGCCCTCGGCGTCCTGGCGTGCGAGCAGGAAGTCGGTGGCGTGCCGCATCGCGCGGGTGGCGGCGTCTCGGGTCTCGACTGTCCCGGCCGCCTCGGGGGTCGTCTCGTGCTGGATTTCGCTGGCCGAGGCAGCGCGGGGCGGCAGGGCCCCGGTGCTTCCGTCGGTCGTCGCTGTCATGGCTTCCCCTTCGTGCAGTGGTATGTCTCTGCTGTGGGTCCGCCGTCGGCCGGTGCGTCGCTCCATGGCGATGCCCCTGCCCGGAAGATCACTGGGCTCGGGGTCGCACCGGCCGGCGACTACGCGAGGTGTATTCGACCGATAATGATCATCTCTTCCGTACGACGACGAAGTCGGCGAGCGCCACGAGCTGGGCCCGGACCTCGTCGGGCATCTGGACCGCGTCCAGCGCCTGGATGGCGATCGTGTGCTGGCGGCGCGCCTCCTGGGCCGTCCACTCGCGGCCGCCCGCCTCCTCGATGAGCGCCGCGCGTGCGGCGAACTCCTCCTCGGAGAAGTTCTCGAAGTCGCTGGCCTTCGCGTCCTCGGCGAGGAGCCGGCCGAGCCGCTCGGAGGCGGGCCCGCCCGCGGCGAGCGCGGCCACCACCGGCAGGGACTTCTTCCGCTGGCGCAGATCGCTCCAGGTCTGCTTCCCGGTGGCCTCCGGGTCGCCCCAGATGCCGAGGAGGTCGTCGACGGCCTGGAAGGCCAGGCCGAGGTGGTAGCCGTACTTCTCCAGCGTGTCGGCGGTGAAGTCGTCTGCGCCGCCGAGGACCGCGCCGATGGAGCAGGCACAGGCGAGCAGGGCGCCCGTCTTGTTGCCCTCCATCTCCAGGCACTCCTCGACGCTGACCCGGTCGCGGTGCTCGTACGAGATGTCCTGGGCCTGACCGTCGATCAGGGCCCTGGTCGCGGTGGTCAGACGGCGGGTGGCACGGCCCGCCTCTACGGTGCCGAGCTCCAGCAGGATCTCGTTGGCCAGGGCGAACAGGGCATCGCCGACGAGGATGGCCTGGGCGGGGCCGTGCACCTTCCAGACGGTGTCCCGGTGGCGGCGCTGCTCGTCGCCGTCCATCAGGTCGTCGTGCAGCAGCGAGAAGTTGTGCACCAGCTCGACCGCGACCGCGCCGGGCACGCCCACCTCGGGGGCGGCACCGGCCGCCCGGGCGGAGAGCACGGCGAGCGCGGGGCGCACGGCCTTGCCGCCGTCGCCGTCCGCGGGGTTGCCCTCGGCGTCGATCCATCCGAAGTGGTAGGCGGCGACGGTGTCCATGGGCGCCGCCAGGCGGTCGACGGCCGCCCGGAGGACCGGTGTGGCCAGGGTCCGGCCGCGCTCCAGGAGCGCGGTCACGTCCACCGCGTCGGCAGCCGTCTCGGCCGGGGGCACAGTGGGCACAGTCTCTCCTCTTGTTGCGGTACCGGAGGTGCGGGGACCTGCCGTGCTCTGGTCGAGCGTCATGCCGCCTCCTCGAAGACTCCGAGGAGGTGATCGCGGGGCCGGCCCAGGGCGCCGAGCGCGGCGCCCGCCGCACTGACGCCGCTGCGGACCGCACCCTCCATGGTCGCGGGCCACCCGGTGGCGGTCCACGCTCCGGCCAGGTACAGGCCGGCTGCCTTGGTGCGGGCGCCGGGCCGAAGGCGGCCGACTCCCGGGGTGGGGGCGAACGTCGCGGTCCGCTCCCGGGTCACGAAGAAGTCCTTCACGCCGGCGCCCCGCGTGGCGGGCAGCAGCCGCTCCAGCTCGGGCAGGTAGCGCTCGCGCAGGTCGGCGACGGGTGTGTCGATCTCCTCCTGGGCGGCCGACTGCGACAGCGCGAGGTACTGGCCCTCGCGCAGCCCCGACGCCTCGGTCCGGTCGAAGACCCACTGCACCGGGGAGCCGAGCGCGGCGAAGAACGGCTTGCCGAGCACCTTCCGGTCGTAGACGACATGGACGTTGAGGATCGGGGCGGTGCCGATCTCCAGGAGCCGCTCCGGGGCGTCGAGCGCTCCCTCGGGCAGCAGATCGTGGGTCTCGCGCTGTGGCACGGCGAGGACGACCGTGTCGGCCTCGATGCGCTCGCCGGGAACCTGAACGTCCCAACGCCCGTTTCCGTTGGGGGAGATGGAGGTGACGCGTGTACGGACTTCGGTACGGACGCCCGCGGAGTCGAGCGCCTTGCGGGCCAGGGTGTCGTGCAGTTCGCCCAGCGGGACGCGTGCCCAGCCGATGTCGGCCGCGCCCGGGTCGGACAGCAGACCCGTCTTGAACACCATCGCGGCGAGCCCGAGCGAGGCGTCCTGGGCCACCGCGTTGAGGGTGGCGACCCCCACGAGGTCCCACAGTGCCTCGACGGCACGACTCGACTGACCGTGCTCGGCGAGCCAGCTGCCGAAGTTCTGCGCGTCGAGCGCCGGATCGGCGAGGTCCAGGCCCTTCAGCGCCAGCGCGGCACGCCCGACCTTGGCGCGCTCGGCAAGTGACAGATGCGGGTAGGTCGCGAGGCTGCGCGCGAGATGCAGGGGCACGGGCAGCGCGGTGCGGCCGAGTCTGCCGAGCCGTCGTCCCGGCTTGCCCTCGGCATCGAGAACGGGCACGTCGAGACGATCCTGCAGGGGTGCGAGCGAGGCGGCGTCGACGCGGTCGAGGAACCAGCGGTAGGCGGTGCAGCAGCGCAGGTACACATGCTGTCCGTTGTCCACGGTCAGATCGCCGCGCTGGAAGGAGAAGGCCAGCCCGCCGAGGCGCGGACGCCCTTCGAGCAGGGTCACCCGGACCCCGGCGTCGGCGAGCGCGAGCGCGGCGGTGATCCCGGCGAGCCCTCCGCCGACCACTACGGCGGCCGCCCCCGCGGGGGGGCCCGGAGTGTCCGCGGACTGCGTGACGTCGCTCATCGTGCCCCCTCCCCTGCGGCCGCGCCGCGATGGTTGAGCGGTGCACGGTCGGCCGTCTCAGTCAGGGACGCCGCTCGGCTCCGGAGGGTTGCGCGCCGCTTTTCGCCGCCGGCGTCACCTTGGCCCAGATTGTCCATCAGACGCGCCTCCTGACGGCGCGCCGGGACACATGGCGGGCGTCGAGGCCGGACAGACCACGTACGGCGACGTACGCTTTCTCGCGTCCGGGGAGCGAGACCCGGCCGCGCAGCACCGCCTCGGGCTCGCGCTCGATCCGGTCGAGGAGCCGGCGGTAGATGCCGGCCATGGCGGCGACGCACGCGCCGCTGCGCCGGTCCAGCATGGGCAGCAGCCGGTATCCCTCGGCGAAAAGGGTGCGGGCCCGACGCACTTCGAAGTGCACGAGGCCCGCGAAGTCGGAACCCTCCGGTGGGTTCGGTCCGTCGAACCCGGCCGAGCAGCCGAACTTGGCGAGGTCGTCGGCGGGCAGATAGGTGCGTCCTCCCGCGGCGTCCTCCCGGACGTCCCGCAGGATGTTGGTGAGCTGCAGCGCGAGCCCGAGCGTGTCGGCATACTCCGGCGCGCGCTCCGCTCCGCGCGCCCCCGGTTCCGTACCGAACACGCCGAGCGAGAGCCGGCCGATCGCCCCGGCCACGCACCGGCAGTAGATCTTGAGGTCGTCCCAGGTCTCGTACGTCTCGCCGCGCACGTCCATCAGCACGCCGTCGATGAGTTCGTCGAGGCCGCCGAGCGGCACCGGGAAGGCCTCGGCGGTGTGGGCGAGCGCCACCGCGACCGGGTCGGTGTCGTCCTCGTCCACGGACCCCGCGCGGACCCGCGCGAGCAGCGCCCGGGTCTCCTCCAGGCGCGCGCTCTTCACGTCGGGCGCGAGCGCGCCGTCGCCGATGTCGTCGACGCGTCGCGAGAACGCGTAGAGCGCCGACATCGCGCGGCGCTTCGGCGTCGGCAGAAGCCTGATGCCGTACGCGAAATTACGGGCCTGCTGACCGGTCACTGCCTCGCAGTAGCTGTACGCGGCGAGTACCGGTGCGGACACGTGTTGTTCCGACTCCACGGTCCGGATCACCCCTCTCCTCGCAGAGTCACTCCCACCTCGCGCAGCAGCTGGAGCTTGCCGGGCTTGGGCGGGCCGGGAAGTACGTCGTATTCGGCGGCGGCGATCGCACGGATCGCCGCCCTTCCCCCCGCAACGAACCCCGCGAGCAGCAGCTTCAGCCTGCCGTGGACGCTACCCACGAGGGGGGTGCCTTCATTCAGGAGGTTCATGGCGCGTTCTGCTTCGTATGCAACCAGTGCGCGCACCGATGCGCCTGCTGTGGGTGCGGCGAGGTCCGCCTCCCGCACGTGGAACCGCTTCATGTCCTCGGCGGGCAGGTAGACACGGTCGCGGCCGAGGTCCTCGGCGACGTCCTGGAGGTGCTCGACGATCTGCAGCGCGGTGCACACCGCGTCGGAGTGGCGCACCCGCTCCGGCGTCGACGTGCCGGTGACGGAGAGGACCAGGCGGCCGACGGGGTTGGCGGACAGCTCGCAGTAGGAGACGAGGTCGTCGTAGGTCTCGTACCGCGCGACGAGCTGGTCCTGGCGGTTGGCCGCGATCAGGCCGAGGAAGGGCTCGGGGGTGAGGGCCGCGCGGCGGACGGTCGGCTGGAGCCGGCGCAGCAGCGGATGACGCGGGGTCGAGTCGAACACACGGTGAAGATCGGCCTCGAAGGCGTCCAGCATGCGCAGCCGGTCCCCGGCGTCCTCGGGCGACACGCCGAGCAGGCGGGCGTCCGCGCCGCCCGGGGCGAGGTCGCCGTCACCGATGTCGTCGACGAGCCGGGCGAAGCCGTACACGGCCATCAGGTCGACACGCCAGGCCTTGGGCAGGAAGAAGGGCGCCACGGGGAAGTTCTCGTCCGCGGCCTTGTCGAGGGTGCCGCGCTCCGGGTCTCCGGTACGCGCCGTCCCGGCTTCGGTCACCGCTCGCCACCCGGCGCGGGGACGGCGCACGCGTCACGGAGCTGGAGAGTTCCCGTAGCCATTGCCGTCACATCTCCCGTTCTACACTGCCGACCCAACACTGCCCATTTCGGACACGCCGCCCGAAGGTCCGCGCGGCGCGCCGGTGCCGGTGTCGCGCATTATCGCCCCACTTGCCGCGAATCAGCACCCGTACAGCTTACGTTGTACAACGCTGCATGGTCCGTCGGGGTGTCCTGCACATCACAACAACACACCGATTGACGTCAAGATTCCTATGCGCAGGCGGAGTTGACGTTTCCTTTGCAGACGCAGGGCCCCGCCGAAGAGTTCCGGCGGGGCCCTGGGCGAAATGGGCTACTTGCCCGTGAACTTCTCGTACTCCTTGAGGACCTCTTCGGTCGGGCCGTCCATGCGCAGCTCACCGCGCTCCAGCCACAGCACGCGGTCGCACGTGTCACGGATCGACTTGTTGTTGTGGCTGACGAGGAAGACCGTGCCGGCCTCCTTGCGCAGCTCACGGATGCGGGCCTCGGAGCGCTTCTGGAACTTGCGGTCACCGGTGGCGAGGGCCTCGTCGATCATGAGGACGTCGTGGTCCTTGGCCGCCGCGATGGAGAAGCGCAGCCGGGCCGCCATGCCGGACGAGTAGGTGCGCATCGGCAGGGTGATGAAGTCACCCTTCTCGTTGATGCCCGAGAAGTCGACGATGTCCTCGTAGCGCGACCTGATCTGCTCGCGCGACATGCCCATCGCGAGCCCGCCCAATATGACGTTGCGCTCGCCCGTGAGGTCGTTCATCAGGGCCGCGTTCACACCGAGCAGCGAGGGCTGGCCGTCGGTGTAGACCTTGCCCTTCTCGGCGGGCAGCAGCCCGGCGATGGCACGTAGCAGGGTGGACTTGCCGGAGCCGTTCGAACCGATCAGACCGATGGCCTCGCCGCGGTAGGCGACGAAGGAGACGCCGCGGACCGCGTGCACCTTGCGGACGCCGCGCTCCTCGCCCCGCTTGAGGATGCGGCTGAGGGCGGCGGTGGCACTGCCCTTGCCGGTCTTGGCGCCGTTGACCCGGTAGACGATGTGCAGCTCGTCCGCGATGACGGTCGGGATGTGGGAGGTCTGCTCAGCCACGGCCGTACCTCTCTTCAGCCTTCCAGAAGTACACGAATCCGCCGACGGCGACGACCACGGCCCAGAAGACGGCGATGGCCCACACGTGCGGGGGCAGGTTCGAGGAGCCGTACCCGTCGATCAGCGCGAAGCGCATCAGGTCCATGTAGACCGCGGCCGGGTTGGCCTGGAGGGCCCGGGCGATCCACTCCGGACGCCCTTCCAGCATCGTGCTGATCGAGAACATGACTCCGGACGCGTACATCCACGTGCGCAGGATGAACGGCATCAGCTGGGCGAGGTCCGGCGTCTTCGCGCCCATCCGCGCGACGACCAGGGCGAGCCCGGTGTTGAAGAGGAACTGGAGGAACAGCACCGGGAGGATCAGCAGCCAGGACAGACCGGGGTAGCTGCCGAAGCCGATCGCCACGACGAACAGCACGATCATCGAGAAGAGCAGCTGCTGGAGCTGCTGGAGCGCGAACGAGATGGGCAGCGAGGCCCGCGGGAAGTGCAGCGCGCGCACCAGTCCGAGATTGCCGGAGATCGCGCGGACGCCGGCCATGATCGAGCTCTGCGTGAAGGTGAAGACGAACACACCGGTCACCAGGAACGGGATGTACACGTCGTGCGACAGTCCGCGGTTGGCCTTCAGGATCAGCCCGAAGATCAGGTAGTACACGGCCGCGTTGAGCAGCGGGGTCGCCACCTGCCACAGCTGGCCGAGCTTGGCCTGGCTGTACTGCGCGGTGAGCTTCGCCTGCGAGAAGGCGAGGATGAAGTGACGCCGTCCCCAGAGCTGGCGGACGTACTCGACGAGCCCGGGCCGGGCACCGCTGACCGCGAGGCCGTACCGGGCGGCCAGCTCGGCCGCGGAGAGCCCGTCATCGGGCGACGGTCGGTCGCTCACCGCGACTCCGCCGTCATGCGTTGTCTCACTCACAAGTGGAAACTTTCGTCTTCAAGATGCGCACGCTGGTCGGGCGTAGGCATGAGCCAGGGACCGGGGTACGGCCCGAATGCTCTCAGGAACGAGCTTGTCAGATGACAGGAGGTCGGCCCAGTCGAGTCAGCCGCCACACCGTACGCCACTTCATGGGCCGCCGGGACCCGCACGGACTGGTCCAGCCTTCCTTGAATCCGCCGAACCAGGCCTTGAGCGCCGGCCCCGAGGGGCGGCGGGCCAGCGTCAGCAGCATCCAGACGCCCAGATAGACCGGGACCAGCGGCGCGGGAAGGTTTCGGCGTGCGAGCCAGACACGGTTGCGGGCCACCATGCGGTGGTAGACCGCGTGCCGCGAGGGCGCGGTCGTCGGGTGGTACAGCACCATGTCCGACCGGTAGTCGATCATCCAGCCCGCGTCGAGCGCCCGCCAGGCCAGGTCGGTCTCCTCGTGGGCGTAGAAGAACTCGTCCGGCAGCCCGCCGACCTCGGCGAAGACCTTCGTGCGCACCGCGTTGGCGCCGCCCAGGAAGGTGGTGACGCGCGAGGAACGCATCGGGTCGGAGGCGCGCAGCCGCGGCACGTGGCGGCGCTGCGTCCGACCGGTCTCCGGGTCGGCGATGCGGAAGCTGATGATGCCGAGCTCGTGGTCGGCCGCGAAGGCCTGCCGGCACAGCTCGGCGGTGTCGTGCTGGGCGAGCAGGCCGTCGTCGTCCAGGAAGAGGAGGACGTCCACGTCGGTGCCGCCGGGGCCGAAGGCCTCGATGCCGACGTTGCGACCGCCCGGTATGCCGAGGTTCTCGGGCAGCTCGACCGTCCGTACGCCCGCGGGGACGTCGGGGACGGGCGAGCCGTTGCCGACGACGACGACCTCGACCCGGTCGCCGTCCTGCTTGGCGACGGAGTCCAGCAGGGCCCGGAGCTCGTCGGGGCGGTTGCCCATGGTGATGACGACCGCGCCGACCTTCATCGCCGTACTCACTTCAGCCTGCTGGAGGCGAGGATGGACACGAGGTGCAGCACGGTCTGCAGGAGGGCGATCCCGGCGAGCACGGCGGTGCCGAGGCGGGTGAAGAAGAGGTCGCCCCTGACCTGGTCCGCGATCGCGAGGACCAGGATCAGCAAGGACGCCTCGATGCCGAGGATCAGCCGGTGGAACTTGAGCGCTCCGGCGGCCCTGCGGGCCAGCGCCATGCCGGAGGACCGGGGCTCGGACGCGGCCTCCTTGACCGGCGGCAGCCCGCCCTGGTGACGGGCGACCCCGACGAGGTCGGTCTCCGCCTTGACCAGGATCGCGCCCAGGGCGGCCAGGGTGCCGAGGAAGGCCCACAGCCAGTCGATCCGCCCGTCGCCCCACAGGTCCGCGGCACGCAGGCCGAGGCCGACCAGGACCGCCGCGTCCGTCAGATAGGCGCCGACCCGGTCCAGGTAGACCCCGCCGAGCGAGTACTGCTTCTTCCAGCGGGCGATCTCGCCGTCGACGCAGTCCAGCAGCAGGTACAGCTGAACCATCACCACGCCGAGCACGGCGCCGGCGATCCCCGGCACCAGCAGGGCCGGGGCCGCGAGCACGCCGCATACGGTCATCAGGTACGTGAGCTGGTTGGGCGTGATCCTGGTGTTCACCAGGTAGCGGTCGACCCGCAGGGACACCTCACGCATGTAGAGGCGTCCCATCCAGTGCTCACCGCTGCGCCGGTCCTTCACCCCTGGGGGGTGAACGACGGGGCGGAGTTCAGCTACCGATGGCCTTGGCATAGTCGGAGTAGATGTCCTTGATCTGGTCGGTCTTCAGGTCGAGGTGTTCGAGGATCGTGTAGCGGCCGGGCCTGGTCCGGGGAGCGAACTCCACGACCTGGACGAACTCGTCCACGGTGAAGCCGATCTCCTCGGGCAGCACCGGCAGCCCGTGGCGGCGCAGCACCTCGGCCATGTACACGGCTTCCTCGGTCGCCCCCCGCAGGTGCATCGCGAAGGCCGCACCCAGCCCGCACTGCTCGCCGTGGCTCGCCGCGCGCTTGGGGAAGAGGAGGTCGAAGGCGTGGTTGATCTCGTGGCAGGAACCCGAGGCGGGCCGGGAGTCACCGGAGATCGACATCGCGATGCCGGTGAGGACCAGCGCCTCCGAGAGGACCTGGAGGAAGCCGTTCTCCCCGATGCCGCCGGGGTGCCGCAGCACGGCCTCGCCCGCCTGGCGTGCCATGGCCGCGGCCAGACCGTCGATCTTCTCGCCGGTGACCCGGTTGGCGAGCTCCCAGTCGGCGATCGCGTTGATGTTGGAGACGGCGTCACCGATGCCGGCCCGGACGAACCGGACCGGGGCCTCGCGGATCACGTCCAGGTCGATGACGACGGCGATCGGGTTCGGCACACCGTACGAGCCGCGGCCCGCGTCGTTGTCGAGGGTGGCGACGGGCGAGCACAGACCGTCGTGCGCGAGGTTCGTCGGCACCGCGACCAGCGGCAGGCCGACCCGCGCCGCGGCGAACTTGGCACAGTCGATGATCTTGCCGCCGCCCAGTCCCACGACCGCGTCGTAGTGCCCGGCCCGCATGTCACCGGCCAGCCGGACCGCGTCGTCCAGGGTGCCGCCGCCGACCTCGTACCAGGTGGCGCCCGGCAGTGCCGGGGCGATCCGCTCACGCAGGCGCGCCCCGGAGCCGTTGCTGACCGCGACGGCCAGCTTGCCGGAGTGCGAGATGCGCTCGTCGCTGAGCACACCGGCCAGGTCGTCCAGGGCACCCGGGCGGATGTCCACGACGACCGGGGAGGGGATGAGCCTCGTCAGTACTGGCACGCGATCTCACGCCCCTTGGCGAGGTCGTCGTGGTTGTCGATCTCGACCCACTGGACCTCACCGATCGGTGCCACGTCGATCTTGAAACCGCGGTTCACGAGCTCCTGGTAGCCGTGCTCGTAGAACTGCTGCGGGTCGGTCTCCCACACCGTCTTCAGCGCGTCCGCCAGATCGGCGGCGGCCTCGCCCTCGATGAGGGTGACGCCGATGTACTCACCGGTGGCCTCGGACGGCTCCATGAGCTTGGTGATCTTCTGCACGCCCTTGTCGGGGTGCACGACGACCTTCATCTCCTCGTCGGCGAGCTTCTTCACCGTGTCGAGGGCGAGGATGATCCTCTTGCCGTCGCCGCGGGCGGCGAGCAGCGTCTTCTCGACCGAGACCGGGTGCACGGTGTCGCCGTTGGCGAGGATCACACCGTCCTTGAGGGCGTCACGGCCGCACCACAGGGAGTAGGCGTTGTTCCACTCCTCGGCCTTGTCGTTGTCGATCAGCGTGATCTTGAGGCCGTACTTCTCCTCGAGGGCCGCCTTGCGGTCGTACACCGCTTCCTTGCGGTAGCCGACGATGATGCCGACCTCGGTCAGACCGATCTCGGCGAAGTTGCCGAGGGTCAGGTCGAGGACGGTGATGCTGTCCTCCATGCCCGCAGGGCCTACCGGCACGAGAGCCTTCGGGAGGCTGTCGGTGTAGGGACGCAGACGCCGTCCGGCGCCGGCGGCCAGCACGAGGCCGATCATGCGGGTTCTCCTTCATCGTGTACGGCGGGGGCCCCGGAGGACACCCAGAAGCGGATGCTCTCGACGAGCACAAGCAGGGCGACGGCCACGGCGAGCGCCGTGAGCGCGATCTTGAACTGTGTGGCGGCGAGGAGCGCGGCCAGTACGGTGACCAGCAGCGTCCTGCCTTCGTGCCCGCCGATCGCCCGGACCAGCCAGTGCGGGGGCGCGCCGGCGTTTCCGCGGATGCGGTACACCGTGTCGTAGTGATGGTAGGCGACGGCGGCCACCAGGCCGAAAGCCGCCGGAAGTGCTCCGTTCACGTCGGCTTTGGCGGCCAGTACCAGAACGGTCAGGTATTCGGCGGCGCGGTAGAAGGGCGGGACCAGCCAGTCGAGGGCGCCCTTGAGGGGACGGGCGAGCGCCACGGGCGACAGGAGCACGTAGATCACGGCGCCCAGGACCGGCCACCAGCTGCCGTACGGCGCGAGCGCGGCGCCGAGGACGACGAGGGCGCCAGCGGCGAAGGCGACGGCGGCGGGTCCGCGGCGCACCGCCCCGCGGGAGAGGCGGTTCAGCGCCTCGGCGAGGGGGCCGGAGTCGGTGAGGTCGGCGAGCGCCCGGGCCGCGCGGTCCGTGCGCCGCGCCTTGCGGGTGAGCGAGCGCAGCACGCGGCCCGCCGTGGTGTAGCTGGCGGCGAAGGCGCAGCCGACCAGCAGGGCGTAGAAGGTGATCCGCGGGGTGGTCAGGGCGGTGAGCACGGCGATCATCGCCCAGCGTTCACCGATGGGCAGCACTATCATCCGGCGCACCCAGACCGTCCAGCCGACGCTGTCGAGGCGGTCCGACAGGGCCGCGGTGGGGCTCGTGTTGGCGGTGGCGTCGTGGTTCGCCTCGTTGAAGGAGAAGTCGACGACGTGGCGGCAGGTCTGCAGGATCATCGCGCCGAGGGCGAGGGCCCAGACGTCGTCGCCGCCGCGGGCCGCTCCGAGGGCGAGGCCCGCGTAGTAGGCGTACTCCTTGGCGCGGTCGAAGGTCGCGTCGAGCCAGGCACCGAGGGTGGAGTACTGCAGTGAGTAGCGGGCGAGCTGTCCGTCCGTGCAGTCGAGGACGAAGGAGAACAGGAGCAGCAGGCCGGCGGCCACGAAGCCGGCGCGGGTACCGGTGGCGGCGCAGCCCGCGGCGATCAGGGCGGTGATCAGTGAGGCGGTCGTCACCTGGTTCGGGGTGAGGCCGCGGCGGGCGCACCAGCGTGCGATGTAGCGCGAGTACGGGCTGATGCAGTAGGTGGTGAAGAAGCCGTCGCGGGCCTTCACGGCGCTGCGCAGCCGTACGGCCTCGTCGTCCACGGCGGAGACGGCCTGGCGGGCTTCGTTGCGTTCCTGCGGGTCCGCGGGGACGGCGGCGACGAGCGTGCCCAGTTCAGGGCGGTGCACCGCGACGCCGTCGGCGTCCAGCGCGGCGGTCAGGCGCTCGGCGAGATCGTCGGTGGCGACGGCGAGGCCGCCGACGGCGGAGCTCTCGCGGGCCACGGCCCGGGTCAGCGCGCGGCGGGCCTCGGGCTGCACGGATATGGCCCCGCGCAGCGCGGCGGCCGCGAAGCGCGGGTCGGTGAGGCCGAGCCGCAGGGCGTGCAGGTGCCCGACGAAGCGGGCGTCCACGACGGCCACCCGCTGGTCAGCCGGTACGGCGGCGAGCAGTGTCTCGGCTTCGCCCGCGTCGGAGGCGAGCCGCACGTCGAAGCCGAGCGACCGCAGATCGCCCTCGAGCGACGATCCGGGGACCGGCTGACCGGTGAGGATGGCGGTCGACAGCGAACTCACTCCCTGGGTGCCGGCGCGGGGGCACCGGGCAAGTGCGTGATGGGATGCCCCTGCCTGCGGCGGCCGGGCGGCATGTCGGCAGAGGCTATCGGATGAATGGAAGCAGGCGTTCATCACCCGTTCACGGCCCGATCAACCGGTTCTGCCTGGCCGCCTCCGCCGCGATCATCATGGGTGATGCGGGGGCCGCGCCACAAACCGTGCCGGCGGACCGGTGCATTCCGGGTAGCTCGTGCGGCATGCCGCACAACACCCCGGAGCGGACGAGCCGGGCGCCGCCGAGGGACGGGGCAGGAACGGCACCGGTGGGGTCCGCATAGGGTGGGCGTCCATGACATGGCTGATCACAGGCGGAGCCGGATACATCGGGGCACACGTGGCGCGGGCGATGGCGGAGGCCGGGGAGCGCGTCGTCGCCCTCGACGACCTCTCGGCCGGGGTGCCGAGCCGGCTTCCGGAGGGCATACCGCTGGTGCAGGGCTCGTCGCTGGACGGGGATCTGCTGAAGCGGGTGCTCGCGGAGCACGCGGTGACGGGTGTGGTGCACCTCGCGGCGCGCAAGCAGGTCGGCGAGTCCGTGGCCCAGCCGACGCGTTATTACCAGGAGAACGTGGGCGGTCTCGCCACGCTGCTCGACGCCGTCGCCGGGGCGGGCGTGCGGCGGTTCCTGTTCTCCTCGTCGGCGGCCGTCTACGGCAACCCCGATGTGGACCTCATCACGGAGGACACGCCCTGCGCCCCGATGAGCCCGTACGGCGAGACGAAGCTCGCCGGGGAGTGGCTGGTCCGGGCCGCGGGGCAGGCGCACGGGATCGCCACGGTGTGCCTGCGCTATTTCAACGTGGCGGGCGCCGCCGCCCCGGAGCTGGCCGACACGGGCGTCTTCAACGTGATCCCGATGGTCTTCGACCGTCTCACCCGCGACGAGGCCCCGCGGATCTTCGGCGCCGACTACCCGACCCCGGACGGCACCTGCGTCCGTGACTACATTCACGTCGCCGATCTCGCCGAGGCGCACCTGGCGGCGGCCCGGCGGCTGACGGGCGACGTGTCGGGCGACCTGACCGTGAACATCGGGCGCGGTGAGGGCGTCTCGGTCCGCGAGCTGGTCACCCTCATCGGCGAGATCAGCGGTGACGACCGGGCGCCGGTCGTCGAGCCGCGCCGCCCGGGTGACGCCCCGCGCGCGGTCGCCTCGGCCGGGCTGGCCGCGCGGGAGCTCGGCTGGACCGCCCGGCGCGGGGTGCGCGAGATGGTCGAGTCGGCGTGGGCGGGCTGGGTGCTCCATCACCCGCGGACGCCGTCCGAATGATCACATCAGTGCTCTGACCTGCTTATCGTTTCCGCAGGTCAGAGCACATGACAACGGTGTTCAGTGCCGCGTTGCCCGATGCTCCTCACCCGTAGTTCACTGTGATCCCGGGCAGAGCACAGGAGGCAGACCCATGGGGGCCGGACACGATCACGGGCACGCGCACGGCGCTCCCCCGACGGGGACCGCGACAGCGGCGTACCGCGGGCGGCTGCGCGTAGCGCTGTCGATCACGCTCACCGTCATGGTGGTGGAGATCGTCGGCGGCGTCGTCGCCGACTCGCTCGCGCTGATCGCGGACGCCGCGCACATGGCGACGGACGCACTGGGTCTGGGCATGGCGCTGCTGGCGATCCACTTCGCCGCCCGGCCGCCGAGCGAGACCCGCACCTTCGGCTACGCGCGCGCCGAGATCCTCGCCGCGCTCGCCAACTGTCTGCTGCTGCTCTGCGTCGGCGGATATGTGCTGTACGAGGCGATCCAGCGGTTCCTGACCCCCGCCGACACCCACGGCGGGCTGACCATCGTGTTCGGCACGATCGGCCTGGTCGCGAACATGATCTCGCTGACGCTGCTGGTACGCGGCCAGAAGGAGAGCCTGAACGTGCGCGGGGCCTTCCTGGAGGTGGCCGCGGACGCGCTGGGCTCGCTGGCCGTCATCCTCTCCGCCGTGGTGATCATGACCACGGGCTGGCAGGCCGCCGACCCGATCGCCTCGATCCTCATCGGCCTGATGATCGTCCCGCGCACCTGGAAGCTGCTCCACGAGACGCTCGACGTGCTGCTGGAGGCGGCCCCGAAAAATGTCGACATGGCGCAGGTGCGTGCCCATATCCTGGCGCTGCCCGGCGTCGAGGACATCCACGACCTGCACGCCTGGACCATCACCTCCGGCATGCCGGTCCTGTCCGTCCACGTGGTCGTCAGCTCCGACGTCCTGAACGCGATCGGCCACGAGAAGATGCTCCACGAGCTCCAGGGCTGCCTGGGTGACCACTTCGACGTCGAGCACTGCACCTTCCAACTGGAGCCCAGCGGACACGCTGAGCACGAGGCGAGGCTCTGCCATTGACCAGTACTGAACCCACCTCCGTCTGGCGCACGCGCCGGGAGACCGCCGCCGACCGGGGCGCGGTGCACGCCGTGAACGCGGCGGCGTTCGAGCGGGCGGACGAGGCCGACCTGGTGGACGCCCTGCGCGCCGACCAGGAGGCGTGGCTGCCGGATCTGTCGTACGTCGCCGAGGCGCCCGACGGCACGGTCGCGGCGTACGCCCTGATCACCCGTTGTCATGTCGGCGCCGGCGAGGCGGCGGCGCTGGCACCGGTGGCTGTACGGCCGGAGCACCAGCTCAGCGGCGCCGGATCGGCCGTCGTACGCGCGGTGCTGGAGGCGGCACGCGCGCGGGGAGAGCGACTGGTCCTCGTACTGGGGCATCCCGGGTACTACCCGAGGTTCGGCTTCGTGCCCGCTTCGGAGTACGGCATCCGGCCCGGATTCGACGTGCCGCCCGAACATCTGATGGCCCTCGTCCTGGACGGTTCCTCGGTGGTGGCACCGGGCACGATCAGGTATCCGGCCGCTTTCGGCGTCTGACGCGTGCCGTCCGCGGGTCCGGCTCCGTCGCCGCGGAGCGGGACATGCGGGAGTCGCGAAGTGCCGGGAGTGCCGGTTTCGTACGGCAGACTTGGGGCTCGAAGACCGATGCGAAGGATGGGTATGCCGATCACACCTGCCACCGCGACGCACAGTTCGTCGAACGGCACCGTTGAAGCGATCTTGCTGGAGCTGGTCGACGAGGACGGCAACACGATCGGTACGGCGGAGAAGCTCGCCGCCCACCAGGCGCCCGGACAGCTGCACAGGGCGTTCTCGGTGTTCCTCTTCGACGAGCGCGGCCGGCTGCTGCTCCAGCAGCGCGCCCTCGGCAAGTACCACTCCCCCGGTGTCTGGTCGAACACCTGCTGCGGCCATCCCTACCCCGGGGAGGCGCCGTTCGCGGCGGCGGCCCGGCGGACGTTCGAGGAGCTCGGGGTGTCCCCGTCGCTGCTCGCCGAGGCGGGCACGGTCCGTTACAACCACCCGGACCCGGCGTCGGGGCTGGTGGAGCAGGAGTACAACCATCTCTTCGTCGGCATGGTCCAGTCGACGCTGCGGCCCGACCCCGAGGAGGTCGGCTCGACGGCCTTCGTGACGGCGGCCGAGCTGGCGGAGCGGCACGCGAAGGACACGTTCTCCGCCTGGTTCATGACCGTGCTGGACGCGGCCCGTCCCGCGATCAGGGAGCTGACGGGTCCGTCCGCGGGCTGGTGACCCGGAGAGTGCCGTTCGGATCGGACCGGGTCCGTCCTGATCCGGACGACGTCCCTAGACGACGCCGGCAGTGAGCGGCAGGGCGGCCCAGATCACCTTGCCGCCGCTCGCCGTGTGCTCGACGTCGCACACCCCGCCCGATTCCCGGGTCACCTCCCGTACCAGCAGGAGGCCCCGGCCACCGGTCTGCCCGTGGTCGGCCTCCAGGGCGGTCGGGCGGTACGGGTGGTTGTCCTCGACGGAGACGCGCACCCACTCGGCACCGACGGCGACCTCCACGGCGAGCATCGGCGACAGCAGCACCGCGTGCCGGACCGCGTTGGTGACCAGCTCGGAGACGATCAGCAGGAGTCCCTGGACGAGGTCGTCCGAGACGGGTACTCCCTGGCGGAACAGCAGATCACGGACGGCGTGCCGTGCCTGCGGCACCGAGGCGTCGACCGCGGGAGCGGTGAACCGCCACACCCCCTCGTACGGCAGCGGGACGGTCGCTCTCCGGTCCGGAGACACGTTTCCGCCGGCTTCGGGGCTCGGGTCGGAGCCCCGCCCGAGGTTGTCCATCGTCCGGTCGCCACCCTTGCGCTCGATTGTCACCACGCATCGAGTGTTGATAGCGCATCGGTCCATACCTGATGACTGAACAGAAGTCAGCAAGTATCGACGGTTTCTGACCGTCGGCGTATGACACGGTCAGTTGTAAGACTGCTCCTGTCCCCGTTGTGCCGACTTCGAGAACTCTTCGGGTTGTACGGGTATGGCACCGACTCGACCGGCCCGTTCCGGGTGTTCACGCCGTTCACATGCGCCCCGGGGCCACCCCCCTTCTTGATCGCGCATCCGGGGAGTGCGGTTAGCATGCGGCGTATGGAGCCGCAGCTGTTGCACCGCGTCGGCGACGGCGTCGCCACCGTCGTCGTCCACCATCCGGCGAAGCGGAACGCCATGACGACCGGCATGTGGCGGGCGCTGCCGCCCCTGCTCGACGCCTTGAGCGCCGACGACGGCGTACGCGTCCTCGTGCTCACCGGCGAAGGCGGGACGTTCTGCGCCGGGGCCGACATCTCGACGCTGCGCGGCTCCCCGGACGAGGCGCAGGGGCTGGCCGTGCGCGCCGAGGAGGCGCTCGCCGCCTTCCCGAAGCCGACGCTGGCCGCCATCCGCGGCTACTGCGTGGGCGGCGGATCCCAGCTCGCGGCGGCCTGTGATCTGCGGTTCGCCGAGGAGGGCGCGCTCTTCGGCGTGACCCCGGCGAAGCTGGGCATCGTCTACCCCGCCTCCTCGACCCGGCGGCTGGCCTCGCTGGTCGGCCCGGCGGCCGCGAAGTACCTCCTGTTCTCGGGCGAGTTGATCGACACGGAGCGGGCACTGCGCACCGGCCTGGTGGACGAGGTGCTGCCCGAGGGCGAACTGGACAAGCGGGTCGGCGAGTTCACGCGCGTCCTGGCCGGGCGCTCGCTGCTGACCCAGGCCGCGGCCAAGGAATTCGTCAACGGGCGCACGGACCGGGACTCCCACTGGGCGGAGCAGGCGCGCCGTGGCGGCGACACCGCGGAGGGGGTCGCCGCCTTCCTGGAGCGCCGCCGGCCGCACTTCACCTGGACCACGCCGGGATGACGCGGTTGTGCACGCATCCGTTCGGTCTTCGCCTACATCAGGCTGAAACGACTGTTCGTGCGGAACTCCTCGACCAGGTGCGCGGGCGCCTTGTGCGGAGCCCCGGCGTCGTACGGCGGCTGCGGGTCGTACTCGGTCAGCAGCTGGACGGCCTGCGCGTGTTCGTCGCCCGCGATCCGGCCGAGCAGGGTGAGCCCCATGTCGATGCCGGACGAGACACCTGCGGCGGTCACGTACTTGCCGTCGAACACGACCCGCTCCCCGGTCGGCTCGGCGCCGTACTCCTTGAGGAAGTCCAGGGCCAGCCAGTGGGAGGTGGCCCGGCGGCCGTCGAGGAGCCCGGCCGCGGCGAGCAGCAGGGAACCGGTGCACACCGAGGTCGTCCAGGTGCTGGTGGCGTCGGCCGCGCGCAGCCAGTCCAGCAGGACCTCGTTCTCCATCTGTGAGAACTGGCCGGGGCCGCCCGGCACCACCACGATGTCCGGTCCCGGCACCTCGGCCAGGGTCCGGTCCGCGGTCAGCGCCAGCGCACCGGTGTCACTGCGCACGGGTCCGGTGCGCTCGGCGACGAACACGACCTCGGCGTCGGGCAGCCGGCCGAGGGTCTCGTAGGGGCCCACGGCGTCGAGAGCCGTGAAACGGTCGTAGAGGACGATGGCGATCTGCATCGGGATTCCTTTCGATGGGCCGGCCGGATCAGGGTGTGGAGGCCGGGCGGAAGCGACGCCGGTACTCCGCGGGTGCCGAGCCGAGCGCCTTCACGAAGGCGCGGCGCATCGCCTCCGGCGTGCCGTAGCCGCAGGCACGCGAGATCTCCTCGACACCGTCGCCGGTGTCCTCCAGGAGGCGCCGGGCCTGTTCCAGGCGGACACGGTCGACGTACCGGCCGGGTGTCGTGCCGGTCTCGGACTGGAAGGCGCGGGCGAAGTGCCGGGGCGAGAGCCGGGCGCGGGCGGCGAGCGACTCGACGCTCAGGTCGTCGTCGGGATGCTCGGTGATCCACTGCTGGACCTCGCGCAGGGGTTCGCGGCGCGCGGTCTGGGCGGCGAGCTGTGCGCTGAACTGGGCCTGGTTGCCCGGCCGCCGCAGGAAGACGACCAGATGCCGGGCGATCGCGAGAGCCGTCTCGCGGCCCAGGTCCTCCTCCACCAGGGCGAGGGCCAGGTCGATGCCGGAGGTAACGCCCGCCGAGGTGGAGACCCGGCCGTCGCGCACGAAGATGGGATCCGGGTCGACCTCCACGGCGGGATGGTCACGGGCCAGCTTGTCGCAGTAGGCCCAGTGGGTCGTGGCCCGGTGCCCGTCCAGGAGGCCCGCCTCGGCGAGCAGGATGGCACCGGTGCAGACAGAGACGAGACGCTCGGCCCGCGGGCCGTGGTCACGCAGCCAGTCCGTAAGTCGGCGGTCCGGGTGCCGGGTGCCCCGGCCGCCGGGCACGAGGAGCGTGTGCGGGGCGGGTGCGTCGTCGAGCGCGTGGTCCGGTACGAGGGTGAGACCGCTGGAGGTACGTACCGGCGCGCCGTCCGGGGACGCGGTGAGGACGCGGTACGAGCCGCCGTGCCAGGCCTCGGCGCCCGCGAACACCTCCAGGGGGCCCGTGACGTCGAGGCTCTGCACGTCGTCGAAGAGGACGATGAGAACGGTTCGCATGTCTTCGATTCTTGGCCCGCCGGGACATGGCCGCAATGTCGAGCACCCCACCATTCCTGCCATCGCGCCCACAGCGGTTCCCCACGTACCGACCAGTCGGTAACCTGCGGGCATGACCACTCCACTGCCGGAGCGCGCCGGCCGGCGCTGCCACAACGTCCTCAACCCTCTGCACTCGACCCACTACTTCTCGCCCGACCTGGGCCGGGAGATGTCCGCCGTCGGCGTCGAGGACAGCAGGGCCGCGTACTTCGCGGTGCGCGCCGCCGCGCTGGGAGCGGTCGGTCCCGGGACGGTGACGGCGACGTTCTACAACTTCAGCCACGATCTGGTCGCACGGCATCTGCCCCAGGTGTGGCGCACGGTCTCCCCGGAAACGGTGCTCGCGGCACGCACGCGTGCCGTCGACACCACGCTGCGGCGACTGCTCGGCGAGGAGCTCGTCGCCTCCAAGGAGATGGCCGAGGCCGCCGAACTCGCCCTGCGCGCCACCGAGGCCTGCGTCAGGACCGCCCGCCCGCTGTACGCCGGCCACGCCGATCTCCCCGTGCCCGACGCCCCGCACCTCGCGCTCTGGCACGCGGCCACACTGCTGCGCGAGCACCGAGGCGACGGCCATCTCGCGATCCTCCTCGACGCCGAACTCGGCCCTGTCGAAGCCCTGGTGAGCCACACCGCCACCGGCAAGGGCATGGCCCCGAAGTGGGCGCTGTCCACGCGCGGCTGGTCCCGCGACGACTGGGAGGCGGCCTCCGCACGCCTGCGCGACCGGGGACTCCTGGACACCGAAGGCGAGTTGACGGAGTCCGGCATGGCGCTGCGCCAGGACATCGAGGAGCGGACCGACCGGCTCGACCGGGCGCCGTACGAGCATCTGGGCGCCGCGGGCGTGGAACGGCTCACCGAACTGGCCAAGGGCGTCCTCATGACGGCCCTCGCCGCCGGCGCCTTCCCGGGGGACATGATCGGGAAGGCCTGAGCGCCGGTCGGTGTCGGCCCCGCACGGCGCCGACCGCCCGGACGCACCGCGTACGACCGCCCGGATTCTCGACGCGGTGCGCGGCACGACGGTGCCCTGATCCCCTGTTGTCGGCGCCACCTGCCACAATTGCCGCGCAACCTCAGTGGAGAAGGCGGTACGGGATCGTGACGACACCCCTCGTAGGGTCCATCGAAGGCAGGATCGCCGAGGAACTCGGCGTACGGGAGCGGCAGGTCAAGGCCGCCGTCGACTTGCTCGACGGCGGATCGACGGTGCCCTTCATCGCCCGCTACCGCAAGGAAGCGACCGAGATGCTCGACGATGCGCAGCTGCGCACCCTCGAGGAGCGGCTGCGCTATCTGCGGGAGCTGGAGGAGCGGCGCGCCGCCATCCTCGACTCGGTGCGCGAGCAGGGCAAGCTCACCGACGAGGTCGAGGCGCAGATCAGGGGCGCCGAGACGAAGGCGCGCCTGGAGGACATCTACCTGCCGTTCAAGCCGAAGCGGCGCACGAAGGCGCAGATCGCGCGCGAGGCCGGCCTGGAGCCGCTGGCCGATGGCCTGCTCGGCGACCCGGCGGTCCAGCCGGTCGCCGCCGCCACGGCCTTCGTCGACGCCGACAAGGGCGTCGCCGACCCGCAGGCCGCCCTGGACGGCGCACGGGCCATCCTCACCGAGCGGTTCTCGGAGGACGCCGACCTCATCGGCGAACTCCGCGAGCGCATGTGGGTGCGGGGACGGCTCGCCGCGAAGGTGCGCGACGGCAAGGAGGAGGCCGGCGCCAAGTTCGCCGACTACTTCGACTTCGCCGAGCCGTTCAAGGAACTTCCCTCGCACCGCATCCTCGCCATGCTGCGCGGCGAGAAGGAAGAGGTGCTCGATCTCGTCCTGGAGCCGGAGGAGCCCACCGACGGACCGTCGTCGTACGAGGGGATCGTCGCCGGGCGGTTCGGCATCGCCGACCGGGGCCGTCCCGCCGACAAATGGCTCACGGACACCGTCCGCTGGGCCTGGCGCACCCGCATCCTCGTCCACCTCGGCATCGACCTGCGGCTGCGGCTGCGCACGGCCGCCGAGGACGAGGCGGTGAACGTCTTCGCGGCGAACCTGCGCGACCTGCTGCTCGCCGCCCCCGCCGGCACCCGCGCGACGCTGGGACTCGACCCCGGCTTCCGTACGGGCGTCAAGGTGGCCGTCGTCGACGCCACCGGCAAGGTCGTGGCGACCGACGTCATCCACCCGCACGTCCCGGCGAACCGGTGGGACGAGGCCATCGCCAAGCTCGCACGGCTCGCCGCGCAGCACTCGGTCGAACTCATCGCCATCGGTAACGGCACTGCGTCCCGCGAGACCGACAAGCTCGCCGGTGACCTCATCACCCGGCACCCGGAGCTGAAGCTCACCAAGGTGATGGTGTCCGAGGCGGGGGCGTCCGTGTACTCGGCCTCCGCGTTCGCCTCGCAGGAGCTTCCCGACATGGACGTCTCGCTGCGCGGCGCCGTCTCGATCGCCCGCCGCCTCCAGGACCCGCTCGCCGAACTGGTGAAGATCGACCCGAAGTCCATCGGCGTCGGGCAGTACCAGCACGACCTGTCCGAGGTGAAGCTCTCCCGTTCGCTGGACGCGGTGGTCGAGGACTGTGTGAACGGCGTCGGAGTGGACGTGAACACCGCCTCCGCACCCCTGCTCGCCCGCGTCTCCGGCATCACCTCCGGGCTCGCGGAGAACATCGTGGCCCACCGCGACGCGCACGGCCCCTTCCGCGCGCGCACGGCGCTCAAGGACGTGGCGCGCCTCGGCCCCAAGGCGTACGAGCAGTGCGCGGGCTTCCTGCGGATCCGGGGCGGGGACGACCCGCTCGACGCGTCCAGCGTGCACCCCGAGGCCTATCCGGTGGTGCGGCGCATGGTGAAGACGGCGGGCAGCGAGGTGGCGGCACTGGTCGGCAACACCGGGGTGCTGCGCTCGCTGAAGCCCGGGGACTTCGTGGACGAGACGTTCGGTCTGCCGACCGTCACGGACATCCTGAAGGAACTGGAGAAGCCCGGGCGCGACCCGCGCCCCGCCTTCAAGACGGCCACCTTCAAGGAGGGCGTCGAGAAGATCTCCGACCTGGCGTCGGGGATGGTCCTGGAGGGCGTCGTGACGAACGTGGCCGCGTTCGGTGCGTTCGTGGACGTCGGTGTCCACCAGGACGGGCTCGTGCATGTGTCCGCCATGTCCAAGACCTTCGTCAAGGACCCGCGGGACGTCGTGAAGCCCGGCGACATCGTCAAGGTCAAGGTGCTGGACGTCGACATCCCGCGCAAGCGGATCTCGCTGACCCTGCGGCTCGACGACGAGGCCGCGCCTCAGGGCGAGCAGCAGGCCGGTGGCCGGCCCCAGCGGGGCGGGCGGCCGCCGCAGCAGCGGGGACAGCAGCGTCAGGGTCGCGGCGGCGGTGGCGGCGGTGGCGGCGGCGGCTCCCGCCAGGCGCCGGCACCGGCCAACAGCGCGATGGCGGACGCGTTGCGCCGCGCCGGGCTCGTGGACCCCAAGCGAGGGCGGGGCTGACGGTCGCCGGTACGGGGGGCGGGGCTGACCGTCGCCGGTACCGGGGGCGGGGCTGACGGTCGCCGGTACCGGGGCGTCCGGGGCGGGGCCCGGTGGTGGTGCGGGGCGGGCCGTGCCGGGGTCTGCTTGGCGTAGACGCCCGGTGCGGGTGCGGGTGCGGGTGCGGGTGCGAGTCGTGCCGGGGTCTGTTTGGCGCAGGCGCCCGGCGCGGCTGAGGTTCGTGCCGGGGGCAGCCTGCTGGGGCCCCGCACCGAGGCCTGCGCGTTGACGTAGCCCGCGCTGCTGACAGCCGTGCGGGGGCGTGCCTGCTGAGGCGCCCTGCGCTGGTGTGACCCGTGCCGGTGGTCTGCTGCACGAGGAGCCCGGCGCTGCCGAGGTCCGTGCCCAGGCCTGCCTGCTGCGGCGCCCCGCGCTGGTGCTCGGCTCGGGGCGGTTGCGCGGCTCGGCGCTGACGAGGTGCCGCTGCGCCCACCCGTACCGCCCTGGCGGCACGATTGCCCGCAGTCGACGGCGCGGGGCGCCTCGGCCGCTGTGGTCAGCGCTGCTGCCCGCAGCCGGGGCGGGTGCGGGGGCTACGGGCGGTGGCAGTACTCCCGCCGATGCGAGGTCCAGGGCGGTGGGCATGCATCGGACCGGGCCGGAGCCCACAGCCAGGGCGGGCAGGTGGGCAAGCAGGCGTCGGCGGCAGCGGGCCTGCGGCTGGGAACGCCGGTGGGTGGGCATGCATCGGACCGGGCCGCAGCCCACAGCCAGGGCGGGCAGGTGGGCAAACAGACCCCTGCGGCAGCGGGCCTGCGGCTGGGAACGCCGGTGGGTGGGCACGCATCGGACCGGGCCGCAGCCCACAGCCAGTGCGGGCAGGTGGGCAAACAGACCCCTGCGGCAGCGGGCCTGCGACTGGCAGCGCCAGGGGGGTGGGCACGCATCGGACCCGTCCGCAGCCCACAGCCAGGGCGGGCAGGTGGGCAAACAGACCCCTGCGGCAGCGGGCCTGCGGCTGGCAGCGCCAGGGGGTGGGCACGCATCGGACCCGTCCGCAGCCCACAGCCAGGGCGAGCAGACCCCCGGCAGCGGACCCGCGGCTGCGGGCGGCGGGGCTGGGAGGGTGAGCGGAGCTCCGCGGCAGTGGACCCCCGCTACGAACGCCGCGGAGCGGTCACGCGGAGAGTTCCGTGACCTTCCCGGCGGCGACCTCCAGCCGCCGGTTCGTCCGCACCGCGTCCAGCATCCGCCGATCATGAGTGACAAGAAGCAACGTGCCCTCGTACGCGTCGAGCGCGGATTCGAGCTGCTCGATCGCCGGGAGGTCGAGGTGGTTGGTCGGCTCGTCCAGGACGAGGAGGTTGACGCCCCGCCCCTGGAGGAGGGCGAGCGCCGAGCGGGTGCGCTCGCCCGGGGACAGCGTCGCGGCGGACCGCAGGACATGATCCGCCTTGAGACCGAACTTGGCGAGCAGGGTGCGGACTTCGACCGGCTCGGTGTCGGGCACGGCGGCGCAGAACGCGTCGAGCAGCGACTCGGAGCCGTGGAAGAGCTTGCGGGCCTGGTCGACCTCGCCGACGACCACGCCCGATCCGAGCGCGGCGTGCCCGGCGTCCAGCGGGACACGGCCGAGCAGCGCCCCCAGCAGCGTCGACTTGCCCGCGCCGTTCGCTCCGGTGACGGCGACCCGGTCGGCCCAGTCGATCTGCAGTGTCGCGGGGCCGAAGAGGTAGTCGCCGCGTCGCACCTCCGCGTCGCGCAGGGTGGCGACGACCGCGCCGGACCGCGGTGCCGCCGCGATCTCCATGCGCAGCTCCCATTCCTTGCGCGGCTCGTCGACGACGTCGAGCCGTTCGATCATGCGCTGGGTCTGCCGGGCCTTGGATGCCTGCTTCTCGCTGGCCTCGCTGCGGAACTTGCGGCCGATCTTGTCGTTGTCGTTGCCGGCCTTGCGCCGTGCGTTCTTGACGCCCTTGTCCATCCAGGAACGCTGCATCTGGGCGCGGCCCTCCAGCGCGGCCCGCTTGTCGGCGTACTCCTCGAAGTCCTCGCGGGCGTGCCGGCGCGCGGTCTCGCGCTCCTCCAGGTAGGCCTCGTATCCGCCGCCGTAGAGGGTGATCTGCTGCTGTGCGAGGTCGAGTTCGAGGACCTTGGTGACGGTGCGGGTCAGGAACTCGCGGTCGTGGCTGACGACGACGGTCCCGGCGCGCAGCCCGCCGACGAAGCGTTCGAGCCGCTCCAGGCCGTCCAGGTCGAGATCGTTCGTGGGCTCGTCGAGCAGGAAGACGTCGTAGCGGGAGAGCAGCAGCGAAGCGAGTCCGGCCCGGGCGGCCTGGCCGCCGGACAGGGAGGTCATCGGCTGGTCCAGGTCGACGGCGAGCCCGAGGGAGTCGGCCACCTCCTCGGCCCGCTCGTCGAGGTCCGCGCCGCCGAGTGCGAGCCAGCGCTCCAGGCTCGCCGCGTAGGCGTCGTCCGCGCCGGGCGTTCCGTCGACGAGGGCCTGCGTCGCCTCGTCCATCACCCGCTGGGCCTCGGTGACCCCGGTGCGGCGGCCGAGGAACGCGCGGACGGTCTCGCCCGCGCGCCGCTCGGGCTCCTGCGGCAGGTGCCCGACGGTCGCGGAGGGCGGCGACAGGCGCAGCTCGCCCTGCTCCGGGGTGAGGAGTCCGGCGAGCAGCCGCAGCAGGGTGGACTTGCCGGCGCCGTTGGCACCGACGAGCCCGATCACGTCGCCGGGCGCGACGACGAGGTCGAGCCCGGCGAAGAGGGAGCGGTCGCCGTGGCCGGCGGCGAGGTTCTTGGCGACGAGGGTGGCAGTCATCAGGACGCCGATCCTAACGGGCCGTCCTGCCGTGCCGCGCCGGAGATCTCAGTGGGCCATCGCCTCCACCAGCACGCTTCCCGAGGTCCTGGCCACGATGAACGACTCCCCCTTCACCGCTTTGGCGTCCAGTGCGACCCGGTGGCGGCCCGCCTCCAGGATGCCGTCGAAGACGTCGTGCGTGTGGGTGCGGGAGAGCCGGTCGAGCCGGTACGCGGTGAGCTGGACACGGCACGTGGAGGTGACCTCGATGCCTGCCTCCCCGTCGGCCGCGACGAGACGGGTGAGCCGGCGCTGCTCCCGCGGGCTGCGGTCGAGCGCGTGCTCGATCTGGGCGACGAGGAGGGGGACGATGGGGGCGAGTCCGTCGACGTAGGCGACGTCGACGGACGCGTTGCGGAACGACGCGCGTACGGCGGCCCGTTCGGGTTCGCCGACGGTCCGGCCGAAGACCACGGCGCCGTAGGCGCGCAGTTCGTCGGCGGGGACGTCGGCGGCGTCGCGGGTGATGTCGGCGCCGATGCCGATGGTGCGCAGGGCGGCGGCGAGCCGGGCGAGCAGGGCGACCCGGGCGCCGATGAGCAGGACGCGGCGGCGGGGTTCCGAGTCGCCGCCGAGGAGGGAGTGGAGAGCGCTGCGGTATTCGGCGCCGCGGAAGCGGAACGGCCCTATGCCGTGGTAGCCGTTGAGTTCGAGATCGGCGGGTTCACCGGTCTGCCAGGCGAAGTCGCGCCACACGTAGTCGTCGTCGTCCCGCTCGATCACGGCGGTGACGGCGCCGCATTCGAGGCTCGCGCACTCGGGGCAGCCGTAGATGATGTAGCGGTCCCCGTCGAGCGGGGCCTCGGCCTCCAGGAGAAGGCTGCGCACCTGGGCGGTGAAGATCGCGGGTGGCACGTCGGAGGCGAGCGGGGACACCGCGTCGAGGTCGGAGAGGCGGAACAGCAGCGGACGGCCGTCGACGATGAAGTCCACGAAGTCCCGGTGCACTTGGTAGTCACCGTTGGCGAGGACTCCACCGGCACGCATCGCCGGTGCCAGGCCGAAGGTCGCGTACTCGGCAGACATGCTGTGAGTATTCCCGCACTGAGGGTGATGTGAGCACGGCATGACGTATTCCGCTAACGTCCCCGCGTGGAGAGCGCTCGCAGTGGTGATGTGATCGTGGTCGGCAGCGGGGTCGTCGGTCTGACGACGGCGGTCGTGCTGGCCGAGGACGGCGCGCGGGTACGGGTGTGGGCGCGCGAGTCCGCGCAGCGGACCACCTCGGCCGTCGCGGGCGCCCTGTGGTGGCCGTACCGCATCGAGCCGAAGGAGCTCGCCCGCGCGTGGGCCCTGCGATCGCTGTCGGTGTACGAGGAGTTGGCCGGGCGTCCGGAGGAGACGGGCGTACGGGTGGTCGAGGGTGTACTCGGTGAGACACGGCTGGACGAGCAGGCGTCGTGGGCCGGCGAGCGGCTCGCAGGGCTGCGGGCGGCGACGTCCGCGGAGTACGCGGGGCAGGGGCTGTGGGCCCGGCTGCCGCTGATCGACATGCCGGTGCACCTGGGGTGGCTGCGCGAGCGGTTCCTGCGGGCGGGCGGGGTGATCGAGGAACGCACCGTGACGGACCTGGCAAAGGCGGCGGCTCCGGTCGTCGTGAACTGCACCGGGCTCGGCGCTCGGGAGCTCGTGCCCGATCCGGCGGTGCGCCCGGTGCGGGGGCAGCTGGTGATCGTGGAGAACCCGGGAATCCGCGAGTGGGTCGTGTCGACGGACGCGTCCGCCGGGACGACGACGTATGTCTTCCCGCAGCCGGACCGGGTGGTCCTGGGCGGCACCACCGACGAGGACGACTGGTCCCTGGCGCCGGACCCGGAGGTGGCGGCGTCGATCGTCGCGCGGTGTGCGGCGCTGCGTCCCGAGGTGGCCGGGGCGCGTGTGCTCGACCACCGGGTGGGGCTGCGGCCGGTGCGCGACGAGGTACGGCTGGAGCGCGAGGTGCTGCCGGACGGCAGGGTCCTGGTGCACAACTACGGGCACGGTGGCGCGGGAGTGACGGTGGCGTGGGGGTGTGCGCGGCAGGCGGCCGGGCTCGCGCACCCGGCCGCCCCCGCGTGAACGGCCACCTCGGTGGAAGCGGCCACCACCGTGGGAACAGCTGCCTCCGTAGGGGAACGGCCGCCCCCGTAGGGAAGCGGCCACCCCCGTAGGGGAACAGCCGCTTCCGTAGGGGAACAGCCGCCCCATGGAAGCGGCCCCCGGTGGAAGCGGCCGCCCCCGTGGAAGCGCCCGCTCTCAGCAGTCCGGCGCGGGTTGCGCGGCGGTGAGGTGGTACGGCGCGCGCTCGTCGAGGAGAAGGGGGACGAGGGCGCGCAGGGACTGGCGCAGCGGGACGAGCACGCCGTCGGCGCCGCGCCGTACGCGGACGCCGTGCAGGGCGAGTTCGTCGCCGACGTCCGCGTACTGGTCCGCGGTGAGCCGGTACCCGCAGGGCGGGTCCTGGATCACCTCGGCCGGTTCGGCCGGGTCGTTGTCGGCGCCGCCGAGGTAGACCGGGCCGGTGTCGCGGTGGCCCGCGGCGCGGGCGGCGGCGGTGGCCTCCTCGACCTGCCCGCCCCGCTCCCGGGTGAATCCGAACAGTCCGCCCAGTGCGGCGAGCTGGGACCGGACCCGGCGACGGTTGTTCGCGGGTTCCGCGCTGTCGTCGAGCGGTTCCACCCGGCTCTCGACGAGCAGGCCCACGGAGTGTTTGACGCCGGACATGTTCCGCAGGATGCGTTCCTGTCCGTCGCCCGCGGTCTGCTTGACGGGATCGCCGGTCACGGGGTCGGTCCAGATGCCGTACGTGCCGGTCGAGTACCCGCCGGCCCGGGCGGCGGGCCGTACGTACTCCCCTGACAGGGTCTGCGCCTCGTCGTGAACGGCCTCGTCCGTGTTGAGGTTGCGCGGCCAGAGGTCGAAGAGGTCCTTGTCGTAGTACTTC
The DNA here is from genome assembly GCF_055558435.1 of Streptomyces sp. NPDC025784. Classification (NCBI taxonomy): domain Bacteria; kingdom Bacillati; phylum Actinomycetota; class Actinomycetes; order Kitasatosporales; family Streptomycetaceae; genus Streptomyces; species Streptomyces sp. NPDC025784. Next base: position 321,157 of record NZ_JBVHMN010000002.1, read on the forward strand.
GGGGTGGCGCCGTACTCGTGGAGGTCGTAGACGACGTCGGGTCTGCGGTCGCGCAGCACCGCGGCCGTCGCGCGGGCCTCGGCGGTCGTGAGGGCGAGGTGGTCCCGGTTGATGTCGACGCCGTCGGCGTTCCCCCGGGTGTCGGCGGCGCGGCCGTCGGGATTGGCGGTGGGCAGGACCAGCACGGTGGTGCGATCGAGCAGGCGCCGGGCCGGCCCGTCCTCGGCGAACGCCAGGTCGCGGACCGTGTTGAGGCACGCCTCGCGGCCCGCGGGTTCGTCGCCGTGCTGGCTGCACACCAGCAGCACGGTCGTGGGCGTGGGGTGCGTGCCGACACGGACGAGCCGGAGGGGGCGGCCCTGTCCGGTCGTTCCGATCCGGGTGACGGAGACCCTGTCGCTCGACCGGTCCACGGCGGCGAGGAAGTCCCGCTCCTCACGCTCACCGGTCCAGCGTGCTCCCCCGCTGCGTTCGAATCCGGTGCGCGGCGGGGTGTCGGCCGCGTGTGCCGGCGCGGTCAGCAGGGGCGCCGCCAGGGCCGTGGCGGTGACCGCCACGGCCAGGGCGCGTGCGCGTAAGGCGCTCAACGGGCCTCCCCGGGCACCGGGAGCGCGGTGCGGGGCGCGCCCACGCCGTCGAGGACGGACGGGCGGTGTGCCGTTGCCTTCGCGCCCGCCGTCGCCCGTGCGAAGGCGTCGGAGCCGCCGACCAGCGGGACCCTGGCCGAGGTGCGGGGCAGGTCGAGGGTCAGGGTCGGTGTGCTCGACGGGGGGTCGATGAGGTCCTTGTCGGTGCCCGCGACGATCAGTGCGAGCCGGTGTCCCTCGGGCACGACGTGGTCGGTGGCCGCCAGGTCGAGCGTGATGGTGTAGGCGCGGCCGGGGGTCAGGGGGACGCCCTTCGTGTCGGAGGCGTAATTGCCGAGGTCGGCCCAGCCGCGGCTGAACACCGTGTAGTCGACGTCGGTCCTCTTCGCCTCGGTGCTCCTGAAGCAGGCGCTGTCGCCGGCCGTGCTCGCGCCCCAGCAGGTGCGGTCGGTGAGGGTGGTGATGCCCTCGCCGCCGGCCGCGTAGTCGCGGATGGTGTCCGGTCCGAGGTCGACGAGGACGGCGGAGAGGTGGGCCGTGGACGTGGTGGGGGTGGCGGTGACGGTCACCTTGGAGGAGCCGGACAGCCTGAGGTCGCGGGTGAGCGGCTCGGTGACGAAGCCCGCCTTCTCGGCGGTCGGCGCGTCGATGTGCGCGGCCCAGTCGGTCTCGCTCAGCGCCGGGTTGTCGGTGAAGGTCTCGGTTCCGGAGCCCGTCCGCAGGCCGAGGGTGCCGACGCCGGCCTGGGTGCCGGTGTCCGGCCGCAGGGTCGTCGTGCTCGTGGCGCGCGGCGGCCAGACGCTCGACGTGACCCACTGGTCGGGGTGCCGTTCGATGTCGGCCATGGGTTCGTCGTCGATGCCGTTGTCGTAGCCGAGGAGTTCGTGGTCGAACCAGCGGTGCAGAGTGTCGGTCCAGGTGGCGCGGCGGAAGTCGAAGGGGTCGACGTGGCCGGTCTGGGAGAGCCAGATCTTGCGCTCGACGCCGTTCCTGGCGAGGGCGTCCCACCACTGGCCGAAGTGCTTGGTGCGAACGTTGAGGTCCTGCATGCCGTGGATCAGGAAGACGCTGGCCCTGACCTTGCCGGCGTCCTTCACGTAGTCGCGTTCGGTCCACAGCGGCGTCCAGTCGCCGGTGCGCGGCGCCTGGTCGACGAGCTTGTGCTGCACGGCGGCGCACTTGGCGCGGGCGTCGGGGCTGTCGACGTAGTCGGAGAGCCAGTCCGGGCCCGAGTCGTAGAGCGGGGCGCCCTTGGCGAAGTAGTAGTCGTACCAGGAGGAGATGGCGCTGATCGGCACGATGGTCTTCAGGCCCTTGACGCCGGTGGCGGCGACGCCGTTGGCGATGGTGCCGTCCCAGCTCTTGCCGATCATGCCGGTTCTGCCGTTGGTCCAGGTGGCCTTGGCCGAGGTGGTGCCGGTGCGCGTGGTGTACGCCCTGGCCCGGCCGTTCAGCCAGTCGACGACCGCCTTGGCGGACTGGATGTCGGAGCGTCCGCCGACGTCCACGCAGCCGTCGGAGCGGTTGGTGCCGGCGAGGTCGACACCGACGAAGGCGTAACCGCGCGGGACGAAGTAGTTGTCGTAGAAGAGCGGCATCTGGACAACGTTGCCGTTCGCGTCGTACGTCTTCTTCTGGCTCTCGTTGCCGCGTCCGCAGCAGGAGTAGTACGGGCTGGCGTCCATGATCACGGGTATCTTGCGGCCCTGCCGGGCGAGTTCGCGCGGCCGGACGACGTCGACGGCGACACGGTCCGTCTTCCCGTCGCCGTCGCCGTCGAGTCCGGTGTCGACCCAGACCGATTCGCGGATCGCGTTCTCGTACGAGTAGACGGGGGTGCTCTCGCGCGGGGCGCCGTGTGCAGCGGCGGGTGCGAGGAACGAAGCCATCAGGGCGGCCGTGGCGGCCGTCGCGAGCGATCTCCAGGTCGTGAAGCGCATGCGGCGCACTGGTATCGGCATGCGCGGAAGGTACCCCGGTCGACTCCGGTGCAAAAGAGGGTCGGTGAAAGGCCCATGAGGCACCGTCAGTCATGTCGGCCGAATGGCGATCGTGTGACAGGGGTGGCTGTGGACACGCCTCGGGCACAGGGACTGAATAGGCTCCGGACAGACTTCATGCCCCTACCACTTGGAGCTTGACGTGCACCGCAGACTCATCGCCCCGGGCGCGCTCGCGGCCTCCCTGCTGCTGGCGATCCCGGCATCGGCGGCAAGCAGTTCCCCGGGGGCGCCGGGCATCGGCGACCCCTACTACCCGGCCTACGGCAACGGCGGATACGACGTCTCGCACTACGACCTGCGGCTCACATACCAGCCGCGGACGGACGAACTGGAGGGAACGGCGACTCTCCTGGCCACCACCACGCAGGACCTGTCACGGTTCGACCTGGACTTCCTGCTCGACGTGAGCGAGGTGCGGGTCAACGGCGCGAAGGCGTCGTTCGCGACGTCCGGGCAGCACGAGCTGGAGATCACCCCGGCGAAGCCACTGCCCAAGGGGACGCCGGTCACGGTCGTCGTCCGGTACAGCGGGGTGCCGTCCACGAAGAGCGCGTACGGCTTCTCGACCTGGCACCGCACCCCCGACGGCGCGGTCGCCGCGGACGAGCCCGAGGCGGCCTGGTGGTGGTATCCGAGCAACGACCATCCGCTGGACAAGGCGACGTACGACGTGTCGGTGGCGGTGCCCGACGGCACTCAGGCCATCTCCAACGGCACGCTCCAGTCGACGAGTTCGCGCCTGGGCTGGACCCGCTACAACTGGCGCTCGAACAAGCCGCAGGCGACCTATCTCACCACGCTCGCCGTCGGGAAGTTCGACATCACCACGGGCACGTCCGAGGGTGGTGTGCCGGTCGTCAACGCGTACAGCCAGGACCTCGGCGACAACGACGGTGCGGCGCGGGCCAGTGTCGAGCGGACCGGGGAGCTCGTCGACTGGCTGAGCGGCTACTTCGGGCCGTATCCCTTCAGTTCGGTGGGCGGCTACGTGCCCAACACGACGACCGGGTACGCGCTGGAGACGCAGACCCGCGTGTACTACAGCCCCAAGCAGTTCGCGAACGGCTCGAACACGTCCGTCGTCGTGCACGAGCTGGCGCACCAGTGGTACGGCGACGACGTGTCGCTGAAGGGCTGGAAGGACATCTGGATCAACGAGGGTTTCGCCCGCTACGCGCAGTGGCTGTGGTCGGAGCACGAGGGCGAGGGCACGGCCCAGGAGCTCGCGGACTACGTGTACGCCTCGCACCCGGCGGACGACGCGTTCTGGACGGTCGAGCCCGGTGACCCGGGCCCGGACGACCAGTTCGACATCGCGGTCTACGACCGGGGCGCCCTCGCCGTGCAGGCGCTGCGCAACGAGATCGGGGACGACGCCTTCTTCGCCGCCCTCAAGGGCTGGCCGAAGAAGCACGCGTACGGCAACGCGTCGGTCGACGACTTCCGGAAGTACGCCGAGCAGGTGTCCGGCAAGCCGCTCGCCGCGTTGTTCGACACGTGGCTGTTCCAGCCCTCGAAGCCGGCCGTGTCCGCGGCGCGGGGTGTGTCCCTCGCCCGGGGCGAGAGGGTTCCGTCTCGGCCCAAGTCGTGGAAGCGGATCGCTGCGACGGACTCCGTCCACGGCCGCTGAGTGACGCCGGGCCGGTCGCTCGGCCCGGCGCCAGGGCGTTTCGCTGCCCGTCCGCCCCTCTGCGGGCGGACGGGTACGCGCCGCTCCACGGCGGCCGGTGCCCTTCGCGCCCGGCCGGGGGCCACCGCCCGGACGCGCGCCTGCGGCTCCGCGGGGGGCCGAGCGCGCCGTTCCCCGCGCCCCTGACGGGGCTCACGCGCCGGGGACGGTCGCCGTGGTTGTGGTGACGCCCTGGTCCTCCAATTCCGTGACGCGGGACAGGAGTTCGTCGCGGCCGATGGCGTCGGCCCGGGTCGAGGGCACCGTGCAGGCGTATGCTCCGGCCACCACGCCGTACAGCGCGCACCGCAGTGGCGGTTCCCCGGCGAGCCGGCCGAAGAGGAAGCCGGAGGCGAAGGCGTCGCCCGCGCCGTTGGAGTCCACGACCGGTGCGGGAGGGGTGACCGCGGGGATGTGGGTGACCTCGCCGTCCACGAGCAGGTACGCGCCGTCCGCCCCGGCGGTGGCCGCCACGACCTGGGCCCGGCCCCGTTCGACGATCCGGCGCATGGTCCGCTCGGGGTCGGCCAGCGCGGTGGTGGACAGGAAGACGACGTCCGCGGCATGGGCGAACGGCTCGTGGTACGGGTTGTCGCCGTCCCAGTTGTGCAGGTCGGTCGAGAGCGTCAGGCCCGCTTCGCGCAGTACCGGCAGGGTGGCGGAGCACGGGTGGGTGATGACGACGTGGGCGTGGCGGCTCGCGCCGGCCAGCGCGCGCACCGTCTCCTCGGGCAGCCGGTCCGTTTCCCTGGAGCGGCTGTCGTCGTACAGCGACAGCCTCCGTCCCCGCGGGTCGACGAGATTGACCGCCCGCTTGGTGCCGCCGGGCTGGAGGACGTCGGTGAGCGGGATCCCGCGGTCGCGGTGGAGGGTCCGGACGAGCTCGCCCTCGTGGTCGTCGCCGATCATGTCGAGGTGGTGCGTGCGCAGGCCCAGGGCGTGCACGCCGAGCGCGACGAAGTCCCCGCTCTGTCCGGCCCGGGTCTCGATGCCGGGCCGGATCATGTAACTGTCGGCGAACGGGAGCGGCAGTTCGGGGACGTGGACGATCGTGTCCACGCCCGCGCCTCCCAGGACGAGGACGTCGATCTCGGGGCTGCTCATCATGGGTGTTCCTCTCGGCTCCGCGCTCGGTCGGCTGCGCATGTCGGCACGTGAGTCAAGCAGCGCCGCGACAGTCCCGGCAATGACTTGCTGCATCTTTCTGCAAGTAATTGCGGGCGGAACGGGCCTGCCGGGAGCAGGAGTTGATCAAGGGTGGCGGTCACGGCCGGTCGACGTACGAGAAATGGCGTCGTCCCGCACATACGAGATGTGCGGGACGACGCCATCGCGGCGGGGCCACCGTCGGTGGCCGCCGGGCCGCTACTTCATGAGCTCGCCGAGCTCCCGGTCCTCGGCCTGCGAGACGCGGCGCCGGACCGCGAACCAGCCACCGACCAGCAGGGCCCCGATCACCGGGACGAGCAGGAGCGTCTTCCGGCCGACCTCGGGGTCGTTCCACATCAGGCCGAGCACGGCCACCAGGAAGACCACGGTGACGATCTCGGTGAACGGGCTGCCCGGCAGGCGGAACGAGGGACGCGTCACCAGCCCCTCCCTGGCCCGGCGGACGAACATCAGGTGGCAGATCATGATGATCACCCAGGTGCTGATGACGCCGAGCGACGCCACGTTCAGGACGATCTCGAAGGCCTGGCTCGGCATCAGGTAGTTCAGGCCGACACCGAGCACGCACACCGCGCAGGTGAGCAGGATGCCGCCGTACGGCACCTGGCTGCGGTTCATCCTCGCGGTGAACCTGGGGGCCGATCCCGCCGAGGCCATCGAGCGCAGGATGCGGCCGGTGGAGTACAGGCCGGAGTTCAGCGAGGACATGGCGGCCGTGAGGACGACCAGGTTCATCACGTCGCCGGCGGCCGGGATGCCGACCTTCGACAGGACCGTGACGAAGGGGCTCTCGTCGGCGGAGTAGACGGACCCGGGCAGCAGCAGCGCGAGGAGCACGACCGAGCCGACGTAGAAGAGTCCGACGCGCCACATGATCGAGTTCACCGCGCGCGGGACGACCTTCTCCGGTTCGGCGGTCTCGCCCGCGGCGACACCGACCAGTTCCAGCGCGGCGTACGCGAAGATCACGCCCTGCATGACCAGGACGACCGGCATCACACCGTGCGGCAGGAGCCCGCCGTGGTCGGTGATGACGCCGACCCCCGGCGTCTGGCCGCCGACCTGGTGCTGCGTGGCGAGCAGGAAGATGCCGATCAGCATGAACGCGACGAGCGTGGCGACCTTGACGATCGCGAACCAGAACTCCATCTCGCCGAAGATCTTCACCGAGATCAGGTTCACGGCGAGGACCACGGCGAGGGCGATGAGCGCCAGCACCCACTGCGGGATGTCGGTGAAGAAGCTCCAGTAGTGCGTGTAGAGCGCGATCGCGGTGATGTCCGCGATACCGGTCGTCGACCAGTTCAGGAAGTACATCCACCCGGCGACGTAGGCGCCCTTCTCGCCGAGGAACTCGCGCGCGTACGACACGAAGGACCCGGAGGAGGGCCGGTAGAGCACCAGCTCACCGAGGGCGCGCACGACGAAGAAGGCGAAGATGCCGCAGACGAGGTAGGCGATGGCGAGTGCGGGGCCCGCGTTGTGGAGGCGCCCGCCGGCTCCGAGGAAGAGTCCGGTGCCGATCGCGCCACCGATGGCGATCATGTTGACGTGGCGGGCCTTGAGGTCCTTGCTGTAGCCGGCGTCGCCCGCATCCGCGGGCGCGCGGGTCGCATCGGTGAGGGATGCGGCCTTGGCCGTGTCTACGGCTTCCTTGGTCACGGGTGGATCTACTCTCTGGTGCGCCCGACGCACCGGGGCTCGGGTGTCCGGATGTGCCACGGTCCGCGCCTCCTGACGTGGTGCGGACCAAGGCGTCACCTTCCCGGAGAGATCACGGGCATGCGATGACGCATGCCACACAGCGGAACTTCTCACATCGTGATCAAAGGAAGCAAAAGCGGCGATCAAGGCGATATCGGGCCTCGCGAGCACTTTCACAAGGTCGGTGAGACAGTAATACTGTTGCACCGTGTCCTCGTCCGTCCCGAAGGGCGGGCGCCGCACCACCCGGAAGGTGAGGACCTGCCATGACCACGGACACCGAGGAGTCGACGCTCACCGTCGACGAGCTGGCCGCGCGGGCAGGCGTCACGGTCCGGACGATCCGCTTCTACAGCGCGAAGGGCCTGCTCCCGCCGCCCGTGATCGGCCCGCGGCGCGTGGGGCACTACAGCCGGCAGCACCTGGCCCGGCTGGCTCTCATCGAGGAGTTGCAGCACCAGGGCATGACGCTGGCGGCGATCGAGCGCCATCTGGCACAGCTGCCACCCGGCCTGAGCGCCCACGACCTGGCCATTCACCGCGCCGTGGTGGCCTCCTGGGCACCCGACGCGGTGGAGGTGGTGACGCGCGAGGAGCTGGAGCGGCGGGCCGGACGGCCTCTCGCGGACGAGGACCTGGACCGGCTGACCGCCATGCAGATCGTCGAGCGGACCTCGGACTCCTTCCGTGTGGATCCGGCGCTGCTGCGGCTCGGCGTGGAGCTGCTGGACGTGCCCATCGCCCACGAGGCGGTCCTCGCGGCGCGGACGGTCCTGCTGGAGCACTCCCGTGCGGCGGCCCGCGAGCTGTCCGCGCTGCTGCGCGACGCGGTGGGCGAGCAGGAGTCCGTCGCGGCGGTGAAGTCGCTGTCCGCGCACATGGAGCCGCTGGTCGTGCAGGCCCTGCTCACCTCGTTCCAGCGCTCGCTGAAGGAGGAGCTGCGGGAGTGGCTCAAGCAGTCCTGACCTGCCCCTGCTCCCCCGCCCGGAGGTCGGGCGGTCCGGTCACAGGCAGGCGGATCCGCCGGCCACGTCGAGGGTCTGGCCGGTCAGGAAGCCGCTGCCCGGGTCGACCACGTAGAGCAGTGTGGACAGCAGGTCGGACGGTTCCTGGGTCCTCGGCACGGCCTGCTGGGCGCGCACGTGCTCGAAGCCGCCGCCCGTTCCGACGGCCCGTGCGGCGGTGGCCGTGCGCACCATGCTCGGCGCGATCGCGTTGACCGTGATGCCGTACGGGCCGAGCGCCGACGCCAGCGCGCGGGTGAAGCCGATCAGACCGGCCTTCGAGGCCACGTACGCGACCATCGTCGGCGGCGCGGTGAGGACGGCCGCCGACGTGATGTTCACGATCCGGCCCCAGCCCGCCGCCTTCAGGTACGGCAGGACGGCGCGGGTCACCAGGAACGGCCCCTCCAGGTTGACGCGCATGATCCGGCGCCACTCCTCGGGCGTGGTCTCCTCGAAGGCCGACTCCGGATAGACGCCCGCGTTGTTGACGAGCACGTGCAGCGTGCCGAACCGGTCGACGACCTGCTCCAGTGCCGCCGCGACCTGATCCTCGTCGGTGACGTCGGCGACGAGTTCCAGGTAGGCCGGCACCCGCGCCGCCGTCCGTGGCTGCGGCACCACGTCGATCCCCGCGACCCGGTATCCGCACCCGGCGAGCGCGACGGCGAACTCCTGCCCGAGGCCCTGTGCCGCTCCGGTCACCAGGGCGGTACGTGTCTCCATACGCCGAGTGTGATGATCCGTCAGGCGCTCGGCAAGGGTGCATTTCACTCGCCGGAACGGGCCTGTTGCCCCGCAGGTCCGCGAGGCCCACGCTGCGGGCGACCCCCAGCGCCAGCCGTACGGGAGCCTGCCCGATGACCGAGACCGAGCGTGCCGTGGACGGCGCGGAGCGTGCCCGCGACAAGGGCGGCTCGCGCCGGCGGCCCGGGGTGCTGCGACACCGCCTGGTCCGCGACGAGTTGGGCGTGCTCGTCGTGCTCGCGCTCCTGGTCGCCGGGATCGGCATCCCCTATCCGGACTTCCTGGCCGGCGACAACCTGCTCAGCACCGCCCACAACTCCGTCTACATCTCGCTGATGGCCTGCGGGATGGTGTTCGCGCTCGCCATGCGCGAGGTCGACCTCTCGGTGGGCGGCACCTATGCGATGTGCCTGGTCGTCGGAGCCCTGCTGATACGCGACGGCACGGCGCCTTGGCTGGCGGTCCCGGTGGTGCTGGTCACCGGAACCTTGCTCGGCGTCCTCAACGCCCTGGTCACGACGCTGCTGGCGCTGCCGTCGTTCATCGTGACGCTGGGGACCCTCATGCTCTACCGGGGTGTCGGGCTCGCGCTCGCCGACGGCAGGCAGATCACCGATCTGCCGCTCGACGACTCGTTCTTCACCCTGGCGGGCGGTGACGCGGCGGGCGTTCCGTTCGCGCTGTGGGTGCTGCTCGCGGTCGTCGTGACGCTGACGGTCGTGCTGACACGGACGCGGTTCGGGGCACGGGTGCGGGCCATCGGGTCCAACCCGGACGCGGCCGAGTTCAGTGGCATCCCCGTCGTCCGCACCCGCGTGCAGGCGCTCGCGCTGTCCGGGCTGACCACGGCCTGCGGGGCAGCGCTCGCCCTCGCCTTCTACGGCGCCGGCGACCCGACGCTGGGCCAGGGGTACGAGTTGCAGGCCATCGCCGCGTGCATCATCGGCGGCACCCCGCTCGCCGGGGGACGCGGATCCGTGGTCGGTGCGGTGGCCGGGGCGATGATCCTCTCCGTGGTCGCCTCCGGGCTCGTGTTCTTCGAAGTACCCATCAACTGGACGTCGTTCGCGACGGGTGGAGTGATCCTCGTCGCGGTCGCGGCGGACAGCGCACTGCGCCGCACCGGACGCCGGCGCCGCTGACGTCCCGACCGACCGGAACCACCTGGAGGCCGCGATGCACCCCCGACGACGTACGCTGCTCGCCCTGCCCGCCACGCTGGCCCTGCTCGCCGCCGGCTGCGGCAGCGGATCCGGCGGCGACGGCAAGCTGCGCATGGGGATCGCCGTGGCCAACATCAGTCTCAACTTCGCGCACGAGATGGTCCTCGGTGCCGAGAGCGCAGCGGACCACGCGGGCGGGGTCGACTTCAAGGCGGTCGGCCCGCCCAACACGGACGGACCCGCCGAGGTGCAGCTCTTCCAGAACCTGACGACGCGCGCCGAGGACGGCATCGTCCTGGAGAACCTCGATCCGCCGATCTTCACCCGGCCCGCGGCACGCGCCGTCGACCGGGGCATCCCGATCGTCGCCCTGGACACCTCCCCGACCGAGGGCAGCAAGGTCGGCTTCTACGTGGGCAACGACAACTACGCGCTCGGCGAGCTGATGGCGAAGGAGGCGCTGAAGCGGCTCGGCGGCGACCCGCGGGGTCAGATCGTGATCGGCGTGCCCAATCCCGGGACCCCGGTGCTGGACAACCGGGCGAAGGGCATCGCGGACACCTTCCGGAAACAGGCCCCCGGGGTCAAGGTGCTCGGCCCCTTCCAGACGTACAGCGACCCCGGGCAGAACTACAGCTCCTGGTCCGCGCAGGTGAACGCGCACCCCAAGGCGCTCGCCTTCCTCGGCGTCGGCGACGCCGACAGCTACAACCTCGCCAAGATCAAGAAGGCGGAGCAGGGAAAGTGGCTGACGGCGGGGTTCGACGTCGACCCCAAGACCCTCGACGCGGTCGCGGACGGCTCGAACTTCGTCACCATCGACCCGCAGCACTTCCTCAAGGGCTACCTGTCCACGGCGATCCTCATCGAGGCCGTCCGCGACCACGACGGCAAACTGCCCGAGGGCTGGTTCCTCTCCCCCGGCGCCGTCGTCGACCGGTCGAACGTCGACGCGATCATCGCGCGCCAGAAGTCCGCGCGGGCCGCGTACGACTGGTACGCGCCGACCGTCGACAAGCTCCTGGGCGACCAGCGGGCCCAGCTCAGGCCTATGCGGGACGCCCGCTGAGATGGCCGGTGCCGAGATCCTCAGCGCGCGGGACCTGGTCAAGTCGTACGGCGGGGTCCGGGCCCTGGACGGGGCGGGGATCGGCCTGCGCGGTGGCGAGGTCCACGCCCTGGTCGGGGAGAACGGAGCGGGCAAGTCGACGCTCGTGCGGATCCTGTCGGGCACGACAGCGCCCGACGGCGGGACGGTACGGCTCGCGCCCGGGGCGACACCGGACGAAATCGCCGTCGTGTCACAGGAGTTGAGCCTGTTCCCCGATCTCACCGTCCGGGAGAACCTCTATCCGCACCGGCCGCCCCGCCGTCGGGGCCTGCTCGACCGTGGTGCCATGGACCGTGCCGCACGGCCGGTCCTCGCCGAACTCGGCGTGGACGTCACCCCTGACCGGATCCTCGGCGAACTCTCGCTCGCGGACCGCCAGTTGACGGAGATCGCGCGGGCGCTGCTGCGACGGCCCAAGGTGCTGGTGCTCGACGAGCCGACCTCCGCGCTGCCTGCCGCCGCCGTGGACCGCCTCGAACTCGTCCTGCGCACCCTGACCGGCCGGGGCATCGCGGTCCTGTACGTCACCCACTTCCTGGAGGAGGTGATGCGCTTCGCGCGGCGCGTCACGGTGCTGCGGGACGGGCGCGTCGCGCTCGCGGGGGCGCGGCGGGCCGATGTCGACGTACCGGAGCTGGTGACGGCGATGCTGGGCAGTCGGCCGCCCGCGCCGTCGCGCCGTGAGCGCGCCCTCGCCGACGGTCCGCCGCCGGTGGTGCTCTCCGGGGTGAGCGTGCCCGGCCGGCTCGCCGACGTCACCTTCACCGTCCGCGCGGGCGAGGTGGTGGGGGTGGCCGGGCTTCAGGGCTCGGGCCACCTGGCGGCGCTGGAGGTGGTGTGCGGGCGCGCGGCGGTCTCGGCGGGGCAGGTGGACGTGGCGGGCCGGGGGCTGCCGGGCTCGCTGCGCGCCGCCGTCCGTGCGGGGGTCGCCTTCGTGCCCAGCGACCGCAAGCGGTACGGGCTGATGGCCGACCGTTCGGTGTGGGAGAACACGACCGCGGTGAGCTGGCTCGCGCTGGGCCGCGGCGGGATGCTGCCCACACGGTCCGAACTGGTCGCGCGGACGGTCGAGTCGACCGGGCGGCTGCGGCTGCGCGGCGGGCCGTACGACCGCGTGGCCCGCCTCTCGGGCGGCAATCAGCAGAAGGTCGTCTTCGCCAAGTGGCTCGCCACCGATCCGCGTGTCGTCGTCCTCGACGATCCGACCCGAGGGGTCGACATCGGCGTGCGTGCCGAGATGCACCGGATCGTGGACGAGCTGGCGGCGGGCGGTGCGGCGGTCCTGGTCGCCTCCACGGATCCGGCGGAGCTGACGGAGGTGTGCGACCGCGTGCTGGTCTTCGTCCGGGGGCGCCTCTCCGGCGAACTCCACGGCGGGCACCTCACGGAACACGCGCTGGCGGTGGCCGTGCAGTCGGGGGTGACGGGGTGAGTCCGCCGGGCGGGGCCCACCCGGTCCTCGCCCGCTCCGCCCCTGCCCCTCCCGTACCCGGGGCTGCGCCCCGGACCCCGCTCCTCGAACGCCGGAGGGGCTGAACCTCTGCCGCCCCGGCGGCGGGGCGAGTGCTCGTTCACGCCGACAGCACCCGGGTGAGGGCCCGCGCCGCCGCGCACACCTTCGAACCGAGGCGGTCCATGTCGAGGCGACGGGTCCCGCCGGTCACGGAGATCGCGGCGATCGGCCGCGCCCCGCGCCCGTACACGGGCGCGGCGACGGCCGAGACGCCCACCTCGGCCTCCTCCAGGTTCACCCCGTAGCCCCGCGCGCGCGTGGCGGCGAGGTCGCGGGCGAGCTGCCCGGGCAGTACCAGGGTGCGCGGGGTGAGGCGGGGCAGAACGCTCCGCGGCGGGCGGGGATCATGGGCGAGGAAGAGCTTGCCGGTGGCGGTGCAGTGCGCCGGCAGCCGCCCGCCGGTGCGCGAGACGATCGGGGTGGCACGACGGCCGGTGATCTTCTCCAGGAAGAGGGTGTCGGGCCCGTCGGGCACGGCGAGGTGCACGTTCTCGTGGGTCTCCCGGTGCAGATCGCCCAGGTAGGGCAGCGCGGTGTCCCGCAGCTCCCGCGCGGACGGCGCGGACTGGCCGAGCACGAAGAGGGCGAGCCCGACGCGGTAGCGGCCGTCGGCGGTGCGCTCGACGAGCCCGAGCCGCACCAGTTCCCCGAGCAGACGGTGCGCGCTGGGTTTGGGCAGCCCGGTGCGCAGGGCCAGCTCGGCGAGGCTCAGCGCGTCCGCGGACTCCCCGCAGGCGCGCAGCAGTGCCGCGCCGCGCGCGAGCACCGACTTCGGTGCCTGACCGTCCGTCATGGACCGATGGTCGGGCGCCGGGGGCCGGTTGACAAGGTCCGGGTCGCTGTGAGGCGGCGACCGCTATCGAAGCGGTACGTCGACGAGCAGGGGCCGGCTCGTCTCCCCCGCGGCGGCGACGAGTTCACGCAGATGGCCGGCGCTCGCCGCCCGGACCGCGTCGACGCCGAAGAACCGGGCCGCCTGGGTGAAGTCCAGGTCGCCCAGTTCCGTTCCGGGGCAGGGGCCGTGGCCGCCCATCGCGCGGTAGGTGTCCTGGAGGGTGCGGTAGGCGCCGTTGCCCATCACCACGAAGAGCACCGGTACGGCGCAGCGTGCCGCGCTCCACAGTCCCTGGAGGCCGAACAGCGTGCATCCGTCGCCGAGGACCGCGACGACCGGGCGGCCCGGCTCGGCGAGCGCCCGGCCTACGGCGGCCCCGATCCCCCATCCGAGGCCGCCGCCGACGGTGTGCAGGTAGCTTCCGGGACGGTCGAGGCGTACGAGTCGGCGCAGCAGCAGTCCGACGGTGATGGCCTCCTCGACGACCGCGGCGTGCGGGGGCAGTCCGTCGGCCACGGCGTGCGCGGCGGCCCAGGGCGCGAGCGGCGCCGGGGAGTACTGGGCGCGGGCGGCGGCCTCGGTGCGCTCCCGTTCGGCCGTGTGCCGCTCGCCCGCTCGCTGTGTCCTGGCCTTGGCGGTGTGCGCGGGCACCCGCTCGCGCAGCAGCTCGGCGAGCCGGTCGAGGGAGGGGCCGAGGGCGCCGACGAGTCCGGCGTCGGCCGGGAAGTTGCGGCCGATCTCGTCCGGGTCGGAGTCGAGCTGGACGACGGCGACGCCGGGCGGCAGGGCCGGCCCGGGGCTGTAGTGGTGCGGTGTGAACGCGTGTGCGCCCGCGACGAGGACGGTGTCGTACGGAGCGAGGGCGTCGCGGATCGCGTCGTGGCGCGGCGGGAGCATGCCCGCGTACAGGGGGTGGGTGGTCGGGAAGTTGAGGCAGTCGGCCATCGGCTGGTGGTGGACGGGGGCGCCGCAGGTCTCGGCGGCACGCACCAGTGCCGGGACGGCCCGTTCGCGGCCCACGGCGTCCCCGGCGACGATGACGGGGCGGGCGGCGGCGCCGATCAGTGCGGCGGCGCGGTCCAGGCCGGCGGCCGGGCCGGCGGCAGGGGTGGGGGTCCGGGCCGGGACGTCGACCTCGGTGTCCTCGGTGAGCAGGTCCATCGGCACCGAGAGGAAGACGGGTCCCGCGGGCGGCCGTACGGCGAGGGCGAAGGCGCGGCGCACGGCGAGCGGCAGGTCACGGGCGTGCTGGACGTCGAGGGCCGCCTTGACGGCGGGCCGGGCGAGTCCGACGAGGTCGCCCGAGAGCATGGGGTCCTGCTGGAGGTGGCGGCGGTCCTGCTGGCCGGCGGTCACCACCAGCGGGGTGCGCGAGCGGCGGGCGTTGAGCAGACCGATGAGCCCGTTGGCGAGCCCGGCCGCGATGTGCAGGCTGACGAACGCGGGCCGCCCGGTGGCGCGGGCGTATCCGTCGGCCATGGAGACGACGGCGCCCTCGTGGACGCCGAGCACGTACTCGGGCGCGTCCTGCTCGGTCATGAGGGCGGCGAGGACAGGCAGTTCGGTGGTGCCGGGGTTGCCGAAGACGCGATCCACGCCCTCGCCGCGCAGGATGTCCAGCAGGGCGTGGGCGGGGCTGCGACCCATGGGAGCTCCTCGGTGGGGGCGGGGACCGGTTCGCGGTCAGCGTCCGGTCCCCGCCCCCGGGGAGCAAGTCCCGCATACCACTCAGCGGTACGTCGGGTACGGCCGGGGCGGCGGGTGTGCGCGGCTGCTCGGGCGGGTGTGTGCGGCTACTTGTCGCTGAACCGCTCGCCCTTCGCCGCCTTCTCGACGAGCAGCGCGGGCGGCGTGAACCGCGTTCCGTAGCGGTCGGCGAGCTCGCGCGCGCGGGCCACGAAGCCGGGCAGCCCGCCTTCGTAGCCGTTGATGTACTGGAGGACGCCACCGGTCCAGCCGGGGAAGCCGATGCCGAAGATGGATCCGATGTTGGCGTCGGCGACGGACGTGAGGACGCCTTCCTCCAGGAGCCTGACGGTGTCCAGCGCCTCGGAGAAGAGCATGCGCTCCTGCATGTCCCGGAAGGGGATCTCGTGTCCCGCCTTGGTGAAGTGCTCGCGCAGGCCGGGCCACAGCCTGCCGCGCCTGCCGTCCTCGCCGTACTCGTAGAAGCCCGCTCCGCCGCTGCGCCCGGTGCGGCCGAACTCGTCGACCATGCGGTCGATGACGGCCTCGGCCGGGTGCGTCTCCCAGGTGCCGCCGGCCTCCTCGACGGCCTGCTTCGACTCCTTGCGGATCTTGCGCGGCAGGGTGAGCGTGAGCTCGTCCATCAGGGAGAGGACCTTGGCGGGGTAGCCGGCCTGTGCGGCGGCCTGCTCGACCGACGCGGGCTCGATGCCCTCGCCGACCATCGCGACGCCCTCGTTGATGAAGTGGCCGATGACGCGGGAGGTGAAGAATCCGCGGGAGTCGTTGACGACGATCGGGGTCTTCTTGATCTGGCGCACCAGGTCGAAGGCGCGTGCCAGTGCCTCGTCGCCGGTCCGCTCGCCCTTGATGATCTCGACGAGCGGCATCTTGTCGACGGGCGAGAAGAAGTGCAGGCCGATGAAGTCGTCCTGCCGCTCGACGCCTTCGGCGAGGACGGTGATCGGGAGGGTCGAGGTGTTGGAGCACAGCAGTGCGTCCGGCTCGACGATGTTCTCGATCTCCTGGAAGACCTTGTGCTTGAGCGAGGTGTCCTCGAAGACGGCCTCGATCACGGCGTCGCAGCCGGCCAGGTCGTTCGGGTCGGCGGTGGGCGTGATGCGGGCGAGCAGTTCGTCGGCCTTCTGCTGGGTCGTACGTCCCCGGGAGACGGCCTTGGCGCAGAGCTTCTCGGAGTAGGCCTTGCCCTTGGCCGCCGCGTCCGCCGAGACGTCCTTGAGGACGACGTCGATGCCGGCGCGGGCGCAGGAGTAGGCGATGCCCGCGCCCATCATCCCGGCGCCGAGGACGGCGACCTTGCGGACCTGGCGCGGCTCGATGCCCTGGGGCCGGTTGGCGCCGGAGTTGACCGCCTGGAGGTCGAAGAAGAACGCCTGGATCATGTTCTTCGAGGTCTGCCCCGTCACCAGCTCGGTGAAGTAGCGGGCCTCGATGACGAGCGCGGTCTCGAAGTCGACCTGGGAGCCCTCGACCGCGGCGGCGAGGATGTTGCGCGGGGCCGGGTAGGGGGCGCCGCCCAGCTGCTTGCGCAGGTTGGCCGGGAAGGCGGGCAGGTTGGCGGCGAACTTCGGGTTGGACGGCGTGCCGCCCGGGATCTTGTAGCCGGGCTTGTCCCAGGGCTGCTGCGACTCCGGGTTGGCGTCGATGAAGGCGCGCGCCTTGGCGAGCATCTCCTCGGGGGTAACCGCGACCTCGTGGACCAGGCCGTTCTCCAGGGCGCGCTGCGGGGAGTACTGGGTGCCCTGCAGCAGCACCTTGAGGAGGGCGTCGGTGATGCCCATGAGGCGGACGGTGCGGGTGACGCCGCCGCCCGCGGGCAGCAGGCCGAGGGTGACCTCGGGCAGGCCGATCTTGGAGCCGGGCGCGTCGAGGGCCACGCGGTGGTGGGAGGCGAGGGCGATCTCGTAACCGCCGCCGAGCGCCGCGCCGTTGATGGCGGCGACGACCGGCTTGCCGAGGGTCTCGATGCGACGCAGGCAGCCCTTGATGTCCGTGCCCAGGTCGAAGGCCTGCTGGGCGTCCTCCGGACCGGCCTTGATCATGTCCTTGAGGTCGCCGCCCGCGAAGAAGGTCTTCTTCGCGGAGGTGTAGATGATGCCGCGGATGGAGTCCTTCTCGGCCTCGACGCGGTCGGCGATGGCCGCGATCGATTCCTTGAAGGCCTGGTTCATCGTGTTGGCGGACTGGTTGGGGTCGTCGAGGACGAGGGTGACGACGCCGGTCTCGTCCTGTTCCCAGCGGATGGTGGTGCTCTCGGTCATGGGGAGGGTCTCCGGTCTCCGTTGAAGTCTGTCGGTCCGCTGGGGAGTTACAGGCGCTCGATGATGGTGGCGATGCCCATGCCGCCGCCGACGCACAGCGTGGCGAGGCCGTAGCGCTTGTCCTGGCGCTCCAGTTCGTCGACGAGGGTGCCGAGGATCATCGCGCCGGTCGCGCCGAGCGGGTGGCCGAGGGCGATCGCACCGCCGTTGACGTTGACCTTGTCCAGGGACAGGCCCATGTCCTTCACGAAGCGCAGCACGACGGCCGCGAAGGCTTCGTTGATCTCGACGAGGTCGATGTCATCGATGGTGAGTCCGGCCTTGGCGAGCGCCTTGCGGGTGGCGGGCGCGGGGCCGGTCAGCATGATGGTGGGCTCGGAGCCGGAGACCGCCGCGGAGACGATCCGCGCGCGCGGGGTGAGTCCGTAGCGCTCGCCGACCTCCTTCGAGCCGATGGCCACCAGGGAGGCTCCGTCGACGATGCCCGACGAGTTGCCCGCGTGGTGGACGTGGTCGATCTCCTCGACCCAGTGGTACTTCTGCAGGGCGACCGCGTCGAAGCCGCCCAGTTCGCCGATGTCCGCGAACGACGGCTTCAGCTTGGCCAGCGAGTCGGCGGTGGTGCCGGGGCGCAGGTGCTCGTCGTGGTCGAGGACGACGAGCCCGCTGCGGTCCTTCACGGGGACGACGGACCTCTCGAAGCGGCCGTCCTTCCAGGCAGCGGCGGCGCGCTCCTGGGAGAGGGCGGCGTACTCGTCCACGTCGCGGCGGGAGAAGCCCTCGATGGTGGCGATCAGGTCGGCGCCGATGCCCTGCGGCACGAAGTTGGTGGCCATGTTGGTCATCGGGTCGGCGAACCAGGCGCCGCCGTCCGATGCCATCGGCACCCGCGACATCGACTCGACGCCGCCCGCGAGCACCAGGTCCTCCCAGCCGGAACGGACCTTCATCGCGGCCATGTTCACGGCTTCCAGGCCCGAGGCGCAGAAGCGGTTCTCCTGGACGCCCGCCACCGTGTCGGGCAGTCCGGCGGCGATCGCGGCGATGCGGGCGATGTCGGAGCCCTGGTCGCCGACGGGACCGACGACGCCGAGCACGATGTCGTCGATGGCGGCCGGGTCCAGGCCCGGGAAGCGCCGCTTGACCTCGTGGATGAGCCCGACGACCAGGTCGATGGGCTTGGTGCCGTGCAGGGCGCCGTTCGCCTTGCCGCGGCCGCGCGGGGTGCGGATCGCGTCGTACACGTACGCTTCGGTGCTCACTGGTAAGCCTTTCGAGGAGGGTTAGCCGAGCAGGGAACGACCGATGATCTCCTTCATGATCTCGGTGGTCCCGCCGTAGATGGTCTGGATACGTCCGTCGGTGAAGGCCTTCGCGACGCGGTACTCCGTCATGTAGCCGTAACCGCCGTGCAGTTGGAGACAACGGTCAGCTACCCGCTTCTGCAGCTCGGTGGCCCACCATTTGGCCATCGAGGCGTGCACTGCGTCGAGTTCGCCGTTCGCGTGGTCGACGATGCAGCGGTCGAGGAAGGTGCGGGTGACGGCGCACTCGGTGGCCATCTCGGCTATCTCGAAGCGGATGTGCTGGAGCTTGGACAGCGGCCTGCCGAAGGCCTCGCGTTCCTTGACGTACTCCGTGGTGATCTCCAGGAGGTGCTCGGCGGCGGCGATCCCGGCGACGGCTATGGCCATGCGCTCCTGCGCCAGGTTCGTCATCAGGTGGACGAAGGCGCCGTTCAGCTCGCCGAGGAGGTTCTCCTTGGGCACGCGTACGTCGTTGAAGAACAGTTCGGCCGTGTCCTGCGCCTTCTGGCCGATCTTGTCGAGGTTCCGGCCGCGCTCGAAGCCCTCCGTGCCGCGCTCCACGACGAGCAGGGAGAGTCCGTGGGCGCCGCCCTCGGGGGTCGTCCTCGCGACGACGACCACGAGGTCGGCGAGGATGCCGTTGGAGATGAACGTCTTGGAGCCGTTGAGCAGCCAGTGGTCGCCGCGGTCCTCGGCGTGGGTCTTGATTCCCTGGAGGTCTGAGCCGGCGCCCGGTTCGGTCATGGCGATCGCGGTGATCAGCGAACCGTCGCAGAAGCCGGGCAGCCAGCGCCGCTTCTGTTCCTCGGTGCCCAGGCCCGTCAGATACGGTCCGATGATGTCGTTGTGCAGTCCGAGCGCGAGTCCGGAGGCGCCCGCGCGCGTGAACTCCTCGGCGAGCACGGCACTGTAGCGGAAGTCGGTGTTGCCGCCGCCTCCGTATTCCTCGGGGACCGCGAGTCCGAGCAGGCCCTGCCGTCCTGCCGCGCGCCAGGCGTCGCGCGCGACGATGCCGTCCTTCTCCCACTGTTCGTAGTGGGGCAGCACCTCCTTGGCGAGGAAGGTGCGCACGATGTCGCGGAACGCGTCGTGCTCGGCGGTGAAGATCTGCCGCTTCATGCGGGAAACGCCCTCCTAGAGCCAGCTCTTGACGGTTTCGATGAGGCGGGCCGGTTCCGGGCCGACGGGGATGACGTTGAGCATGGTCACCCCGGCCTCCCGGAAGGCCTCGACGCGCTCGCGGACGTAGCTCTCGGGCCCGCACAGCGACATGAGTTCGCAGAACTCGTCGGGGACCGCGGCCTCGGCCTCCTTCTTCCGCCCGGACAGGTACAGCTCCTGGATGAGGCGGGCTTCCTTCTCGTAGCCGTAGGCCACCGCGAGGTCGTTGTAGAAGTTCTTCCCGGGTGCGCCCATTCCCCCTACGTAGAGGGCGATCCTGGGGCGTGCCAGGTCGCGGGCGGCCGCCGCGTCCTCACCGATGGCGAGCAGTCCGCCCGCGACGGTCCGCAGCGGGCCGAGAGCGGGGTCGCGGCGCGCGGCACCCTCGGCCAGCGCGGTGCCCCACACCTGGTGGGCCTTCTCGGGGATGAAGAGTGTGGGCAGCCAGCCGTCGGCGATCTCCGCGGTCATCCGTACGTTGGCGGGGCCGAGCGAGGCGACGTACAGGGGCACGTCGGGCCGCACGGGCTTGGTGAGGATCTTCAGCGGCTTGCCGAGGCCGCCGGGGCGCGGCATGTCGGTGATGCCGTGGTGGTCGATCACCTCGCGGCGCAGGATGCGGCGGGTGAGTTCGACGGCCTCGCGGGTCCGGCCGATCGGCCTGTCGTACGCCTTTCCGTGCCAGCCCTCGACGACCTGCGGGCCGGAGGCGCCCAGTCCGATGGCGGCGCGCCCGCCGGAGATCGCGTCGAGCCCGGCGGCGGTCTGCGCGATGAGCGCGGGGGTGCGCGAGTAGACGTTGAGGATCGCGGCGCCGATGGTCATGCGCTCGGTGCGGGCGGCCAGGTAGCCCATGATCGTGGGCGAGTCGAAGCCGTAGGCCTCGGCGACCCAGACGGCGTCCAGGCCCGCGGACTCCAGAGCGGCCACGTCGTCCACGGCCTGCCGGGGGTCGCCCGCGTAGTCGAGCGGGAGGGAGAGCTCCATCAGTCGCCGTCCTTCATGAGGTGGGGCAGGCCCCAGTCGCGGGCCACGTCCGCGGTGTCGGCGCCCGGCTGGGCGGGACCTCCGCGGACGGCGGTGTGGGTGAGGGAGAAGCGCGGTGCGGGCGCCGGCTGGGTGATGCCGCCGTGGTCGACGAAGGTGCCCCGCGCGGCGAGGTGGGGGTGCGCGGGCGCCTCGCGCAGCGAGAGGACCGGTGCCACGCAGGCGTCGGAGCCCTCGAAGACGGCGGTCCACTCGTCGCGCGTACGGGTACGGAAGCGGGCCGCGACCTCTTCCCGCAGTTCCTCCCAGCGGGCCAGGTCCTTGCGGGCGCCGGCGAGTTCCCCGATGCCGAGCAGGGTGACGAACTCGTCGTAGAACTGCTGCTCGAGGGCGCCCACCGCCATGTACTGGCCGTCGGCCGTCTCGTAGGTCCCGTAGTACGGGCAGCCGCCGTCGAGGAGGTTGGCGCCGCGGCGGTCCTGCCAGCCGCCGGCGGCGAGCATGCCGTGGATCATCGCGGAGAGGTGCGCGGCGCCGTCGACGATGGCCGCGTCCACGACCTGTCCGGTGCCGGTCGCGCGCGCGTGGTGGAGCGCGGCGAGGACGCCCACGACGAGGTAGAGCGAGCCGCCCGCGTAGTCCCCGACGAGGTTGGCCGGGACCGCGGGCGGCCCGCCCGGTGCGCCGATCATGCCGAGGGTGCCGGTCAGCGCGATGTACGCGATGTCGTGGCCGGCGCGCTGGGCGAGCGGGCCCTCCTGTCCCCAGCCGGTCATCCGGCCGTAGACCAGTGCGGGGTTGCGGGCATGGCAGGCCTCGGGGCCGACGCCGAGGCGTTCGGCGACGCCGGGGCGGTATCCCTCGACGAGGACGTCGGCACGCTCGATGAGATCGAGGACGTGGGACGGGCCGTCCTCGGCCTTCAGGTCGATAATCACCGACCGCTTGTTGCGGTTGGTGATGTCGTACTCCGGGTCGATCGCCAGTCCGGGGCCGCCCGGCCGGTCGACGCGGACGACGTCCGCGCCGAGGTCGGCGAGGAGCATGGCGGCGAACGGTCCGGGACCGATGCCCGCCAGCTCGACCACGCGCACCCCGGCGAGCGGGCCGTGTCCCGGCCTTCCTGCCTCTGCCATCGAGCCCCCAGCACTGTGACACCACTGATGTGACATCAGCGATGTTAAGAACGTGTTCCACGTCGGGCAAGCCCCTGACGAGCAAGCGCTTAGTCTAGTTTCCCGGCGCCCGATCATGACGTAACAGGACGAAGACGCCCACGCTGGACAGCGTCGTGGCGCCGGAGGACCGCCCGGAGGGCCGTACGGACGGGTCCGCGAGTCGAGTGCCGCCGCCGGGCGGCACCGTCAGCGCCGGTCCAGCTCCGCGACCGGCTTCTTGGGTGCGACGACCCGGTAGCTCTCCTCGACCCAGTCGCACAGCAACCCCGCCGCGGGGGCACCGGACTCCTCCAGGGGTATGCGCACCCACCCCGATCCGCCCAGGCCGTACGCCGCGGGCTCGGCGCCCGGGGAGGTGCGGGCATGCGCGTGCGCGGTGTCGTCCGCGAGCTTGAGCGTGAGGCCCAGTGGGTGACTGCCGTCGTCCGTGCCGAGGAAGACGAACACCTTCCGACCGGCCTTCGCCACGGCCTCGCCCCAGGGGAACTCCTCCACGGCGCCCGGCAGCCCGAGGGCGAACTCGCGCGCCTTCTCCCACTTTTTCAGGGCGCTTTTCGGAACGGTCACGGTCACCTCCGGCCTCTTCGCCCGACCTCGTCGTCCGGCTGCTCGTTCCTCACGCTAGCCTCAGCCACCGACAACGGCGCTTCGCGTACGGCAGCGGGGGCACCGCCCGCTCCGGTGCGGCCGAGAGTAGGGAATGTCATGAGCAGGCTGAACGGAACGGAGCGGACCTACGACGTCGTGCTCTACGGAGCGACCGGGTTCGTCGGGACGCTGACTGCGGAGTACCTGGCCGCCCACGCGCCGGAAGGGCTGCGCTGGGCGATCGCCGGGCGCAGCACCGAGAAGCTGGAGCGGCTCAGGGAACGGCTCGGCGGCGGCCCCGACGTCGTGCGGGCCGACGCGGACGATCCACAGGCGCTCAGGGAACTCGCCGGCCGCGCGCGCGTGGTCGCCACGACGGTGGGGCCGTATCTCCACCACGGCCAGGAGCTGGTGGCGGCCTGCGCGGACACCGGGACCGACTACGTCGACCTGACCGGTGAACCCGAGTTCGTGGACCTGATGTACGTCCGGCACGACGCACGCGCGCGGGAGACCGGCGCACGGCTCGTGCACGCCTGCGGCTTCGACTCGATCCCGCACGACCTCGGCGCCTACTTCACCGTGCGGCAGCTGCCCGAGGGCGTGCCGCTGCGGGTCGACGGATTCGTGCGCTCCGAGGCGATGTTCTCGGGCGGCACCTTCGCCTCGGCCCTCAACCAGTTCGCCCGCGGGCGGCACATGGCCGCGGCGGCGCGCGACCGCCGGCGTCACGAGCCGCGGCTGATGGGCCGGCGGGCACAAGCACCCCTCGGCGCACCACGGTTCGCCAAGGAGGTCGGTGCCTGGGCGCTGCCGCTGCCGACGATCGACGCGCAGGTGGTGCAGCGGTCCGCGCGCGCCCTGGAGCGCTACGGGCCCGACTTCCGCTACCGCCACTACGCGGCGGTCGAGCGGCTGCCGTTCGTCGTGGGCGGCGTCGCCGCCGTGGGCGCGGTCTTCGCGGCGGCCCAGGTGCCGCCGGCCCGCCGCTGGCTGTCCGACCGGATCAAGCCGGGCGAGGGGCCGAGTGCCGAGCGGCGCGCGAGGAGCTGGTTCACCGTGCGGTTCGTGGGCGAGGGCGGCGGCCGTCGCGTCTTCACGGAGGTCTCCGGCGGCGATCCGGGCTACGACGAGACCGCGAAGATGCTCGCCGAGTCCGCGCTGTCCCTCGCCTTCGACGAACTGCCGAAGACGTCCGGGCAGGTCACCACGGCGGTGGCGATGGGCGACGCGCTGACGGAACGGCTCCGCCGCGCCGGGATCACCTTCCGCGTCGCGGCCACCCGCTGACCGACGGCCCGGACCGGGACCGATCCGTCCCCGGTGCGGGACCGGATCGGTCTGGCCCGGCCGGACCCGGATCGATCCGGACGGCCGTCGTGCCGGGACCGGCCGTGCCGACGGCCGGAGCCGGTTCGTTCCGCGCGGCCGGTCGTCGGCCGACCGGCCGGAAAGCGGTCAGAAGGTCCACCCGGTGACCGTGTAGATCATCCCGCAGATCCAGGCAAGTCCGGCGACCGCGGCGAGGACCAGTGCGGCCGTCACCGCCCGCTCGACGGGCTGGGCGGGAGCGGCGGCGGGCTTCGGTGCACGATGCGTCGTCATGCGCCCGAGCCTGCCGGGCGCCGCGGTGCCGAGACATCCGTACAGCTACTCAGACGGGCCCCGGGCCGATACTGGGTACCGTCGCCGGGGAGGCCCGGGAAGGCCGCCGTACCGGCGCGGTCGGCCGGAAGGCCGTGCCCCGTCAGGGAGTTGCCTCCTTCAGGGCCCGCCGGCAGAGGGAGTCCGCAAGCCGCGTGGACTCCGGCAGCCGGTACTCGGGGGTGAGCGCGAGCGTGTGCGCACACGCGTTGTCGAGGCCGACCCGATGGCCCACGGACACGAACACCGGTTTGACGCCGTCGCGCGTGCGCAGGGCGCGGCCGACCTCCTCCTCGCCCGTGGGTCCGTGCGCGAGCAGCGGGGACGAACTGCCGCGGAGGGCGGCGGGTTCGTCGTAGGAGAAGGTGAAGGGGTTCTTGGCGACGCCGATCGTCGGCAGCCCGGTGAGGACGCCGAGGTGGCCGGCCAGGCCGAAGCGGCGCGGGTGCGCCCGGCCGTATCCGTCGCAGACGACGAGGCCGGGCGCGCAGGGCAGGGCGTCGAGCGCGGCGAGCACCGTCGGGATCTCGCGGAAGGCCAGCAGCCCGGGCACGTACGGGAAGGAGACCTGTCCGACGGCGGTGGCCTCGGCGACGACCGCGAGGCTCGCCGCGTCGAGCACGACGGCCGCCGCGACGACGAGGTCGCGCTCGTCGTCGTAGGCGACGTCGACGCCCGTCACCCTGCCGGTGCCCGGCGGTGGCCCCGCCTCGTCGAGCACCACCCGCTCCCGCAACTCGTCCTGCACCGCACGGGCTTGCTCCTCGGTGGCGGGCCAGCCCGCGGGAATCCTCACACTCGTCATGGTGGTCACGAGCCTAGGGGGTTTCGTTCGGATCGGCTCGGATCGGGCCGCGGCGTCCGGTGCGGTGCCTCGCAAGGCGGAGGATCACCCGGGCGCCGGGCGTACTCGGGTGGTCCGACAACGCGGCGAGGTGCCGTGCCTGGTGTCGCGGACCCGATCCGGTCCGAACGAAACCCGCCAGGCGGCCACCGGGCGGCCCGGGCGTTCAGGGGTGCGCCCGGCGGCCGGACCCTCCGTCGGTCGTGCCGGTCGTGCCGGTCGTGCCGGTCGCGCCCCGAGCCGCTCCCGCCGGTGACCGGACCGACTCGGGTGCGCGGCAGGCCTGGTGGCACCGCTCAGTGCTCCAGCCGGGCCACCCGTCCCTTCTCGCCCGAGGCCCAGCAGCCCAGGTCGGGGGTGCAGTCCACGGTGTCGTACGAGCCCGTGTCCAGGGTGCGCCAGGTGCGGCCGCCGTCCGTCGTCAGGTCGGTGCCGGTGGGACCGACCGCGAGCGCGGCGGTGCGGCTGTGCGGCAGCCAGGTGACACCCGAGCGGTAGGCGGGCGGAGGGTGCGCGGCGGGCGTCCAGGTCCGGCCGCCGTCCGGGGTGGTGGCCGCCGCCTGCGGTGAGGCCTGGTCGGCGCGGTAGTCGCCGCCGACGGCGAGGCCGTGGGTGCGGTCGCGGAACGCGACGGCGAACACCCCACGCGCCGGGTCTCCGGCCGGGATCGGCGTGTCGGCCGCGGTCCAGGTCAGTCCGCGGTCCCGGGAGTGCAGCACGCGCGCGCGTACGCCTCCTCCGGTGGCCAGCCACACGTCCCGCGGCCCCGAGCCGACCAGGCACTGCCCGCTCGCCGCGAAACCGGCCTCGCCGTCCTGCGCGGCGGGCATGCCGTCGGCGGGCAGCACCTTCCAGGAACGGCCGCCGTCACTCGTCGACAGAATGCGGAAACGGCCGTCCACCGGGTCACTCATCGCCAGGCCGTGGCGCCGGTCGAGGAAGGTGATGCAGTCGTAGAAGGCCTTCGCGTCGGTGTTGCGGAACGACTCCGTCCAGGTCGCGCCGCCGTCGTCGGTGCGCAGCACCCGGGAGGCCTCGCCCTCGCCGATGGCGAGCACCACCGCACGGCGCGAGTCGAACGCCTCGATGTCCCGGAACTCCAGGTCCGCCGCGCCGGGCGGCGACACGTTCCGCCAGTGGGTGCCGCCGTCCGTGGTGCGCAGCACGGTGCCCTTGGAACCGGCCACCCAGGCCGTGTCCCGGCTGACGGCCGAGAGCCCGCGCAGCCGCACGTCCGTGCCGCTGTCCTTGAGTTCCCAGTGCGGTGTCTTCGCGTCGCCCCGCGCCTGGGCGGGCACCGCCCCCGCGAGCGCTGCGGCGAGTGCCGCCGCGCACAGTCCCACGGTGACCGTCCGACTCGTACGCCTCGACTTCCCCAAGCCCCTCATGGCGGGCGAAGCTAGCCCACTCCCCCGGTGCCGTCCAGATGGCCTTCCGCGGGAACCTCGGGACCCCGACCGAGTGTCCTCCCGGTTGTCCGGTGAGCGCGTGCCGGAGCCCGGGGGGCCGGGGCGACGGGGGGATCACGGGGTGGGCCGCCACAGCACATGGATTCGGTGACAGAGGTCACTCGGGTCCCAGGTGCACGCAGTGGCTCATTTCTTCGTCTCTTTCCATGACCGGCCTCATTCGCCCGCAGTCCGTCCAGTCGTCACAAGGGAGCAAGGCGTTGTCCACCCTCATCGAGCAGCCCGTAGAGGCCCGCCTCGTCGCCGCCGCGCCGCGGATGCCGAGCATTCCCGCCACGCTCCACTACGACCGGAGCGATCCGTTCGCCGTGCGCATGTCCTTCCCCGCCCCCGCCACGCTGGAGGGTGTGGACGTGTGCTGGATGTTCGCGCGCGAGCTGCTCGTCTCCGGGCTCGAGGATTCGGTGGGCCACGGCGACGTGCGGGTGCGGCCGTACGGCTACGACCGCACCGTCCTGGAGTTCCACGCCCCCGAGGGCACCGCCGTGGTGCACGTGCGCTCCGGTGAGGTGCGGCGCTTCCTCCAGAGCACCATGGAGCTGGTGCCGCTCGGTCTCGAACACCTCCAGGTGGACCTGGACCACGATCTGGCGGAGCTGATGCGGGGCACCTGCTGAGACCGGCACCCCGCGTCGGGGTGCCGGCCGCAGGGCGCCGCCCTCAGCGGCCCCCGTCCATCAGGGCATTGAGCTCCGCGTAGTCGAAACCGCCGGTCAGCGAGTCGTAGGTCCCCGCGCCCAGCAGCTCCCGCGCGGCCCGGAGGACCACGGCATGTGCCGCCTGCGCGATGCTCGAACCCGCGCTGACCCGCGCCACGCCGAGTGCGGCCAGCTCGGAGACCGTGGGTGCTCCGGGCCCCACCAGGATGTTCAGCGGGCCGTCGACGCCGTCGACGAGCGCCTTGACCGTCACCGGGTCGACGACTCCCGGTACGAAGACGCCGTCGGCCCCGGCGGCGAGGTAGGCCGCGGCCCGCTCCAGGGTCTCGTCGATGCCGCCCGCGCCCCTCAGATACGTGTCGATGCGGGCGTTGACGTACAGCGGCACGTCCGCCGCGTCGGCGGCCGCGCGGGCCGCCGCGATGCGTTCCGCCTGGTCGCCGACCGGACGCAGCGGGGCGCCGCCCTCGTACAGCGCGTCCTCGATGTTCACCCCCACGGCACCCGCCGCGAGCACGGCGCGGACCGTGTCCCCGACGCCCCGCGCGTCCCGTGCGTATCCGCTCTCGATGTCCGCGCTGACCGGAACCCGGACCGCGGCGGAGACCCGTGCGACGGCGCCGAGCGCGGCGTCCCTGTCCAGCCGGTCCCCGTCGGGCCTGCCGAGCCCCCAGGCGAGCCCCGCGCTGGTCGTCGCGACCGCCGGTGCGCCCGCCTCCTCGACGATCCGGGCACTCGCCGCGTCCCAGGCGTTCGGCAGGACGAGCGGACGACCGGGCACGTGCAGGGCGCGAAAGGCCGCGGCGGTCTCGCGCAAGGAACCGAGCCGCGCACCGGTGAGATTCGTGTTCGTCATGACGGCAACTCAAACACGGGGCGCTGCAGAGGAGCTGGCAGGAATTCGACATGTACGTGAGGGCTGGAGTCCGGGCGCCGGGAGCGTACGGCCGCCTCAGCGTCCGGGCGCCGGCGACGCGACGGCCAGCGCGTCACGGACCTCCCGGACGGCCTTCATCAGGGACGGTGTCCCGGCGCCGGCGCGGTCGGCCAGTTCGTCCACGCGGCCCGAGGGGACCTGCCGGCCGTCCGGCGGCGCCGGTGTGCGCAGCCCGGCCGCGGCGGCGAGGACGACGAGTGCCGCGTCACGGCCGGGGACCTCGGCCGCGGGCAGCGGGCCCGCCAGCACCTGCCGGGCGCGGGCGTGCAGCGCCTCCACGGCGGGAACCCGCTCCAGCCCGTAGTCCACCGAGGAGAAGAGGCCGAGGACCCGTCTTCGCTCCGCCCGCAGATATCCCTCGGCCGCGAGCTGCGCGCGCACGGCGTCCAGGGTGAGGCGTGCCCGCGACGAGACCCACTCGCGCCATGTCCGCGGGCGGGACTCCGCGACGAGTTCGAGGAGCTCGTCGAGGACGGTGTCCCCGGTGCGGGAGTCGGCGTCGGCGGGGGTGACGATGCCGCCGTCGTCGACGAGCAGTCCCCGCCCGGCGAGGTCGGCGAGGGCGCCGGCGCGTACCAGGCGGTCGAGACCGGGCGCGTCGCCGAGGCCCGGTTCCCCGGGGTCCTGGGCGAGCAGGTAGAGCCGGGCGGGCAGCGAGAGGGGGCCGTTTCGCACGGAATCTCCCTGGGTTCGTCGGGGCGACGTTAATCCTTTGACAGCGTCCGCGGCCGCCCCTACGGTGTACAGCGGTTCTGTTGCCGTCGAATGGAGAAGGACGTTGCTCGTCTGAGGTCTGAGACACCGCGTCACACACAGCCGCTTCCTGTCGGCATTCGTGTGCGCAGCGTGCGACCTCGGCGTACGAGCCGTCCTCCGGTACCGGACCTTCCCTGATCTCTCCTGAGCGGGGCTCCCTCCGAACCGGATCGTCGTCACCTCGCGGTGTCCCCACGCGTACCCACGACCGCATCCAGCAACCGCGAGGCCCTCATGTCTACCTTCCCCGCTTCCATCACCTGTACCTCCCTCTCCTTCGCCTGGCCCGACGGCACCACCGTCTTCGACGGGCTCCAGGTCGCCTTCGGCCCGGGCAGGACGGGTCTCGTCGGTGTCAACGGGTCAGGGAAGTCGACCCTGTTGAAGCTGATCGCCCAGCAGCTCTCCCCCACGGACGGCACCGTCCGGATCGCGGGCGAGGTGGGCCATCTGCCGCAGAACGTCACCCTCGACACCCGCCTGCGGGTGGACGAGGCGCTCGGCATCGCCGGGATCCGCGCCGCGCTGCACGCCATCGAGGCGGGCGACGTGGCGGAGGAACACTTCGACACCGTGGGCGACGACTGGGACGTCGAGGAGCGCGCTCACGCGACCCTCGGTGAACTCGGGCTCGGCCACATCGGGTTGGACCGCACGATCGGCGAGGTCTCGGGCGGCGAGTCGGTGCTGCTGCGACTGGCCGCGCTGCTGCTGCGCCGCCCCGACGTCCTGCTGCTCGACGAGCCCACCAACAATCTCGATTTGTACGCACGACGGCGGCTCTACGCGGCCGTCGAGGCCTGGTCGGGGGTGATGGTGGTGGTCAGCCACGACCGGGAACTCCTCGAACTGGTCGACCAGATCGCCGATCTGCGGTCCGGAGAGGTCACCTGGTACGGCGGGAACTTCTCCGCCTACGAGGCGGTGCTCGCCGGCGAACAGGAGGCGGCGGAGCGCATGGTGCGCGTCGCCGAGGCCGACGTGAAGAAGCAGAAGCGTGAACTCGTTGACGCTCAGGTCAAGTTGGCCCGCCGCAAGCGGTACGGCCAGAAGATGTTCGAGCAGAAGCGCGAGCCGAAGATCGTGATGGGTGCGCGCAGGCGGGCGGCGCAGGAGTCCGCGGGCAAGCACCGCATCATGCACGAGGAGCGGCTCACGGAGGCGAAGGGGCGTCTCGACGAGGCGGTGGAGGCCGTACGGGACGACGACGAGATCCGCGTCGACCTGCCGTACACGGCCGTGCCGCCGGGCCGCGGCGTACTGACCCTCCAGGACCTGGACATGCGGTACGGCGCGCGGGTCGTCGGCGGGCTCGACCTGCGCGGGCCGGAGCGGATCGCGCTGATCGGACGCAACGGCTCGGGCAAGACGACGCTGCTGCGGACGATCGCCGGGGAGCTGGACGCGGTGTCCGGAGAGGCGCGCGCCCATGTGCCGCTGCGGTTCCTGCCCCAGCGCCTGGACGTGCTCGACGACGAGCGGACGGTCGCCGAGAACGTGGCCCGCTACGCGCCGGCCGCGACCAACAACCGGATCCGGGCGCGGCTGGCCCGGTTCCTGTTCCGGGGGGCCAAGGCCGACCAGCTCGCGTCGACGCTCTCCGGCGGCGAGCGTTTCCGGGCCGCGCTCGCGGCCCTGATGCTGGCCGAGCCGGCCCCGCAGCTGCTGATGCTCGACGAACCGACGAACAACCTCGACATGGCGAGCGTCCGGCAGCTCACGACAGCTCTGGAGTCCTACGAGGGCGCCCTGATCGTGGCGAGCCACGACATGCCGTTCCTGGAGTCGGTCGGGATCACCCGCTGGCTGCTGCTGGAGGGAGGCGAGCTGAAGGAGATCGCACCGGATTCCGTCGGGTACTCCGTCGGGGCGGAACCGGACGAACGGGGGGAGACCGGCTGACGGCGTCCGCGGGGGCCGGGCCGGCGACGCAGCCCACCGGGCCGGGCGAGGAGGCCGACCGGGCCGGACATGGGGGCGGACCGGCCAGATGTCAAGGGGTTTCGTGCCGCCGGACCGGCGCTGCATGATGAGCGCCGACACCCCCTGCCGATTCGGAGACCCCACGTGCCGAGCCAGAAAGCTCTGATCCGCCGACCCAGCCCTCGCCTGGCCGAGGGCCTGGTGACGCACGTCGAGCGCACGGAGGTGGACGTCGATCTCGCGGTCGAGCAGTGGGAGGCCTACGCGGAGGCCCTGCGCACGCACGGCTGGGAGACCGTGGAGGTGGACCCGGCCGACGACTGCCCGGACTCCGTGTTCGTCGAGGACGCCGTGGTCGTCTGTCGCAACGTCGCCCTGATCTCCCGTCCGGGCGCCGAGTCCCGGCGCGGCGAGACCGCCGGGGTCGAGGAGGCCGTGGCCCGCCTGGGCTGCTCGGTGAACTGGATCTGGGAACCGGGCACCCTCGACGGCGGTGACGTCCTCAAAGTCGGCGACACGGTGTACGTGGGCCGCGGCGGGCGCACCAACGCGGCCGGACTCCAGCAGCTGCGGGCCGCCTTCGAACCGCTCGGCGCGCGCGTGGTCGCCGTACCCGTGAGCAAGGTGCTGCACCTGAAGTCGGCGGTCACCGCACTGCCGGACGGGACGGTGATCGGGTACGAGCCCCTGGTGGACACGCCGTCACTTTTCCCCCGTTTCATGCCGGTGCCGGAGGAGTCGGGCGCGCACGTCGTGCTCCTGGGCGGCGGCAAACTGCTCATGGCGGCGAGCGCCCCGAAGACCGCGGAGCTGTTCGCCGGCCTCGGCCACGAACCGGTCCTCGTCGACATCAGCGAGTTCGAGAAGCTCGAAGGCTGTGTGACATGTCTCTCGGTGCGACTTCGGGGGCTGTACGCCTGACGGGTGAACAGGACACCCTGCCGCCGCCGGGACCTGGACATCCGGAACGGTTCGGGCATACGCCGAGGAGCGTCCACCCCTCGGGGGTACCCCCGCTGATCAGCGGTCTTTACGACGAACTTAACCTACGGCTTCGTAACCTACGGAGTCGTAGCCTACGATGCCGTAGGTTCCGTCCCCGCTCGTTGTACACGTCCCCCTGGAGCACCCGTGACGATCACTTCTCCCCACCTCGCAAGCCCGTCGGCCGCCTGGACCGACGCCCGCCTGCTGTACGCGCTGGAGGAAGTGGTCGAAACCGAGCTCAACCGCCACCTCAAGGTGGCCAAGGACTGGATGCCGCACGAGTACGTGCCCTTCAGCGACGCCCGTAACTTCCCCGGCATCTTCGAGGACGGCGAGGCCTGGGACAAGGAGCAGTCCAAGGTCACCGAGATCGGCAGGATCGCCCTCGTCGTCAACCTCCTCACCGAGGACAACCTGCCGAGCTACCACCACGAGATCGCCACGCTCTTCGGCCGCGACGGCGCCTGGGGCACCTGGGTGCACCGCTGGACGGCCGAGGAGGGCCGGCACGGCATCGTGATGCGCGACTACCTGCTCGCCTCGCGCGCCGTCGACCCCGACAAGCTCGAGGCGTTCCGCATGGCGCACATGAGCGAGGGCTTCGAGTCGGACAACCGCCACTCGATGCTGCACTCCGTCGCGTACGTCGCCTTCCAGGAGCTGGCGACCCGCATCTCGCACCGCAACACCGGTCACCAGTCGGGCGACCCCGTCTGCGACCGCATGCTCGCGCGCATCGCGACGGACGAGAACCTGCACATGGTCTTCTACCGCAACCTGCTGAAGGCCGCGTTCCAGCTGGCCCCCGACCTGACCATGCAGGCCGTGCGCGACGTCGTCGTCAACTTCCGGATGCCCGGTCACGGCATGCCCGGCTTCGAGCGCGCCGCCGCCCAGATGGCCATCGGCGAGGTCTACAACCTGCGCATCCACCACGACGACGTGCTCCAGCCCGTGCTGCGCCACCTGAAGGTCCTGGAGATCGACGGCCTCGGCCCCGAGGGCCTGCAGGCCCAGGAGGAGCTCGGCTTCTTCCTGGGCGGCCTTGACGCGGAGGCCGCGAAGTTCGACGAGAAGCTCGCCGCCCGCAAGGCCCGCATGGCGGCCCGGGCAGCGGGCTGACGCCTTCCGCTCCCGCGGACTCCTGGCTCACGGCCGTGCCCCGGCACGGCCGTGAGCCGTACTTTTTCCGGTGCGGACGCGTGCGTGCCTCGGGCATCATGCGGCCATGCATGACGACAGCACGCCGGACGGGCGGGTCGGGTTCCTGCTGGGGCTGATCGAGGACGAGGACGCCGCACGGGTGCGGCGACGGACCGGCCGCCCGCAGCCCGCCACTCCGCAGGCCACACCGGGCTGGGGGTCCCTCAGCGCGCTGCGCGCCCACCACTCCTGGTGGACGCAGACACCCGTCCCCTCCTCCGTGCTGCTGTGGGTCCTCCAGGAGGACGACCCGGAACTCAACGCCGTCGTGTGGCGGCACGTCTCGGCGGACGACGCGATGCGCCGGGCGATCGTGCACGGGATACCGCACGGCCCCGGCCGCACCCAGGCCGTAGGCGTGGCCGAGCCGTTGAGCCGGGACAAGGAACCCCCGGTACCCGAATCCTTCAGCCTGTTCGGTCTCGTCGGCGCGCTGCGCGCGGCCACCTCGATGAAGCCGGCCAGGCAGGCCGCCTCCATGGTCCTCGGCACCCCCGGCTGGCAGGCGGTCGCCACGGCGGACGCGGAGCGCCCGCTGCCGGGCTACACACGCTGGGCCCTCTCCGTACGTCCCGACTGCCCGCCGGAGTTGCGTGCCCGGTTCGGTTCGCACGCCAAGTTCACCCACCGGCTCAAGCAGGCCGGTGTCATCGACGGACCGGCGCGGTACGCGACCGAGTGGCGCCCGGCGGAGCGGGTCCTGCGGGTGCTCTCCCTGGGCCGGACGCTGTTCCCGACGCGCCTTCGTGAGGCCGAGGACGCTCTCCGGCCGCTCGTGCGGGACCATCTGGGCGGCCGTGACGACGCCTGGGCGGTCCTGGCGCAGCTGGTGGGGAACTACCACGGGACCGTTCCCGAACTGGTCGTCATGGCCGGCGCCATCGCCTGAACCGGGCCCGGCCGGGCGGGTCCCGACGGACGTGACACGCGGGCGGACCGGCGGGTGAGCGGGTGGGCCGCGGGTGTCGGCGGGCCTAAGAAAAGGGGGGCGGGGCGGCCGGATTCGAACCGGCGTGTTCCGGTTTTGGAGACCAGTGCGCCTGCCTCTGCGCTACGGCCCCGCCCTTGGCGCCGAGCCTAATGCCTTGGCCCTGTGTCAGCGGGACCTGGTACCAAGGAGGCACGGGGGAAGATCGGACACGGGGGCGGGTATGACGTACGGAGAGCGCGGGCGGCGGCCGGTCGTCGACCTGGCCGACCGCAGGGCACTGGAACGGTTCCGGCCGGCCGACGCCGAGACCGTCGCGGAGGCACGGCGGCTCAAGGAGGCCGCCCTGTTGGACTTCGGGCTGACGGAGTCGGCGGTCGCCTCCTGGCTGTACGCGAAATGCCACCACCAGCTGGCCACGACGGCGGTGGACACCGCGGCCGTGGTGGCCTCCGGGGACGGCTCGTGCCTGCTGCTGTACAACCCTGACTTCTTCGTCCGGCTCGGCCTGGACGGCGTGAAGTTCGTCCTCTTCCACGAGGCCCGCCATCTGATGCAGCGCCATCTCTTCGCCGGTCCCGAGCTGCGGGCCGACCCCGTGTTCGAGGTGGCCACCGAGGTGTCGGTCAACCATGTGGCGCTGGTGCGGCTCGGCAGCCCCGGTCTGCCCCTCCTGGACGGCCGGCCGACCGGCGTCGACCCGCGCGCGGTGCACGAGTCGTACCGGGCGGACCTGCTCGCGCAGGAGCTGGAGCCGGTCTCGTACGAGGACTTCACCCGGACCGACATGACGGTGTACGGCGAGCTGAAGCGCATGCGGCAACCGCCCGCCCTGGCACCGTCGTCGTGCATCCACCTGGAGTGCGCGGTGCCCGCCGACCAGGAGACCGTCGACGAAGTGGCCTCGTCGGCACTGCTCAACGCGCTGCTCGCGGCGCGCCGCGGTCATGCGGGCGCCGAGCAGGAACTGCTGGACCTGATGGGCCGCACCGAGGACGGCTCGGCGCGGACCGCGAGGATCTGGGGGCGACTCGGCGCCGGTGTGCTGCGCGGCGAGACCGTCGCGACACGGAAGATCGACTGGTGGCAGCGCTGGCTGGTCGACGTGCTCGGCTCCAGACTCCGCGACGGCGAGCGGCTGGTGTACCCGAAGAAGCGCGGTGCGCTGCTCGCCGCGCTCGGTCAGGACCCGATGCTGTCGCGGCGCGGGCCGGTCCGCGACAAGGTGCTCGTCATCGCCTACGACACGTCGGGCTCCATGCCCGACCGCGTGGTCGAGTGGCTCACCGACCTCGTCGGCAGGATCGACGGGGTCGAGGCGTACTGGCTGTCCTTCGACGCGGTGGTCATGCCCTTCGAGCCGGGCGGCCGCGTGCACGGCGGAGGCGGCACCAGCTTCCAGGCCGTCGTGGACTACGTGGAGGGCCGCACCGAGGTCGGCGGACGGCGCTTCGAGGACCGCCCGGACGCCGTGGTGATGCTGACCGACGGGTACGCGCCGCCGATCACGCCCGCCGAGCCCGACAAGTGGATCTGGCTGATCACCGAGGGCGGCAGCGAGTGGCCGGACAGCCACACCCCCGCGATGGCCTGCCATCGCGTCACGACCGGATCGTGGTAACCCACCAGCACAGGACCAGGACTGATGACGACCGCCACCAATCCCGACCCCGGCTCCACCGACCGCACCGTGCCCGCGCGCTCGGCCGTGCCGGCTCCCGCGGACCCCGGCGTGCCCGCGCCCACGCCTTCACCCTCATCCTCGCCCTCATCCTCGCCCTCGCCCTCGCGCCTGGAGGCGTTCATCGACGCGATGATCGACATGGGGCAGACGGGCCAGATCTTCGGCGAGCACGGCATCGGGAAGACGGCGACCTTCTTCTCGCACATCGCGCGCGCCCACCCGGACGCGACGCTGGTCTACGTGCCCGCGGCGAACCTCACCCCGGACGACCTCCTCGTCAACGCGCCGGTGCGGGACCCGCACACCGGCGAACTGGTGCTGCGGCAGCTGGTGATGAGCCAGCTCAAGCCCGGCACACCTTTCGTGCTGCTCATCGACGACTCGCTCCAGGCCGGTGAGACGATCCAGTCGCAGCTGATGCAGATCGCCTGCAACTGGACGCTCGGCGAGCACGATCTGCGTGCCCTGGGCTGCGTCGGCGTCTTCCTCACGGACAACGAATCGCTGGCGGAGACTTCGGCGCGGCGCAGCGACCTCGCGCTGCTGGACCGCATGGTCACCATGCGGATCACCGCGAACGACACGTCGTGGCGGCGCCATCTCGCGGCCAAGTACCGGGCCTGGGACCTGGCTCCGGTCTTCTCCCTCTGGGCGTCCTTGTCCCCCGCGCTGCGGGAATCGCTGTCGCCGCGCACCCTGGACCACGTCCTGGCCTGTGCCGAGGAGGGGTTCCCGCTCCGCTGGGCCCTGCCGCTGGTGGGGGGCGAGCGGCTGCGCCTCGTCGAGCCGCGCGCCGACGGCACCCCGGGCCAGAACCGCACGGCGGAGATCCTGAACCGGATCGCCGAGTACGTCGGTGTGTCCAACCCGTCCACGCTCCCCGACCCCGTGCGTCAGGTGGTGCGGGCGGCGCTGCGCAACCGCTGGACCGTGCTGCTCCAGGGCCCGCCGGGCTGCGGCAAGACGGAGCTCGTCCGGGAGACGGTGCGCGAGGGGCTGGGCCGGGAGCCGCTGTACTTCTCCCTGCCCGTGACCAATGTCGAGGACCTGTGCGCGCCGGTGCCGTCCGCGGACGGCACCCTGGACAGCCTCCTCGCCGCGAACTTCACCGGTCCCGAGCCGAAGGCCGTCGTCTGGGACGAATACAACCGCCCCAAGGACAAGGCGGCGTTCGCCAAGCTGATGGAGATCACCCAGGAGTGGTCGCTCGCGGGGCGCCGGATCGAGAATCTGCGGGCCCAGATCGCGGTCCAGAATCCGCCGTACCACCTGGGCCGCAAGCTCCTGGTCTCCCGCAACAACATCGCGCAGGCGAGCCGGTTCACGGTCTCGCTGACGGTGGAGCCCGAGGACATCCCGGCCAACGAGTGGCTGCTCGCCCGCTACGGCGCCGACGCCGAGACCGTCCTGGAGTGGTGGAAGCACGACATCGACGACGAAGGCCGCGCCTGGATCACCAAGCGGACCCTGGAGCGGCTCGTCAAACTGCACCGGCACGGACTGCCGTTGGAGATGGCGACGGTCTACCTCGGCGACGGCGAGTACGCGCCCGTGCCGCTGACGGCGCTCGTGGACCGGCTGCGCGGACGCCCGGTGACCGGTCTGCGGGAGCTCGCGCGCGAGGCGGACGCCTGGGAGGCCCGGCTGCGCCGCGCGGCGGACCGCTCGGACGAGGGGGCCGACGACAGCGACGTCGTCCACCAGATCCTCGCCAACGCCGAGCTGTCGCAGTTGAAGAAGCACCGCGCGGTGGTGGCCCGGCTGGTGCCGCTCCTGCCGCCGAAGCTGCGCGCCACCTACCTGGTCGGGGCGACGGCGGATCAACAGCGGTTCTGGACGGGGATATTCGTGTCGATGAGCCGCTGAGCACCGGTCCGGCCGGTGCTCACCACTCCGCCTCCCGGTAGTCCTTCAGGAACACCCCGGACACGGGCGCGCCGGCCTCACCGCGCACGATCGGGTCGTACACCCGGGCCGCGCCGTCCACGATGTCCAGCGGTGTACGGAAGCCCGCCCCCGCCATGCGTTCCTTCTTGGGGGCGGGGTTCTCGTCGGTGATCCAGCCGGTGTCCACGGCGCACATGTGCACGCCCTGCTCGGCCAGTTCGGCGGCGCTGGTGCGGGTGAGCATGTTCAGGGCAGCCTTCGCCATGTTCGTGTGCGGATGGCCCGCCGTCTTGTTGCGGACGGCGAAACGGCCCTCGACGGCGGTCACGTTGACGACGTAGCGGCGGG
This sequence comes from Streptomyces sp. NPDC025784, assembly GCF_055558435.1. NCBI lineage: Bacteria > Bacillati > Actinomycetota > Actinomycetes > Kitasatosporales > Streptomycetaceae > Streptomyces > Streptomyces sp. NPDC025784. The sequence goes on from NZ_JBVHMN010000002.1 coordinate 359,121, forward strand.
GGTGCGGCGAGGCGAGCAGCAGGGGCAGCAGCCGGTCGCAGAGCAGCGCCGGGGCGAGCGCGTTGACCAGTTGCGTCTCCAGGACCTCGGCCGGATCGAGTTCGCCCAGCCGCGCGGACCAGGAGTTGTCGGGCGAGGGATCGGGAAGGAGCCCGGCCTCGTCGGCCTCGCGCAGGATCACCGGAAGGGCCGACGGGCCGCCCTCCAGGGCCGCCATCGGTGTGAAGCCCGGTGCCGCGCGGACGCCCTCGGGCAGCCCGGGGTGCTCCCCGGCCGCCAGCAGCGCGTAGGACTCGGGGGGACGGCGTACCGTCTGCGCGGCGTTGTTCACCAGGATGTCGAGCGGCTCGCCCTCCTGCCCGAGCTGTTCGCACAGGCCGAGGACCTGTCGTGGGTCACGAAGGTCGACGGCCAGCACGGTGAGCCGGTCGAACCATGCGCTGCTGCCCGGTTCGGCCCGGAAGCGGCGCACCGTGTCATGCGGAAAGCGGCTGGTGACCAGGAGTTCGGCTCCGTCGCGCAGCATCATCAGGGCCAACTGGAAGCCGATCTTCACCCTGCCTCCGGTGAGCAGGGCACGACGGCCGCTCAGGTCGGTGCCGAGCGCGCGCCGGGCGGTGTTGTCGAGGGCGCAGTCCGGGCAGAGCCGGTGGTAGAAGGAGTCGACCTGTCGATAGGACGTCTTGCAGACGTAGCAGGCACGGGGCCGGACGAAGACACCGGCCGAGCCGTCCGTGATGAGCGGCGCGTCCTCCCTGCGGTCGAGCGCGCCCGTCGCGGTGGCGGCCATCGCGGCGGCGTCGGCGGCGGACAGTTCGGCGCCGCGCGCCTTCCGTCGCCGGGTGCGGCCGTCACGGGCGAAGGAGGCGGCGACCTGTTCGGCCCGCAGCCGCACCGGATCGTCGACGGGCAGCGCGCGCAGCCGCCCGACGGTGCGGTGGAACGCCGCCAGTTCCTCGTCGGTGATCCCGCCGCCCATGTGCTCCCGCCCCGCGTGTCCTGCGTGTTCCGTGTGGTCCCGGCCGGATTCGAACCGGCGTATCCGCCTTGGCAAGGCGGCGAGTCTGCCTCTGCTCTACAGGACCCCGTGCGCGCTCGTCCCCTTCCGGGGACTGCCCCGTCCCCGGTCGTGTCCGCGGGCCCGGCGCGGCGGCCCATGGCGGAGGACGTCGCCCGGACGACCGGATTCGAACCGGCGTATCCGCCTTGCCAAGGCGGCGAGTCTGCCTCTGCTCGACGTCCGGGCGCGCCCTCCGGATCCTAACCACAGCGGCGCCCGGACAGCACACCTGTGAGCGCGCTTGTCCGCCCCGCGGGCCCGGCGCCGTGCCGTGCCCTTTTGAACGCGTCCGAGGACGGCCGCACAGGCTCCGGGCTGTCTTCCCGACGCTGTCCCGTGCACCGGGGCGGCACGACAGGATTCAGCCAGCGGGCCACCCGTCCCCTCGTCGCATGGGTCAGCTTTTGTCAGTTTTGATCACCATCACGGTACCCCCCAGGATGTTCCCTTCGGGCCAATTCCCCTGCAGAGTGAGGTCGGATGTGGCATAGCCTGCTGGCTGACCGCCCTCGGGCCCGCCGGCCGTGGGCGTCGGCCATAAGCTGACGCGACGGGCGTCAGGGGTGGGGCCGTCATCGGTGTGCACAGTTCTGCGGACGTCGGCAGGCACAGCGCGAGGAACTCCGGCACGTCGCCGAGGAGTGCCCGCACGTGAGGTTCTTGGGGAGGACAGTGCGCAAAGCGAAGGTCATGCGTCGCCTCATCGACGGGCTCGTCGACGACCTCGGTCTGCCGGTGCCGGCGGAGCCGGATGATCTGTTCGTCGCCCTGGTCGATCTGGTGAGCAGGCGGACGGGCCGGGAACTCGTGCTCCTCCAGGAGGAGTTCCCGTACCGCACGGCCAGCGGCCTGTGGCTCGACCTGCCGGACCGGGACGTCATCGTGGTCGACAAGCGGGCCACCCCGCTGCACAGGCTGGCCATCTTCTTCCACGAGGTCTGGCACATGCTGGACGGCGCCTGCGGCCATCACGTCCCGGGCGGGACCGTGGCCGGCGGACTCCTCCCGGCGCGCGCCGACCTGCCCCGGCTCGACGAGACGGTGCGCAGGGTGGCGGCGCGCACCGAGTTCGACCACCGCGAGGAAGCCGCCGCGGAGAAGTTCGGGCTGCTGGCGGTCACCCGGTTCCGCGTCTGGCTGGAGGGAGAGCCCGACGGCACGCCCCCCGACCGCGGTGAGATCGCCGGGCGCATCAGCGCATCACTGGGCAACCGGCGCCGGAAGGTCTGAGCCGTGGACTCCTCGGACTACTACATACCGGCAGCCGCTCTGTGGCTGTGCCTGGCCGTCAAGCTCCCGGCGCTGCTGAAGGCCTGGCGCGACCCGCTCGTACGGACCGTCTGCCTGGTCATCGCACTGGGCGGCGCCGGTTTCGTCTTCGCGGCTCCCCCGACCATCGCCGCCGTGAACCGCATCAGCGGTGTGCCGAACGCCTCCAGCCTGCTGGTGTACGTCATCATCAGCGCGTTCAGCGCCTCCTGCCTGCTGCTCATCGTCCACTGGCGCGGTGGTCCGCCCGAGTACGTCCAACGCGTCTCCCGGCGCTGGCGGATCGGCTACATGCTGGTCATCACCGCTCTGGTCGCCCTGTTCCTGCTCGGCGACGCCCCGGTGGAACGCCGTACCGACTTCGACACGTACTACGCGTCGGCGCCGTTCATCGGCGAGATGATCCTGCTGTACCTGCTGGCGCACATGACCGCCGCCCTCGTCACCACCGTGCTGTGCTGGCGCTGGGCCCTCCAGGTCCACGGGTGGCTGCGCGCGGGCCTGTGGACCCTGTGTCTCGGCTGGCTGCTGAACCTCTCGTTCAGCTCGCTCAAGCTCGCGGCGGTGGCCGCCCACTGGAGCGGCCAGGACTGGGACATGCTCAGCACCACTCTCTCCCCGCTCTTCTCGGCTCTGGCCGCGCCCTGCGCCACCGTCGGGTTCCTGCTGCCGCTGATCGGGCCCAGGACGGCGGCGGTCGGACGTGCCCTCGCCGCGTACCGCCGGCTCGGGCCGCTGTGGAGCGAACTCAGCAGCGCTTCGCCCCGCTCGTCGCTCGCCGCGCCCATCCCCTGGTACGCCTCTCCGCACGTGCACCTGACACGGCGTGAGGCGGGCATCCAGGACGGGCTGAGCCTCGTACGGCCCCACCTCGACGACGCGGTCCGGGCGTGCGCGCGGTCGACCGCCGAGGCCGCCGGGAGCAGCCGGGCGGAAGCCGATCTCGTGGGCCTCGCCGCCATGGTCTCGGCGGCGGCCCAGGCCACCCGCATCGACCGCGCGGAGACCCCGCTCGTCCCCGGCGACTCCGCCGTCGCGGCGGTGCGCGCGTCCCTGCTGGGCGTCTCGCGCACGCTGCGGACCTCACCCGTCGTCGCGGCGGTGCGTTCCGACGCCGCGAAGTCGTCACCCCTCTCCGTCAAGGATGGCGAGAAGTCCCCCACATGACCTCAGGAATCGGCACGACCCATCCGGTACCGGTGTCCTGTCCGACCCGCCTCGCTCCGGTGTCCCGTCCGAGCCGGACGACTTGCCGGTGCCGGGCGTCCCGCCGACGCCCGGCGTCCTGGGCCCGGACCGCCCGGCCTTCACCCCGGAGGGCCGGTAGGCGGTGGACAGCGGCGTGCTGGTCCGCGTCCCTGGCGTGCTGCTCGTCGTTCTGCTCCTGGCCCTCAAGGTCCGCTCACTGAAGGAGACGCGGCGGGTCCGTCGCGCCGCACCGCCCGGCACGGCCCATGACCGACCCGGCCAAGGGAGTGGACGATGTGCGTCGTGCCACCGTGATCGGCGGAGGCCTGACCGGCATGCTCGCGGCAACCGCGTCTTCCGGGCACCCGACCATGCCGACGGCTGCCCGGTCGTCAATGTCCGGGCGGGCCACGGCACGGCCCCGGGACAGGCGGCCGCCCTCGTCCCCATCGAGGACGGACGCCGGCTCGTCAGCCTCAACGGCACGCAGGGCGGTGAACCCACCTCCCGCGCCGAGGACTTCGTGCCCTTCGCGCTGCGACTGCGCCACCCCCTGGTCGGCCGGCAGATCGAGTGGGCCACACCGCTCACGGAGGTGTCCACGAGCCGCGGCACCGCCAATGGCCCCGCTGCTTCGAACAGGCCCGGCAGTGGCCCGAGGGCCTGGTCCTCCTCGGCGACGCCGTCGCCACCCACAACCCGGTGTACGGGCAGGGGATGTCCGTCGCCGCGCCGGCGGCGTGCCTGCTGCGCGACGACATGCGGCGGTCCGGGGTCTTCGGCACCTGGCTGGGGCGGCGTGTGCAGCGCGCCGTCGCACGCCCGGCGGACGCGTCCTGGGCGAGCGCCACGGCACTCGACGTCTTCCACCCGGGGGCCTCCGAGCAGGCCCCACACCGGCGGACCGGATGATCAGCCGGCTCTCCGGGCGCCTGGCCAGGACGGCCGCGGCCTCCTCGAACGTCGCGAACACGCTCACGCAGGTGACGACCATGGAGGCCGGCACGACGCGTCTGCTGTGGGCCCGACATGCTGTTCGCCCTCGCCTGCGGACCGCTTCGACGGCCCCTGGCGGGCCCGCCTCTGACGGCGGCGGAGAGCCGGCTCCTCGATCCGGTCGGCCCCGTCCGCGCCGACTGACCGCGCGGGGGACCTGGCACATCCGGCGGAAGGGCCGGGTGCCTCGGTCGACTCGACGCGGCTCCAGGGGGCTAGACCGGTTCGTCATCGAATGCCCCGATGGCGCCCCGCGGGAAAGCCACAAGTGCGCGTGGTGTCGGTCGTCCCGATGTGCGCACGGCCTCTCCGGCCTGATCATGAGCCGGGTACGGACCGAAGGGACTGGTGACGATGGCCCGAGCAGACGACGGCACATCCGACACCCTCCCGTACCCGGGCGCGGCCGTGCGAGAGACGGCACGGCACGGAGACGGCACCCCCTCCCCCGCCCGCCACGCCCGGGCTCTCCTGCCGCCGGCGCGATGTCCGCCCGCTTCCGCCCGCGACGGCCGTCACCGTGACGGACATCATCCGCACCATTCCGAACTCCTGCGCCCCTGCTGGCGTTTACTGCCTTCCAGGGGCCTTCACGGCCGAACGGCCGACAGAGAGGGTGCTTCCGCCAATGCCTGAGAGAACGTCCGGTCCACGGCCGTCCGCGCTCGTGATCGGAGGAGGGACGACCGGCATGCTCGCCGCCGCCGTGCTCTCCGACCTCGCGCACGTCACGGTCGTCGAGACCGACGTCCTGCCCGAACAGCCCGCTCCGCGCAAGGGACTTCCGCAGGCCCGGCACGCCCATGTGCTGTGGTCCGGCGGCGTGCGGGCCCTGGAGGACCTCCTGCCCGGCGTCACCGGGGAGTTGATCGCCCGCGGCGCCCGGCGCGTACCGATCATGTCCGGCATGGTCAGCAAGGCGCCCTCCGGCCAGTGGTTCCGGCGGTTCGGCAACTCCCACCACGTCAACATCGTGTGCAGCCGGGACCTGCTCGACGCCACGATCCGCGCCGCCGTGCTCCGACGGCCCGGGCTCACCGTGCGCGAACGGACCGAACTCGTCGGCCTCGAAGGCAGCGCCGACCGCGTGACCGGGGCGCGCGTACGGGGTCCCGGACACGAGGAGACCCTCACGGCGGACCTGGTCGTCGACGCGAGCGGCAGGGGCAGCCGCGCACCGGCCTGGCTCACGGAACTCGGTCTCCCGCCCGTACGGGAGAAGGTCGTCGACGCCGGAGTCGGCTACGCGAGCCGGATCTACCGGGCTCCGGCCGCCGCCGGGGACGACTTCCCCATCGTCAACGTCCAGGCGGACCCCACGCGGCCGCCGGGCCGCGGCGGCATCATCCTGCCCATCGAGGACGGCCAGTGGCTCGTCACCCTGGCGGGCACCAGGGGAGGCCAACCCAGCCGTGACGCCGAGGAGTTCGTCGCCTTCGCCCAGTTGCTGGCCCATCCCGTCATCGGCGATCTCCTCGCGAAGGCCGAGCCCCTCTCCGACGTGGTCACCACGCGGAGCACGGCCAACAGGCGGCGCTACTTCGAGAAGATGCCGGTCTGGCCGGCCGGCTTCGCCGTGCTCGGGGACGCCGTCGCCGGGTACAACCCCGTCTACGGGCACGGTCTGACGGCCGCGGCGCAGAGCGTCGTCGCGCTCCGGCAGGTGCTGGCGGACCACGACCTGGCCGCCGCGGGGACGGCACGACGGATTCAGCGCAGTGCCGCACGCCCCGTGGGTCAGGCGTGGGATCTGGCCGTGGGCCAGGACGCCTTCTACCCGGGCGCCACCGACGAGCCGCCCAGCAGGGCGGAGCGCTTGGCCGCTGCCTTCATCGACCGCGCCGTGGATGCCGGCGCACGCAACCCGCACGCCCTGCGGGCGCTTCTCGACGTGATGAGCATGGAGCGGCCTCCGGCCCGTCTCCTCGCCCCCGACATGCTCTTCCGTGTCCTCCTCGGCCGGAAGGAGCCGCTGTTGGACGCTCCCCCGCTGACGGACGCCGAACGGCTGGCGGCCGGCCTCTGATCACGCCCGGGCGGAGCGGCGTCTCACAAGAGGAGGCGCAACGACCGTAGTGGCGGCGCACCGGGGAGCGCGTCCGCACGACGGACGGGGCGCGGTTCACTCCCGGTTGCGCCGGAGCCCGAGGCGCTCCTTCTCGGAGAGGCCTCCCCAGACACCGAAGCGTTCGTCGTTGCTGAGCGCGTAGTCGAGGCACGCGGGGCGCATCTCGCACATCGCGCAGATGCGCTTCGCCTCGCGCACCGAGCTGCCCGGTTCGGGAAAGAAGAAGTCGGCCCCGGTCTGCGCGCACAGGGCCTGCTCCTGCCAGTCCAGGTCGGCCGCGGTGATCGTTTCCAAGTGCATGGGCATGATCGTGCCGCGGGACGAAAAACGTTCGATCAACGCGGGATCAACGACGCGTTCCAAGGCGCCCGGCGGCCTCCGATGATGGCCCCGTACGGCGCGAGGAGCACGGCGGCGCGCGGGGCCGGCGGTGGGCCGCACGAACTTCGAGGGGCCTTCCACGGCGCTGGAGCGAGCCGCCCGGAGCCCGGCGTGCGCGTCCCGGCGGCGATTGTCAGTGGGCGGTGCCAGACTCGGCAGAGCAGGCAACGGGACCCCTCAAAGGAGGGCATGATGCTCACCACCCGTTTCGTCACCGGCGCCCCGAACTGGCTGGATGTCGGCACATCCGACATCGACGGCGCCATCTCCTTCTACGAGGGCCTCTTCGGCTGGCGGTTCCAGTCGGCGGGGCCCGATGCCGGGGGCTACGGCTTCTTCCAGCTCGACGGGAAGACCGTGGCCGGCGGCATGCAGACCACCGCGGAACAGGGCCCGCCCTCCTGGACCGTCTATTTCCAGACCCCCGACGCGGAGGCCACGGCCAAGACGGCCGAGCAGTCCAAGGGCGCCGTGCTCGTGCAGCCCATGGACGTGATGGGCGAGGGCCACATGGCGATCCTCGCCGACAAGGCGGGCGTGCCGTTCGGCCTCTGGCAGCCGGCCCGGACCAAGGGGCTCGACCTGGCCGGCGATCCGGGCTCGCTGTGCTGGGTCGAGCTGTACACGCCGGACATCGCGGCCGCCGCCGCGTTCTACAACTCGGTCTTCGGATGGGAGACCTCGGCGATGCCGTACCCGGGCGGCGTCTACACCTGCATCAACCCCGCGGGCACCGAGGAGGAGGCGATGTTCGGTGGCATGATGCCGCTGGCCGACGATCCCACCGAGGCGGAGTCCGGCGCGTACTGGCTGCCGTACTTCGAGGTCGAGGACACGGACGCCGTGGTGAGCAGGGCCCAGGAGCTCGGCGGCAAGGTGCGCATGCCCGCGACGGACATGGAGGGCGTGGGCCGCATGGCCAAGCTGGCGGACCCGTACGGGGCACGCTTCGCGGTGATCAAGAGCGCTCCGCAGCAGACGTGACGGCCGCGTCGGGAATCCCGGCGGGCCCCGGCGGCTCCGGCGTGCCGCGAGCGGGTTCGTCGGGGCCCGACGCATCGACGACTCTCCGGGCCTGACGGGTCGGCCCCGGAGGGGCCACCGACCCACCGACCCACCGACCCACCGACCCACCGACCCACCGACCCACCGACCCACCGACCCACCGACGTCAGCCGGACCACACCTCGGCGACGGATTCGGCGAGTGCGACGGCCTGGGCATGCCCGGCGCGGGCGGCGGCCGGGCGGCGGGAGTCGTCGAGCATGTTGCGACCCATCGCGCGGCGCGCGGCGCGGTCCGGCACCAGGAGGCTCACGCGCACGCCGTGCCCCGCCAGTTGGGTTGCCTGGAGCGCGGCACTCGGGTGCGGGCCCACCGCCCGCGGAATCGGGGCGACCGCGACGACGCGCCGATGGTCACGGGCGAGGTGGAGATTGGCTGTCGAACGGCTGCCGCCGTCCATCCAGCGACGGCCCCCCGCGGTGACCGGCGGCCAGACCACGGGCACCGCGCAGCTCGCCGCGACCGCGTCGAGGAGCGTCAGTCCCGAGGAGGCGTCGAACACCTCCAGACTCCCGGTCCGCGCGTCGACCGCCGTGATCCTCAACTCCCGCTCGGGCCAGTGCCGTACGTCGCCCAGCAGGGTGCCCACCGTGTCATGGACCACCGACTCGGGGCCGGTGCGCGCCGTCAGCGCGGCCCTGCCGAGGCGCTGGACCGACCGCCGCGGATCGCGCGAACCCAGCGCCGCCCACAGGAAGCGTGCCGTCTGTCCCCAGGTGACGCCGACGTCGACGGGGTCGGCTCCGGCGAGCTGCCCCCCGTACAGCTCGCCGGGGCCGACGCCCGAGGTGAGCCGGGCCGCGTGGACGGCGCCCGCGGAGGTGCCGATGACGGTGTCGGCGCCCGACACGTCGACTCCGGCCGCGGCGAGTCCGGCGAGCACACCGGCCATCCATGCTCCGCCGACCGCCCCGCCGCCGCCCAGCACCAGTGCCGTGTCCGCCATCACCGCTCCTCGTCCACCCCATGCGGGCCGTGCTCCTCAAGCAGGGAACACGGCCCGAAATGGGGAGCACTCCCCACTTCACCTCTCGACGATATCATCAGTACCGGGGAGTGCTCCCCGGTACTACGAAGGGTGAGGTCATGACCGTCGACGGGAAGGGACCCGGTGCGACACGGCGCAGCGACGCCCGGCGCAATCGGGAGCGGCTCGTCGAGGCGGCGCGCGAACTCTTCGCCGAGCAGGGCCTCGACGCGCCGCTCGACGTGATCGCCCGTCGGGCCGGCGTCGGCAACGCCACCCTCTACCGGCACTTCCCGAGTCGCGCGGCGCTCGTCGACGAGGTGTTCGAGGACGCCCTCACCGCCACCATGGCGGCGGGCGAACGGGCCCGCACCGCTGCCGACGCCTGGGCGGGGCTGGTGGGCTACATGGAATCCGTCTTCGCGGGACTGGCCGCCGACCGCGGCGCCGTCGACCTGATGACCACCGGCCTGGAGGGCGTCACCACGCTGGAGGCCGTCCACGCCCACAACCGGGAGACGGTGGACGCACTGCTGCGACGAGGCCGTGAACAGGGCACGGTGCGCGGCGATCTCGGCACCGAGGACCTCCTCGTCGCGCTGGCCGCGCTCGGCCGCGCCGTCCCCGCGCTGGCGACGACGGCACCGGACGCGTGGCGCCGCCCCCTCGCACTGCTCCTCGACGGGCTGCGCGCCTCGCCCGCCTCCGCGCCGCTGCCCGAGCCCCCGCTCACGGCGGACCAACTCGACGACGTGCTGCGGAAGCTGGGCCCGCACCGGCGGTGACGCCTGCGGTGGCGGGGTCCGTCACCGGTGCCGCGCGGTGATCTGCGGTGCCCGCACGCCGCACCACGTCCGGCAGGGCGCGGAAGGCGGCCGTCGCCCGGATGCGCGCGAGGACTACGCGGAGGCCCGTCGCACCAGCGCGGTCGGCAGGACCACGCCGCCGGACGAGTCCTCCGGGCCGGGCTCTGCGACACCGCGGTCGATGCGGCGCAGCAGCAGCCGGGCCATCAACCTGCCCATTCCCTCTATGTCCTGACGGACCGTCGTCAGCGGCGGGTCCGTCTGTTCGGCGACCGCCAGCATGTCGTCGAAGCCGATCACGGCCACGTCGTCGGGCACCCGCCGCCCACGCTCGCGCAGGACGCGCAACGCCCCGGCGGCGGTCAGGTCGTTCGCGGCGAACACGGCGTCGACGTCGGGACAGCGTTCCAGCAGTTCACGCATCGCCCGCTCGCCGCCCGCGGGCGTGAAGTCGCCCTCCACGACGAGCTCCGGACCGGCGTCGGCCATGACGTCGCGGAACCCGTCCAGCCGGTCGACGGCCGACGTCTGGTCGAGGGCACCGGTGATGTGGGCGATCCGGGTGCGCCCGAGGCCGACGAGGTGCCGTACGGCCTCGCGGGCTCCGCCCCGGTTGTCGCAGTCGACGTACACGGCGGGCACGGCGTCACGGGGACCGTCGCCCCAGCCGGGCCGGCCACCGAACACCGTGGGCACGCCCGCGCCGTGGATCAGGCCGGGCAGCGGGTCGTCGAGGTGCAGCGAGAAGACGAGGGCGCCGTCGACATGTCCCCCGGCGAGATAGCGGCCGACCCGAGCGTGGTCGTCGCGGCCCTCGGTGAGCAGCAGCACGAGCTGTGAGTCGTGTGCGGTCAACTCCTTGCTGATGCCACGGAGCTGGAGGGCGAAGAAGGGATCGGCGAAGACCCTGGTCTCCGGTTCCGCGATCACGACGGCTACGGCGTCGTGGCGCCGGGTGACGAGACTGCGCGCGGCCTGGTTCGGCACGTACCCGAGTTCTTCGACGGCTCGTCTCACCCGCTCGGCGAGCGGCTCCCGCACGCCGTCACCGCCGTTCACGACGCGTGACACGGTGGCCCGGGAGACCCCGGCCCGCTCGGCCACGGCCTCCAGCGTGGGGCGCGACGCTGTCCCGGTCACCTCTGGGCACCTCCTCGGCGGTTGCGGATCAGGATAACCGCGCCGCCGCGACTCGGTGCGAGCGCTCCGCGATCACTCGGATCGGCTCGCGTCCGGACTCCGGACTCCCCACAGCACACCCGAATCGGCCTCGGCCGCGAGGCGGAGCTGCCTGAGGCGAAGTGCCCGACACGCCTGTGGCCGCTCGGTCCAAAGCGCCCAACGCCCCCGCGCCCCATGTCGATCCGCCCGACCGGGGCCCGGACGCGTCGCCACGCGCGAATCCGGTTGCGCCCGTGCCCGCGACGGGCCGAGGATCGCCTCATGACCATGAGAAAGGCCCATGACGCCTGACCGCCCGGCCACCCCGCCGGCTCCCTACGCCCGGCTTCCCCGCGCCCACCGGGACCTGAGCGTCCTGCACAGTACGGTCGACGCCTTCGGTCGCGCCCACTGGCTGCTGTCCGGCGAACCGCCCTCCGGGCGTCGCGCCAAGCCGTACGACGCCGTGGTCGTCACGGTCGAGGACGGCCGGCCCCACGAGACCCGGCTGGGTCCGCTGCGCGCCCGGTTCCCGCTGCTCGACGCACTCCCGGACGGCGGGTTCGTGGTCGCGGACGCCCGCAGCCGCCCCGGCGACGAGCAGGTGCAGGTCCTCGACGCACTGGGACGCCCCTCGTGGACGTTCCGCGTGGGCGACGCGGTGGAGCATCTGCTCACGGACGAGAGCGGTGACCTGTGGGTGGGTCACTTCGACGAGGGCGTGTACGGGGACGACGAACTCGCCCGGCCTGGTCTGCGGCGCTGGAGCCAGACCGGGGAGCCCTTGTGGTCGTACCGCCCGGTGCACGGCGGTGGTGAGATCAGCGACTGCTACGCGCTCAACGTAGGGGCTCGTTCGGCATGGGCCTGCGCCTACACCGACTTCGCCCTGCTGGAGATCGCTCCCGGACGCGGGACGAGAGCCCGCGCGAACCAGGTCTCGGGAGCGCAGGGACTGGCCGTGCACGCCGGCCGGGCGGCCTTCGTCGGCGGCTACGGCGGCGCACACGACCGGCTCGTGGTCGGCCGCCTCACGCACGAGGACTTCGTCGCCGTCGAGGAGGCCCGGCTCGTCCGCCCCGACGGCGGCCCGCTCGGCCGTCGTCGGCTCGTGTCCCGGGGCCGGCGGGTGTACGTCCAGGAGGAGCCGTTCACGGAGTGGACGGTGTTCGACCTCGACGCCTTCCAGGGATGAGCACCCTCGTGGGCGAGGAACTGTGCCGGACCCGGTCCGGGATCCCGTGCGCGGCGTCTCCTAGTGCTCGTGCGCGGCGTGCTCGTGGGGGTCGTACCCGGGGATGGTCCCGTCCGTCTTCTTCACCAGAAACAACCCCACCATTCCCATGTCGGAATGGCTCTGGACGTGGCAGTGGTACATCCAGGCCCCGGCGCCGACGCCCTCCCCCGCGATCACCTGGAAGCCGAAGGAGTCCGCGGGACCGACGATCTTGTTGTCGACGACCCGGCTCGGATCGTCGGGGCCGGTCAGCAGGCCCGTGCGGTTGTCGGCCCAGCGATGACCGTGCATGTGGAACGTGTGGTAGTACTCGCCGTGCGTGATCATGACGAACTCCACGCGGTCCCCCACCGTGGCCTCGAAGTCGGGGCCGGAGTGGGCGGGTCTGTTGTTGATCGTCATGTCGTTGAAGACGATCGTGAAGGTCCGGTCGGGGAGGATGTCGCCCTTGCGGCGGACGATCACGGGACCGTAGAGGCCCTTGCGGATGCCGCCCGTTCCGTGTTCCGTGCCGACCACATGGTCGTGGTAGTGCCAGTAGCCGGCGCTCCCGGGACGCCAGGTGCCGTCCTTGCGGCGGCCGGGTGCGTGGGTGCGCCAGGTGTAGGTGCGGGTGCCGCCCGGCTCGACGTCGCTCTTGTTCAACTTCGTTCCGTCGCTGGAGACTTCGTAGTCGAGGCCGTGGACGTGCAGGCTCGCCGGCACGTCCATGGTGTTCTCGAACTCGATGTGCAGGGTGTCGCCCTCGTCGAGTTCGATCAGCGGCCCCGGGACCGACGCCTTGCCCTTCTCCAGGCCGTATCCCATCTGTCCGTCGGCGAGTTTCTCCGCGTACAGCTTGATGTGCCGGACCTCGCCGCCGGCCGGAGCGGTCCGCACGTCGTCCGCGGCGCTCACGGCTCGCGGAGCCGCCGACAACGATGTCGCAGCGGTCGCGACCGCAGCCCCGCCGAGCAGCATCCGCCGGTTGAAACCGCGTCGGTCCATGCCGAACTCCCCATCCTGGTACGGAATTTACGGAGGCGAACCTGTGAGACGGTAGCCGCACCATCGTCGTTTATCCACACTCAGGACAAAGTTCGTTGAATCGCGGTCATACCTATTGGCGGGCCGCGAAAAGAGGTCTAGCTTCCTTGGCGTTTGCTGTGACCGACGAGGAGTGGATGACCACATGCGGCTCACATCGCATCAAGAGCCATCAGTCCTAAGAGGGTTGAGCGCGAAAAGACGCAGAAGCAGGCGCCGGGCCTGGGCGTCGGCGCTGGCCGCCGGGGCCGTCGCCGCGGGGGTGCTCGCCGCGCCCGCCGCGAACGCGCGCCCGGCCCCGGACCCGTCCCTGACAACGATGTCCATCAAGTCGCCCCCGGGCGGCGCAAATGTGCGAGTGCTGATCTTCTACGGTTCGGCGGCGTCCGGGGACGAGTCACCGGTCGTGAACGCCGGCATCGAGGCGATCGAGAAGATCGGGCTGTCCGGCCCGGCCGCACAGCGCTTCAAGGTCGAGACGACGGACGACGCCTCGGTCTTCACCGACGACACCGAGCTGGGCCGCTACAACGCCGTCGTCTTCCTGACCGGCGGCGGCGACGTGCTCGATCCCGAGCAGGAGGCCGGGCTCGAGGCCTACATGGAGGCGGGCGGCGGATTCGTCGGCATCCACGACGCGGCCCGCGCGGAGCCGTACTCGGACTGGTTCACCGGGCTCATCGGGGCCCGCCCGGCCGGTACGAGCCCGACGGACGTACAGCGTGCCACCGTCGAGGTCGGCGACCGGCAGAACCCCGCGACCAAGGACCTGCCGGTCCAGTGGAAACGCCCCGACCAGTGGCTCAACTGGGTCAAGAACCCGTCGGGCGACGTGCACACGGTGGCCCGGGTCCGCGAGTCGACGTACCGGCCCGGTGCCGGGGCCAACGGCTGGGACCACCCGGTGAGCTGGTGCCGGGACTACGACGGGGGCCGCTCCTTCTACACCGGGATGGGTGGCACGGTCTCGTCGTACGACGAGACCGACTTCCGCACGCACCTGCGCGGCGCCCTGCTCTGGACGACGCGTCTGGCGCAGGCCGACTGCAAGGCGGCGATCAACTCCAACTACAAGGCGGAGCGGCTCACCCAGCCCAACCAGCCGGGCCAGAACGACCAGATCGGCGAGCCGCACGGCCTGGTCACCGCACCCGACGGCCGCGTCCTCTACATCGGCCGCGGTGGCGCCGACTCCTCCCAGCCCGTGATCACCGACTGGAACAACCCCGACGTCGGCAAGGGCAAGGGCGAGATCCACGTCTACGACCCGAAGACCAAGAAGGTCACCCTGGCCGGCGCGCTCACCGTGTTCGGCAACAAGGGCGGCGGCGACGAGCTGATCAAGGTCGAGGAGGGGCTCCTCGGCATCGAGCTCGATCCGCGCTTCGAGCAGAACGGCTGGGTGTACCTGCACTACACGCCCCATTCCCGGATCGACCGCGACACCCAGATGGCCGAGCGCCGGGTGTCCCGGTTCACGCTCGACCTCGCCACGAACAAGCTCGACCTGAACAGCGAGAAGGTCCTCCTCAAGTGGCCGGTGCAGATCCACAGCTGCTGCCACGCGGGCGGCGGGATGGCCTGGGACTCCAAGGGCAACCTGTACATCGCGACGGGTGACAACAACTCCAGTCGCTTCAGCGACGGTTACTCGGGCAACAACCCGGAGCCCAACTACAAGGGCGTGTCGTTCGCGGACGCCCGCCGCACCGCGGGCAACACCAACAACCTCAACGGCAAGATCCTGCGGATCCACCCGGAGCCCGACGGCACGTACACCCTGCCGGAAGGCAACCTCTTCACCGGCAAGGAGACCGCGGAGGGCGGCGGCAAGACGCGCGGCGAGATCTACGTGATGGGCGTCAGGAACCCCGCCAGGATCTCCGTCGACAAGAAGACCGACACCCTGTACGCCGGCTGGGTCGGCCCGGACGCCGGGGCGCCGTCGACGACATGGGGCCCGGCGAAGTACGACACCTTCGCCGTCATCACCAAGGCGAGCAACCGCGGCTGGCCGTACTGCATGGGCAACAAGCAGCCCTACCGGGACCGCAACCTGCCCGATCCGACCAAGCCGCTCGGCTGGTACGACTGCGACCACCCGAAGAACGAGTCCCCGAACAACGACGGGCTCGTCAACCTTCCGCCGGTCACCGGCAACAACATCTGGTACTCGCCCCAGGGCGGCGCGCCGGACTACCCGCGCGACGCGAACGGCGTCCCGTCGTACAAGCAGGAGGAAGCCACCTATCTGCTGCCGTGGCTCAAGGGCGGCGGCCAGGCGGCCATGGACGGGCCCGTCTACCGGTACGACGCCTCGATCGCCGACTCCGGCAAGTGGCCCGCCTACTGGGACGGCAAGTGGTTCGTCGGCGACTTCTACGACTCCGACCAGCCCCGCAACGCGGTGCTCACCGACCCGAGGACGGCCGGGGACGGAGGCCTGCCCGTGCACTCGGAGTCGCTGAAGAAGATCGTGCCGATCGGCAACGACGGCATCAAGAACCTCATGGACTGGAAGTTCGGACCCGACGGCGCGCTGTACGTCCTCGACTACGGCCGCGGCTTCTTCACCTCCGACACCAAGTCGGCGCTGTGGAAGGTCACTTACACCGGCGGCGGTCCGACTCCGGCGGCCGGCCGGCTGGCCAGGAAGGCGGAGTGATGTTCGCACGACGAAGAACGGCACGTCTGTGGACGACCCTGGTGGCGTCCCTGCTGATGGTGCTCGGACTGACGTCGACGTCCGCGGCGGCCGTGACGGCCGCCGTCGGGCGGTCCGAGGCACCGAAGGCGGCCGCCGCCCAGGTCCTCACCTGGACCGCGGGCGACGACATCACCCAGTACGCCTCGGTGCCGCAGACCGCGGTCGCGGGGCCCAGCACGATCGTCTTCGAGAACAGCGCGGCGACCGGCAACACCACGGGGATGCCGCACACGCTGACGTTCGACGTGTCCGATCCCGAGTACAACAACGACGTCCCGCTCAACATCCTGGCCAACCCGAACGACGACCAGGGCGGCAGGCACACGGCCGAGGTGACACTCACTCCCGGCCGCTACCGCTTCTTCTGCACCATGCCGGGTCACGAGCGGATGCAGGGCATCCTCGTGGTCACCGAGGGCGGCGGCTCGGACACCACGGCGCCGGACACCTCGGCGTCCGTGACCGGGGCGCAGAACTCGGAGGGTGCGTACGTCGGTTCGGCCACGGTCGCGGTGAGCGCGACCGACGCCGGTTCGGGCGTCGACCGGATCGAGTACGCGATCGGTGACGCGGGCGCCTGGCAGCCGTACACCACACCCGTGGTCGTCGACCAGGTCGGCACCCACAAGGTCCGCTACCGTGCCGTCGACAAGGCGGGCAACACGGCCGCCGAGAAGAGCGTCGACTTCACCGTGGTCGCGCCACCGACCGACGACACCACGGCGCCGGAGACCTCGGCGACGGTCGGCGGGGAACGCGACGCCGCCGGAGCCTACATCGACATGGCGACGGTGACGGTCTCCGCCTCCGACACCGGTTCCGGCGTCAACACGATCGAGTACGCCGTCGACTCGGGCGGCTGGCAGCCGTACACGGCCCCCGTGATGGTGCACGCGCTCGGTGCGCACCAGGTGCGCTACCGGGCCACCGACAAGGCGGGCAACACGGCCGCCGAGAAGAGCGTCGACTTCACCGTGGTCGCGCCACCGGCGTCGGACACGACACCGCCGGTGACCGGGGCGACGGTGGACGGGACCAAGAACTCCGACGGCGCGTACGTGAAGAGCGCCAAGGTGACGGTCAGCGCCACGGACGAGGGCGGTTCGGGTGTCGCCGCGATCGAGTACTCGCTGGACGGCGGCCCCTATCTGGCCTACTCCGCACCGGTCGTGGTCGACCGGGTCGGGGCGCACACGGTGGCGTACCGGGCGAGCGACAAGGCCGGCAACACGTCCGAGGCACGGACCGTGAGCTTCACCGTCGCGCCGGGCGGCGGGGTCCCCCCGCCGAACTGCCCCGAGTACGACGAGCGGTCGACGGTGATCGTCGGTTCGGTCGACTCGGGTGTACCGAACCGGGTCACCGAAAACCGCTGCCGCATCAACGAGTTGATCGAGGACGAGAAGGAATGGACGTCCCAGGCGCTGTTCCTCAAGCACGTCAGGACCGTCCTCGACCGGCTCCTGAAGGAAGGGGTCGTCGACCAGCGCGAGTACAACAGGATCAACAGGGCCGCCAAGCAGTCCGGGATCGGCAAGCCGGGCCAGACGGAGGGCTACCGCAAGATCTTCGACGGCTCGCCGGAGTCCTTCGCCAAGTGGGAGCAGGTGGGCGGCGGTTCGTTCGGGCTGAACACGGACGGGTCGATCACCTCCGGCACCTCGACCGGCGGGCTCGGCATGCTGTGGTTCCCGCAGCGCAAGTACGGCGACTTCTCGCTGAAGCTCCAGTGGCGTGACGACGCACCCGGCACCGGCAACGCCAACTCCGGTGTGTTCGTGCGCTTCCCCTGGGTCCACGACCACCCGCAGGAGTCGCGCCCCGAGTGGGTCGCCATCGAGTACGGGCACGAGGTGCAGGTGCTCGACCGGCCCGACGGCGACATGTACAAGACGGGCTCGATCTACGGCTTCGACCGGGTGGGCCTCGCCGGTGCGGGCGTCACCCAGAAGGGCACCTGGAACGACTACGAGATCCGGGTGGTCGACCAGCACTACTCGGTCTACCGCAACGGCGTACTGATCAACGAGTTCGACAACACCGGAGGCCAGGAGTTCTATCCGCCGCGCTCGGACGACCCGGGCACGGACGGCCGGCGGTTCGCCTCCGGGTACGTCGGGCTCCAGGTGCACAGCACGACCGATGTGATCTCCTACCGGGACATCCGGATCAAGGAGCTGTGAGGAGGTCCGGGCAACCCGGATCCGCCTGAGCCGTTGTCAGCGGCGTGCGGCATGCTGTGATCAGCGGCAGCCGTACGCCGCTGCCGACGGGGAGGTCTGTGTGTTCACGGGGATCGATGAGGTCGACTGGGCGTCGATGGGCCACGCCTACACCGACTCGGCCACGGACGTGCCCGACCTGTTGTGGGGCCTCGCCTCCGACGACCCGGCCCGCCGCGACATCGCCCTGGACGGCATGTACGGCGCGGTGCACCACCAGGGCGACGTGTACGACAGCACGGTCGCCTGCATCCCGTTCCTCTTCGAGCTCGTCGAGACGCCCACGGTGGCCGACCGGGACGCCGTCGTCGGCCTGCTGCGCAGCATCGCGGGCGAGAAGGAACCCGACCCCGAGGAGCTGGGCGGCCTCTTCGAGGACGAGGAGGAGGACGCCGCGTGGATCCAGCCGTTCCTCGACGCCTCGCGGCTGATCCGGGGGCGTGCCGACCTCTTCCTCGGACTGCTCGACGATCCCGACGCCGAGCTGCGCGCCGCCCTGCCGGGCGCGCTCGCGCATCTGCACGCGGAGCCCACGAAGGTGTTCTCCGTCCTGCGTGACCGGTTGCCGGTCGAGACCGACACCGAGGCCGCCCACGGCCTGGCGCGCGCCATCGGCACCCTGGCCGTCGACCACGCCGAGACGCTCGGCTCCCAGGCCGGACCCGTCCTGCGGGACGTCCTCGACCGCACGGCCGACCCGCAGCTGCGCATGACGGTCCTCGCGCAACTGGCGCGCTGCGCCCCGGACCTGTTGCCGGACAACACCGTGGAAGTGGCCCTGGAGATCATGCGCCTGGCGTACGAGGCGCGGCACGGCGAGTCCGACGAGGAGCCGGAACCCGCACCGGAGCGGCCACGTACCCCCACGATGGTGTCGTATCTGCGGGACCTGGAGGCGGCGGACCGCAAGAGCGTCGACGCCGACCGGGCCGACGATCTGCTGGAGGAGCTGCACCGGGCCCTCGGGGACCGCGCCGATGTGCGTTTCGACCTGCTGAACGGGCAGTTGTGCTCCCAGGACTGGGGACAGCGCGTCGCGGCCGTCCGCATGAGCGGCCTGCTGCTGACGGGCTGGCGCGCACCGAACGACCTGCCGGTGGCCCTGCTCGCCCGGCAGCTCGTGGAGGAGGAACCGGACCTGTCCGAACGAGCACTGAACGAGCTGTCGCACGTGGCGCCGATCGCCCATGTCGTCGCGGACATCCTCGCCGTCTGCGTACGGGAGTGGGACGACGAGTGGGAGCCCGACGGCTGGGAGCGGACGCTCTACGGCAGGGCGCTGGCGGCGCTGGCTCTCCAGGGCGACGAACGGGCCGTGCCGGCGCTGGTCGACGTCATGGCCGAGGGCGGCGACACACCGGAGTATCTGGCCCGGTGGGTGAAGGCGATCGGGGCCGAGGCGGCGGCGCCGCTCGGCCCGGTGCTGCACCGCCGTCTGGCCGCGCTCGCGCCGGGAGCCCACCGCGACAGGAGCCGTCTGATCGACGCGCTGGGCGTCATCGCGCCCGCCCCCTCGCTGGAGCTGCTCGTCGCGATGCTCGGGGCCGAGCAGGGCCGGCAGGCGCGCTGGTCGGCCGCCCAGGCTCTCACCCGGTACGGCCGTGCGGCCGGTGAAGCCGCGCCGCGACTGCGGGAGTCGGTGACGGACGAGGCCACCGCGACGGAGATCCGGCTGGACGCGGCGGAGGCGCTCTGGGCGGTGACCGGTGAGGCGGAGCTGGTGCTCCCCGTCGTCCGTGACGGCCTGGACTCGACCCACTGGTACGGACGGACGGCCGCCCTGCGCATCATCGGCTCGCTGGGCCCCGCGGGCGCGGCGCTGGCCCCGCGCCTGCGCGAGCTCGCCGCCGCGGGCACGAACGTGCCGGCGGCCGTGGCCCTGTGGAAGGTGACGGGCGACGTCGAAGCGGTCCTCCCGGTGCTGCTGCACGAGTGGACGGCCACACCCAGAAGCCGCCCGGCCGCGGCGTCCTGTCTGGCGGGGATGGGCCTGGCGGCCGCTCCCGCCCTCCCGCTGATACGCGCGGAGCTGGCCTCGCCCCGCCGCCACAACAACGACGGCACCACGGGCAATGTGCGCTACGACGTGGCCGAGGACGAGGCTCTGCTGAGGGACTGCCGGACGATCGAAGCGACGTTCGCGGCGCTCGACGGCTAGCGCCTGTCGTCACCTCCCCTCGTCGCGGACCCGAGCCGGTCCGAACGAAGCCCCCTAGCCGTCCTTCTGCCGGGCCCGGCTCGGCTGCACCCGCTTGGGCTCGCCCGGCATCTTCGGGTACTCCGGCGGGTACGGCAGGTCGCCCAGACCGTGGTCGTGCTCGTCGCGGGCGGCGAGTTCCAGCAGGGCTTCCAGGGAGTAGGCGTGGTCGTCCATGTCGGAGTGCACGTCGCCCAGTTCGGCGAAGCGGGCCGGCATGGTCGCCAGGTCGAAGTCGCGCGGCCGGGCGTCGTCCACCTCGTCCCAGCGCAGGGGTGCGGAGACGGGGGCGTGCGGTCGTGGGCGGACCGAGTAGGCGGAGGCGATGGTGCGGTCCCTCGCTGTCTGGTTGTAGTCCACGAAGATCTTTTCGCCTCGTTCCTCCTTCCACCAGGCGGTGGTGACCCGGCCCGGCATGCGGCGTTCGAGTTCGCGCCCGGCGGCGATGGCGGCCCGGCGCACCTGGGTGAAGGTCCAGCGCGGCTGGATGGGGACGAAGACGTGCAGCCCGCGTCCGCCGGAGGTCTTGGGCCAGCCCGTCAGGTCGCCGTACTCGTGGAGGACGGCCCGCAGTTCGTGGGCGGCGCGCACGGCGTCGGCGTAGTCCGTGCCGGGCTGCGGGTCGAGGTCGATGCGCAGTTCGTCGGGGCGGTCGACGTCGTCGCGGCGGACGGGCCACGGATGGAAGGTGAGCGTGCCGAACTGCGCGGCCCACAGGACGGCGGCGGGCTCGGTGGGGCACATCTCGTCGGCGCTGCGTCCGCTGGGGAAGGTGATGTGGGCGGTGGGAATCCAGTCGGGCATGTTCTTGGGCGCCCGTTTCTGGAAGAAGGACTCGCCGGTCACACCGTCCGGGTAGCGCTCCAGGGTGGTGGGGCGATTGCGGAGGGCCCGCAGGATGCCGTCGCCCACGGCGAGGTAGTACTGCGCGAGGTCCAGCTTCGTGAACCCGCGCTCCGGGAAGAAGACCTTTTCCGGGCTGGACAGACGTACGGTCCTCCCGGCCGCCTCGAGTTCCACCGCATCGCCCATGCGAGCCACGGTAGGCGCAGGGCGCACGGCTCGCACACCGGGCGAAGGGCCCCGGCACCGCGCAGAATCGGAGCATGGATCTGCCGGTGATGCCGCCCGTGAAGCCGATGCTCGCCAAGTCCGTGGCGAAGATCCCGCCCGGCATGCACTACGAGGCGAAGTGGGACGGGTTCCGCGCGATCGTGTTCCGCGACGGTGCGGAGGTCGAACTCGGCAGCCGCACCGGCAAGACGCTGACCAGGTACTTCCCCGAGCTGGTGGCCGCGTTGCGGGAGCGGTTGCCGGAGCGCTGTGTGATGGACGGCGAGATCGTGATCGCCCGGGACGGGAGGCTCGACTTCGACGCGCTCACCGAACGCATCCACCCGGCCGACTCACGCGTGCGCATGCTGGCGGAGAAGACGCCCGCGTCCTTCGTGGCCTTCGATCTGCTGGCCCTGGCCGGCGAGTCGCTGCTCGACGTCCCGTTGAGCGACCGTCGGGCCCTGCTGGTGAGGGCGCTGTCCGGGGTGACGGCTCCCGTGCACGTGGCCCCGGCGACCACGGACAGGGAGGTCGCGCAGCGTTGGTTCGAGCAGTACGAGGGTGCGGGGCTCGACGGTGTGGTCGCCAAGCCGCTCACGCTGCCGTACCGGATGGACGAGCGTGCCATGTTCAAGATCAAGCACGAGCGGACGGCGGACGTCGTGGTCGCCGGTTACCGCTTCCACAAGAGCGGCCCGGTGGTCGGGTCGCTGCTGCTCGGCCTGTACGACGACGCGGGCACTCTCCAGCACGTGGGGGTGAGCGCGGCGTTCTCGATGAAGCGGCGCGCGGAGCTGGTCGAGGAGTTGGAGCCGCTGCGGATGACGGACGCCGGGGAGCACCCGTGGGCGGCGTGGACGGACGAGGCGGCGCACGAGACGGCCCGGCTGCCGGGCGCGCCGAGCCGGTGGTCGGGCAAGAAGGACCTGTCCTGGGTGCCGGTGCGGCCGGAGCGGGTGGCCGAGGTGGCCTACGACCACATGGAGAACGGCGTGCGCTTCCGGCACACGGCCCGCTTCCGCCGCTGGCGCCCCGACCGGACGGCCGAGAGCTGCACCTACGGCCAGCTGGAGGAGCCGGTGGGCTACGACCTCGCGGAGATCTTCGGGCCGCAGGACTGACCCCGGACCGTCGGCCTGAGTCGCGGAACCCGGCATCTGTCCCCGGCCCGAGCTCCGGGGCCACCCGGCCGCCCCTCGCCCGTCCCGAGGTCCGGGATCCGCCGCCCATCGCCCCCCGGGTTCCAGCGCCCGCACGCCCTCGGGACAAGCCCCCGGAACCCCTGACTCCGTCCGCTCGCCGACCCGCGGCAGGCTCCACACGCCCCTCTCTCTTGCCTTTTCACCCACTTCACTGAGCCGATCAGCTGATTTAACGCGCACAATCAGAATCGATCGGGTATGGCCATCGATGAACGTATGAACGCACAATCGATGACACAAGACTGGGTGGCACGGTGGGCATGCGACAGACGGCGCCGTTGCGGCGCGGCGCGATGACGGCGGCACTGCTGGCCGCGGCGGTGACGAGCTCCTTGCTGACGGGGTGCACCGGGGGTGGCCACGCGCGCAGCGGGGGCGCCCTCGACGACGGGCGTGCCCCGACACCGAGCCCGATCCCCAGCCCGACCGCGAGCCCGAGCCCCGAGGTTTCGAAGAGCGCCGGTCCGGTGCTCGCCGTGAAGATCGACAACGTGCGTGCGGCCCGGCCCGCGACCGGCCTCGACGCGGCCGACGTGGTGTACGCGGAGCAGGTCGAGGGCGGTCTGAGCCGGCTCATGGCGGTCTTCGCGACCACACTGCCGAAGGCCGTCGGACCGGTCCGCAGCGCACGCGAATCGGATCTGGAGCTGCTGGGCCAGTTCGACGAGCCGACGCTCGCCTTCTCCGGGGCGCAGCACAAGCTGCTGCCGCTGATCGACAAGGCGCCGTTGCACGCACAGTCCGCGGACACCACGCCCGGCGCGTACTACCGGGCGGCGGACAGACCGGTGCCGCACAACCTGTACCTGCGCCCGGAGCGGCTGGTGGCATCGGCACCGGGCGGCGACGCGCTCACCACGGGTTTCCACTTCGGCGCGGCGCCCGAGGGCGGCACGAAGGAGAACTCGCGCACCGTGCGCTACCCCGCGGCCCGGTTCACCTTCACCTGGTCCGACAGCAGGAAGCGCTGGCTGGTGGACATGGACGGGACGCCGACCGTGACCGCCGAGGGCAGGACGGTCGCGCCCGCGACCGTCGTCGTGCAGTACGTGAACGTGCGCAGGTCCCAGTTCCACGACTTCCTCGGGAACAACACCCCGTACACGGAGACGGTGGGCTCGGGCACGGCGAAGGTGCTGCGCGACGGCCGGGCCTACGACGTGAACTGGTCGCGCCCCGACGCGCAGGACGGTACGGAGTTCACCACGAAGGACGGGACGCCGATGAACTTCGCCCGGGGTCAGGTCTGGGTGGTGTTCGCGAAGGCGTGAACGGGCGGGCGCAGGGCCCCGGCGACGGTGTCAGCCCTGCGCGGCGAGGGGCTCCGAGGGGTTGCGGAGCCCCTCCGCGGCGTCCGAGACCCGCTGGATGAGGTCGAAGAACACGGTCTGCTCCTCGGCGGAGAGCGGGGCCAGGAAGACCTGGTTCATGCGCGCGGTGCGGACGGTCAGCTTGCGGTGGGTGCGCATCCCCTCGTCCGTGAGGCGCAGCAGGAAGCGGCGGCCGTCCTGCGGATCGCGCACCTTGTCGAGCAGCCCGCGCCGGCCGAGCCGGCTGATGACCTCGGCGACGGTGGACCGGTCGAGCCCCACCCGCTCCCCCACCGTGCGCTGGTCGAGGCCGGGCTCCGCGACGAGTGCGTTCAGCACGGCGAACTGCGGCGAGGTGATCTCCTCGGAGACCATCGTGTTCCACAGCAGGTAGTGCGCCTGCTGCAGACGCCGGGCCAGGTGCCCGGGGTGGGTGGAGAGATCCACCGCGGCCATGTGCGCTCCTCAGCTCCGTGTACGCGCGGCCCACCGCGCCATACCAGGATCGAAATTCGTTGGTGTACTGAACAATACCTGGCGACCCCGGCACCTGTCCTGTTCAGCAACGAGGCCATCACCTGCGCGTATCAGAGGGGTCTTGACGGACCCCGGCCCGGGTGGCAGCGTGTTCGAAACCTCCAAGAAATAATCAGTGCCCTGACTAACTCGGGCGCTGGACGCTCGGGAGAGATGAGGCTTCACGCATGGACAAGGTGGTCGCCACGGCCGAGGAGGCGGTGGCCGATGTGCCGGACGGCGCGACACTCGCGGTCGGTGGCTTCGGCCTGAGCGGTGTGCCGAACGTGCTGATCGAGGCGCTGTACGCGCGCGGCGTGGGCGGCCTCGGCGTGGTCTCCAACAACTGCGGTGCGATGGACTCCGGCCTCGCGGTCCTGCTCGCCGCGGGTCGGATCGCGCGGGTGACCGGCTCCTACATCGGCGCGAACAAGGAGTTCGCGCGCCAGTACCTGGGCGGTGAGCTGGAGGTCGAGATGATCCCGCAAGGCACGCTCGCCGAGCGGCTGCGCGCGGGCGGCGCCGGGATCCCCGCCTTCTACACCCCCGCCGGAGTCGGCACGCAGGTCGCCGAGGGCGGACTGCCCTGGCGCTACGACGGCCAGGGGGGTGTGGCACTGGCCTCCCCACCCAAGGAGGTCCGGGAGTTCGACGGGACCGAGTACGTGCTGGAGCACGGCATCCGCACCGACTTCGCCCTGGTCCGGGCGGCGCGGGGCGACCGGCACGGCAACCTCGTCTTCAACAAGTCGTCCCGCAACTTCAACCCGCTGGCCGCGATGGCCGGCCGGGTCACCGTCGCCGAGGTCGAGGAGCTGGTCGAGCCCGGGGCGATCGACCCCGACGCGGTGCACCTGCCCGGCATCTTCGTCCAGCGTGTCCTGGCGCTGACCCCCGAACAGGCCGCGGACAAGAAGATCGAGCAGCGGACGGTCACGACGCCCGCGACGGACGGAACGGTGAACCGCTGATGGCCTGGACACGTGAGGAGATGGCGGCCCGCGCCGCCCGCGAGCTGCGCGACGGCCAGTACGTCAACCTCGGCATCGGCCTGCCGACCCTGATCCCCAACCACCTGCCGGCCGGCGTGGAAGTGGTCCTGGAGTCGGAGAACGGCATCCTGGGCACCGGGCCCTACCCCACCGAGGACCAGGTCGATCCCGACCTGATCAACGCGGGCAAGGAGACGGTCACCGTTCTGCCCGGCGCCTCCTACTTCGACTCCGCGCTGTCGTTCTCCATGATCCGCGGCGGGCACATCGACGTGGCGGTCCTCGGCGCCATGCAGGTCTCCGCGCACGGCGACCTCGCCAACTGGGCCGTCCCCGGCAAGATGATCACCGGGATCGGCGGCGCGATGGACCTCGTCCACGGCGCCCGCACCGTCATCGTCGTGATGACGCACACCGCCAAGGACGGCTCCCCGAAGATCCTCCGCGAGTGCGCCCTGCCGCTGACCGGCAAGGCCTGCGTCGACCGGATCGTCACCGACCTCGGTGTCCTGGACGTCACCGACGGCGGACTCGTCCTCGTGGAGACCGCGCCCGGCGTCACCGTGCCGGAGATCCTCGCCAGGACCGACGCCGATGTGCGTGTCGCGGGCGAACTCACCGCACACCACAGCAAGGAGGTCACGTCGTGAGGGACGTCTACATCGTCGACGCGGTACGCACCCCGATCGGGCGCTACAACGGCTCGCTGGCGCCGGTGCGCCCCGACGACCTCGCCGCACACGCCATCCGCGAACTCCTGGCCCGCACGCCGAGGTTGGACCCGGCGCGGATCGAGGACGTGTACTTCGGCAACGCGAACGGCGCCGGTGAGGAGAACCGCAACGTCGGCCGGATGGCCGCCCTGCTGGCAGGCCTGCCCACGTCCGTGCCGGGCGTGACGGTCAACAGGCTGTGCGCCTCCGGTCTGGAAGCCGTCGTCCAGGCCGCCCGGGCCGTCGCCCTCGGTGACGCGTCCGTCGTACTGGCGGGCGGGGTCGAGTCCATGACCCGTGCCCCTCATGTGCTGCCGAAGAGCGACCGGCCCTTCCCCGCCGGCCACGCCGAGCTGTACTCGACGACCCTCGGCTGGCGCATGGTCAACCCGCGGATGGACCCGCAGTGGACCATCCCCCTCGGCGAGTCCGCCGAACTCATCGCCGACAAACACAAGATCGGCCGCGAGCAGCAGGACGAGTTCGCCCTCGCCTCCCACCGCAAGGCCGCCAGGGCCCAGGCCGACGGCCTCTTCGACGCCGAGCTGGCACCCGTGCCGGTCCCCCGGCGCAAGGGCGACCCCGTGCTCCTCGACGCCGACGAGTGCGTCCGACCGGACGCCTCGCTCGCGGCGATGGCGAAGCTCGAGCCGTCCTTCCGCCGGGAGAACGGCACCGTCACCGCGGGCAACGCCTCCCCCCTGAACGACGGTGCCGCGGCCCTCCTGCTCGTCGACGAGGAAGGCCTGAGGGCCACCGGCCGCGAACCGCTCGCCCGGGTCGGTGCGACCGGCGTGTCCGCCGTCGACCCGCAGTACTTCGGCCTCGCGCCCGTCGAGGCGGTCCGCCGCGCCCTCACCAGGGCCGGCAGGACCTTCGCCGACCTGGACGTCCTGGAACTGAACGAGGCCTTCGCGGCCCAGGTCCTCGGCTGCCTCGCCGAATGGCCCGAGTTCGACCCCGCCGCCCTCAACCCGCAGGGCGGCGCCATCGCCCTCGGCCACCCCCTCGGCGCCTCCGGTGCCCGCCTCGCCGGCACCGTCGCCCACCAGCTCGCCCGCAAGGGCGGCGGAACGGGCGTCGCCACCCTCTGCATCGGCGTGGGCCAGGGCCTCGCCCTCGTACTGGAACGATAGGAAGTCGACCATGGCTCTCACTCAGTCGGACATCGACGTCGAGATCAAGGATCTCCAGGACGCCTACGACAAGGCGGTCGCCGGCGGTGCCCCGGTACGCCACCATCCGGTGCGCGACTACCCCCCGTACCGCAGTTCCGTACTGCGCCACCCCAAGCAGCCCCTGGTCGCCGTCAACGGCGGCGACCCCGAGACGGTCGAACTGTCCGGCCCGGTCTTCGGCGTCACCGACATCACCGAGATCGACAACGACCTGACGCGCCGGCACCGCGGCGAGCCGATCGGCGAGCGCATGACCGTGTCGGGCCGGCTGCTCGACCGCGACGGACGTCCGGTGCGCGGCCAGCTCGTCGAGATCTGGCAGGCCAACGCGGCCGGCCGCTACGCCCATCTGCGCGAACAGCACCCGGCGCCGCTGGACCCGAACTTCACCGGCGTGGGCCGGACCCTGACGGACGACCAGGGCCGCTACAACTTCACGACCATCAAGCCGGGCCCGTATCCGTGGGGCAACCACACCAACGCGTGGCGGCCCGCGCACATCCACTTCTCGGTCTTCGGCACGGCGTTCACCCAGCGGCTCGTGACCCAGATGTACTTCCCCAGCGACCCGCTGTTCCCCTACGACCCGATCCTTCAGTCCGTGACCGACAGGGCGGCCCGCGACCGTCTGGTCGCCCGCTACGACCACGCTCTCTCCGAGCCCGAGTTCTCGCTCGGCTACGCATGGGACATCGTCCTCGACGGTCCCTCCGCCACCTGGATCGAGGAAGGCCGTTGAGCATGACCGAGCGGTTGCTCCCCACCCCGTCCCACACCATCGGCCCCTTCTACGGCCACGCCCTGCCCTTCCCCGGCGGCGGGGAGGTGGCGCCCCCGGGCCACCCGGACACGATCACCCTGCACGGATACGTGTTCGACGGCGCGGGCGAACCGATCCCCGACGCCCTCCTGGACTTCTGGCAGGCCGCCCCCGACGGTTCCCTCGACGGTACCGCGGGCTCGATGCGCCGCGACCCGTCGACCGGCGGGTTCCTGGGCCGCAACGGCACCGACTTCACGGGCTTCGGCCGGGTCGCCACGGACGCCGACGGGCACTACGCGCTGCGTACGCTGCCGCCCGGGAACGCCGGACTGCCGTACATCAGCGTGTGCGTGTTCGCGCGCGGTCTGGTGCACCACCTCTTCACCCGGGCCTACCTCGCCGACGGCGCCGACCCGCTGCTCGACTCGCTGCCGCGGGACCGGCGCGCCACGCTGCTCGCCACCGAGGGCTCGCAGCGCACGTACCGTTTCGACGTCCGCCTGCAGGGTGAGGGCGAGACGGTCTTCCTGGAGTTCCGGTGACCGGCTCACCCGACGGGCCGGAGGCGCCCCCCGGCGACCCCGGGGCGCTGCTCGCCCCCGGCCGGGCGGACTCCCCCGCGTCGTCCGCGACGTCGGACAGCGCCGTGCTCCAGGCGCTGCTGGACGCGGAGGCCGCGCTGACGCGGGCCTGGGCGGACTCCGGGGCGGTGCCCGCCGCCGCCGCGGCGGCGGTGTCGGCGGTCCGCGCCCGCGACCTCGATGCCCGGGCCGTCGCCCGGACGGCCCGGGACGGCGGCAACCCGGTGATCCCGCTGGTCGCGCGGCTGACAGCGGCGGTCGGCGAGGAGCACGGGCCGTACGTCCACCGTGGCGCGACCAGCCAGGACGTCCTGGACTCGGCATTGATGCTGGTCGCCCGGCGCACCCGGGACCTGACCGTGGCGGACCTGGAGCGCGCGGCGACGGCCCTGGGCCGGCTCGCCGCGACCCACCGGGACACGGTGCTGCCCGGGCGGACGCTGACCCAGCATGCCGTGCCGACGACCTTCGGCCTGAAGGCGGCGGGGTGGCGGTCCCTGCTGCTGGACGCACGCGACCGCCTCGCCGGCGTCCGGCTGCCCGCCCAACTGGGGGGAGCCGCCGGCACCCTGGCCGCTCTCACCGCCTTCGGCGCCGAGGACGCGCAGGCCCTGGTCGCCGCGTACGCACGGGAACTCGGGCTCGCCGAACCGGCGTTGCCCTGGCACACCCTGCGGACACCGGTCGCCGACCTCGCCGGTGCCCTGGCGTTCACGGCGGGTGCCCTCGGCAAGCTGGCGGCGGACGTCCTCACCCTCTCCCGCACCGAGATCGCGGAGCTCGCCGAGGGATCGGGCGGCGGTTCCTCCGCCATGCCGCACAAGGCCAACCCCGTGACGGCCACGCTGATCGCCGCGGCGGCCCGGCGCGCGCCGGGGCTCGCCGCCACCCTCTACGCGTCCATGGTCGCGGAGGACGAGCGGCCGGCCGGCGCCTGGCACGCCGAATGGGAGCCGCTGCGCGATCTGCTGCGGCTCGCGGGCTGCGCCGCGGAGCAGGCCGTCGACCTGGCGGAGGGGCTTCGGGTGAACGCGGACGCCATGCGTGAACACCTGGGACTCACCCACGGGTTGATCGTCTCCGAGCGGCTGGCCGTCGAACTCGCCCCGGTGCTCGGCCGGGCGCGCGCCAAGGAACTGCTGACAGCGGCCGCGCGGCGGGCCGTCACCGAAGGGCGGCCCCTCGTGGAGGTGCTCGGCGAGGAGCCCGATCTCGAGGACCTCGACCTGGCCGATCTCACCGACCCCACTCGCTACACGGGCTCCGCCGGGGCCCTGACCGACCGTGCTCTGGAGCGACGTTGACCGACCCACTCCTCAATCACCGCGCCGAGGGCCCCGGCACCGCTCCCGCGCTGCTCCTCGGACCGTCGCTCGGCACGTCGTACGCCCTGTGGGACGCCGTCGCGCCGGAACTGTCCGTCGACCACCGCGTGGTCCGCTGGGACCTTCCCGGACACGGCGGTTCACCTGCCGGACTCGTCCACCCCGGCGCGACGGTCGGTGAGCTGGCCGCGCTGGTGCTGGCGCTGGCGGATTCGCTGGGCATCGAACGGTTCGCGTACGCCGGGGTGTCGCTCGGCGGTGCGGTGGGCCTGCATCTGGCGGTACACCATCCCGAGCGGCTCTCCTCGCTGGCGGTGATCTGTTCCTCGGCCCACTTCAACGGCTCCAAGCCGTGGCAGGAACGTGCCGAACTGGTGCGCAGCAAAGGTCTCGCGCCGGTGGCCGCGACCGCCGACGCCCGGTGGTTCACGCCCGGCTTCACCGTGCCCCGGCTGGTGGCCGACCACCGTGCCGCCGACCCGGAGGCGTACGCCGCCTGCTGCGACGCCCTGGCCGCCTTCGACATCCGGGACCGGCTGGAGTCCATCGCCGTGCCGACGCTGCTGATCGCCGGGCGCGAGGACCCCGCGACGCCGCCGGCGCATCTGCGGGAGATCGCGGACGCGGTGCCGGGTGCCGCGCTCGTGGAGATCCCGGGAGCCTCCCACCTGGCACCCGCGCAGTGCCCTGAGGCGGTCCTGACGGCCCTGCGTGCCCACTTCTCGGGCGGGGCCCGACGCGGCATGGAGGTGCGTCGCGAGGTACTCGGCGACGAGCACGTGGACCGCGCGCAGGCCCGGCAGACCCCGTTCACCGCCCGCTTCCAGGACTTCATCTCCCGGTACGCGTGGGGTGAGATCTGGACCGATCCCACGCTGGCTCGCCGCGAGCGCAGCATGATCACGCTGACCGCGCTGGTGGCCCACGGCCACTACGACGAGCTCGCGATGCACGTCCGCGCGGCACTGCGCAACGGACTCACGCCCGAGGAGATCGGCGCCGTGCTGCTCCAGACGGCCGTGTACTGCGGTGTTCCGGCCGCCAACTCGGCCTTCGCGGTGGCGCAGCGGGTGCTGGCCGAGGTGGAGACGGCGGAGGGGACCGCCGGGTCAGGGTGACACCGGCAGACGGAGTGTCAGCGGCACCATGTACGCCCGGCCGCGGCTGCCTGGGCTGAACGCAACCACCTGCGCGCATCCGCGAACGGAGTCGTCGTGTCCACTGTCCTGATCACCGGCGCCACCTCCGGCCTCGGCCGGCACGTCGCCTTCGAGCTGGTCCGCTCCGGTCATGTCGTCCTCGCGCACGGGCGCGACCCGGAGCAGACGCGGGCGGTCGTCGCGGAGCTGCTCGCGGAGGGCGAGGCGCACGGGTTCGTCGCCGACCTCGCCTCGACGGCGCAGGTCCGGCGACTGGCCGAGGAGGTCGCCGCCGCGCATCCCCGTCTCGACGTGCTGGTCGACAACGCCGGTGTGGGCGCCGGTGCGCGGGGCTCCGGCCGCGAGGTGAGCCTCGACGGCCACGAGCTGCGGCGCGCCGTCAACCATCTGGCACCGGTCGTCCTCACCCGCGCGCTGCTGCCCACGCTGCGCGCGAACGCCCCCGCGCGCGTCGTCAACGTCGGTTCGGCGGGGCAGGAGCCGCTGGACTTCGCCGACCCGGAGTTCACCCGCGGCTACGACGGTGTGTCGGTGTACTGCCGCAGCAAGTTCGCCCTGGCGGCGCACACGTTCACGCTGGCCGGGGAACTGGCGGGCAGCGGCGTCTCGGTGAACGTCCTGCATCCGGCCACCTACATGGACACGGCGATGGTCCGGGAGGCCGGTGTCACTCCCTGGTCGACGGTGGCGGACGGCGCGGCGGGCGTGATCGCCCTGGCTACGCGGGACCTCGGGTCGGGCGGATACTTCGACGGGACGAAGCCGTCCCGGGCGCACGCGGCGGCGTACGACCCGGAGCTCCGCGCGCGGCTGGAGGAGACGACGGAGCGACTGCTCGACGCCTGACGGGCGGGGGTCCCGTCCGGTCGGGCGCCGACGCGGTCCGACGGGCTACAGGGTCCTCAGGGCGTGCTCCGCCTGGGTCACGAGTCCGTTCGCGCCGCACGAACGGGCCAGCGCCAGGCCCTTGTTGAGCTCCGTCGTGGAGCGGGACAGGATGCCGTACTCCACGCGGGCCGCCGCGTGTTCGTACTGGCACGGGGAGGCCTCCAGATAGGTGACCGCCTGGGCGGCCAGCCGCACCGCCCGCTGGCCCGTCTCCAGGGCCGCCGCACAGCGCAGCGCCTCGCCTATGGCCGTGTCGGTGCCGAACCGCTCGGCCTGCCGCCGGGCGTCCGCAGCCAATGCGGCGGCGCGTACCGGGTCCTCGGTGGCGAGGGCCCGGGCGAGGTCGAGTGCCCAGGGAGCGAGCACGGTGTTGTGGTGGCCACGCGCCCCGGCGGCCTTCTCCGCCGCCTCCAGTTCGTTGACGCCTTCCTTCGTACGGCCGGCGGCGAGCAGCAGACGGCCGCGCACTGAGCGGGTGTCGGGCAGCACGATCGTGGATGGGTAGGGCGGGGCGAAGCCGTAGCGTTCGGCGATCTCGGCGGCCTCCTGGACGTGGCCGCGGGCGAGCAGCGTGTCGATGAGCCCGCAGGTCGCCGACCAGTACAGGGGAAGACCGCGGCCGACGCGCTCGGCGAGGCGCAGCGATTCGCGCTGGTAGTGCTCCGCGTCGGTGAGGCGGCCCCGCCTGCGGTGCGCGAGTCCGAGGTAGGCGTTGGCCAGGGACTGGTGGCCGCCGCTCCAGCCGGACTTCACATAGGCGCGCAGGGCCTCGCTGAAGAGGCTTTCGGCACGGTCGAGCCGGTCGGCGTACGCGTAGGCGCTGCCCAGCATCAGGAGGAGTTCGACGCCCCACTCGGTGTCGGTCCAACCGAGGCCCGGTGCGAGGCGGCCGTTGACGAGGGCGCGGTCGCACAGTTCCACGACCTCCTCCGCGTTCTCGCCACGGGTCATCGCGTCGAAGCCGCGCAGTATCAGCAGCGCGCGTTCGGAGTTGTCGCGTCCGGTGCAGGTCTGGACGAGTTCGGCGAGGCCGCGGGAGTGTCCGGAGCGTTCCTCGCCGGCGTGGATGCCTTCCCACATGTAGTGGACGGCCTGCAGGCGCATCCGGGCCGGGCCCGGAGGGAGCCGGTCGGCTTCCGCGTCGACCGTGCGGACCGCTTCCTCCAGCTGGTCGTTGTGGAGCAGCGCCTGGGAGAGTCGGAACACGGCGTCGACCCGCACGCCGTCGTCGAGGCCGGGCCGTTCGAGGGCGGCGCGCAGGTGGCCGATCGTCCTGGCGGGGGCGGTCAGCAGGGTGGCGCAGCCCAGTTCGTAGAGGACGCGGGCGTGCACCTCTGGGAGCGGGGGCTCGTCCAGGGCCCGCTCCAGGCACCGCCTGGCCGCGTCGGGCGCGCCGACGGCGAGGTGTTCGCGGGCCGCCTCGCGCATCTGCTCGACGAGTTCGGGGTCGTCGTCGGGATGCACTTCGAGGAGGTGGCGGGAGGCCGCGGCGGCGCCGAGCCCGGACTCGGTGACCGCCCAGGCGGCCTGGCCGTGCATCGCGGTGCGCAGGGCGTCCGGGATGGAGCGGTAGACCGCCGTCGCGATGAGCGGGTGCACGAACTCCAGCTCGCCTTCGGCCACTTGGCCGCTCGCGAGCTCGACCCTGGTCAGGATGCGGGCGGCGCCGAGCAGTTCGGTGCAGCGATGGGCCTCGTCGGTCTGCATGCCGGCGAGCTGAGCGGCGAGGTCGAGGGAGATGTTGGTGCCGAGTATGGCCGCCGCCCAGGCGAACCGGGTGGCGTCGATACCGAGTCCTTCGAGGCGGGCGACGAGCCCGCGGCCACGGGCCGAGCGGTTCAGGTCGCGCAGTTCGGCGGCGGAGCCCTCGGCGGGCTCCAGGTCGCTGTCCTGCACCTTGGCGAGCAGTTCGACGGTTTCGTACGGGTTTCCGCCGGTGACCGCCCACACCTCGCGGCAGAACGGCGCGTCGGCGTGTTCCCCGAGGGTGGCGCGGGTCAGTCCGGCGGCAGCGGCCGGGGTCAGCGCGTTCAGTGTGGCGATCGGGAGGGCCGTCGCGGCGACGGCGTCGAGCAGCCGGGCACTCTCGCCGCTCACCCCGCCCGGCCGGCGGGCGACCACGACGAGGACGGAGAGGTCGTCGAGGCGTTCGGCGAACGCGGCGAGCCAGCGCAGGGTCTCCTGGTCGGCCCAGTGCGCGTCGTCGATGAGCAGCACGAGCGGCCAGTCGCGCCTGGCGAGACGTCGCACCGCGGCGACGAGCCCGTCGCACACGCCCTGCGGGTCGGGCTGCCGGTCACCCGGTTCGGTTATGCCGAGGGCGGGGCCGGCGATGTCGTACCAGTCGCCGAGATACTCGCGCGCCTCCTCCGGCAGCAGCGAGACGAGGGCGGGCTGGAGCAACTGCCGCACGACGTTGAACGGGACGGACGTGACGGTCTCGCCGCCGCGTGCCGACCACACGGCGCAGCCGTTGCTCTCCGCGATCCGGCGCGCCTCGGCGAGGAGGGCGGTCTTGCCGAGCCCCGCCTCCCCGCTGAACACCAACAGGCTCCCCGAGGACGCCGAATCGGCGCGCAGCGCACCGATCGCCTCTTCGAGGGTGGCGACTTCCTCGTCGCGCTCCCACAGGGAAGCCGAGGCGACCGCTCCGGGTCGTGCCTCCGTCATCCCGCTACCTCCCCAGGTCACCCGAACGACGTGCTGGAAACGAGCGTAGCCGCCTGGAAGCCCCGGTGGAGGCGGCTCCGCGGAGCTGTTCCCGAGACGGGTGACAGTGGGGTTCCGGAGGCGACGCCACGGGTCGTCCACCAGCACGTGTGAAAGTTATTGACAGCCGACGGGCCCGGAAATGAAGCTAACTTTCCAACATCAGTCTCCGCCTCCGGCCGGGACCGCCCGGCCCCGGCACGCCCCCGGGAGGAACCGGCATGAGCGCCCCCGCGCACGACCCGGACCTGCGCGCCGCGCAGCCCGAGCACTCCCGAAGAGCACTGCTCGCGGGCTCCGTGGGCAACTTCATCGAGTGGTACGAGTTCGGGGTCTACGGCTACTTCGCGACGGTCATCGCGGCCCGCTTCTTCACCCCCGAGGGCGGCAGCGAGGTCGAGGGCCTGGTCAAGACGTACGCATCGTTCGCACTGGCGTTCTTCTTCCGTCCGGTGGGAGCGGCGCTGTTCGGACGGCTCGGGGACCGGATCGGGCGGCGGCCGGTGCTGATCCTGGTGATCGCGCTGATGACGGTGGCGACGACCCTGATCGGCGTGCTCCCCACGTACGCCACCGTCGGCGCCCTCGCCCCCTGGCTGCTCACCTTCCTGCGCGTACTCCAAGGGCTGTCCGCCGGCGGCGAGTTCGGCGGCGCGGTCTCGGTGATGACGGAGTTCGCCCCGCCGGGCCGGCGCGGACTGTACGGGTCGTGGCAGTCGTTCACGGTCGCGCTGGGCCTGCTGGGCGGCGCGGGCGTGGCGGCGTTGCTGGCCACCGTCCTGGACGCGCGGGAGCTGGAGGCGTGGGGCTGGCGGCTGCCGTTCCTGCTGACACTGCCGCTGGGCCTCGGCGCGCTGTGGCTGCGGCTCCGGCTGGACGAGACGCCCTCCTTCCGGCACGAGTCGGCGGGCGAGGGGGCACGCGAGCGACCTCCGCGCCGCGTCATCGCTCGGGCGATCACGCTCGGCGCCGCGCGCGTCATGGGCTGGGCCGCGGCCGGCTACACCTTCCTGGTCGTCCTCCCCTCCTACCTGCAGAGCAGCCTGAACGCGAGTTTCCGGCAGGCGCTGCTCGCCACGGTCCTCGCCAACCTCGGCTTCGCGGCCACGATCGTCCCGGCGGGTCTGCTCAGCGACCGCGTCGGGCGCCGCCCGGTGATGCTCACGGGCGCCGTCCTGGTCACCGTGCTCGCGGTCCCGCTGCTCGACCTCCTGCAGCATCCCGGGGCGTCGAACACGGTGAAGGGGGCCGCCGTACTCGTGGCGGGCGCCGTCGTCGGGCTGATGGCGGGGCCGGGGCCCGCGATGCTCTCCGAGATGTTCCCGACGAGCGTCCGCTACACGGGCCTGGGACTCGCCTACGCCTTGTCCAATGCGGTGTTCTCGGGCTGTGCGGGGCTCATCATCACGGAGACGATCAAGCGGACGGGGAGCGTGGACATCCCGGGGTACTACGCGGCGGCGACCTGTGCCGTCAGCGTCCTCGCGCTCGCCACGCTCGGCAGGCGCCCGCGTACGCTCGTCAAGGGCCAGGAGATCCAGAGGAGTTGATCAGGTGCGGGTGATCGGCCTGATGTCCGGCACGTCGTACGACGCGATCGACGCGGCGGCGGCCGAGCTGACGCTCGACGGGGACGGTCTCGTCCTGCGCCCGCTCGGGCTCGTCGGCGAGGAGTACGACGCGGCCCTGCGCGAAGCGCTCGCCGAGGCGCTGCCGCCGGCCGCGACCAGCCTGGCCGAGGTGTGCCGGCTGGACACCCTGATCGGGCGGTCCTTCGCGGCGGCGGCCGTGCGCGCCGACCGTGAACTGTGCGACGGGTCGGCGGAGTTGGTCGCCTCGCACGGCCAGACGGTCTACCACTGGACCGAGGACGGGCAGGTCCTCGGCACCCTCCAGCTCGGTCAGCCCGCATGGATCGCCGAGGCGACCGGGCTGCCCGTCGTCGCCGACTTCCGCCCCCGCGACATCGCCGCGGGCGGCCAGGGCGCGCCGCTGGTGAGCCTGATCGACCTGCTGTGGCTGCGCGGCAGGCCGGGTACGCCGGTCGCCCTGAACCTCGGCGGCATCGCCAACCTCACCGCGCCCGACGGCACCGCCTTCGACACGGGCCCGGCGTGCGCGCTCGTCGACGCGGCCGCCCGGGGGCTGAGCGGAGGGAGCCTGGCCTACGACGTGGACGGAGCGCTGGCCGCCCGTGGCAGCGTCCACGAACCCCTGCTGCGCCGCCTGCTCGACGAGCCGTACTACGCGCTGCCCGCGCCCAAGACGACCGGCAAGGAACTGTTCCACCTCGGCTATCTGCGGGACGCCCTGGCGGGTTTCGGGACGCTCACCGCCGAGGACGTCATCGCGACCCTCACCCGGCTCACCGCCCGCACGGTCGCGGACGCGGTGCGCGGGGTCGGGGCCACCGAGGTGATCGCCTCGGGCGGCGGAACCCGCAATCCCACCCTCATGGCGATGCTGGACGCGGAACTGCCGGGTGTGCCGCTGCGTACCTCCGACGAGCTGGGGCTCCCCTCGGACGCCAAGGAGGCGTACGCCTTCGCCGTGCTGGGCTTCCTGACACTGCACGGGCTGGCGGGCACGGAACCGGCGAGCACCGGGGCCCGGCACCCCAGCGTGCTCGGGTCGATCACCCCGGGCCGCGGCGGGCTGCGGCTGCCGCCGCCCGCCGACCGGGCGCCGGTCCGGCTCGTGCTGAAGTGATTCCGGGGGCACCCTCTCATCCGCCTTTCACCCGGGGCTCATACGGTGGGCACCATGACGCAGGCGACTCCTCCCGGCTGGTATCCCGACCCGGGGCAGACCAATGACGCTCCCGCCACCGAACGCTGGTGGGACGGTAATGCATGGACGGACCAGACCCGCCCGGTCGGATCGGCCGCCCCCTGGGGTCCTCCGGCGTACCCCGCGGCCGGACCGTACCCGGCCCCTCCGCAGTCCCGGCCGCGGCGCGGGCTGCGCGCGGCCATAGCCGTCGCCGCCGCGATCGCGGTCCTGGCGGGCATCGGCGGCGGCGTGTACGCCCTCACCAAGGACGACGGCGGCAACGCGAACTCCCAGGGCCCCGCGGGGCCGAACGGCCCGGGCGGCAACGGCGGACCGGGGGACGGCCAGGGCGGACCCGAGGACCAGTCACCGGCCCCCGACCGCTCCGGACAGCCGCGGACCGAGGACGGCTACGCGACCGACGGGCTCAGCGGCATCAGTCTCCCGGTGCCGGACGGCTGGACGGGCCGGAGCATGCAGGCCGGGGCCTCGGTCTCCACGAAGGACACCTACAAGTGTCCCGGCGACACCTCGCAGAACTGCCAGCGGGGCGGCGCCTACTCGGCTCCCGCCCTGGCGCAGGGCCTGAAGGCGACCACGGCGGAGGCGGCGGCCAAGGAGGACATCGCCAAGAACGCCAAGGAGTCGTACGGCGAGGGGTACGGCACGATCACCTCGCACACCGAGCTCGCCTCCAAGGCTGTCACGGTGGCAGGCGAGAAGGGCTACCTGGTCCGCTGGAAGGTCGTGACGAGCAAGGGCGACGACGGCTACGTCGAATCGCTCGTCTTCCCGTCCCCGGTGGTGCCCAAGAGCCTCGTCGTGGTGCGCTTCGGCATCGACGTCAGCTCCAAGGCGCCCGAGCTGTCGGTGATCGACACGATCACCGAGGGCATCAAGGCCGCGCCGGGAGCCGGCGGCAACGGCCAGAACGTGTGACCCTCACCGCTCCGGGGACCCCGCCGGGTCCCGGGAGCGGTGCGGGCTTGGATCGGCCGGGTGGAGCGCCCCTCCGCTCAAGGGGAACCCCACCCGGCCGGGGGGTGCGCGCCGCCCCCGTCCCCACGGTGCGGCGCGGTACAGGCCGACGTCCGGTCATCCCGCGGACGGCGACCTGAGTCTCAGGTCAGGCCGAGTGCGGGCAGCACGACGGCCTCGACGAATTCTGTGAGATACGCCTCGTCGGCGTACCGACCCTCCAGGAGGGGGCGCACCCGCAGCACGCCGAGCAGCTGCGCGGGGATGAACTCCAGCGCCGGATGGTCGGCCGCGATCTCGCCGCGGTCCACCCCGCGCTGGATCATCTCCCTCAGCTCGGCGACCTCGGGTTCGACGAGCGCGTCGCGCAGCGCCTGCTGGAGCTCCCTGTCCTGCGTCACGGCGTGACCGAGACCCTGGAGGAGCTGGGTGCTGTCACGCCCCGACCACTCGCCCGCGGCCCGCGCCGCCGCGCGCAGGTCCCCGGCGAGCGTTCCGGTGTCGATACCGGAGAAACGCGGACAGCGGTTGGCGCGCAGCGCCGCCGCCACGAGCTGAGGCTTGGTCCGCCACTGCCGGTAGAGCGTGGACTTGCTGCACCGAGTGCTCGAAGCCACGCCCTCCATCGTGAGCGACTCGTACCCGCAGGACCGGATGTGGTCGAGCACGGCGTCGTAGAACTCCCGCTCACGCTCGGGCGTGATCTTGGAGCGGCGCGAGGCGACGACCGAGTCCGGTCCGTCCGCGGCCTGCGACGTCATGGCTCTTCTCCTCATTGGATCCGGGCGGTCCGGAACAAGTCCGGACGGAATCCGGCTCGTCTCGGTGGTCGGCTTCACACAGTCTAATCGATACGCCACTGTACCGGTACGGCCTCGTATCGGTACAGTGGCGTATCGGTACACACTCGTATCGGTACACCAACGTATCGGTACACTCTCGTATCGATGAGCCTTGGACAGGACCCACTTCTCTGTCGAGTGGATCCTGTCCTGGGCTCACCGCGCACCACCCAGCAAGACAGTCAGCAAGGGGGCCGGGGGATGAATTCCCGAACCGAGCCTGCAGAGTCCGCCGCGGAACCGGAGCCGCCCGACGCGGCCCTACGCCGGGCGGTGCCCACGGGCACCGCCACCAGGGCGTACGCGCGCGTCGCGGCCGCACTGCCGCGCCCGCGCAAGGGCGGCCCGCGTGTGCACGCGGGCACCGCGCGGGACGGCGCGCGCCGTCCCGCGCCGCCCGACGACGCCTCGGCCCGGCCGCCGCTGCTGCGTGAGCTGCTGCTCGTCGTGGGCCTCTTCGTCGTCTACAAGGTCGGCCGCCAGCTCGCCACCGGCCACACCGACGAGGCCTTCCGCAACGCCGGCCACGTATGGGACCTGGAACGGGCCGTCCACCTCCCCGGCGAAGGCGCCGTCCAGGGAGCGCTGCTGCACAGCGACACCCTGGTGCACCTCGCGAACACCTACTACGCGACCGTCCACTTCCCGGCGACCGCGGCCTTCCTGATCTGGCTGTACCTGCGGCGCCCCGTCCACTACGTGTGGGCCCGTCGGATCCTCGCCGCGGTGACCGCCGCCGCGCTCGTGGGACACCTCGCCTTCCCGCTCGCCCCGCCGCGCCTGCTCGACGCGGCGGGCCTCGTGGACACCGGTCAGGTGTACGGCCCCACGGTGTACGGCGCGCACCCGGCGACCGACTCGATGGCGAACCAGTTCGCGGCCATGCCGTCGCTGCACTTCGGCTGGGCGCTGATGGTGGCGATCGGGCTGATCGCGGCCACCCGCTCCCGATGGCGCCGGCTCTGGTTGCTGCACCCGCTGCTCACCCTGCTGGTGATCGTCGGCACGGCGAACCACTACTGGCTCGACTCGATCGTCGCGACCGCTCTGCTCGGCGGCGCCCTCGCGGTGATCCACCTTCCGCACCGGACGGCGACGACCGCGGGACGCACCCAGGAGCGCGCCGGTGAACCGCTGGCGGACCTGCCGGAGCTCGTGGGGGCGGGGCGATGAACGCGACCGTCACCGCCGTCGTCCTGTCCCTGTTCTCGGCCGTCGCCTACGCCGCGGCCGCCGTCGCCCAGGAGCGGCTCGCCGCCCGGTCCGCCGGATCGGGCACGCTGCGTCTGCTGGCCGGCGGCGCCTGGTGGTGGTCGGTCGTGCTCAACGCCTCCGCCGCGCTGTTGCACGTCGCGGCGCTCAAGTACGGCACGCTCACCCTGGTGCAGCCGCTCGGCGCGCTCACGCTCGTGGCGGCGGTCCCGCTCGGCGCGCGCATGGCGGGGCGGCGGGTCAGCGCGGTCGAATGGCGGGGCACGACGCTGACCCTGATCGGTCTGGCGGCACTGCTCCTCACGGCGTCAGGACCGGCGCCCGACGACGTGTTGAGCGTGCCCGAGGCGCTGGCCGTCGCCGGTACGACGGCCGTGCTGATCGGCGGGCTGTCCCGTCCCGGCACCCGGCCGGGTCTGCGGCACGCGACCGCCTCCGGATTCGCCTCGGGCGTCGCGTCGGCACTCACCCAGACGGTGACGGTGGCCGCGACGGACCGCTCGGACTCTCTGCTCAGCGCCCAAGTGATCGTCGTGGCGCTGCTCGTGGCGGCCTTCGCGGCAGGCGGACTGCTGCTGTCGCAGACCGCCTACCAGGGCGGTCTCGGCGCTCCGCTCGCCGTGGTGACGCTCGCGAATCCGGTGGCCGCGGTGGTGATCGGACTGTCCCTGCTCGGCGAGCGGCTCCAGGGCGGCGCCGCCGGGATGCTGCTGGCGCTCGCCGGAGCGGGGATCGCGGCCTGGGGCGTGGTGACGCTGTCGCGCTCGGCGCCCGAGCCCGCGGCCCCGACGCACGACGCGGTGGACGACGACCACCCGGTCGCCGCGGTGCTGGCACTGGAGTCCGGACCG
The DNA here is from genome assembly GCF_055558435.1 of Streptomyces sp. NPDC025784. Lineage (NCBI taxonomy): Bacteria > Bacillati > Actinomycetota > Actinomycetes > Kitasatosporales > Streptomycetaceae > Streptomyces > Streptomyces sp. NPDC025784. Next base: position 400,519 of record NZ_JBVHMN010000002.1, read on the forward strand.
GCCGCGTACGAGCCCGCGTTGGTGCCGAAGCAGCCCGACCCGGGACATCTGACGACGCTCTAGCCCCCAGGGGTGCCGGAAACGACGGAAGGGCGGTTGCGGGATCCCGCAACCGCCCTTGTGCGTATCGGACTCAGCCCAGACCGCGGGAGTCCTGCTTGAGCGCCGTGTCCACGGTCAGCGCCGTCGCCACGACGAGGCTCAGCAGCGGTTCCGGGAGCTGGAAGTGGATCTGCAGGACGTAGTTGTCCGCGGTGGTGAACATCGTCTTGGCGAGGCCCTCCCAGGTCTTGGTGATCCGGGCCACCTCGTTGTCCGCGTGGTCGACGATCGCGAAGTTCCAGGCACGCCAGTTCTCCGCCTTGATCGCGCCGACCTGCTGGCCGTTGACGTTCATCGCGAAGTTGATCTTCCCGAACATGTTCTGCTGCACGATCTCGCCGACGGGCGAGCCGTCCGGACGGGACACGATCACCCGCGACTTGAGGAACTTCGCGGGACGGGTCAGCAGCAGCTGCGGCTGACCGTGGGCGTCACGGATCTCCAGCCTGTGCGTCATGAACTGGTCGAGGCTGGAGACGAAACGCAGGATCTTCTTCAGCGCGCTCTGCCCGACCTCGGTGACCGCGCCGAGCTGGTTGCCGTGCTGATCCATGACCTTGTACTCGTTGGTCAGCTCGATCAGCTTGGCCTTCTGGTTCACCACCAGGACCGGCTCGGTGAACAGGCTGCCGCCACCGGCGGCGTTGGGCGCGACACCGGCCTGCTGCTGCACCTGACGCTGCACACGCGGGTCGGGTGCGGCCGCGGGCTGCTGCCCGTGGCCCTGGTGCGGCACCTGCGGAGCCGCCGGGGCCTGCTGGTCCGCATTCGTGTGGTCCGTCCACTGCGAACCGTCCCAATAACGCAACGTCTGGGGCGCCCCGTGCGGATCCGGGTACCAACCTGCAGGAGTGTTCGAATGCGTGGTCACCGGGGCACACTACCGTGAGATGGCCGGAATTCAACCGGCGCCCGGGTAACCATCAGACGGTCACGATCGCCGGGTCGCTGACACCGGGTCGGCCGTTCTCGACATGTCCGGCGAATCGCCGCAGGAAGCCCGCGTCCGCGTCCGACACCACCGTCAGGTCGTACCAGCGCTTGCTCGACCGCAGGTCCACCGTGTGCTTCACGGTCGCACCGGGCCGCACCTTGAACGACCGCGGACCCGTGCCGTAGCCGTCGGTGAGCTTCAGACGCACCGTGCCGGAGCCCTTGTTGCTGAAGGTCAGCTCCAGGTCGTCGCCCACGTGGCGGGCGGTGACCTCCGGGCCCGCCGTCCGGCCGGGACCCTTGAAGGTGCGCAGGAAGCCGTTGGGGCCGTGCACCGTGAGGTCGTACGAACCGTTCGAGTAGGCCGAGTTCCAGGTGTCCGCGACCGTCCGGCCCGCCTCGGTGGTGTACGTCCAGGGGCCGTCGGTGCGGTTCCCGGAGGTCACGAGGAAGGCGGCACCGGCCTTGGCGCCCGAGCCGAAGGTGAGCGTGAAGGTGCCGGCCGCCGTGTCCGCCGCTCCGTCCACCAGGGGCGCGTACTTGAGCGGGCGGGCCGGGCGCGAGCCGCGCTCCTGCTTGGGCAGCGCCGGGTTCGCGGGCGGCGTGGGCACGTAGTCGGGGTGGCGGTCACGGTCCGGCGGGCGGTAGCCCTCGGTGTCCGGCAGGGCCACCGGCTTGGTGTCCCTGCGGGAGAAGTCGAAGGCCGAGGTGAGGTCACCGCTGATCGCGCGCCGCCACGGCGAGATGTTCGGCTCGTGCACCCCGAAGCGGCGCTCCATGAAGCGGATGACCGAGGTGTGGTCGAGCGTCTCGGAGCAGACGTAGCCGCCCTTGCTCCAGGGCGAGACGACGAGCATGGGCACCCGCTGGCCGAGACCGTACGGTCCGGCGGCGTGGCCCGCGTCCCCCTTGAAGAGGTCGGGACCGACGTCGACGGTCGACTTGCCCTGCGCGGCCGACTGCGGCGGGTACGGCGGCACGAGGTGGTCGAAGAAGCCGTCGTTCTCGTCGTACGTGATGAACAGGGCCGTCTTCGCCCACACCTCGGGCGCGGAGGTGAGCGCGTCCAGGACCTGGGCGATGTACCAGGCGCCGTAGTTGGCGGGCCAGTTCGGATGCTCGGTGAAGGCCTCGGGCGCGACGATCCAGGAGATCTGGGGCAGCTTGCCGCCCTTCACGTCGGCCTTCAGCTGGTCGAAGAAGCCCTCGCCCTTGCGGGCGTCGGTCCCGGTGCGGGCCTTGTCGTAGAGGGGGTCACCGGGCTCGGCGTTGCGGTACTGGTTGAAGTACAGCAGCGAGTTGTCGCCGTAGTTGCCGCGGTACGCGTCGGAGATCCAGCCCCAGGAGCCGTTCGCGTCCAGGCCGTCGCCGACGTCCTGGTAGATCTTCCAGGACACCCCCGCCGCTTCGAGGCGCTCCGGGTAGGTGGTCCAGTCGTAGCCGGCCTCGTCGTTGCCGAGGACGGGCCCGCCGCCCTTGCCGTCGTTGCCGGTGTATCCGGTCCACAGGTAGTAGCGGTTGGGGTCGGTGGAGCCTATGAAGGAGCAGTGGTACGCGTCGCAGATGGTGAAGGAGTCGGCGAGCGCGTAGTGGAACGGGATGTCCTCGCGGGTCAGGTAGGCCATCGTGGTCGCCGACTTGGCCGGCACCCACTTGTCGTACTTGCCCTTGTTGAAGGCGGTGTGTCCGTCGCTCCAGCCGTGCGGCAGGTCCTGGATGAAGGCGAGCCCCAGGTCGTCGGCCTCCGGCCGGAAGGGGAGCACGTCCTTGGTGCCGTCCGACTGGTGCCAGACCGACTTGCCGCCCGAGGTCGTCGCGGGCCGCGGGTCGCCGAAGCCGCGGACGCCTCTCAGCGAGCCGAAGTAGTGGTCGAAGGAACGGTTCTCCTGCATCAGGACGACGATGTGCTCGACGTCCTCGATCGTGCCGGAGCGGTGGTGGGCGGGAAGCGCCGCGGCACGCTGGATGCTGTCGGACATCGCGGTGAACGCCGCGGTACCACCGGCGAGTTGGAGGAATCGGCGCCGATTCACTTGGCTCATGAGTGGGTGACCTCTTGTCCTGACGGGCCGGTCGGCCGAACGGTGAGTGATTGTGCGCGGTTGGAGTGTTCCAAGAGCACCAAACGTCAGGGAAGGGTCCTGTGGCTCCCACGTGAAAGTCGGCGGTACGTGAGGCGAACGGTTTCGGACAGGGCGTCAGACCGTCCTCCCGAGCGGTCCATGACCCCGCGGAAGGGTCCGGCGGACAGTCGGGCGACGAACCCTTCCGCCTGACGGAAGAACCCTTGCCGCACTGTGGCGGGCGTCACGAATCTGGTGCGCAGGCGGGGCGACGAGGCCCCGCGTCTCAGGGACGGGAACGCCATGCCTCACATGACCGCTTTCGCCAGGAACCAGTGGTACGTCGTCGCCTACTCGCACGAGGTCGGGCGTGAGCTGCTCGGCCGGACCGTCCTCGGTGAGCCCCTCGTCCTCTATCGCACCGAGGACGACGGGACGGCGGTCGCCCTGTCCGACCGCTGCGTGCACCGCCGTTACCCGCTCTCGGAGAGCCGGCTCGACGGCGACCGGATCGTGTGCGGGTACCACGGGTTCACGTACGACACCACGGGCGCCTGCGTGTACGTGCCGGGGCAGAAACGCATACCGCGCACGGCCCGGGTCGCCTCCTACCCGCTGGTCGAACAGGACTCCCTGGTCTGGGTCTGGATCGGGGACCCGGCGCTCGCCGACGCGGGGACGATCCCGCGCGCCCGGCACCTCGACTCCCCGGGCTGGGTCACGGTCCGCGGGATGGAGCCCATCGACGCCGACTACGGTCTCCTCGTCGACAACCTGCTCGACCTCTCCCACGAGACGTATCTGCACGGCGGCTACATCGGCACGCCCGAGGTGGCCGAGACCCCGATCACCACCGAGGTCGACGAGGGCGCCGGCATCGTACGGGTCAGCCGGCACATGGACGACGCCGAGTGCCCGCCCTTCTACGCCCGCTCCACCGGGATCGAGGGGCGCATCACCCGCTGGCAGGACATCGAGTACCACGCACCGTGCCTGTATCTGCTGCACAGCCGGATCGCACCGGTCGGCGTGCTGCCGGAGGCGGACGGCAGCGACCCGAACGGCTTCCACACCGAGATCACGTACGCGATCACGCCGTCCGGCGACGGCAGCGTGTACGACTTCTGGGCGGTCTCCCGGGACTTCGCTCCCGACGACGAGGAAGTCACCTCCTTCCTGCACGACTTCAACCACACGGTCGTGATGCAGGACGTGGACGCGCTCAACCTGCTCCAGAGGACGCTGGGTTCGGAGCGCTCCGGCTATCAGGAGCTCAGCATCAACATCGACACCGGCGGACTCGCGGCCCGCCGCATCCTCGCCCGGCTGGTCGAGGAGGGCGACAAGCCGGTGGAGCGGGTCCGGTGACCGGTCCCACCGGGCAGATCTACCGCATCGACTGGCTGCCGGGCACGGACCTGCTGCACGGCACCTGTCACTGCGGCGCCGAGCACACCGCGCACGACCCGGTCGAGATGTGGGAGTGGATGCTCGCCCACCCCGACGGACACACCCTCCGAGGAAACGAGCGATGATCTTGTACGAAGCGGAACTCGTCGTCGGGCTCCGGGAGTCCGTGGCCGACGGCGTACTCGCGCTCACCCTGCGCCACCCGTCCGGCGCGGAGCTTCCCCCCTGGCGGCCGGGCGCGCACGTCGACGTCGTGCTGGGGCCGGGACTGGAGCGGCAGTACTCGCTGTGCGGCGATCCGGCCGACCGCGGCGCATGGCGGATCGCGGTGCTGCGCGAGGCCGGCGGCCGCGGCGGATCGGCCTACGTGCACGGCCGGCTGGCCCCGGGCGACCGGGTCCGGGTGCGCGGACCACGCAATCACTTCGCGCTGGAGCCCGCGTCCGGCTACCGGTTCGTCGCCGGCGGCATCGGCATCACACCGATCCTGCCGATGCTCGCCGCGGCGGAGGCGGCGGGAGCGGAATGGACGCTGCTGTACGGCGGGCGGACCCGGGCGTCGATGGCGTTCGTCGAGGAGCTCGGCCGGTACGGCGACCGGGTGCGGATCGCGCCCCAGGACGAGACCGGGCTGCTGGACCTCGGTCCGGCGCTGGCCGCGCTGCCCGCGGGCACGCTGGTCTACTGCTGCGGCCCGGAGCCGCTCCTCGACGCGGTGCAGGAACGCTGTCCCCCGCGGCTGCTGCGCGTCGAGCGCTTCCGGCCGAAGGAGGCGGAGCCGGGCGGGAACACGGAGTTCGAGGTGGTCCTCGGACGTTCGGGGCGCACGCTCGTCGTGGCGCCGGACGTGTCCGTCCTCGACACCGTGCGCGCGGCCGGCGTCGAGGTGCTGTACTCCTGCGCCGAGGGCACGTGCGGCACCTGCGAGACGGACGTCCTGGAGGGGGTGCCCGATCACCGGGACTCCGTGCTGACCGAGGCGGAGCGGGAGGCGGGCGAGACCATGCTCATCTGCGTGTCGCGCTGTCGCGGGAAGCGGCTCGTGCTGGATCTGTGATCCGGAGGTCGGCCTCGATCGCCGCCACCGTGGCCAGCAGGTGCGGCAGCAGGTCGCGGCGGACGGACTCGACGGAGTTGCGGGTGGCGTGCACGGGGATGTTCACGGCCGCCACCACCTCGCCGTCCCGGCCGCGCACCGGGGCGGCGACCGAGCGCAGCCCCTCCTCCAACTCCTGGTCCACGATGGCGTATCCCTGACGCCGCACGCGGTGCAGTTCGGCCCTCAGCTCGTCGGCCGACACGATCGTGCGGGCCGTGAGGGGCCGCAGGTCGGCCCGGGCGAGGCGGGCGTGGGTCTCCTCGTCCGCGCGGTGCGCGAGGATCACCCGGCCCACGGAGGTGACATGGGCCGGGAAGCGGGTGCCGACGGTGATGGCGGCGGTCATGATGCGCCGGGTGGGCACGCGGGCCACGTAGACGATGTCGTCGCCGTCGAGGACGCACAGCGAGGACGACTCCCCCACCCGTTCGGCGAGTTGCTCCAGGTGCGGTTGCGCGATCTGCGGCAGGGAGAAGCCGGAGAGATAGGCGTAGCCGAGTTCCAGCACACGCGGGGTGAGCCGGAAGGTGCGGCCGTCGCTGTGGACGTACCCGAGGTCGACGAGGGTCAGCAGGAAGCGGCGGGTCGCCGCCCGGGTCAGGTCGCAGGCGCGGGCCACTTCACTGAGCGTCAGTTCCGGCTGGTCGGCGTCGAAGGCGCGGATGACGGCGAGGCCGCGTTCGAAGGACCGGACGAAGTGGGGCGCGCGGGCTGCTGCAGGCATGGTCGCCTCCAGAGGGACGTCGGGGCGCGCTCTCCGCCGAGCGGGCGAGCACACTCCACTAACTGTCAACAATATTGTCAGCCAGAGCCATTGACCCGGCCGTACGGGAGTTCTACCTTCGCGCTGAGCACCATTGTGCGGTGTGCGCACAGCCTGTCGGAACACCTCGTCTGCACAGGAGGAGCCATGCGTCGTCTGCTTGCCTCGCTCGCGGCCGGAACCTTCCTGGTCGCCGCGTCGGCCTGCGGCTCGTCCGACGGCGGTGGCGCCTCGGACAAGAACGCCTCGTCCGGCGGCACCACGACCGTCAAGGTCGGCATCATCCCCATCGTCGACGTCGCACCGCTCTACCTCGGCCAGCAGAAGGGCTTCTACGCCAAGCGGGGGCTGAAGCTCTCCATGACGACGGCGCAGGGCGGCGCGGCCATCGTGCCGGGCGTCGTCTCCGGCCAGTTCCAGTTCGGCTTCAGCAACATGACGAGCCTGATGATCGCCCAGTCCAACAACGTGCCCGTGAAGGCCATCGCCAACGGAGTCGCCTCGACGGGCGTGGCGGGCAAGGACTTCGGCGCCATCACGGTGAAGAAGGGCAGCTCCATCAGGTCGGCGAAGGACCTCGAAGGCAAGAAGGTCGCCGTCAACACGGTGAAGAACATCAACGAGACGGCGGTGCGCGAGTCGGTGCGCAAGGTCGGCGGGGACCCGTCCCGGGTGAAGTTCGTCGAGCTCGCCTTCGACCAGATGCCCGCCGCCCTGGACAGCGGGCAGATCGACGCCGCGATGGTGGTCGAGCCGGCGCTCGCCACGGTCAAGAGCCAGGGCGGCACGGAGATCGCCTCGTCCCTGGTCGACGTCGCGCAGAACCTCACCGTCGCCATGTACTTCACCTCGGCGCAGTACGCGCAGAAGAATCCCGGCGTGGTGAAGAAGTTCCAGGAGGCCACGGCCGAGTCCCTGGCCTACGCCGACGCCCACCCGGACGAGGTCCGGCAGATCGTCACCACCTACACGAAGATCCCCGCCGCCGTGCTGGAGAAGGTGACGCTGCCCAAGTGGCCGGCCGAACCGAACCGCGCCTCGATCGAGGCCCTGGAGAAACTCGGTGCGCAGGACGGTCTGTTCAAGACGGAGCCCGACCTGGACAAGCTGCTGCCGTGAGGGGAGCGACCACCGCGCTGGGCGCCGCCGGGCTCGCGGCCTTCCTCGCCCTGGGCGAGGCGGTGCCGCGGCTCGGCCTCGTCAAGGAGCAGTACTTCCCGCCGACGAGCCGGATCGCGGGCGCGCTGCGCGACGAGTTCGCCGAGACCGCCTTCTGGACCGCGCTCGGCGACACCCTCACCGGCTGGGCGCTCGGCCTGGCGATCGCGGTCAGTGCCGGGATCCTGGCCGGCGTGCTGATCTCGGTCGTGCCCCATCTGCGCGATGCCACCTCCTCGACGGTCGAGTTCCTCCGTCCCATTCCCTCCGTCGCCCTGATCCCGCTGGCCGTCCTCCTGTACGGCACCGGTCTGCGCTCGGTCCTGCTCCTCGTGGTCTACGCGGCCTTCTGGCAGGTCCTCGTCCAGGTCCTGTACGGCGTCCAGGACGTCGACCCGGTCGCCGACGAGACGGCCCGCTCGTACGGGCTCGGCACCTGGGCGAGGGTGCGGCACGTGCTGTGGCCGACGGCTCTGCCCTACGTCATGACGGGCGTCCGGCTGGCCGCGGCGGTGGCGCTCATCCTCACCGTGACCGCCGAACTCGTCATCGGCGCACCGGGGCTGGGAGCGCGCATCGCCGTCGCGCAGACCTCGCAGGCCGTGCCCGAGATGTACGCGCTGATCGTGGTGACCGGTCTGCTCGGGCTGCTGATCAACGTGGGTGCCCGCACGGTGGAACGGCATGCTCTGGCCTGGCACCAGTCGGTGCGCGGGGAGGTGACGGTGTGAGCGAGGTCCCCGTCGGCCGGGCGCGGCCGGGAACCTGGCGCAGGGTCCTGCTCCGGCTGCTGTACGCCGTCGCCCTGCCCGTGCTCCTGGTCGTGCTCTGGTGGTTCGCGTCCGACGACAGCACCGACGTCTACTGGCCGCCGCTGCGCACCATCCTGAAGACCTTCCCCGACGTCTGGACCGGCGAACGGCTCCGCGGCGACCTGCGGCCCAGCCTGCTCAGGCTGCTCGGCGGCTACACGGCGGCGGCCGTCACCGGGGTGGCGCTCGGCACGCTCATCGGCTCCTACCGCCGGGTGCGGGCCGTGTGCGAACCGGTCCTGGAGTTCCTGCGGGCGATCCCGCCGCCCGTCCTCGTCCCGGTCATCATGCTGTTCGCGGGCATCGGCGACGGCATGAAGGTCGCCGTGATCGCGAGCGGCTGCCTCTGGCCGATCCTGCTCAACACGGTCGAGGGCGTACGGGCGGTCGACCCCGTGATGGCGGAGACGGCACGTTCGTACGGCATCACGGGCACCGCCGAACTGCGCGCCCTGGTGCTGCCGGCGGCGAGCCCGCAGATCTTCGCCGGACTGCGCCAGGCCCTGTCCATCGGGATCATCCTCATGGTGATCAGCGAGATGTTCGCGGCCAGCAACGGCCTCGGCTTCGCCGTCGTCCAGTTCCAGCGCGGCTTCGCCATCCCCGACATGTGGACCGGGATCCTCGTCCTGGGCCTGCTCGGCTTCGTCCTCTCGGTCGTCTTCCAGCTGATCGAACGCCGGGTGCTCGGCTGGTACCACGGTCTGCGCGCGTCCTCCCGGCGGTCACCGTGATGCTCGCGAAAGGGCGGTCCATGCAGGAGCTTCTGGTCGTCTCCGGCCTGCGGAAGGTCTACGAGGGGCAGGGCCGCCGGGTGGAGGCGGTCCGCGATCTCACGTTCACCGTGGCGGCGGGCGAACTCGTCTGCCTGGTCGGCCCGTCGGGATGTGGCAAGACCACGCTGCTGAAGTGCGTGGGCGGACTGCTGGCGCCGACGGCGGGCGAGGTGTCGCTGGCCGGCAGCCCGGTCTCGGGCCCGCCGCCCGGGATGGCGTTCGTGTTCCAGGAGTACGGGCGCAGCCTCTTCCCGTGGATGCGGGTCCGCGAGAACGTCGGGCTGCCCCTGAAGCAGAAGGGGCTGAGCAAGCAGCGGCGCCGCGAACTGGTCGAGGACGCACTGGAGTCGGTCGGGCTCGCGGACGCCGCGGGCGCCTATCCCTGGCAGTTGTCCGGTGGCATGCAGCAGCGCGTGGCCATCGCCCGCGCGCTGGCCTACGAGCCGGACGTGCTCCTGATGGACGAGCCGTTCGCGGCGGTCGACGCGCAGACGCGCGCCGATCTGGAGGACCTGGTGCGCGGGCTGTGGCGGCAGCGCGGGATCACCGTCCTGTTCGTCACGCACGACATCGACGAGGCCGTCTACCTCGGACAGCGGGTGCTGATCCTGTCCGGCTCCCCCACGGTCGTCCAGGAGCAGCTGAAGGTCGATCTGCCGGACGAGCGGGACCAGTTGCACACACGGGTCTCTCCGCGCTTCGCCGAACTGCGCACGCATGTGTACGAGCAGATCCAGGCGGCGAAGCGCGGGGAGCCGGACGACGACCTCAGGAAAGATACGCCTCCACTTCGCTGAGCTGGGCCGCGGGCCAGCCCGTGTTGTCGGTCACCTGGAGACGCAGATACCGCAGGTTCGTGCCGGCGGGCAGCGTCACGGTGACGGTGTTGCCGGTCGCGGGGTCGAAGCGGTAGGCCTTGGACGCCACGACCGTGGAGTACGCCGATCCGTCGGTGCTGCCCAGCACGGACAGGGTCTGTGTGCGGGCCTGCCAGGCGGACGCGGGCGGCAGCTTGAGGACGAGACGGCGGGTGGCGAAGGCGGAGCCCAGGTCGGTCGTCCAGGACTGCGGGAAGGCGTTGTTGGCGGATTCCCAGTAGCTGTTCGCGTCGCCGTCGACGGCCTTCGCGGGCGTGTAGACGTCCTGCGAGCCGGTGGCGGTGGCCGGACGTCCCCCGGCGAGGTTGCGTGCCGGATCGGGGTCCGGGTTCCCGGTGCCGGGCCGGGGCCAGGTGGAGCAGTCGCTCCAGGTCGAGTCCCAGCCGGAGTTGCCGCCGCCGTCGGTCAGGGTGAAGGGGCCCGAGCCGGTCGGGTAGGGGCAGTTGTAGATGCCCGCCGAGCCGACCCCGGTGGCCTTGACGTTGCTGAATCTCGCGGCGCCCTGGGACTCGGCCTGGACGACCACCGTGCCGGTCCGGTCGACCGTGGCGCCGTCGACCCTGATGTTCTTCGTCGCGTATCCGCGGCCGCCCCCGGACACGAACTCGAAGGCGCTGTAAGGGCTGTCGGTGATCGTCGTGCCGGTGATGTCGACGGTCGCCTCGATGGCGCTGTCGTAGGAGTCGACGCGCAGCGCGCCCATCGGGTGGTTCCAGTTGGGGTTGATCGCACCCGCGCGGACGAGGGTGTTGCCGGAGACGGTGATGGTTCCGGCGAGCGGGGAGAACGGGTCGAGGAACTTCTGGTTGGAGATGGCGATGCCGCTGCCGAGTGCGTTGGTGTCGGAGACGAGGTTGTTCCTGACGGCGATGTCGGTGCCGCCGTAGACGGCGATGCCGTTGGCGAGGTTGGGCTGGCTGATGGTGTTGTTCTCGAAGCTGCTGTCGACGTCGGGGGCGTGGAGCGACCACATGGCGAGTGCGTCGTCGCCGTTGTTGCGCAGGAAGTTGTTGCGGACGCGGACTCCGCGCGCGTTGCCGTTGAGGTTGAGTCCGTCGGCGGTGGTGTCGAGGATGCGGTTGTCCTCGACGACGAGGTTGTCGTTGTTGCCGGTCAGCCACAGGCCGACCTTGAGGTGCTGGAGCCACATCCCGGAGACGCTGGAGCCGGGTCCGAGCGAACCGTTGACGAAGTTGTCCGGGTTGGAGTCCACGCGTTCGGTGACCTCGCCGATGACGGCGAAGTCCTTGAGGTGGACGCCGCCCGACGAGCTCGTCTGGTCGATGAAGCGCGAGGTGCGGACGACGGAGTACCAGCTGCCGGCGCCCTGGAGCGTGACGTTCTGGACCCCGCTCAACGAGGACGTGATCCGGTAGTCGCCCGGCGGGATCCAGACGACGCCGCCCCGCGCCGCGGAGATCGCGTCCCGGAAGGCCTGCGTGGAGTCGCCCTGGCCCCCGGGGTCCGCGCCCTTGTCGGTGACGGACACCGATCCCGCGGGACGGGCGCCCGCCGCCGCGACCTGCTCGAAGTCGGCGACGTCCACGGTGACCTGCGTGGACGTCGCCTGGAAGGCGACCTTGTCGCCCTCCTGCACGTTCTGCCCGAGCAGCAGGCGCGCGTTGTCGAACAGGTGGTGCGTCTTGGCGCCCGCGATCCAGGAGGTGTCGACGTAGGAGTACTTGGAGGTGACGGGGAGCGTTCTGGAGATCTTCGTGCCGTTGACGTACACGTCCAGCGAGCCCGACTGGCCGTCGGGGACGCTGTAGGAGACGTTCACCGCGTTGGCCGCCCGCGGCACGGCGAACTCGACGCGCTGCCCGGCGGTCAGCCGTACGGCCTGCCGTCCGGAGGCCTCCGAGGCCAGGGTGCCCTGGGTGTAGTCCGGGCCGATCCTCGTGCCCGTGGAGCTCGCGGACTCGGCCTCCACGGAGGTGAAGGGCAGGTCGGCGCCCGCCGCCGCCGCGGCGGAGTGGGCGGTGGTGGCGCCGAGCATGCCGGCGGCGAGAGCGACGGCGGCGGCGCACGCCAGTGGCATGCGCCTGACAGTTCTGTTCCTGTGCATGTGCTGATCCCTTCGAGGTGGGGGTGCGGGGACAGCGATGCGCCGTCCGACGGCCTCAGGCGCGCAGCCAGGCCGCCGTGTCCTGCGGGAGCAGCCCGTCCGCGTCGAGCGGGCCGCTGCCCAGCAGCAGGCGGGTGTGCGGGGGGAGGGCGACGGGTCCGGCGGTGAGGTTCACGACGCAGAGCAGCCCGTCGGTGCGGGCGAAGGCGAGGACGCCGTCGGGTGCGGGCAGCCAGCTGAGCGGTCCGTCGCCGAAGCCCGGTTCGCTGCGGCGGATGCGGAGCGCCGCGCGGTAGAGGCTCAGCATCGAGCCGGGGTCCTCTGCCTGGCGGTCGGCCGCGTACGCGGGCCAGTCGGCGGGCTGCGGCAGCCATGGTTCGCCGCCGAACCCCGCGTGCGGTGCCCCGGCGGTCCAGGGCAGCGGCACCCGGCAGCCGTCCCGGCCCGGGTCGGTGCCCCCGGAGCGGAAGTGCATCGGGTCCTGGATGCTGGCCGTCGGCAGTTCCACCTCGGGCAGGCCGAGTTCCTCGCCCTGGTAGAGGTAGACGGAGCCGGGCAGGGCGAGCGAGAGCAGGGCCGCGGCCCGCGCCCGCCGGGTGCCGAGGGCCAGGTCGGTCGGGGTGCCGAAGGCCTTGGTGGCGAAGGCGAAGGCGGTGTCGGTGCGGCCGTAGCGGGTGACGGTGCGGGTCACGTCGTGGTTGCACAGCACCCAGGTGGCGGGGGCGCCGACCGGGGCGTGCTCGGCGAGGGTCTCGTCGATGGAGGCGCGCAGCCGTGCCGCGTCCCAGGGGCAGGACAGGAAGGAGAAGTTGAAGGCGGTGTGCAGTTCGTCGGGGCGCAGGTAGCGGGCGAAGCGCTCGGTGTCGGGCAGCCAGACCTCGCCGACGAAGATGCCGTCGTAGGCGTCGGCGACCGCGCGCCAGGAGCGGTAGATGTCGTGGAGCTCGTCGCGGTCGACGAACGGGTTCGGGTCGCGGTCCTCGACGAAGTCGGGCAGCTGGGGGTCCTTGGCGAGCAGCGCGGCCGAGTCGATGCGCACGCCCGCGACGCCCCGCTCGAACCAGAAGCGCAGGATCTCCTCGTGCTCCTGACGGACCGCGGGGTGCGCCCAGTTGAGGTCGGGCTGCTCGGGGGTGAACAGATGGAGGTACCAGTCGCCGTCGGGGAGCCGGGTCCACACGGGTTCGGCGGAGCCGGCGAACTGGGACGGCCAGTCGTTGGGCGGGATGTCGCCGTGTTCGCCGCGTCCGGGACGGAAGTGGAACAGTTCGCGTTCGGGGCTGCCGACGGGGGCGGCCCGGGCGGCCCGGAACCAGGGGTGCTGGTCGGAGACGTGGTTGGGCACGATGTCGACGAGGGTGCGGATGCCGAGTTCCCGTGCCTCGGCGATGAGCTTCTCCGCCTCGGCGAGCGTCCCGAAGGCCGGGTCGATGGCACGGTAGTCGGCGACGTCGTAGCCTCCGTCGGCCATCGGTGAGAGGTACCAGGGGTTGAACCACAGGGCGTCCACGCCGAGTTCGGCGAGGTACGGCAGTCTGGCGCGCACGCCCGCGAGGTCTCCGGTGCCGTCGCCGTCGCCGTCCGCGAAGCTGCGGACGTACACCTGGTAGATGACGGCGGAGCGCCACCAGTCGCTTCGCGTGCGGGCAGGGGAAGGCTGTCCCACGGTGAATGCCTTTCTGGAGGGGGTGTCGTCAGCCCTTCGTGCTGCCCGCGCTGATCCCGGCGATGATGTGCCGCTGGAACACCAGGAACATCGCGACCATGGGGATGCTCGCGATCACCATCGCGGCGATGAGGACGGTCAGCGGGATGTTCTGGGACAGCTGGACGAGTGCCACGCTGATGGGCTGTTTGTCGGTGTCGGAGAAGACCATCAGCGGCCACAGGAAGTCCTGCCAGACGGCGACCAGGGCGAAGATCGACACGACTCCCAGGACGGGACGGGACATCGGCAGCACGATCGACCACAGCGTGCGCAGCCGTCCGGCGCCGTCGATCTCGGCGGCCTCCAGGACGTCTCGCGGAATCTGGTCGAAGAAGCGCTTGAGCAGGTAGAGGTTGAAGGCGTTGGCCACGGCGGGCAGCCAGATGCCGAGCGGGTCGTTGAGCAGGCTGGTGTGGATCAGCGGCAGGTCCGCGACGGTCAGGTACTTCGGGACCACGAGCGCCTGCGCGGGGACCATCAGGGTGGCGAGGATGCCGCCGAGGATCACCTTGCCGAAGGCGGGCCGCAGTTTGGACAGGGCGTAGGCCGCCGCCGTGCAGAACACGAGTTGCAGCAGCCAGGCCCCCGTGGCCTGCACCACCGTGTTCCACAGGTGGGTGGGCAGGTCCATCAGGTCCCAGGCGTCGGTGTAGCCGCTCAGGTGCCAGGCGTGCGGTACGAGGGTCGGCGGGGTGCGCACCACCTCGTCCGGCGACTTCATGGCGCCGGTCACCATCCAGTACACGGGGAACAGGAAGGCGAGCGCGAACAGCAGGACGACGCCCGTGAAGACGGTCCAGTAGACGGCCCGGCCGCGCGGACGGGCCAGGGTGAGCGGCGAGACCAGCGTGCGAACGCTCATGCGTCCTCCCCGGTGGAGCGCGTCAGCCGCAGGTACCCCGCGGAGAAGACGCTGAGCAGCAGAAGGAGCATGACGCTCAGGGCGCACGCCCCTCCGAAGTCGTTGTAGAGGAAGGCGTACTTGTAGATCAGGTAGAGCACCGTGACCGTCGCGTTCTCCGGGCCGCCGCCGGTGATCACGAACGGCTCGGTGAAGACCTGCATGGTCGCGATGATCTGGAGGAGCATCAGCATGAGGATGACGAACCGGGTCTGCGGGATCGTCACATGGCGCACCCGCTGCCAGATGTTCGCGCCGTCCAGTTCGGCCGCCTCGTACAGCTCGCCGGGGATGCTCTGGAGCGCGGCGAGATAGATGAGGACGGTGCCACCGAGGTTGGCCCAGGTGGCGACGATCACCAGGGAGACCAGGGCGGTGTCGGCGCCGTTGGACCAGTTCGAGGTGGGCAGGTGCGCGAACCGCAGCGCCTCGTTGGCGAGGCCGGCCCCGGGATCGTAGAACCACTTCCACAGCAGTGCGCTGACCACCGGCGGGATCATCACCGGCAGATAGACGACGACCCTGAAGAAGGCCTTCGCGTGCCGCAGTTCGTTGAGGACGAGCGCCATCAGGAAGGGGACGGCGAAGCCGATGAGCAGAGCGAGCAGGGTGAAGGTCAGGGTGTTGCGCCAGGCCGCGCTGAACTCGGGGTCGTGGAAGACCCGCGTGAAGTTGGCGGTGCCGACCCATTCGCCGCCGGAACCCGGCGTGTACTTCTGGAAGGCGATCACCACCGCGCGGATCGCCGGGTACCAGGAGAACAGGGCGAAGCAGAGCAGTCCGCCGATCAGGAAGGCATACGCCCGGGACTGTTCGGCCAGGCGCCGGCGCCACGGTCCCCCGGTCCGGCGCCCGGCCCGGCGGGGCACCCCCTCCGGCACGCCGAGGACGGCCGGAGGGGGTGCCGCGGGCTTCGATGCGGTCTTCATGGACGCGGTCAGCCCCGGGCCAGGATGGAGTCGATCTTGCCGGAGGCGTCCTTCAGCAGCTGGTCGACGTCGGCGTCCTTCTTGGTGAGGACCGCGGAGACGGCGCCGTCGAGGACGGAGTAGATCTGCTGGGCCTGCGGCGGCTCGATCTTCATCTGGAGGCTCTGGTTGCCGTCGAGGAAGGCCTGGTAGTTCTCGACGGGGACGTTGGCGTTGGCCTTCTTGACCTCCTGGTCCTTCGCGTCGGCGGCGCCGGTGAACAGGCGTGGCTCGGGCAGGCCCACGGGCGCGTCGTTCTGCTTGGCGCGGGCGTAGTCGCCGAGGAAGCCCTTGCCGGGGGTCAGGAACATGTGGTCGAGCCACTTCAGGCCGGCCCGGATCTGCGCCGGGGTGTCCTTCTTGTTGAACATGTAGCCGTCGCCGCCGATGAGCGTGCCCTTGCCACCCGGCATCGGGGCGAGCGCCAGGTCCTTGTAGTTGCCGCCCTTCTCCTTCACCAGGATCGGGATGTTGTCCGGGGCGGAGAGGTACATGCCGAGCTTTCCGGAGCCCATCATCTGCTGCACGTCGTTGATGACGAGGAGCTGCTTGCTGCCCATGGAGTTGTCGCTCCAGCGCATGTCCTTGAGGTTCTGCAGGACGGCCTTGCCCTCGGGGGTGTCGATGTTCGCCTTCTTGCCGTCGGCGCTCACGACGTCACCGCCCTGCGAGTAGAGCTCGGCGGTGAAGTGCCAGCCTCCCTGGTTCTGCGCGCTGTAGTCGGCGTAGCCGACGGTGCCCTTGCCGAGCGCGGCTATCTTCTTGGCGTCGGCGCGCAGCTCCTCCCAGGTCGCCGGGGGCTTGTCGGGGTCGAGGCCCGCCTGCGCGAAGAGCTTCTTGTTGTAGATGAGGCCCATCGAGTAGCCGGTGCGGGGAACGCCGTAGATCTTGCCGTCGACGGTGTAGATGTCGCGCAGCTGCTGCTGGATGGTGCTGTAGCTCTTGAGCTCCTTGACGTAGCTGGTGATGTCGGCGGCCTGGTTGACGTCGACCACGTGCTTCGCGTCGGTGAAGTACGTGTAGAACACGTCCTCCATCTGGCCGCCGGCGAGCTTGGCGTCGAACGTCTTGGGGTCCTGGCACGGGAACGCGTCGTGCGTGACGACGTCGATGTCCGGGTTGGCCTTCTCGAACGCCTTGACGTCGGCCTCGAAGAACGAACGGTCGACCTTGGCGCTCTTGGGCGGCATGCAGTTGACCGTGATGCGGGTCTTGCCACCCGCGGATCCGTCGTCGCTTGAGCCGCAGGCCGTGATCGCGGTCAGGGCGAGGGCGGAGGCCATGAGCGTGGTGCTGGTGCGGCGGAACCCGGGACTTCTCATCGGTGGACCCCTCTTGGGCAGGCGCAGGGAAGGCCCACGGCGCCGCACCCGAGTGGTGCGGCGTCCGTGTCTGGCGCCGCACACTCAAGCACCGCCGACATTGCGACGCAAGATCTCGCGCAGAATCTGTAATTATTCGACAGCCACTCGGCTCTCAGTCGCGGGGTACTTGCGCGGTGGACCCTCGCACCACCAACTCCGGCTCGAACAGCAGCTCTTCGGGAGTGACGCTGGTCCCGCCGATCTGCGCGTTCAGCAGTTCCACGGCCGCCCTGCCCATCGCCTCGATGGGCTGGCGGACGGTGGTCAGCGGCGGCTCGGTGCAGTTCATGAGCGCGGAGTCGTCGTAGCCGACGACGGACACCTGCGCCGGCACGTCGAGCCCCTTGCGCCGGGCGGCCCTGACGACGCCGAGCGCGAGCGGGTCGCTGGCGCAGATGAAACCGGTGATCCCGCGGTCGATGAGCCGGGAGGCCGCCGCGTGCCCGCCCTCGATCGAGAACATGGCGCGGGCGATGTGCTCGTCGGGCAGATCGGGGGCGAGCGCCCGCGCCGCCGCCAGCTTGCGGCCCGAGGGGATGTGGTCGGCGGGTCCGAGCACGAGGCCGATCCGCTCGTGTCCGAGCGAGACGAGGTGCCGCCAGGCCTGTTCGACCGCCACGGCGTCGTCGCAGGACACACCGGGGAAGCCGAGGTGCTCGATGGCGGCGTTGACCAGCACCACCGGGATGTTGCGGTCCGCGAGCTGCCGGTAGTGGTCGTGCGGGGCGTCGGCCTGCGCGTACAGGCCGCCGGCGAACACCACGCCGGAGACCTGCTGCTGGAGCAGCAGGTCCACGTAGTCCGCCTCGGAGACCCCGCCCTTGGTCTGCGTGCACAGCACCGGGGTGAGGCCCAGCTGTGCGAGTGCCCCGCCGATCACCTCGGCGAACGCCGGGAAGATCGGGTTCTGGAGCTCGGGCAGGACGAGGCCGACGAGCCGGGCACGCTCGCCGCGCAGTTGGGTGGGCCGCTCGTAGCCGAGGACGTCCAGCGCGGACAGCACCGCCTGCCGGGTGGCCTCGGACACCCCGGGTTTGCCATTGAGGACCCGGCTGACCGTGGCCTCACTGACCCCGACCTTCTTCGCCACCTGAGCAAGTCGTCGCGTCATGCGCGCAAGAATAGCGCAAGAAATGCAAACGGTTTGCGTGGAGGGGGATCCCGGTCCGCCGCGGCCGCCTCGGCTCCGGGCCGCCCACGCGGCGGGCTACCGGCTCAGCGAGCCGCCCACAGCCCGCGGACATGCCCGAGGTGACGTGTCATCACCTCGCGCACGGCGGCCTCGTCACGGGCGAGCAGCGCGTCGAGGAGCTCCAGATGCTCCTCCGCGGACGCCTCCAGACGGCCGCTCTCGGCCAGGGCGTTCAGACCGTAGAGCCGGGAGCGTTTGCGCAGGTCGCCGACGACCTCGACGAGGTGGGCGTTGCCGGCGAGCGCCAGCAGGCCCAGATGGAAGCGGGTGTCCGCCTCCACGTAGGCGATGAGGTCGCCGGCCGCCGCCGCGGTCACGATCTCCCGGGCGGCCGGGCGCAGGGCGTCCAGGGACACCGGGTCGGCGGTGGCGGCCAGCCCCACCGTGGTGGGGATCTCGACGAGCGAGCGGATATGGGTGTACTCGTCGAGCTGCCGCTCGGAGACGACGGTGACCCGGAACCCCTTGTTGGGCACCGTGTCGACCAGACCCTCCTTGGCGAGATCGAGCATCGCCTCCCGCACGGGCGTCGCCGACACCCCGAAGCGGGCAGCCAGCGTGGGCGCCGAGTAGACCTCTCCGGCGCGCAGTTCACCGGCGATCAGCGCGGCCCGCAGCGCGTCGGCGACGCGCTCGCGGTAGCTGCTCCTCTTCCCGCCGAGCGTGGGCAGGACGGGAGCGGCGGAGGGTGCGCTGCTGCGCCGGTCGGCCATGGGTTCTCCTCGTACGGGCCGCGCGTCCACCGCCGGCAGGTGCCATGTCACGTACTACGGTCCCCAGTATCTACGCGGCGGCGGGCGCTCCGACGGCGAGGGGCCCGGTTCACAGGACGAAACCCGCCGGGAAGGGGTCGGTGGGGTCGAGCAGGTACTGGGCCGTTCCCGTGACCCAGGCACGGCCCGTGAAGCTGGGCAGCACCGCCGGAATCCCGGCGACCTCGGTCGTGCCGAGCAGCCGTCCGGTGAAGCTGGTCCCGATGAAGGACTCGTTCACGAACTCGGTGTGCAGCGGGAGTTCTCCACGGGCGTGCAGCTGGGCCATGCGCGCGCTGGTCCCCGTGCCGCACGGCGAGCGGTCGAACCAGCCGGGGTGGATCGCCATCGCGTGCCGCGAGTGACGGGCGGTGGCTCCGGGCGCGTACAGATGGACGTGGTGGCAGCCCCGGATCGACGGATCCTCGGGGTGCACGGGCTCACCCTCGGCGTTGATGGCGTCCATGAGCGACAGGCCCGCCTTCAGGATGTCGTCCTTGCGCGCCCGGTCGAAGGGCAGCCCGAACTGCTCCAGCGGCAGGATCGCGTAGAAGTTGCCGCCGTACGCGAGGTCGTAGGTCACGGTGCGGCCGTCGGCGAGCGTGGCCTTGCGGTCGAGGCCGACGGAGAACGACGGCACGTTCCTGAGCGTGACCGCGCGGGCCGCGCCGTCCTCGACCGCCACCTCGGCCACGACGAGACCCGCCGGCGTGTCGAGCCTGATGGTCGTGACCGGTTCGACGACCTCGACCATGCCGGTCTCCACGAGCACGGTGGCCACCCCGATGGTGCCGTGCCCGCACATCGGCAGATAACCCGAGACCTCGATGTAGATGACGCCGTAGTCGCAGTCGGGACGGGTCGGCGGCTGGAGGACGGCCCCACTCATCGCCGAGTGGCCCCGCGGTTCGTTCATCAGGAGCTGTTTGATGTCGTCACGGTGTTCGCGGAAGTACAGCCGCCGCTCGTTCATGGTGGCGCCGGGGACCGTGCCGATCCCTCCGGTGATCACCCGGGTGGGCATGCCCTCGGTGTGCGAGTCGACGGCGTGCAGGACGAGTGTGCTGCGCATGGCTCTCCTCGGGGTCGGGGGCTCAGCCGTGGGTGCGGACGAGTCCGGCGGCGACGGCCTGCTCGGTGGCGGAGCGCACGGCGGCCGCCTGCTCGGGCAGCAGCGGGACGCGCGGCGGACGGACCGGGCCGCCGTGACGGCCGACGACGTCCATCGACAGTTTGATCGCCTGCACGAACTCGACCCGGGAGTCCCAGCGCAGCAGCGGATGCAGCAGGCGGTAGAGCCGGCCCGCGGTGTCGAGGTCACCGTCGACGGCGGCGCGGTAGAGCTCGACACTCGCCGCGGGCAGCGCGTTCGGGTAGCCGGCCACCCAGCCTTTCGCCCCGGCGACGGCGAGCTCCAGCAGGACGTCGTCGGCCCCGATCAGCAGATCGAGTTCCGGGGCGAGCTCGGCGATCCGGTAGGCGCGCCGCACGTCTCCGGAGAACTCCTTGACGCCCTGGACGAATCCGGCGGCGTGCAGCTTGGCGAGCAGTTCGGGCACCAGATCGACCTTGGTGTCGATCGGGTTGTTGTACGCGACGACCGGCAGGCCCGCCCCGGCGACCGCCTCGTAGTGGGCGAGGACGGACCGCTCGTCGGCACGGTAGGCGTTCGGCGGCAGCAGCATCACGGCCCGGCAGCCGGCGTCCTTGGCCTGCTCGGCCCAGCGGCGCGCCTCGACGGAACCGTAGGCGGCGACGCCGGGCATCACGCGTTCGCCGCCGATCGCCGCGACGGCGGTCTCGACCACCTTGGCGCGCTCCTCGGGCATGAGCACCTGGTACTCCCCGAGCGAGCCGTTCGGTACGACGCCGTCGCAGCCGTTCTCGACGAGCCAGGCGCAGTGGTCGGCGAACTTCGCGTAGTTCACGGAGAGGTCGTCGTTCAGCGGGAGTGCGGTGGCGACGAGGACTCCGTGCCAGGGACGGTTCTCGATGGAGGTCATGATCAGGTCCTCTCGGTAGGGTGTGACATTTCACTGACTCTCGGCGCGCCGGTCACCCGCCGGCCGTCTTCCTGTGCACCCGCGGGCGGCTGAGCGCCGCACGAAGTCGGCCCTCGGGCCGGCCGGCCCACCCGGGCCGACGGCGGCTCACCCGCCCTGGTCCACCCCCGGCTCACCGCCTCTGTCTGCCTGCGGATCGTCACCTCGGTCCTCGCGCGGCTCACCGCCTCGGTCCTCCCGCGGCTCACCCGCCCGGGCGAGCACTCCGAGCGGCACCGGCCGGGCCAACAGCCGCCGCGCCGGGGAATGTTCGCACCCGACGAGTCCCGCGACGGCGGGTTCGCACATCCGGCCCTGACACCAGCCCATCCCGGCGCGGGTGAGCAGCTTCACCGTCCGGACGTCACCCGCGCCGAGTTCCGCGACGGCCGTGCGGATCTCCCCGGCCAAGACCTCCTCGCAGCGGCACACGACGGTGTCGTCGGTGACCTGGTCCGTCCAGTGCGCCGAGGGCGCGTACAGGGTGTCGAGCAGCGTGGAGAACGCCCGCCGGCGCCTGCGGGACTTCGCCGCCGGGGCCCACTCCCGCGGGTCGGGCACCCGGCCGGTCAGCCGGGCGGCGATCGAGCGGCCCGCGATGTGTCCCTCGGCGAGGGCCAGCGCCGAGCCGCCCACGCCGGTGGTCTCGCCGGCCGCCCACACGCCCGGCACATCGGTGCGCTGCTCGTCGTCGGCGTACACCCGCAGCCCCTCGACGCGGCAGCCGAGCGACTCGGCGAGGTCGGTGTGCGGCAGCATGCCGTGCCCGACGGCCAGCGTGTCGCACGGGATGCGCCGTTCGGTGCCCGCCTCGACCCGTCCCTCACCGTCGAGCGCGGCGACGGTCACGGCCTCGACCCGCCGCTCGCCGTGGGCCGCCACCACGGTGTGCCGGGGCATGAGCGCGACACGGTGCCGCAGGAGGCGGGCGGTGTACCCGGCGGCTTCGGCGAGCTTGCCCGGCAGAGCCGCCAGCGCCCCGGCCCGGCGCGCGAACGCCCAGGGGTCGGCGGACTCGACGAGCGCGGCCACCTCGACGCCCGCCCCGGCCAGCCCGGTCGCCACGGGCAGCAGCAGCGGACCCGTCCCGGCGACGACAGCGGTCCGTCCCGGGACCACCAGTCCCTCCTTGAGCATCGCCTGCGCCCCTCCAGCGGTCACCACCCCGGGAAGCGTCCAGCCGGGGAAGGGCAGGACCTTCTCGTACCCGCCGGTGGCGAGGAGCACGGCGTCGGCCCGCACGGACGCGGACTCCCGTTGGTCGGGGCCGAGCAGGGCGTGCACGACGAAGTCGTCGGACCGCCGTTCCACGCACCACACATGACGGTCCGGCAGGTGCTCGACGGAGTCCGCCGAGGCGAGCCCGTCGCGCAGCCTCTCCCAGGTGTGCCACTCGTGGTGCAGCGCCTCGGGCCGCAGCGCGCCCAGCGCGGCCGCGGGCCGGCGGTAGAACTGTCCGCCCGCCTGTGCCGCCGAGTCGGCCAGGGTGACGTGGATGCCGCGGGACGCCGCGGCCAGGGACGCGGCGAGGCCCGCCGGGCCGGCGCCGACGACGGCGAGGCGGGGGCGGTCAGTCATCGTGGCCCGTGCCCTCCTGCGTACGGATCTCGTCGCCGGGTCGCACCGGGACCAGGCAGGCCCGCTGGTTGGGGAGGCCGTTGACGGTGACCAGGCAGTCGAAGCAGACGCCGATGCCGCAGAAGACACCGCGCGGACGGCCCGCGCCGCGCGTGGCGCGCCAGGACGTGACGCCCGCCGCCCACAGGGTGGCGGCCACGGTCCGGCCGGGCAGCGCCTCGATCTCCCGGCCGTCGAGGGTGACGGTGAAGGCGGGGCCCGGCCGGGCCCCGGTCCGTCGCAGCGGATTCACGCGGCCTCCTCGGGGAAGCGGTCGGGCCGGAACGGGGTGAGGTCGAGGCCGGGAGCCGCGCCGGTCAGGACCTGCGCGATCAACTGCCCGGTCCCTGTGGCGAGTCCGATGCCCGCGCCCTCGTGCCCGCAGGCGTGCAGAAGTCCCGGGACCCGGGCGTCGGGGCCGATCGCGGGCAGGTGGTCCGGCAGGTACGGCCTGAAGCCCAGGTACGTCCGCAGCGCGCGCACCTCCGCCAGGAAGGGGAAGAGCCGAATCGCGCCCTCGGCCAGTGCCCGGACGACGGGCAGCGAGAACGAGCGGTCGAATCCGACCCGTTCTCGGCTCGCCCCGATCAGGACCGGCCCCGCCGCCGTCCCCTCGACGACGGGCGACGTCTGGAGGGCCGCCGAGTCACTGGCCACGTCGGCGACGTAGTCGGCCGCGTAGACCTTGTGGCGCACCCGGCGCGGCAACGGCTCGGTGACGAGGACGAATCCGCGCCGGGGCAGCACCGGCAGCGGGACGCCCGCGAGACCGGCCACGTCCGCACCCCAGGTCCCGGCCGCGTTCACGACGGCCGGGGCGTGGATGTCGCCCCGGTCGGTGCGTACGCCGCGGACCTGTCCGGCCGGCGCGCGCAGCACCGCGGTCACGGTCCGCCCGGTGAGCAGTCGCGCTCCCGAGGCGCGTACGAGGTGGGCGGCGGCCAGGGCGGGCATCACCTGGGAGTCCTGCGGGTAGTGCACGGCGCCCGCCAGGTCCGGGGCCAGGTGCGGTTCCAGGTCGTGGAGCCGGTCCGCCGCGACCGGCTCCGCCGTGACCCCGGCCGCCCGCTGGCCGTCCGCGAAGGCCTCCAGGGCGGCCAGTTCCCGGGGCGTGGCGGCCACCACCACGCCGCCCTTGGCCTCGTACTCGATCGCCGGTCCGAGTCCGTCCTGTGCGGCGAGCTCGGACCACAACCGCCCGGACAGCAGGGCGAGATCGAGTTCGGGTCCGGGCTCCTTGTCGGAGACCAGCAGGTTGCCCTCGCCGGCGCCGGTCGTGCCGCCGGTCACCGGGCCGCGGTCCACCACGGTGACGTCGAGGCCCGCGCGGGCCGCGTACAGCGCACAGGCCGCGCCGACCATTCCGGCTCCGACGACCACGACATCGCAGGTAAATGGCTTGGCCACGCCAGTACTATGTCACATACTTCTGTGCGCGCACAGGGTGCCGCGGAGAGGATCCCCACGGCACCCTCAGATCCTGCTCCCGGTCGCCGTGTCGGCCGACAGCCGCTGCGCCGCGTAGATCGGGATCACCGAGAGCAGGACGAGGACCGCCGCCACGACGTTGACGACCGGGGCCTGCTGAGGCCGTGTCATGTTGTTGAAGATCCAGATGGGCAGGGTCTCGATGCCGGGTCCCGCGGTGAACGTCGTCACCACGATCTCGTCGAAGGAGAGCGCGAAGGCGAGCATTCCGCCCGCGAGCAGGGCGGAGCGCACCAGGGGGAAGGTGACGTCCGCGAAGGCCCGGAAGGTGTTCGCACCGAGGTCCATGGCGGCTTCCTCGTACGATCCCGCGGTACGCCGCAGCCTGGCCACCACGTTGTTGAAGACGACCACGATGCAGAAGGTGGCGTGTCCGACGATCACGGTGAACATGCCGAGGCCCACACCGAGCGGTTCGAGCACCGTGCCGAAGGCCGAGTTGAGCGCGATGCCGGTGACGATGCCGGGGAGCGCGATCGGCAGGACGACCACGAAGGAGATCGCGTCGCGCCCGAAGAACCGGTGCCGGGCCACCGCGAAGGCGATCAGCGTGCCGAGCACCAGGGCGATGGCCGTGGCGCCGAGACCCGCCTTCACCGAGACCCACAGTGCCGCGCGGGCGCCCTCGTTCTGCCAGGCGGTCGACCACCAGTGGGTGGTGAGGCCGGGCGGGGGCCAGCTCGCGCTGCGGTCCGGGTTGAAGGAGTTGACCAGGACGAGCGCGAGCGGCACGTAGATGATCGCGAAGCCGAGCCCGGCGGCGACGCGCAGCGCGATGCGCGCGGGACGGGAGAGTTGCACTGCGGGCTCCTCAGAGGCTGCTCAGGGCGCCCGTGCGGCGCATCGCGAGCAGGTACACCACGATGACCACGACGGGGACCGTGCCGAGCGCGGCGGCCATGGGCAGGTTCAGTTCGATGTTGGAGTAGACGAGGTTGCCGATGAGCTGGGTCTTGCCGCCGACGATCTGCACGGTGATGTAGTCGCCGAGGCTGAGGGAGAAGGTGAAGACCGAGCCCGCGGCCACGGACGGCAGCACCATCGGCAGCACCACCGAGCGGAAGGTGCGCGCGGGGCGCCCGCCCAGGTCCGCCGACGCGTCGAGCAGGTTGTCGGGCAGCTGCTCCAGCGCCGTGTGGATCGGCAGGATCATGTACGGCAGCCACAGGTAGGTCAGCGCGATGACCGCCGCGGGAAGTCCGAAGCCGGGTCCGCTCAGCCCGAACGGCTCCAGCATCCAGTCGGCGAGTCCGCCCTGGGAGAGGATCAGCCGCCAGGCGTACACCTTGACGAGGTAACTCGCCCACAGCGGGGTGAGGATGGCGACGACGAGCAGCGGACGCCACTTGGGCCTGGCGATCCGGGCCGTGAAGAAGGCGACCGGGAAGGCGATCAACGCGCACAGGGCGGTGACCGCGAGGGCGACGCCGATGCTGCGCAGGATCACCTGCCGGAAGACCGGCGTGGTGAACAGCTCGTGGAAGTTGTCGGTCGACCAGACCTTCACGACCTCGGAGGTGAAGGAGTCGGTCGTCCAGAACGCCGAGACGAACAGCACCGCCAGCGAGCCCAGGTAGAGCACGGCGAGCCAGAGCAGGGGCGCGGTCAGGAGCAGGGACAGCCTGAGCCGCGGCCGGCGGTGCAGGCTCCCGGCGAGCCGCCGGACGGGGGACCGTCCGGCGGTCTGCGCGGTGGAGGTCATGGGTGTCTCTCAGCCCTTGATCTCGGTCCAGGCCTGGACCCACTTCGCGTACGGGACGCACTTGACGTCGGTGCGGCCGTCGAGGCACTGCTCGATGGGCGTGTTCCAGAAGGCGATGTTCTTCCAGTAGCCCTCGTCGGCGGCGTGGAAGGTGTCGCAGAACGACTTGTCGCTGGTCTCGGCGCACGCCTCGGTGTTGGCCGGGGCCTCGCCGAAGTACTCGGCGACCTGGGCGTTCACCTTCGGTGAGATGATCCAGTCCATCCACTTGTAGGCGCAGTTGGGGTGCTTGGCCTCGGCGGAGAGCATCCAGGTGTCGGACCAGCCCGTGGAGCCCTCCTCGGGCACGAAGGCCTTGACCTTCGCGCCCTCGTCCTGCGTGAGGTTGGCGATGACCTGCCAGGTCG
Organism: Streptomyces sp. NPDC025784; assembly: GCF_055558435.1. NCBI lineage: Bacteria > Bacillati > Actinomycetota > Actinomycetes > Kitasatosporales > Streptomycetaceae > Streptomyces > Streptomyces sp. NPDC025784. The sequence continues at coordinate 426,719 of NZ_JBVHMN010000002.1, forward strand.
TGCCGATCACGGAGTCGCCGCTCTTGAACGCGGAGATCTCCTTGAGGTAGTCGCTCCAGTACTCCCCCACGTTCGCGCTCTGCTTCTTCAGCAGGTCGACGGCCGCGTCGAACTGCTTCTGGTCGAGGGCGTACGGGTCCTTGATCTTCAATTCGGGCCGGGCCGACTTCAGGTACAGCGCCGCGTCGGCGATGTAGATGGGCGAGTCGTACGCGGTCACGTGGCCCTTGTGCGCGGCGGCGTCGTCGAAGACGGCGGACCAGGAGGTGGGGGCGGGCGTGACCTTCTCGGTGTTGTACATCAGGAGGTTGGCGCCCCGGCCGTGCGGGATGCCGTACATCTGGCCGTCGACGGAGTTCCAGCCGCCGTTCTTCAGGCCGCTGAACACGTTCTTGTAGTTCGGCACGAGGCCGGTGTTGACCGGAGCCGCGTCGCCGGAGGCGATGAGGCGCAGCGAGGCGTCGCCGGAGGCGGAGACGGCGTCGTACTGGCCGGTCTTCATCAGTTTGACCATCTCGTCGGAGCTGGCCGCGACCTTGGAGTTGACCTGGCAGCCGGTCTGCTTCTCGAAGTCGCTCACCCAGTCGACCTTCGGGTCGTTGGAGCCGTCCTCGACATAACCGGCCCAGGCGATCAGGTTGACCTGCCCCTCGGTCTTGCCGAGCTTCGACTGCGCCTTCAGGTCGGGCGGGTTGAGTCCGGTGGACGAGGAGGAGCCGCCCGAGTCGGACGACCCGCAGGCGGTGGCCGCGAGGAGCACCGCGACGGCGGCGGCTGCTGGGAGGGTTCGGGTGAGGCGCACGACGTACTCCATACGTGACGGGGACTGAACGTGGGGTCAGCGGGGGTCGGGGACCTTGAAGGCGTGACGGCGGTGCCACTGGAGCCGGACCCGGGTGCCGCGGAGGGCAGCGACGTCCTCGGAGGAGGTCTCCAGGTTCTGCTGGAGGGCGGTGAGGCGACCGCCCGCGTCGAGGTCCACGAGGAAGCGGGTGGAGTCGCCCAGGTAGACGACCTCGACGACGGTGCCCGTGGCGGTGGAGTGTTCCGGCTCGTCGGCGTCGGCGGACTCCTTGAGGACCCGGATCTTCTCGGGCCGGATGCTGTAGGTGCCGGGAGCGCCGACGACCTGCTCCGCCGAGGCCCCTTCGAGGAGGTTGGAGGTGCCGACGAAGCCCGCGACGAAGCCGGTGGCGGGGCGTTCGTAGATCTCGGCCGGGGTGCCGATCTGTTCGACGCGGCCCTGGTTGAAGACGGCGATGCGGTCGCTCATCGTCAGGGCCTCCTCCTGGTCGTGGGTGACGAAGACGAAGGTGATGCCGACCTCGCGCTGGATCGCCTTGAGTTCGACCTGCATCTGCTCGCGCAGTTTGAGGTCGAGGGCGCCGAGCGGCTCGTCGAGCAGCAGCACCCGGGGGCGGCCGACGAGGGCACGGGCGAGTGCCACGCGCTGGCGCTGGCCGCCGGAGAGCTGGGCGGGGCGTCGTTTGCCGAACCCTTCGAGCCGTACGTCGGCGAGCGCTTTGCGGGCCCGCACCAGCCGCTCCGGTCTGGGCACCTTGCGCACCTTGAGGCCGTAGGCGACGTTCTGCTCGACGGTCATGTGCGGGAACAGGGCGTAGTCCTGGAAGACGGTGTGCACGTCCCTCTCGAAGGGGGCGAGGCCGGTGACCTCCTGACCCGCCAGTTCGATGCGGCCGGCGGTCGGGGTCTCGAAGCCCGCGATCATCCGCAGCACCGTCGTCTTGCCCGATCCGGACGGGCCGAGCATCGAGAAGAACTCGCCGTCGGTGATGTCCAGATCGACTCCGGCCACGGCGGTCGTCTCTCCGAACGCCTTCCGCAGGCCCTGGAGCCGGATCGCCAATCCCTGCATGGGTGGGGAACCTTTCTGGTCCATGTCCACGTTGAAACACTGTCCGGAAAGATATGAAGTCATAGTTCAAAGCTCAAGACCCCCTTAGAGTAAAGGTTGAGTCAACGCACGAGGTGGTGACCGTGAAGCAACACATGGGCGACGGTGTCCGCAGAGCCGTCTTCACACCCGTGGACAACCGCGCCCGGGTCGAGACGGTGGTCCGCAGGCTCGGCGACGCCATCGAGCTCGGACTCCTCGCCGACGGGGAGCAGCTGCCCGGCGAGATGGAGCTGGCCGGGCAGCTCGGCGTGTCCACGGTCACCCTGCGCGAGGCGCTGATGGCGCTGCGGCAGCAGGGACTGGTCACCACGCGCCGGGGCCGCGGCGGCGGCAGCTTCGTGTCCCTGCCCGAGGTCCCCGGCGAGGAGCGGCTGCTGGCCCGGCTGGCCGGCTGGAGCACCGAGGAGCTGCGCGATCTCGGTGACCACTGGGCGGCCGTCACGGGGGCGGCGGCCCGGCTCGCCGCGCAGCGCACCGAACCGGCCGACCTCCAACCACTGCGACGCACCCTGGAGGAGCTCGCGTCCGCCGAGGACGCCGCCGCGCGCAGCCGCGTCTACGGCCGCTTCCACGTCGAACTCGCCGCCGCCGCGCAGTCCGCCCGGCTCACCCGCGAACAGGTCGCGCTCCAGACGGATGTGGGCGCACTGCTGTGTCTCGTGCTCGGGGACGACGAATATCGTGAAGAAGTCGCCGACCGTCACCGCTCCGTAATCTCGGCGGTGCAAGATGGGGCCCACGAATCGGCCAGAACGCTGGCCGAGCGGTGCGTCCAGGACTCGACGGCGCGGCTCATCGCCCTCCGCCTCGCGATGCCGCGCACCACGTCCGGTCCCCGTCCGCTGGAGGGCACCCATGAGCAGGAGCCCCGGCCGGGTCGGCGCCACGGCGACGCTTGACGCGACACCGCGGGCGGCCGTCGCCGCGCAGGTCCGCTCCACACTGGAGGCCGTCTTCGAGGCGGTCGCCGAGACCCGCGCCGACACCGCGGCCCTGCTCACCCGGGTCGCCACGCGGGGCGACCGGCCCGCCACCGTCGACCTGGCGGCACTGCGCCCGGGACTCCATCTGCGCCTCGCCCGGCAGGAGTTGGTGTCGGGCGCCGGGTTCGTCGCGGCGCCGGGGCTGCTCGCCGACGTACCGGCGTGGCTGGAATGGTGGCAGACGGGCCCCGACGGCGACGTACGACCGCTGCTGCTCGACCTCGACCCGCGGCACTCGGCGTACTCCGACTACACGCACTGGGACTGGTTCGCCCTCCCCCGCGACACCGGACAGCGCGCCGTCGCCGGGCCCTACGTCGACTACCTGTGCTCCGACGAGTACAGCCTGACGCTGTCGGCGCCCGTGCACGTGGAGGGCCGGTTCGTGGGGGTCGCCGCGGCCGACGTGTATCTGCGGCACTTCGAGGCGGCGGTCGTCCCGCTGCTCCAACGGCTCCCGGGTCCCGCCCACTTGGTGAACGCCCGCGGCCGGGTCGCCGCCTCCGCCGACCCCAGCCACCTGGCCGGCTCCCTCACCCGGGGGCCGGACTTCGGGGCCGTCCTCGCGGCCGGGCGGAGCGCGCGCTTCGAGGGGCTGCGGCTGGTGCCGTGCGACGGCGTACCGCTGGTACTCGTGACACCGGACGACTGAGCGCTCAGACCGCCCGCAGCTCCGCCGCGCCGTTGCGCGTGGTGCGGGACTTGCGCGGCCCGCCGCCCGGCAGGGACCGGCCCGCGTCCCGCAGGACCAGGGTCATCCGCGTGTACCCCATGTCCCGCAGGGTCTTGGGGGTGTCGTCGACGATCCGGCAGTCCGTACGGCCCCAGCGGGGATCGGGGTGCACCAGGGGACGTACGGCGCCGTCGTGCTCGACGGCGTCCGGGCCGACCGCGCGGATCCAGTGGGGCAGCCCGTGCCGGAAGGCGGCGTCCATGATGGGGTCCTGGGCGATCTCCCGGCGGATCGACTGGAGGCCGCGGTCCTGGCCGTGCCGCTCCACGGCGGCGGCGAAGTGCGCCAGCATCGGCAGGCACCAGCTCGACTCGTGCTCGCCGAGAACCGTGCTCGCGTCCGGGTGAAACAGCACGAACCGCAGGAAGTTGTCACTCGGCATGGCCGTCGGATGGGCTCCGACGCCGCCGAAGAGTGTCTCGAACGCCGCGTTCGACAGGACGACGTCCCAGCGGTGGTCGAAGACGACGGAGGGGAACTGAACGGCTTCGAGGAGGGCTGCGTAGTCCTGGAGGTACGCCTGAGCTTCGACGGTCTCGGGGACAGGTCGCGGCTGGGACCGCTGCCTTCCTGCCTGGTACGCCATCGGGAGGTCACCCCTCTTGCCTCTGCGGCCTTCACGCGGCGCCCCGATCCTGCTGCCCAGGGCACAGGCGTGTCAACTATCGTGGCATTTGGCGACCGTTGACGGCTGAATCTCGCCACAGTTGTGGCGAGACCTGGATGTGAGTTCGACCGAGGGGCTAGTCTCCCGTTGGTTCCTGACCTTCTTGAGAGCGACCTGTAGAGAGACGTAGGAGATCTGTCGGTGACGGATGGCTTCGAGGTTCCGGGCGCCACGGCGACGGTTCTGCTGCAGGCCGTCGTGACCCGGGTCAGCGACCTGGCCAACAGGCTCGGCGTCCAGCTCTCCGAGGTCTTCGACATCCAGCGCCTGTCCGCCGGTTCCGGCGTCCCCGAACCCGTGGTGAAGGCCCTGCTGAGCGGCCGCCACGCCGGCGAACCCGACCTCCAGGCCCGCTTCCTGCAACGACTCGACCTGCTGCGCCGCACCCGTCTGAAGCCCAACGGACGCCGCTACACCCAGCAGGAGATCGCCGACGGCGCCGGCATGTCGCGCCAGCAGGCGGGTGCCCTCATCAACGGCGACCGGCGCCCCACCATGGAGCACTGCGACGCCATCCAGCGCTTCTTCCGGGTGCACGCCGGATTCCTCACGGCCGAGGACTCCGAGGCCCTCGTGAGCGCCCTCCAGCGCTCGGAGCAGGAACTCCTGCAAAGACTCGCCGACCGCGAACGCGCGGCGGCCGCCGCCGACCCACTGGAGCGGCTGCTCCTGGACCACGGCGTCCGCGGAATCGCCTGGCGGGCCGCGCAGTTGCCCACCGACCAGCACCGGGACAAGGTCGCCGAGTGGCTGGACATGCTCCTGGAGAGCGTCAAACGGCCAGAGTCGTGAGCCGGGGGAGAACTGTGGGCATCGGAAGGGAAATGCGCCGCCTGTGCGGCGAGTTGGTAGCGGAGCTGTCGCTCCCGGCACCGGCGGAACCCGCCGAGCTGTACGCGGCGCTGTGCGGCGCGATGAGCAGACGCCGGGGCCGCCCCGTCCAGTTCCGCACCGCCGCCTTTCCGCCCGGCACCGCGAGCGGACTCTGGCTCGACATGGCCGAACAGGACCTCGTCGTCATCGAGGAACGTACCGCGCCGGACCACCAACTCGTCATCCTGGGCCACGAGCTGTGGCACATGAAGGCCGGGCACTGCAGCCACCACGTCGAGGGCGCCGCCGTCGCAGCCCGTTTACTGAGCGACGGCGCCGACCTCCAGGAGACCGTCCTGAAGGTGGCCGCGCGCACCCGCTTCGACATGGACGACGAGAAGGAGGCCGAGAGCTTCGGCCTGCTGCTCGCCAGCAAGTGCCGTACCTGGCTCGCCGGTTCACCGCTGCGCGGGCCCGTGCAGCGTGACGGTCTGGCCGGCCGCATCGAGGCGTCGCTGGGCTACCGCGGACCACAGGGCTGAAGGTCCCGGAACATGGACGGATCCAGCTACTACATCCCCGCCGCCGCCATGGGTGCCGCCATCGCCTTCAAGGGCCCGGCGCTCCTGCGCGGCTGGCGCGATCCGCTGCTGCGCTCCGTCGGTGTGCTCCTGGCGCTCGCGGGCCTGGTGTTCCTCTTCGCGGCCCCGCCCACCATCGGCAAGGTCAACGAGGTCACCGGGATCCCCAACGTCTCGGCGCCACTGGTCTACTGCCTGCTGAGTGCCTTCAGCGCCTCCTGTCTGGTGCTGATCATCAACTGGCGTGGCGGCCGGCCCGAGGTGACCCGCCGCCTCTCGCGCCGCTGGATCGCCGGATACAGCCTGGTGGGTGCGGCGCTGATCGTGCTCTTCGCCCTCGGGGACGCCCCCGAGGAGCGGCTGCGTGACTTCGACACCTATTACGCGAACACGCCGTTCCTGCGCGAGATGATCGTGCTGTACCTCGTGGCGCTGTCCACCGCGGGCATCGCGATGAACATCATGTGCTGGCGCTGGGCGCTCCAGGTGCACGGCTGGCTGCGGGCCGGACTGGTCATCATCGCGTTCGGCTCGCTGTGCAACATCCCTTACTCGGCGGCCAAGTTCATCGCCGTGGTCGCCCGCTGGAACGGCGGCGACCTGGACGGCCTGAGCACCAACGTGGCGCCGGTGCTGGCCTCCGCCGGAGCCCAGATCACCGCGGTCGGCTTCTGCGTCCCGCTGGCCTGCCAGCGCATCGGGGACAGTTGGAACACCTGGTCGACGTACCGCAGGCTGGGTCCGCTGTGGCGCGAGCTGAAACCGGTCGCCGTGGACGAGGACCGGGCGGTGCGCATCTCCTGGTGGTCCCCCGCCGAACTCCAGGTCACCCAGCGGGAGTCCGACATCCACGACGGCATGCTGAGCCTGTACCCCTACTTCGACTCCGAGGTGCGCTCCGACGCCTACGACGCGGCCGTGGCGGCGGGATCGCCGCCCGCCCGGGCGCAGGCCGAGGCGGACGCGGTGATGGTGACGGCCGCGGTACGGGCCAGAGCCGCCGACCCGGAGGGCAGGGTCATCGGCTCGACGGAGGCCGCCGGAGGGCCGGCCGCCCAGGTCGCGTCCACCGACGGGCCGCGCGACCTGGTGGGCATGTCCATCGCCCTGCGCGAGTCCCCGGTCGTGGCGGCCGCCCGCGGGCGGGCCCCGAGGCGTCCGGAGCGCGACGTCCGGGAGCGCACCAGCTAGACGCCCCCGGGGCCTGGCGGAACCTCATGTGGCGCTGCGTTCGCTCGCCTCGCGCAGGTCCCGCTCCACCGCGCGGTTCTGGGGCGTGTCCGGCCGCCCCACGCTCGTGCCCGGGCGGCCCGCTCGCAACAGCTCGCGCCAGTGCTCACGGCTCCAGTCCGCGGGGGCCGTGGTGGTGGTGAACTCCTCGACCAGGGCCAGGAAGCGTGCCGGGTCGCTGTGGAAGGGGAAGTGGCCCGCGCCCTCGAAGACCTCCAGCCGGCTGCCCGGCATGGCCCGGTGCGCGCCGTGGGCGTGTCTGACGGGCACCACGCTGTCCCGGTCGCCCCAGAGCAGCATCGTGGGCATGCCCTCCGTGAGGTAGCAGCGGTCGAGCATGGTGACCGCCTGGCCGCGCCAGTCGACGACGGCCCGCAGGGTGCGGATGAAGGCGCTGCGGGAGGTCGTGTCGGGCAGCGCGTCCACCAGGGTCAGCAACTCGGGCGCGTCCTGTCCGAGATCGGTGTCGAGAAGGCTCATGAGCCGGGCGAACAGGCCTACTTGCAGGCGCATGCCGGGCAGCCGCAGCGCGGAGAGCATGAGGTGCGCGCCGGGCAGCGAGACCGCACGCAGGACGGGGTTGACCTCGCCGCCGACGCCGCCCGCGCTCACCAGGACGAGCCGTTCGGTGCGCTCGGGGTACTGGTAGGCGAACTGCATCGCGACGCCGCCGCCCAGCGAGTGGCCGACCAGGGTGGCGGACTCGATGTCGAGCGTGGCCAGCAGATCGCGTACGCCGTTGGCGTAGGCGGCGACGGAGTAGTCGGCCCGCGGCTTGTCGGAGGCGCCGTGGCCGAGCAGGTCGGGCGCGATCACCGTGTGGGTGCGGGCCAGGTCGGGGATCAGCTCCGCCCAGGTCGCCGACGAGTCGCCGATGCCGTGGATCAGGACGAGCGCGGGGCCCTCGCCGGCCATCCGGTAGGCGCGTCGGTAGCCGTGCACGACGCGGTGGTGCAGGCGCAGTTCCCCGTCGCCCACGGAGCGCAGGCGCACGGTTCTCCGCGGTCGTCCGAGCGGTGCGTCGGCCACCGGCCCACCTCCTGTCGCCACGCCGCCGTGCGGCGGCTCCCACGCCGTTCCTACGGGCGTCCCGCGTCCTCCTCGGCACACCGTCCGGCCGGCCGGCCGGGCCGCCCGTCAAGCGGTCCGCGCGCCGCCGGTCGCGACTGCGTCCCGCCCGTCGTTCGGGCGGCCGGCACGGTCCCGGGCAGGCGCCGTCCGGCCGTCGCGAGGGCGGCCCCGAGGCTCTCCCCTCCAGCCTAGGGCCCCTGTTCCACAAGGGATTTCCGTGATGTTTCGCCTCCGCTAAGCGGGCGAACCTCCACGTACCGAAACGGGATTGTCAGTGGCGGACGGCAAGCTGGAGTCAGGCAGCACCTGACACGACCAGCCGACCCGGGGAGAGCCGTCCGATGCCGACCGCCGTACTGACCGATCACGAACGCGCCGCCGTGCAGGCCTACCTCCGCCTCCTCCAGACCGTACGAGCCGCCTTCGACGGTCCGCCGGACGGGCGCCGACCACCCGTGGTGCCTCCCGCCGTGCTCGCGGAGGCGGAGCGTGCCCTGGCGGCGGCAGGTCTCGCGGGCAATGAGGAGGCGTTCTTCCGGCTGTTGCAGACCTGGTGCCCGGAGACCACTCAGGCGTGAGGCACGGTGACGACCGTGCCGACCAGGCCCCGTTGGACGGTCCAGCGTCCGTCGAAGACCTCGACGCGCCGGCCGTCCACCAGGGGCCCGGGGACCAGCAGCCGTGCGCGCAGGCGACCCGAGGGGCCCTGGCCCGGGGAGCCGGGGTGCGGGAGGAGGTCGATGTCGGCCTCGGAGAAGTCCAGCCACTTCCCGGTGAGCGGGAACCACGCCTTGTAGACCGACTCCTTGGCGCTGAACAGCAGCCGGTCCCAGTGGACCGCGGGGTGCTCGGCGGCGAGCCGGTCGAGGCGGCCCCTCTCCGCGGGCAGGGCCACGGCCTCCAGGACGCCCTCCGGGAGCGGCTGATGGGGTTCGGCGTCCATGCCGAGGGAGGCCAGGTCGCCGGCGCGGGCGAGTGCGGCGGCGCGATAGCCGTCGCAGTGCGTCATGCTGCCGATCAGGCCGGCGGGCCACTGGGGTGCTCCGCGCTCGCCCGGCAGGACGGGGGCGGGGGGTACCCCGAGCTTCTCCATGGCACGGCGGGCGCAGGCGCGCACGGCGGTGAACTCCCGCCGCCGCTTCGGCACGGCCCGTGTCAGCAGCGCCTGCTCCTCGGGGTACAGGCTCGCGCCCTCGGCCCAGTCGTCACCGTAGCTCTCCACTGCCACGGCCGACTCCGGGAGCAGCTCCTCCATCACCGGCTCCGACCTCCATCGGCAGAATGCGGCGCAGCGTGCCCGGCTGTCCGGGGCGCTTGCGCCATTCTCGGGGATAACCCACGGACACCTCTTCGAAGCGCACGCCCTCGTGCCAGGTGGTCCGGGGGATGTGGAGATGACCGTAGACCATGGCCTCCACACGGAACCTGCGGTGCCAGTCGGCGGTCCGCCGGGTGCCGCACCACATGGCGAACTCGGGGTAGCGCAGGATGTCCGTCGGATGGCGGTCCAGCGGGTAGTGGTTGACCGGGACGGTCGGCAGGTCGTCGGGCAGTTCGGCGAGTCTGCGCTCGGTCTCGGCGACCCGGGCGTGGCACCAGGCGTCGCGGCTGGGGTAGGGGTCGGGGTGGAGCACGTGCTCGTCGGTGCAGACCACGCCCGTTCCCTCGGCGTAGGCCAGTCCCTGCGCCTTGGTCACGCAGCCCTGCGGCAGGAACGAGTAGTCGTAGAGCAGGAAGAGCGGGGCGACGACCACGGGTCCGCCGGGCCCCTCCCAGACGGGGTAGGGGTCCTCGGGGGTGATGACGCCCAACTCCCGGCAGACGGCGACCAGGTGGTCGTATCGGGCGACGCCGCGCAGCTGCACGGGGTCCTTCGGATGGGTCCACAGCTCGTGGTTGCCGGGCACCCAGATCACCTTGGAGAAGCGTGCGGCGAGGGTCTGCAGGGCCCACCGGATGTCGCCGACGAGCTCTCCGACGTCACCGGCGACCAGCAGCCAGTCCTCGTCGGTCTCGGGGTGCATCTTCTCGACCAGGGCGCGGTTCTCGGGGTATCCGATGTGCAGATCGCTGATGGCCAGCAGATTCCCGTGCCCGGCGTCCATCGACCGCACTCTCCGCACCCCCGTAGAAGACGAATGGCAACACAAGAACACATACGCCCGGCACGGGACAAGGATGCCCGGACACGACACCCGGGAAATCCGTAACACGCCCGTAGCCGTACGGGGGGTGCGCGCCCCTTATGATCGCCCCAACACGGCTGCCACGAACCTCTCTTGGCGTACGGCGGCTTGGTGTTCCTCCCTCTCCCTGGCCGGGCACGGCCCGCTCCGCCGTGCCCGTGAACCCCCGAAAGGCGGCCTGCATGGATTTCCGCGTACGCGTCTGGCTCAACCGCACGTACGCGGAGAACGTGTTCTTCATGGATCAGCTGCGAAGTAATCCGCAGGGCCGCACGGTCGAGATCCATGCCACGCACGGCGACCCGGACTCCCCCGTGCTGGCCGCCGCCGACACCGCCGAGCTGGAGCCCGAGGGCCTGTCCCCGCGCGCCTACGTCGAGTACGCCCTGGACCAGTGCGCGCGTCACTCCATAGACGTGTTCGTGCCGGTCCTGCACCAGGCCGCGATCGTGGCCCAGCGCGCCGAGTTCGCCGCGCTCGGTACGGCTCTGCTGGCCCCGCCCCCCGAGGCGGTGGCCGTCTTCCAGGACAAGGCCACCGCGTACCAGGCGGTGCAGGCGGTGGGTGTGCCGGTACCGCCGTGGTGGCGGGTGCGCACCGAGGAGGAGCTCCTCACGGCCGTCGAGACGCTGGAGGCCGCGGGTCACAAGGCCTGCTTCAAGCCGGCGGCCGGAGCGGGCGGAGTGGGCTTCCGCGTCATCACGCGGGCTCCCTTCTCGCTCGCGCACCTCAGTGGTTTCCCGAGCCCCTTCGTGCCGCTGGACCTGGTCGTGGCGGCGCTGCGCGAGGCGGACGAGCCCGTGGACTGGCTGGTGATGCCGCGGCTGGAGCAGCCCGAGGTGTCCGTCGACTGCCTGACCGCGCCGGACGGGCGGGTCCGCATGGCGGTGGGCCGCACGAAGAACGGGCGGCGCCGCGGCTTCACGCTGCACCCGTCGTGGACCGAGCCCGCGCGGCTGCTCGCGGAGGCGTTCGGACTGCACTATCTGTCGAACATCCAGTTCCGCATGTTCGGGGACCAGCCGGTCCTGATGGACGTGAACACGCGTCCGGCCGGCGGTCTGCACCAGCTGGCCCTGTGCGGGGTCAACGCTCCCTGGGCCGCGGTGCGGCTGGCGCTCGGCGAGGAGACGGGCGAGGTGGTTCCGGCATCCCTCGGGAAGGACTACACGGTGGTCTCGGGGCCCCGTGCGGTGCGTCCGGTGTCGCTGCCGCAGCAGCGGACCGAGTCGCCCGTGCCGTCACTGCCCGCCGTGCCGGCCCCGGCCCCGGCCCCGGAGCCCGCGGTCCCCTCCCCCGGCGGGCCGTCCGCGTCGGCCGGCGCGCCCGCGACGACGGCCATCCAGCCCGCCTAGCGTCCCCCTCCCCCCTCCCCCGGCACCTCTACCGGTCTGGACCAATTCTCGCGCAGCGTCTTGACAGCGAGATTGGTCCATACCAACTTGGTTGCGCACCTCTCAGCACTCCCGAACACCCCCATTTCTTCAGGGAGATCGCGTGCGCATCGCAGACCTCAGACGTTCCAGACATCGCTTCCTGGCCCTGCTCGGCACCGCCGCGCTGGCCCTGGCCGGGGCGGTCGCCCTCCCCGGCACGGCGCAGGCCGCCAACATCCTGTCCAACCCCGGCTTCGAGACCGGAAGCCTCTCCCCCTGGTCCTGCTCCGGCAACCTGGGCTCCGTCGTCTCCAGCCCCGTGCACGGCGGCTCCAAGGCTCTCTCGGGAGCGGTGAGCGCCAGTGACAACGCCCAGTGCACCCAGACCGTGTCGGTCCAGCCGAACACGACGTACAGCCTCTCGGGCTGGGTGCGCGGGAGCTACGTGTACCTCGGCGTGGACGGCGGCGCCTCCACCTGGACGACGTCCCCCTCGGCCTACAGCAAGCTGACCGTGTCCTTCACGACCGGCGCCTCGCAGACCAGCGCCAAGATCTACGTGCACGGCTGGTACGCGCAGGGCACCTACAACGCCGACGACATCAGCCTGGACGGGCCGGGCGGCGGCGGTGGCTCCGACACCCAGGCGCCGACCGCCCCCACGAACCTGACCTCCACCGGCAAGACCTCGTCGAGCGTCTCCCTGTCGTGGGGCGCGTCGAGCGACAACGTCGGCGTGACCGGCTACGACGTCTACACCGGCTCCAACCAGGTGCTCACGGTGTCCGGCACCAGCGCCACCGTCAGCGGACTCTCCCCGAGCACCGCCTACACCTTCACCGTCAAGGCGCGGGACGCGGCCGGCAACACCTCCCCGGCGTCCAACGCCGTGTCGGTGACGACGAACGCGGGCGGTAGCGGCGGCACCGGCTTCAAGCAGGCGGCGCCCTACCTGTTCGAGGGCTGGGGCGACCCGCCGAGCCCGACCACGGTCATGAACGCGACCGGCGTCAAGTGGTTCACGATGGCGTTCGTGCTCGACTCGGGCGGCTGCAACCCCGCCTGGGACGGCAACCGGGCGCTGACCGGCGGCGTCGACCAGACCGCCATCAACCAGATCCGCTCCGCGGGCGGTGACATCGTCCCCTCCTTCGGCGGCTGGCAGGGCAGCAAGCTCGGCGCCAACTGCTCCTCGGCGAGCGCGCTCGCCGGAGCCCTGCAGAAGGTGATCGACGCCTACAGCCTCAAGGCGATCGACATGGACATCGAGAACACGGACGAGTTCGAGAACGAGGCCGTGCAGGCGAAGATCCTGACCGCGCTGAAGACGGTCAAGGCCAACAACCCCGGCCTGAAGACCATCGTCACCTTCGGCACCTCGACGACCGGCCCGACGTACTACGGCAACCGCCTCATCGAGCAGGCGCAGTCCCTGAACGCGGGGATCGACGTCTTCACCATCATGCCGTTCGACTTCGGCGGCGGCTCCGACATGTACGGCAACACGGTGAACGCCACCGAGGGGCTGAAGGCCAAGCTGAAGTCGACCTTCGGCTGGGACGACGCGACGGCCTACTCGCACATCGGCATCTCCGGCATGAACGGCCTCTCCGACCAGCAGGAGAACACCACTCCGGCGATCTGGACGCAGATCCGCGACTGGGCGAACTCCCACCACATCGCGCGGCTCGCCTTCTGGGCGGTCAACCGTGACCGGCCCTGCCCCGGCGGCGGCGTGGTGAGCAACTGCTCCGGCATCAGCCAGAGCACCTGGCAGTTCACCTCCATCACCGCGGGCTTCACCGGCTGACGGACCGCCAGGAGGACGGAGCAGGAGAAACAGGTGGGCCGCCCGGACACCCGGGCGGCCCACCGCCGTCCGCACGAGGGCCCCGAGCCGAGGATCCGGGCAGGTCACGGGTTACTCTCGCCGCGACACCGGAACCGTCGGAAAGGCCCGTGGCAATGACGACCGACCGCGAGGACGACACCTCGCCACGCGCCCCGCTGGGCACCTGGCCCACGCCGCTGGAACCCGCGCCCCGGCTGGCCCGCGCCCTCGGCCTCGGACCCGAGGACCTGTGGGTCAAGCGCGACGACCTCACCGGCCTCGGCGGCGGTGGCAACAAGATCCGCAAGCTGGAGTGGACGTGCGGCGCGGCCTTGGCCGAGGGCGCGACGACGCTGGTGACCACGGGTGCGCCGCAGAGCAACCACGCGCGCCTGACCGCGGCGGCCGGTGCCCGGCTCGGGCTCCGCGTCGTCCTCGTGCTGGCCGGGGCACCCGGCGGTACGGCCTCCGGCAACCTGGCGCTCGACGGACTCTTCGGCGCCACGGTCGTCTGGGCCGAGGACGGCGAGCCGCTGGATTCCCGCGCCCGCGGGGTGGTGGAGGAGGAGCGGGCGCGCGGCGAGGTGCCGGCGCTGATCCCCTTCGGCGGATCGAGCGCGCTCGGTGCCCGCGGCTACGTCGAGTGCGCACGCGAACTCCTCGACCAGGCACCGGACCTGGCGACCGTCGTGGTGGCGCTCGGCTCGGGCGGCACCATGGCCGGCCTGGTCGCGCACCTCGGGGCCTCCCGCGTCCTCGGCGTGCACTGCGGCGCCGTAGCCGACCCCGCCGGGACGGTGACGCAACTGGTCGGCGAGCTGTCCGGGACGCGGGGCGTCACCGAGGCCCCGCGGCTGCGGCTCGACCAGGTCGGCGACGGATACGACACGCCTGGCGAGCCGGTGATGAACGCCCTGACCCTGGCCGCGCGCACCGAGGGCATCGTCCTCGACCCGATCTACACGGGGCGGGCGATGGCGGGGCTGATCGCGGCCGTCGCGGACGGCGACATCGCCCCAGGACGGCGCACCGTCTTCCTGCACACCGGGGGGCTGCCCGGCCTCTTCGGCCATCCCGCCACGCTCGCCCGGGCGGGCGCCGCGCTGCTCAGTCCTCCGGATGACCCCGGACACGCGCCAACTGCCTGAGCCTGGGCGGGAGTTCGGCCGAAGGATCCGCGGCCCGGGCGGACCGGTCCGGAGCGCACGGACGACAGGACGAACACCGGTGATTCGACCGGGCGCGGGGCGGGGCGGTGTACCCGCCGTCGGCCGGACCGCCCGGTCCCCGGGGCGAGGGCACCGCGTCCGGGGGCCCTCTGGGCGGCCGCACCGCCTCGGCCATCAGCCTCCCCCGACGCCTCAAGGCCCTTGCCGATCGCGGACCCGCGCGGGTCTCGCACCGTGGCCCCTCTTTCTCGTCGTTCCCCCCGCATCACAGGGGGAAGGACGAACTCCAGGTGCCGCGCGGGGGAACGGGCCGTGGCCACGGCGGGCGTCGGACCCACCGTGACCGGGCCTCCTACCTCTTCCTCAGTACTTCATGGGAAGTGCTGCCACATTCCTGTCGCGCTCGGTCACTTCGTCTCCACGGCCAGCCGCAGGGTCAGCACCTCGAAGGGCCGCAGGGTGAGCGGGACCGCGTTCCCGTCGGTGTCCGCGCGGGAGAGCGGGCGCTCCAGCAGGTCGGTCACCTGGGCCGCGGCGAGCGGGAACCCGGTGCGCAGGGTTCCGGTGGCGCGGCCGCCGCGGGACTCGTAGAGCCGCACGACGACATCACCGGAGGCGTCGTCGGCGAGCTTGACCGCCTCGACGGTGACTCCCTCCCCGTCGACGGAGACGACGGGTTCGGCGGGGCCGTGCGCCTCGGCCGGCCGCAGCGGCAGGTTGAGGGCGTAGCCCTCGGCGACCGCGTCCTCGATGCTCGCCCCGGGCAGCAGGGAGTACGTGAAGCGGTGGCGGCCCTGGTCGGCGCCCGGGTCGGGGACGCGCGGGGCGCGCACCAGGCTGAGCCGGACCGTGGTGGTCGTGCCCCCGTCCTCACGGACGGTGCGGGAGACGTCGTGGCCGTACGTCGAGTCGTTGATGACCGCGACGCCGTAGCCGGGTTCGCCGATGTGCACCCAGCGGTGGCCGTACACCTCGAAGCGGGCTGCCTCCCAGCTCGTGTTGGTGTGCGTGGGGCGCTGGACGTGGCCGAACTGGATCTCGGCCGAGGAGTGCGGGGCGCGGACGTCGACCGGGAAGGCGGCCTTGAGGATCTTCTCGCTCTCGTGCCAGTCGATGTCCGTCTCGAAGTCGACACGGGGGCTGCCGGCCCGGACCGTGATCGTCTGGGTGATCGTCGAGCCCTTGCCGAAGGAGCGGGTGACACGGATCGCGCCGGCCAGCGGGTCGTCCTCGACGACCGTGACCGAGTCGGGCTCCAGGAGGTCCGTGTACCGGTTCTTGTAGTGCTTGTCGATGTCCCAGGCGTCCCAGTAGTTGGGCAGATCGGTGTGCAGGCGGAGCAGGTTGCCCCGGTCCGCGAGGACCTCGCGGTCCGCCCGCAGGTCGCGCACGGACGACAGCGTGCCGTCCTCCGCCACCCGGACCCGGACCAGCCCGTTGTCCAGGACGCGGCCGGACACCGTCACCGGCTGCGGGGGCCGGGCGTCGGCCAGGGGCGCGCTGCCGTTCGCCGGCACCTGTACGTACGCCGGCGTGCCGTCCGTCGTGCGGACCACCTCGGCGCGGTCGTACGGGCTGGTGTTGAAGACACGCGTCCCGCCGGAGCCGAGGGCGGTGATCGCGGCCGTCGTCAGCTCCTCCAGTTCCCGCCCGACGCGGGCGTACTCGGCCTCGGCCTCGCGGTGCACCCAGGCGATCGACGACCCGGGCAGGATGTCGTGGAACTGGTGCAGCAGCACCGTCTTCCACAGCCGGTCGAACGCCTCGTACGGGTAGGCGTAGCCCGGCGCGTGCAGGGCGGCCGTGGTGGCCCACAGCTCCGCCTCGCGCAGCCGGTGCTCGCTGCGCCGGTTGCCCTGCTTGGTGCGGGCCTGGGAGGTGTAGGTGGCGCGGTGCAGTTCGAGGTAGAGCTCGCCGGCCCACACCGGGGCGTCCGGGTACTCCGCGCGTGCCTTCGCGAAGAACGCGTCGGGGTGTTCGACCTCGACCTTCGCGGAGCCCTCCAGGTCCTTCAGCCGGCGGGCCCGCTCCATGATCTCGCGGGTGGGGCCGCCACCGCCGTCGCCCCAGCCGAAGGGGGCCAGTGAGCGGGTGGCGCCGCCCTTCTCGCGGTAGTTGCGCACCGCGAGGGCCATCTCCTCTCCGTTGAAACGTGCGTTGTAGGTGTCGACCGGCGGGAAGTGGGTGAAGATGCGGGTGCCGTCGATGCCCTCCCACCAGAACGTGTGGTGGGGGAACTTGTTCGTCTGGTTCCAGGAGATCTTCTGGGTGAGGAACCATTCGTTGCCGGCGAGCTTGGCGAGCTGCGGGTAGGCGGCGTTGTAGCCGAAGGAGTCCGGCAGCCACACGCCCTTGGTCTCGACGCCGAAGTGCTCGATGAAGAACCGCTTGCCGTGCACGAGCTGGCGGGCGAGGGCCTCGCCACCGGGCAGGTTGCCGTCGGCCTCGACCCACATGCCGCCGACCGGTGCCCACTGGCCCTTCTTCACGGACTCCTGGATGCGGGCCCACACGTGCGGATGGTTGTCGCGCACCCACTCGTACTGCTGGGCCTGCGAGCAGGCGAACACGAACTCCTCGTACTCGTCGGCCAGCGACGTGACGTTGGAGAAGGTGCGGGACGTCTTGCGCTTGGTCTCGCGGATCGGCCACAGCCAGGCCGAGTCGATGTGCGCGTGGCCGACGCCGGAGACGATGTGGGCGCTGGCGTGGGCGGGCTTCGACAGCACCGGCTCCAGGGCCGTGCGCACGGCGGGCGCCGAGCCGGGGATGTCGTCCAGGTCCAGCAGGTCCAGGGCCCGGTCGAGCGCGTGCATGATCTCGTGCCGGCGGGGGTCGTGCTCGCCGAGCTCCAGCATCAGTTCGCGCAGTACCTGGATGTCGAGGTCCAGGTGCCAGACGTCCTCGTCGAGCACGGCGATGTCGGCGCGCCTGAAGGTGTACAGCGGGCGGTCGCCCGCCGTCAGCACATCGCCCAACGGGGTCGGCCCCGCGAAGTCGTTGGCGAGGATGTCGGGGTTGGAGGCGGCCTCGACGAGGTACTCGACCGGCTCCCCGCCGACCGCCGGACGGGCGATGGGGACGTACTGGTTGAGCGGGTTGACCGCCTTCAGCGGTGTGCCGTCGGCGAGGTGGACGAGGGCCTCGGCCTGGTTGCCGGGCCAGTCGCCCACGAAGCCGAGGTCGATGACGGCCTCGACGCGTCTGCCGGCGTACTCGGCCGGCACCTGCCCGCGCATCCGGAACCAGGTCGTCCCCCACGGCGGGCCCCACGGGGTGTCCATCGCGAAGGGTTCGTACGGGGCGGCCGCGGCCTCCTCGAAGGGCACCGGCTCCCCCGGCGCCTGCCACGCCTCCACCACGAGGGGGACGGTGGCGGCGTAGGTCGCGGGCTTGATGCGCTGGTCGTGGATGCGCTCGACGCGCTCCTCGATGCGGCGGCGTTCGTCATGCATGGCCGTACGTCTCCTCGCTCGGTCTCTACTTCAGGTAACCCAGGCCGGGGTGCGCGGCGGTGTAGCCGTCGACCAGCCGGTGTGCCACGTTCACGGAGTCCACGAGGGGGTGCAGCGCGAACGCCTTCACCGCCGTCGTGCGGGATCCCGACTCGGCGGCCGACAGCACCTCCCGCTCCACCGCCTTCACCGCGCACACCAGGCCGGTGGCATGGTCCGGCAGCGGGTCGACGGCGACCGGATGCGCGCCGTTGGCGTCCACCAGGCAGGGCACCTCGATGACGGCCGCGTCGTCGAGGACCGCCAGGGTGCCGCGGTTGCGGACGTTGAGGATCAGCGTGGTGCGCTCGTCGCGGGCGATGGCCCGCATGAGGGCGAGCGCGACCTTCTCGTAGCCGCCGGAGAGGTCGTCGGCGTCGCGTTCGCCCGCGCCGGCCGCGTCCCGGTTCTCCGCCATGTAGGTGGCCTCGCGTTCGGCGCGCGTACGGTTCCAGGCGCTCAGCGCGGCGGCGTCGGGGTGCGTCATCTCCTCGTAGAACCCCGCCTGCTGGTCGCGCAGGAAGGCGCCGCGCGTCCGGTCCGCCTGCTGGTAGGCGCGGACGGTCTCGCGGTTGAAGTAGTAGTAGTGCAGGTATTCGTTGGGGACGGCGCCCAGGGACCGGAGCCAGTCCGGACCGAAGAGCCGCCCCTCCTCGAAGGAACCGAGCAGCTGCGGGTCCGCGAGCAGGCGCGGGAGTTCGTCGCGGCCCGCGATCCGCAGACCCCGTACCCAGCCGAGGTGGTTGAGCCCGACGTAGTCGATCCACGCCTCGCGCGGGTCGGCGCCGAGCACCTTCGCGATCCGGCGGCCGAGGCCGACCGGCGAGTCGCAGATGCCGATGACGCGGTCGCCGAGGTGCCGGGCCATCGCCTCGGTGACGAGGCCGGCCGGGTTGGTGAAGTTGATGACCCAGGCGTCGGGGGCCAGCCGCGCGACGCGGCGTGCGATGTCGTCGGCGACGGGCACGGTGCGCAGTCCGTACGCGATACCGCCCGCGCCGACCGTCTCCTGGCCGAGGACGCCTTCGGCGAGCGCCACGCGTTCGTCGTCCGCTCGTCCCTCCAGGCCGCCGACGCGGATCGCGGAGAAGACGAAGTCGGCGCCGCGCAGGGCTTCGTCGAGGTCGGTGGTGACGGTCACCTCGGGTGCGTCCGGTACGCCCGCCGCCTGTTCGGCGAGCACCCGCGCGACGGCGGACAGCCGTGCCGGGTCCAGGTCGTGCAGCACGACCCGGGTGACGCGTCCCTCGGCACGGTCCCCGAGGAGCGCCCCGTACACGAGCGGCACACGGAATCCTCCGCCGCCGAGAATGGTCAGCCTCACGCGATTACCACCTTTGCGAGTTCTGCGAGTTCTGCGCGCCGGGCACGCTCGGCGTGCCGGACGCGTTCCTGCCGGTACGACACGTTCGGTGCGGGCCGGGCGGGGCGCCCGTACGGTGTCGGCCGCGCGTGGCGGCCGTACGGCGCGGTCCACGCATGGCGCCCATACGGGGTCGGCCGCGCACGGTGCCCGTACGGCGCGGGCCGCGCGTGGCACCGGCACGGCGTAGGCCGCGCGTGCTGTCCGCACGGCGCGGGCCGGGTGTGGCGCCCATACGGTGTCGGCCGCGCATGGCGGCCGTACGGTGCGGGCCGCACACGCCGCCCGGACGACCCATCGCGCACGTGCCGCCCATGGCGGCCGTCGGGCGCGGTGAGGCCGTGCCGGCTGTCCGGCGCGCACCGTCCGTTCCGGCCGTCCGGCGCACGCTGCCCATGCCGACCGTGGGGCACACGCCGGAACCGGCCGTCCGGCGTGTGCCGCCCGTCCCGGGTGGGCCACATGCCGGGCACGCCGTGCGCCTCGCCCGCGCCGGGCACGCCGTGGGCGCCGGGCATGCCCGGCGCCGTACCCGCGGGCCGCCACGCGTTCCCGCGGCGGGCGTTCACGGCAGGGCCCGCGCGGGGGGTCCGTGGCCGGGGCTCATGCCACCACCACCCGCACGCCCGCCTCCTCCAGCGCGGAACGTGTCGCCGCGTCCACCGGCGCGTCGGTCACCACCATGTCCAGCTCCTCGGGTCCGCAGACCTTGGCCATGCCCGTGCCCGGGAACTTGGCCCGGTCGGCGAGCAGGACCACCCGCTCACCCGCCCTGATCATGGCGCGCTTGACGGGCACCTCGACGACGGTCGTGTCCATCACCTGGCCGCCGGGCCGCACTCCGCTGGTGCCGAGGAAGAGCCAGTCGGCGTGCAGCTGGCGCAGGTTGTCCTCGGTGAGGAAGCCGACGAGCGAGCGGTACTCGCGTCGGACCATGCCGCCGAGCAGCACCAGCTCTATGTCCTCGTCGTCCGCGAGTTCCTCGTAGACCACCAGGTTGCTGGTGATGACGGTGATCCGGCGGCCGTGCAGCTGCCGGGCCAGCCGGTAGGCGGTGGTGCCGATGTCGAGCAGCACGGACTCGCCGTCCTGGATCATCGACGCGGCCTGCACGGCTATGGCGTCCTTCTCGGGCACGCGGACCTCGGCCACCTCGGCGAAGGGCTGGTCGCCCTCGTCCACGACCGCGCCGCCGTGCACCCGCGTCAGCAGGCCCTCCTCCTCCAGCTTCACCAGGTCACGGCGGACCGTGGCGGGGCTCACGCCCAGCTGTTCGGAGAGGTCGGTCACGGCCGCGGGACCGCCGGAACGCAGGGCCCGCAGGATGAGTTGATGTCGTCGCTCTGCCAGCACGCCCTGAACAATAGTCGTCATCTTTCTTCATTTCCATGCTCTGTTCTGCTCGACTCTTGCCAAATTCCTTGGCGGCGCGCACGATCCTGTGCACCGCTTGCAGACTTTTGACGAGAGGACGTGCCCGTGGGCGACGAACGGCCCGATGTCCTGCTGACCGGTCTGCTCTTCTACGACCTCGTCCTGACCGGACTGGGCAAGCCGCCGACGCCGGGCGAGGAGATCTGGACCGAAGGCATGGGCGTCAGCCCCGGAGGCATCGCCAACCTGGCGGTGGCGGCGGCGCGTTACGGCCTGCGCACCTCCCTGGCCACGGTCTTCGGCGACGACGCCTACGGCGCGTACTGCCATGACGTCCTCGCCGGCCAGGAGGACGTCGACCTCACGCTCTCCCGTACCGCGGACGGCTGGCACACCCCGGTCACCGTCTCCCTGGCGCTCCCTCGGACCGGGCCTCCCGCCCCCGCGGGACACGCCCCCGTCCACGACCGCGCCCTGGTCACCCACGGCCAGGAACCGCCCCACTCGCAGGACGCGCTGATGAGCGACCCGCCTGCGGCGCGCACCGCGCTCGTGCACATCGAGGCGGAGCCGCGCGCCTGGCTCGCCAAGGCGGCGGCGAACGGCACGCAGATCTACGCCGACGTCGGCTGGGACCCCACCCAGCAGTGGTCGCACGAACTCCTGGACCAGCTCGCGCTGTGCCACGCCTTCCTCCCCAACGAGGCCGAGGCGATGGCCTACACGCGCACCGGCAGCGCGGCCGCCGCCCTGAGCCGGCTGGCCGAGCTGGTGCCGGTCGCGGTCGTCACCCGCGGCGGCGACGGCGCGATCGCCGTGGACCAGACGACCGGCGAGTACGCCGAGGTGCCGGCCCTCGACATCGATGTCGTCGACCCGACGGGCGCCGGAGACGTCTTCGGCGCGAGCTTCGTCGCGGCGTCGCTCGGCGGCTGGCCGCTGGAGGAACGGCTGCGCTTCGCCGTGCTCGGCGCCGGGCTCTCCGTGCGACGGCACGGCGGCGCCCTGGCCGCGCCCGGCTGGTACGGCGTCGACCGCTGGTGGCGCTCCGTCGACGACCCCGCACTGCGGCGCGCGTACGGCTTCCTGGCGGACCGGATCCCTGCCGACCCGGGCCCGCCCGTCCCGTACGCGCCCGTGACCCCGCCCGGCCCCGCCCGGCGGCACTGACCCCTCATGCGAAGACCCGAACAGATCCGAAAGGCGGTGGGAGCGGTGCGGCTCTCACGAAGAGGCCTGCTGCGCGCGGGCCTGGCCGGTACGGCCGCCACGGCGCTCGGCGGCCTGGCGACCGGCTGTGCCGTTCCGACCGGCTCGACCGGCCGGAACATGGTCCTGTGGTACTGGAGCGGCGGACTGAGTCCGAAGGTCGTCCAGGACGCCAAGGCCCGCTACGACGACTCGATGAATCTTCAGGCCATCCAGATCGGCGGCTACTACCGCTCGAAGCTGATGACCACGATGACCGGGCGCGCCCACATCCCGGACATCGCCGGGCTCAAGGGCGAGGACATGGCCTCGTACCTGCCGAACTCCGACCAGTTCGTGGACCTGCGCACGCTGGGCGCGGCGCGGTACCGGGACCAGTACCTGCCCTGGAAGTGGGATCAGGGCATCGCCCCGGACGGCTCGATGGTGGGCTTCCCCATCGACTGCGGCCCGGTCGCCCACTACTACCAGCCGGCCGTCTTCGAGAAGGCGGGGCTGCCCCACGAGCCGGCGGACGTCTCCGCGGAACTCGACACCTGGGAGAAGTTCTTCACCGCGGGCGAGCAGCTCAAGAAGCGTCTGCCCGGCACGTTCATCCTCACCGACGCGCTCAGCGTCTTCGGCATCTCCGTCAACCAGTCGACCCGCCGGTACGTCGACGAGGACCGGCACTTCATCGGCGACCAGGAGCATGTGCGCACCGCCTGGGACCGGGCGGTCGAGGCCACCCGCCGCGGACTGGTCTCGAAGATCGTCAACGGGACGCCGGACAACATATCCGCCACCGAGCGGGGCCTGCTGCCCAGCCAGCTCAACGCCTCCTGGGCGGCCGGCGACATCAAGCTCAACACACCGCGGACCAAGGGCAAGTGGCGGGTGGCTCAGTGTCCGGGCGGACCGTCCAACATCGGCGGCTCGTTCCTGTCGATCACCAAGGCCTGCCGGGAGCCGGAACGTGCCTTCGAGCTGATCACCTGGATGCTCGACGCCGAGAACCAGGCCCAGGGCTTCGTCGACTCGGTGCTCTTCCCGTCGACCCCCGCGTCGTACGGCATGAGCAAGTTGCGCGAACCCGACGCGTTCTTCGGCGGCCAGATCACGATGGACGTCTTCGGCCCGGCCGCGCGGAAGATCCCCGTCGCCTTCAACAGCCCCTACGACATCGCGCTCGGCACCCCGATCAGCGACGAACTGCGGAACTTCTCCGTGCTCGGCAAGGACCCGGACAAGGCCTGGAAGGACGCCATGAGCAGCTGCCGGCGCATCGCGGACCATGTGGGGGTGAGCTACTGACATGGCTACCGCACCCGTGGTGGAGACGCATCCGGCGCCCGTGGCCGCCGCACCCGCTCCGCACCCCAGGAAGGGCGTGCTGAGCCACTGGCGGCTGTACGCCGCGATCTCCCCCTTCTATCTGCTCTTCCTCGCCTTCGGTCTGATCCCGGTCGGCTTCTCGCTCTATCTGTCGTTCCACCGCTGGGACGGGCTGGGCACGATGGAGTACGCGGGACTGTCGCAGTACCGGTACCTGCTGGCGGACGGCCAGTTCTGGAGCGCGATCGGGAACACCGTCGTCATCTGGGCGCTGGCCACCTTCCCCATGATCTTCCTGGCGATGGTCACGGCCGTGATGCTCAACTCGGCGGTCCGCTTCAAGAACGTGTACCGCTTCGCCTTCTTCCTGCCGAACGTCACGTCGATCGTGGCGGTCGCGATCATCTTCGGTTCGGTCTTCTCCACCAACTTCGGCCTGGTCAACGCCCTTCTGCAAGCCGTCGGTCTCGACCAGGTGGCCTGGCTGAACACACCCTGGGGCATCAAGGTCGCCATCGCCACGCTGATGACCTGGCAGTGGACCGGCTACAACGCGATCATCTTCCTCGCCGGTCTGCAGACGATCCCGAGCGAGCTGTACGAGGCGGCGCGGATGGACGGCGCCGGGCCCGTACAGACCTTCTTCCGGATCACGCTGCCGCTGCTGCGCCCGGTGCTGCTCTTCGTGCTCGTCATCTCGACGGTCACCGGGCTGCAGAGCTTTTCCGAGCCGCAGGTGCTGCTCCAGACCACGGACAACAACTCGTCCTTCGCGGGCGGCCCCGGACACGCGGGCCAGACCATGGTCCTCTACTTCTTCCAGCAGACCTTCGACAACAACGACTTCGGGTACGGCGCCGCCGTCGCCTGGGGCATCTTCCTCGTCGTCGTCCTCTTCTCGATCGTCAACTGGCGCCTGGTGCAGCGCCGGGGCGAAGAATAGGAGCCCGCCACCATGGCATCCATCAAGGGTTCACGGAAGCGGGGCGTCGCGCTCCACCTGGTCCTGGTCGTCGGCCTGCTGATCTCGGTCTTCCCGTTCTACTGGGCCGTGATCATGTCGACGCACGCCTCGACGGAGATCTTCTCCTACCCGCCGAAGCTGCTGCCGGGCTCGCACTTCGCGGAGAACGTCCGCCATCTCTTCGACAACGTCGACTTCTTCGGGTCGATGGCCAACTCGCTGCTGGTGGCGGGCACGGTGACCGTCCTGGTGCTGTTCTTCGACTCCCTGGCGGCCTTCGTCTTCGCCAAGTTCCAGTTCCCCGGCCGCCGGTTCCTGTTCGCGCTGATGATGGCGATCTTCATGGTGCCGGCGCAGCTCCAGGCGATCCCGCAGTTCGTGATCATGGCGAAGCTGGGCTGGATCGGCTCGATGACCGCGCTGGTCGTGCCGGCCGCCGCCAACGCGTTCGGCATCTTCTGGATGCGCCAGTACATGCGGAGCGCCATCCACGACGAACTGCTCGATGCCTCGAAGCTCGACGGCGCCGGGTTCCTGCGTCAGTACTGGCACGTGGCGCTCCCGGTCGTCCGGCCCGGCCTCGCCTTCCTCGGCATCTTCACCTTCATGGGCCAGTGGAACGACTACGCCTGGCCGCTGATCGCGCTGACCGACCCGCACAACGTGACCCTCCAGGTCGCCCTGTCCCAGCTCAACGGCGTCCACGGCACGACCGACTACGGGATGGTCATGACGGGCGCGCTGCTCGCCCTCCTCCCGCTGCTGGCCGTCTTCGCGATCGGCGCCAAGCAGATCATCGGCGACCTCGGCAAGGGGGCCGTCCGTTGATGCCCGGTCCGACGGCCGACGGCACGCACGCCCTCGATCCGCTGATCGCCCTGCGCCCCTGGGAAGCACCCGAGGTGACCTCCTGGGGGCGGCTGCCGATGAACGCCGTGGACCGGCGGGCGGGTGCGCTGTCGCTCGACGGCGACTGGCGCTTCCAGTTGCTGCCGGCCCCCGACGCCTCGCTCGGCGACTGGGCCCGGATCGAGGTCCCCGGCGCCTGGACCGTGCAGGACACCGACGACCTCCCCCAGTACACCAACTTCCGTATGCCGTGGCGCGAGTTCCCGCCCGCGTCGCCCGCCGCCAACCCGTCGGGCGTGTACGAGCGTGACGTGGACGTCCCCGCCGAGTGGACCGGTCGCCGCATCGTGCTCCAGGTCGGTGCCGCCGAGAGCGTCCTCCTGGTCCATGTCGACGGGCGGCCGGTCGGCGTCTCCAAGGACTCGCACCTCGCGGCGGAGTTCGATCTCTCGGAGGCCGTCCGTCCCGGACGGCGCGCCACCGTGCGGCTCACGGTCGTGAAGTGGTCGGACGCCTCGCACATCGAGGACCAGGACCAGTGGTGGCACGGCGGGATCACCCGCTCGGTCCTGCTGTACGCCACCGATCCGCTGTACCTGGCGGACGTGACCGTGCGGACGCGGCTCGACGGAGAGCTGCGGGTGGACTGTCAGGTGCGGCAGGCTTCCGGCGCGCTGCCCGAGGGCTGGTACGTCACCGGCGAGCTGGACGAGCAACTCCTCCGCCAGGACCCGGAGTTCGACCGATTGAACGCCGAGGACGGGCGCGTCTCCGACTTCCTGGGCGAGGCACGCCTGTCCACGGTCGTGCGCGGCGTCCGGCCGTGGACCGCGGAGACGCCCGAGCTGTACGGCTTGACCGTACGGCTGCACCGCCCCGACGGTTCGGTCGCCGACACCTCGCACCACCGCGTCGGCTTCCGCGAGGTAGGGATCCGCGGCCGTGACCTGCTCCTCAACGGCGAGCGGATCTACATCCGGGGCGTCAACCGGCACGACTTCCATCCGCTGACAGGGCGGACGGTGTCGTACGAGGACATCCGCGCGGACCTTGAGCTGCTGAAGCAATTCGGGTTCAACGCGATCCGTACCGCCCACTACCCGAACGACCCGACCCTCCTCGACCTCGCCGACGAGCTCGGCTTCTACATCGTGGACGAGGCGAACATCGAGGCGCACGACCACGCGCACGAGATCGCCGACGACCCGCGCTACACCAGTGCCTTCGTGGACCGTGTCGCGCGGATGGTGCTCCGCGACAAGAACCACCCTTGCGTCATCATCTGGTCCCTGGGCAACGAGTCCGACTACGGCGCCAATCACGACGCCGCCGCGGGGTGGCTTCGCCGCCACGACCCGACCAGGCCGCTGCAGTACGAGGGCGCGGCCAAGCTCGACTGGGCCGCCACGACCGTCGCGTCCGACATCGCCTGCCCCATGTACGCGCCCATCGAGGACTGTGTCGCGCACGCCCTCTCCGGGACACAGACCAAGCCGCTGATCCAGTGCGAGTACTCGCACGCCATGGGCAACAGCAACGGCACGCTCGCCGACCACTGGGCCGCCATCGAGTCAACCCCGGGGCTTCAGGGCGGTTTCATCTGGGAGTTCTGGGACCACGGCATTCTCCAACGCGTGAACGACGGAAGACCGGCCGGACGCGGTGGCGCCGGGCTGTATGGCAACGGTGTCGCGGCGCCGGGTCACCGCTGGGCGTACGGCGGTGACTTCGGCGAGGCGATCCACGACGGCGCGTTCATCGCCGACGGGGTCGTCTTCCCCGACCGGACCCCGAAGCCGGTGATGTACGAGCACCGGGAGATCGCGGCGCCGGTCGTGCTGACGAACTTCCACCACGAAGGGCTGGCCATCGCCAACCGCCAGCACTTCCGGGGGCTGGAATGGCTGGCCGCCGAGTGGGATCTGTCGCTCGCGGACGGCGGCACGCTGACGGCTCCGGCCGAGCTGCCCCACGTGGGCCCCGGCGAGTCGGCCACGGTTCCGCTGCCCTTCCCGCTGCCCGAGGACGCCGGCGAGGCGTGGCTGACGCTGCGCGTGACGACGGCGGACGACGAGCCCTGGGCGCCGCGCGGCACGGTGGTGTGCCTGCCGCAGGTGCGGCTGTGGTCGGCGGCCGACATGGAGGACGACTTCGAGGGCGAGGACGACCGCGGGGACGAGGACGACCGCGGGGACGAGGACGTCTCCCGGGACGTCCCCACGACGGGCGAGCCCGTCGACATCGACGAGGACGGGCTCCTCGTTCATCCGCTGCTCACCGCCGCCCCCGTGCTGTCCCTGTGGCGTGCACCGACCGACAACGACGAGCTGGGCGGGATGGCGGCGCGCTGGCGGGAGTGGGGCCTCGACGCGCTCGTCCGCGAGCTGGTCGACGTGCGGCGCGTCGGCGCGCGCGTCACCGTGCTGGCCGAGTACGAGACCGGCGCGGGTACCGTCCGCCACGAGCAGACCTTCACCCCCGTCGAGGGCGGCCTGCGGATCGAGGAATCGGCCGAGCTGCCGGAGGGACTCGACGACGCGGCGCGGGTCGGCAGCGTCTTCGAGACCGTCGCCGGACTCGGCCTCTTCGAGTGGTACGGGCCCGGGCCCTGGGAGAGCTATCCGGACCGGTTCTCGGGCGCACCCGTGGGACACCACTCGGCCCCCGTGGACGAGCAGTTCACGCCCTATCTGCGCCCGCAGGAGAGCGGGGGCCGTCATGCCGTGCGCCACTTCACGCTGTCTGCGCCGGACGCCACGGGTCTCGCGGTCCGGCTGGACGAACCCTGCCAGGTCTCGGTGACCCGTTACCGCGCCGAGGACCTGGCCGCCGCCACCCACCACGACGAGCTGGTGCCGCGGCCCGGCAGCGTCGTACACCTCGACGCCGCCCACCGCGGCCTCGGCACCGCCTCGTGCGGGCCGGACACCTCCGCCGCCCACCTCATCAAGCCCGGCACCCACAACTGGGCCTGGACCCTGCGCATCCTCTGACCGTCTCGCGCCCCCGTTTTCCCCCATGGAGCAGACATCTGCACTTCACATGACCAGGCGACGGAAGCCGAGCAGGCCGACGCCGGCAGACGCAACTTCCTGCGGGCCACCGCGCTGATCGGAGCGGCGGCCACCACCGCGGTGGCACTGCCCGCGACGGCGCAGGCGGCCTCGCGCGAGACGACCTGGCGGCCCGACCCGGAAAGCCGCCGCTTCACCCTCGCCGTCATGCCCGACACCCAGTACCTCTTCGACGGGCCGAGCATCAACCCCGCGCCGATCGAGGCATCGCTCCGCTACCTCCTGGAGCACGGCAAGGACGAGAACATCGTCTTCCTCTCGCATCTGGGCGACCTCACGGAGAACGGCACACAGGTCGAATGCGACGCCGCGGGCAAGGCGTTCGAGCTCCTCGACCGGCGTGGTGTGGGCTACAGCGTGCTGGCGGGCAACCATGACATCAGGTCGTCCACGGACGACCAGCGGGGCGCGACTGCGTACCTCGACGTCTTCGGGCCGCAGCGCTTCGCGCACAAGCCCACCTTCGGCGGTGCCTCGCCGGACGGCTACAACACCTTCCACCTCTTCACGGCGGCCGGCCGGCAGTGGCTGGTCCTCGCGCTGGACTGGCGGTTGTCGGCGAAGGGCTACACGTGGGCGAAGGACGTCATCACGGCGCACCCCAGGACGCCCGTCATCGTCACCACGCACGAGCTGGTCGTCGAGGACGACACCCTCTCCTCCTACGGGCAGCGCCTGTGGGACGAGCTGGTCAGTGATCACGACCAGATCTTCCTGACCCTCAACGGGCACTACTGGCCCGCCGCCCGCGCCACCCGCAAGAACGCGGCCGGCAACGACGTGCATCTACACCTGACGAACTATCAGAATCGCTACTACGGCGGCGCGGCGATGATCCGCCTCTACCGTTTCGACCTCGACCGGAACACCATCGACGTCGAGACGATCTCGCCGTGGATCCTGGGCCGGGCCGCCAAGGGCCTCAACGAGCTGGAGCGGCAGGAGATCGAACTCAGCGGCGACGCCGACCGGTTCTCCGTCGCCCTCGACTTCGAGGAACGCTTCTCGGGCTTCGCTCCGCTGCCCGCCCGGCCGTCGCGACCCGCCTCGCGGATGCTCGTCCGGGGCACGGTCGCCTACTGGCGCTTCGACGGACACGCCGACGGTACCGCGGCCGAGGGCACCGTCCGCGATCTGTCCGGGCAGGGAAACGACCTGACCGTGGTCAAGGTCGCCGATGGCGCACTCAGCTGGTCGTCGGCCCACCACCCGGACCAGCCGGGCCACGGCAGCCTCACCTTCCAGGGCGGCAAGCCTCCGCTGAAGGGGGCATATCTGCGGACGATCGACGGCGCCCCTCTCAACTCCGCGACATTCCCGCGCGGTTACACCATCGAGGCTTTCTATCAGCTGCCCGCCGGCTGGGACGCCTCACACAACGCCTGGGCCTCGCTGATCAGCCGCACCGGCACCGGCGGCGGCGCGGGCAGGACCGCGGACGACCCGGACGAGCCGCTCGCCACGCTCTCGCTGTCCGACGGGCCCGGCCCGCAGTGGGCGGTCCGGCCGCTCAACCAGCAGGGCATCATCACCAACTGGGGCGACGAGACGGCCCGGGAGCAGTGGTGGCACGTCGCCGTCGTCAACGACGGCTCCCACACCACGATGTACGTCCAGGGCTGCCCGGTCGCCCGCAATCCGCACGTCACCGCCATCGGGCTCACCTCCCTCGGGCTGCCGTGGCTGCTCGGCGGCTACGAATACGCGGGGAAGATCGACCAGATTCTGCACGGCCGGGTCGGCGACGTCAGGATCGTCGAGCGCGCCCTTCCCGTCACGTCGTTCATGAACCACTGAGCCGAGGACCCGAGGGACTCACACGATCATGACCGAGCAGCAACTGCCCGCCTGGGCCGATCCGTCCGTCTCCCCCTCCCGCCTGGACGCGCAGGGCGTGTCCCGGCGCGGCCTCCTGCGCCGTGCGGGCCTGTTCGGCGCCGCCTTCGCGGCCGGCCCGCTCGCGGCCCCCGCCGCGGCCGGCGCACAGCGGTACGGCGGCGACGACCCTCGTCTCGCCCACCTCGTCGGCGACCACCACGTGCACTCCGTCTACAGCCACGACGCGAAGTACACGTTCTCCCAGCTCGCCCGGGCCGGGGCGCGGTACGGCCTCGACTGGATGGTCTTCAACGAGCACTCCAACGTCGGCCACGCACAGTACGGGGCCCGGCTGGAGCACCGGGAGATCGTCGCGGCGCGCGCCGAGAACCCGCGCCAGCTGATCTTCCAGGGCCTGGAGTGGTACATCCCGGCCGCCGAGCACGCCACGGTGTTCTCGGCACCCGGCCCCCACGAGGTGGACCTGCTGACCCGGTTCGAGCTCGCCTACGACGGCAAGCTGCTCGGCTACACGGACGGGGCGGCCTCGCACCCGCAGACGGCGCGCAACGAGGCGCACGCCGTCGAGGCGGTCAAGTGGCTGGCCGAGCAGCGCCGCAGCGGTTACGTCGAGGACGTGCTCGTCCTCGCCAACCACCCGCTGCGCCTGGGCATCGACTCCCCGCACGAGATGCGCAACTGGCGCGACGCGGCCCCCGAGATCGTGATCGGCATGGAGGGAGCTCCCGGCGCCCAGGGCGGCGGCATACCGGGCTGGGTCGGCTCGGGACAGCAGCGCGGCGAGTACGTCAACAAGCCGTCCGTGAACTCTTTCCCCGGATACCCGGAGGACGCCTACGTCCTGTACGGCGGCTTCGACTGGATGACGGCGACCGTGGGCGGCATGTGGGACGCCATGCTCGCGGAGGGCAGGCTCTTCACCGTCACCAGCAACTCCGACGTGCACCGCGTCGTCTTCGACACCTGGAAGAACGGCGACTGGGCGCCGGGGCGCACCTTCGACAACACCGGGCGCCTGCCCGACCCGGTGAACACGGACACGCAGCAGCCGGGCGGTGACTTCTGGCCCGGCCAGTTCAGCCGTACGCACGTGGGCGTGACGCGGTACGGGTACCGCGCGGTGATGGCGGGGCTGCGGGCCGGCCGGGTCTGGGTCGACCACGGACACCTGCTGGACGGGCTCGACGTCCGGCTCAAGCGGGACTGCGACCACGGCCGGGGCGTCACGACGGGCGGGCGGCTGCGCGTGCGCAGGGGCGACAGGCTCACCCTGTCCGTCACGGTGACGTCGGCCTCGCGCCCCAACCCGCACGGGATCCTGCCCGAGTTGGCACACGTCGACGTGATCCGCGGTGCGGTGCGCGGACCCGCCGCCGACCGCGACGACTGGCGGGCGCCCGACACCCGGGTGGTGCGGACCCTCGACGTGACCGGCAGGAGGGGTACGTACACCCTGCGCGTCCCGCTGACCGCGGGCGAGGAGTCCTTCTACGTCCGGCTGCGCGGCAGCGACGGCAACCGCAACGGCGCCGGATACCTCGGTGCCTCGGTCGACCCGCACGGCCCGGTCCCGCACGTGCCCGGCGACGGTGACCCCTGGGCCGATACGTGGTTCTATGCCAACCCGGTGTTCGTCGATGTGGCAGGTGATTGATGAGACGTCAGCTTCTCGCACTGGCATCGCTGTCGGGCGTGGTGGCCGTCGTGGCGGGCACCACGCCCGCCGTGGCCGCCGAACCGCGCTGGACCGAGACCGGCACGGCGTACGTGGGGACGCTCGGCGCCGGGCAGGGGCCGGCGAGCCGCGCCGACGGCTCGCTGCTGCACCGCGGCCTCGCGTCGGTCCCGCTCACCCTGCGGATCAAGGGCTGGAACCATGTCGGCGACCCGGACATCGCCCAGGGCCATGTGTTCGACGCCTACCAGGGACCGGACACGGCGACGTCCAAGATGTTCGCCGTCACCACGCCGGCCGGGAAACGCTACGAGTACGTCCACCGGCTCGACCCGGGCGAGAAGCTCAAC
The DNA here is from genome assembly GCF_055558435.1 of Streptomyces sp. NPDC025784. Lineage (NCBI taxonomy): Bacteria > Bacillati > Actinomycetota > Actinomycetes > Kitasatosporales > Streptomycetaceae > Streptomyces > Streptomyces sp. NPDC025784. The sequence goes on from NZ_JBVHMN010000002.1 coordinate 458,782, forward strand.
AACTCCTTCGCCACCGTGTCTCCCGACGGGCAGTGGCTGGTGTCGGGCGAGTGGGGCGACCAGAACCGCCTCCAGGTCTTCCCCGCGCCGCTGCTCAATCCGTCGACCCCGCGCACCGGCGGTGATCTGCCGCAAGTCCCGCAGATCACCCTCGACAAGCCGGTGCGCGACATCCAGGGCTGCGACTTCGTCAACTCCACACGGTTGCTGTGTGCTTCGGACGACGGCTCCCGCACGCTCTTCCCCGAGGACCGGCCGCTGCTCCAGGTGGATCTGGAGCACCCGCTGGACGGCGGGCCGGTCACCGGGCGGGTGCAGAGCCTGTTCGCCCTGCCGCAGCGCAGCCTGTGCACGGGGACGTTCGAGGCGGAGGGCGTCGACTACGACACCGCGCGCGGCACGCTGCGCGCCGAGGTCGTCCAGCCCGGCGCGTGCGTCGTCGCCACCACGGTCCACTCCTACGAGCTCAGGTAGCGGGCCCGCCTCATGTCCGCGCAGACCGCGCCCGGCCGTCTGCTCGCCGTGCTCGCCGCCTTCGACCACGAGCACACGGCACTGTCCCTCACGGCGATCGGCCGCCGGGCCGGACTGACCCTCACCACGGCCCACCGGCTGGTGGGCGCCCTCACGGACTGGGGCGCCCTGGAGCGTGACGAGCACGGCCTGTACCACGTGGGCCTGCGTCTGTGGGAGGTCGCCGCGCTCGCCCCGCGCGGCCTCGGCCTCCGGCAGACCGCGCTGCCGTACCTGGAGGACCTGTACGAAGCCACCCACGAGAACGTGCAGTTGGCGGTCCGCGACGGCTCCGAGGTCGTCTACATCGAGTGGATCTCGGGGCGCTCCGCGGTCGGGGTCCGCATCCAGGTCGGTGCGCGCTGGCCGCTGCACGCGACGGGCGTGGGGCTCGCCCTGCTCGCACATGGCGGGCCCGGTCTCCAGAAGGCGTACTGCGAGGGCCCGTTGGCCTCCTTCACCCCGTACACCGTGACGGATCCGGCGGTGCTCCGCCGTGAGCTGGCCGAAGTGCGCCGCACGGGCGTCGCGGTGAGCAGCCGGCAGGTCACGGACGACGCCCTGTCGGTGGCGGCCCCGGTGCGCGATGCGGGCGGCGCGGTCGTGGCGGCGGTGTCGGTCGTGGTGCCCGAAGCCGACGCGCAGGTGCCGGCGTTGGTCCCGGCGGTCCGGCTGGCCGCGCGCGGCATCTCCCGGGCGCTCGGCTGGCAGCCCGAGGCACGCCCGGACCCGAACCGCTGAGTGTGCCGCGTGGGTCGCCGGAGGCCCGGATATCCCTCTCGTCGGTGAGGACTTCGGCGTCGCGGGGTCGGAATACTGGGACGGTCCGTGCCCGGAGGAGCCGCGTATGCCCGCCCAGTCCTGGTTCGCCCCCGCCGTCTCCCGATGGCGGTCGGTCCGCTCGCGCCTGCGGACGACGCATCCGTACGTCGTCGACACCGCGCTCGCCGCGCTCGTGCTGTTCGCGGCCTCGCTCCAGTGGATGTTCCCCGACGAGGGCGACGACCGGCTCACCTGGCAGGGTTTCCTGCTGGCGGCCGGCACGGCGGCACCTCTGGTCTGGCGGCGCCGCGCTCCCTTCCTGTCCGCCTGCGCGGTGTCGGTGTGCACGCCCGCGATGGCGCTCTACCACGCGCCGCCGCCGAACGTCGCCTACGGCGGACTGGTGGTCCTCTACACGGTCGCCACGCTCTGCCCGCCCGCGCAGCGCCGCCTCACGCTGGTGACCTGGCTGGTCGGCGCCTCGCTCACGATGATGACCAAGGAGCACGCGCAGCCGTTCGAGTACGCGTTCCACCTCACGAGCTTCCTGAGCGCCTACGCGTTGGGCATCCTCACCCGCGTCCAACGCGCGTACACCGCCGAACTGGAGGACCGGGCCCGTCGTCTGGAACGGGAACGTGCCTCCGACACGGCGCGGGCGACGGCGCAGGAACGCGCCCGGATCGCCCGGGACATGCACGACATCCTGGCCCATGCGGTGAGCCTGATGGTCGTCCAGGCCGAGGCCGGTCCGGTGGTGGTGCGCAGCGATCCGGAGCGCGCCGAGGCCGCCTTCGACGCGATCGCGACAAGCGGACGGGACGCGATGACGCAGCTGCGGCGGATCCTCGGGGTCCTCAAGGAGGAACTGGTGGAGGGGACTTCGGCCCGGGTGCCGCAGCCCGGCACCGCGGCCCTCGCCGAACTGGTCCGTCAGGTCGCGGAGTCCACCGGGCTGCGTGTCGACCTGCGTACGACCGGCAGCCCCCGCCCACTGCATCCGGACACCGAGGTCGCCGCCTACCGCGTGGTGCAGGAGGCGCTCACGAACACCGTGAAGCATGCGTACGCTTCCACGGCGCGGGTCGAACTGGACTGGACGGAGGACGCGTTGACACTCACGGTGACGGACGACGGCCGGGGGCCGGTGCGTTCGCCGGGCGCACGAGGTCCGGCGGCCCCGGCCGGCGGTCACGGGCTGATCGGCATCAGGGAGCGGGCGGTGGCCTGCGGGGGCAGCGCCGACACCGGCGGCGGTCCCGACGGCGGCTTCCGTGTCGCCGTACGGCTGCCCGCCGCCGTCGACCGGCAGGCGGCCCTGGGGTGAGCATCCGCGTGGTGGTCGCCGACGACCAGGAACTGGTCCGCAGCGGCTTCAGCATGATCCTGGAGGCGCAGCGGGACATCGAGGTGGTGGCGGAGGCCGGGGACGGCGTCGAGGCGGTGGCCGCCGTGCGGCTGCACACGCCCGACGTGCTGCTCCTGGACATCCGTATGCCGCGCATGGACGGCCTGGAGGCGGCCCGGCTGGTGTGCGCCGAGTCCGGCTGCAAGGTCGTCATGCTGACCACCTTCGATCTCGACGAGTACGTGTACGAGGCCCTCTACGCGGGGGCGAGCGGCTTCCTGCTCAAGGACGTCCGGCGGGACGACCTCGTCCACGCGGTCCGTGTCGTGGCGGCGGGCGACTCGCTCCTCGCGCCCTCGGTGACGCGCCGTCTCGTCGCGGACATCATCCGGCGGCGCCGCGCCGAGGCCGCCCCCGAGCCGGCGCCGGCCCGGCTCGACGTGCTCACCGCCCGCGAGGAGGAGACCCTCCGGCTGCTGGCCCGCGGGCTGTCCAACGCGGAGATCGCGACGACGCTGTTCGTGAGCGAACACACCGTCAAGACCCATGTCAGCAACGTGCTGAGCAAGCTGGGGCTGCGGGACCGGGTACAGGCGGTGATCTGCGCGTACGAGACGGGCCTGGTGACGCCGGGCTCCGCCCCGTAGCGCCGCGCCGGCCCGGGCCGGGCCGGGCCCCGCACGGTGCCGTCGCGTGCGATGCCGGGCCCGGGTCACCGCTGTCGGGGTGCCTGGATCGCGAGGACGCGGTCGCGCAGGACGGGGAGTTCGGAGCGGATCCGGGCCACTTCGGCCATGTCGACGTCCACGGTCGCCGTCTCCTCCTCGGCGCGGGCCTCGCCGAGGACGGTCCCCCACGGGTCGACGACCACGCTGTGTCCGGCCTGCAGCATCCCGCCGTGGGTGCCGGCCGCGTCGCAGGCCAGCAGGAAGACCTGTTCCTCCAGGGCTCTCGTACGGGTGAGGAGCTGGAAGTGGTTCAGCCGCGCCGCGGGCCATGCGGCGGGCACCACGGCGAGTTCGGCGCCCGCGTCGAGCAGGCCCCGGAAGAGTTCGGGAAAGCGGAGGTCGTAACAGATGGCGAGGCCGACGACACCGAAGTCGGTGGGCACGGTGACGATGTCCCGGCCGCCGCCCATCAAGGTCGCCTCGCCGGTGTCGAAGCCGTACCGGTGGATCTTGCGGTAGCTGCCGCGCAGGTCGCCGGTCCGGTCGAAGAGGAGGGCGGTGTTGTACAGCGTGCCGTCCCGGTCCCGCTCGACGATCGTTCCGGCATGGAGCCAGCTCCCGGCCGCACGGGCGGCGGCGGACATGATCTCGGCGGTGGGGCCGTCGAGCCCCTCGGCGTCGCGCTGCCAGTCGTCGTAGGCCCAGGCTCCGGCGGTCCACAGTTCCGGCAGGACCACCAGGTCGTCGCCCGCCCGGCCGCGGACCAGGGAGGCCGCTCTGTGCCGGCGCTCGTCGGCCGTGTCGGACGCGTCCACGGACAGCTGGATCAGTGAGGCACGCATGACTGTCTCCTCCGGGACCGTTGTCGTACGGCCCGATGTCGCACGCCCCGAGAAACCTGTTCCCTTACGAGCCTAGGGAGCCCTGCACGCATCTGCGCCCCGTGCGCGGGTGCTCCCGGGCGGCCTCGTGTCGCCCCGGGCCCGAGGGAGGGCCGGGCGGGGCCTCGCTCATCAAGGTGACGCCCGCGCCACCTCTCGGGTCATGACCGTTTTCTCCCGGTTCGAGGGCATGATGGCAGCCCACGACCGCCCGCTTCCCGTAGCCGCAGCCCAGAGGGGTCCAGCTTGTCCGCACCCGCCCGTCGCCCCCGGACCGTGACCGGATCCGCACTTGTCGTGCTCGCCCTGGCGGCGGGCTGTACCGGGCACACCGGGACGAGCACCCACGGCCGTGCGAAGGCGTCGACCGTCCCGCTGGCGAGCCTGTCCCCGTCGCCGGCCCTGACCGCGCGGGCCACCGAGGACCTGCGCGACCCGCCCCAGATCGTGAGCAAGGACGGACTGCTCAGGACCAGCATCGTCGTCGAACGCAAGAAGGTCCGCCTGGCGGGCAACGATGTGTGGGCGCTGACGTACAACGGGCTGTACGCGCCGCCCACGCTGCGTCTGCGGCCCGGCGACCGCATGGAGGTGGCCTTCGAGAACAAGCTGGACCAGCAGACGAACCTGCACGTGCACGGGATGCACGTCTCGCCCGCCGGTCGCTCGGACAACGTCTTCCTCAAGATCGGGCCGGGGAAGAAGTTCACCTACGCGTACACCTTCCCCAAGAGCCTGGAACCGGGCACGTACTGGTACCACCCGCACCCGCACACGCTGTCCGCCGCGCAGACCGCCGGCGGCATGGCCGGCCTCGTCGTGGTCGACGGCCTCGACGACTACCTGCCCGCCGCGCTGCGCGGGATCACCGAACGCGTCGTCGCCCTCAAGGACTTCCAGCTGGTCGGCGACCGGATCAAGACCGCGCACCTGAAGATGGGCGCGCCCACCACCCGCACCGTCAACGGACAGCTGAACCCGCGGATCAGGATCAGGCCGGGCGAGACGCAGCTGTGGCGGCTCGCGAACGTCGGGGCCAACATCTTCTACAAGGTGGCGCTGCCCGGCACCAAGTTCCACGTCGTCGCCCAGGACGGCTACCCGGTGAACAAGGTGTACGCGGTCGATTCCCTGGTCATCCCCGCCGGTGCCCGCTACGACGTGCTCGTCCAGGGGCCGGCGGCCGGCACGTCGGAACTGCTGACCCTGCCCTACGACAGCGGAAAGGCCGGCAACCGGTTCCCCCGGGCGACGCTGGCCACGGTCCGCTCCGAGGGTGAACCGATGCGGCCCGCGGCCCTGCCCACGGACTTCGCCCCGGAGGACGACCTCGGCAAGGAGACCGTCGCGGCCCGTAAGACGATCACCTTCACGGAGAACAAGGCGGGCACGCTCTTCTACATCAACCACAAGCAGTTCGACCACAACCGCGTCGACTTCCGGGCCAAGCTCGGCACCGTCGAGGAGTGGACCGTCAAGAACGACAGCGACGAGGTCCACTCGTTCCACGTCCACACCAACGACTTCCAGGTGATGAGCATCGACGGCAAGCCGCAGATCAACTACGGCCTCCAGGACACCGTCGACGTCCCGCCCCGGGGAAACATGGTCGTCCGCATCCGGTTCCTCGACTATCCGGGCAAGACGGTCCTGCACTGTCACATCCTCAACCACGAGGACGCGGGGATGATGTCGGTGCTGCAGATCGAAAGGTGACCGCGCGCGGGCCGGCCGCCCCCTCCCGCGCTCCCTCCCCGGAGTGAGCCGGCGTCCCGTATCCGTCGTACGGGGGAGGCCCCGATACCGCTCCCCCCGGCGATCCGCCGACCCCTCCCCCGGCACGACGCTGAGTGGCGATGTCATTCACCGTACCGACCGCCGGGAGGCGTACCGTGCTCGCCACGATCTCCCGGGCGGCGACCCGCCGCCCACTCACCGTGATCCTCGTCTGGCTCCTCATGCTGCTGGTCGGCTTCGGCCTCGGCACGGGTGTCTTCGGCCGGCTCGTCGACTCGGTGCCCGATGTCCCGGGCACCGAGTCGGACCGGGCCGCCGCCTACCTCGACCGCGTCGACACCAGCGGTGAGTCGATCACCGCCGTCGTCTCCGGCACGGCGGTCTCCGACCCGGCGCTGCGCTCCCAGGTGGGCCGTGCCGTCGCCGACCTGCGCACGGTGACGGGGGTCGCCTCCGTGCCCGACCCCTACACCACCCGCGGTCTCACCGCCGGGGACGGCAGGGCCCTGGTCATCCCGGTGACGCTCAAGGGCGACATGGAGTTCAAGGACGAGAAGAAGGCCGTGGACACCGCGGCCGACCGCATCCGGCAGATCGACGCGCCCGAGGTCCACGTCAGCGGCGGCCCGCTGCTCGGGCAGCAGATGGGCGGGCGCGCCCAGGAGGACGTGCAGCGGGCCGAGTTGATCTCCCTGCCGGTCGTCCTGGCGCTGCTGCTCGTCGTCTTCGGCGGGCTGCGGGCCGCCGGGCTCCCCCTGCTGATCGCCGTCAGCGGGGTCGCGGGCGCGTTCCTGGCGCTGTTCCTCTTCAGCCAGGTCACCGACATCTCGGTGTACGCGATCCAGATCACCACCATGCTGGGTCTCGGACTCGCCGTGGACTACGCGCTGTTGATGGTGGTCCGGTTCCGCGAGGAACGACGGCACACCGACGACGTCATCGACGCGGTGCACCGCACGGTCGCGGGAGCGGGGCGGACCGTCCTGTTCTCCGGGCTCACGGTGGCCGTCAGCCTTTCCGGACTCCTGGTGTTCCCCAGCCCGTTCCTGCGCAGCATGGGGCTCGCCGTCGCCGCCGTGGTCGTCGTCGACATGCTCGCCGCGGTCACCCTGCTGCCCGCGCTCCTGGCGCGTTTCGGCGCACGCATCGCACCGGCCAGGAGCAAGGGCAGGGGCGAGGCAGCGGCCGGGAGCGGCGACGCGGCGGCCGCCCCGGAGGCTTCCCCGACGGGCGGCTCCGCCGAGGAGGGCCGCGTGTTCGCCCGCCTCGCCCGCTTCGCGTCCCGCCGCCCCCTCGCCGTACTGGCCGTCCTCGTCCCGGCCCTGCTCGTCGTGGCCCTTCCCGCGGCCGGGATGAGGATCGGTATCGGAGACGCCAGGCAACTGCCCGCCGACACCGAGGCGCGGCAGATGTACGACGCGCTGGAGGCGCACTTCCCGCCGGGCACCGGGGTCTCGCCGGTCACCGTCCTGGTGCGGCCCGGCGCGGGCCCGGACACGGTGCCCCGCATCCGCGCCCTGTCGGACACGAGCGACGCACGCGCCCTGCCGGACGGCTCCACCCTGGTGCACCTGCGGCCGGGCGGCAGCGTCGACGGCACGGCGGCGACCGACCTGGTCGAGCGCGTACGGGACGTGCGTGGGAACGAACCGGTCGAGGTCACGGGCGTCGCGGCCCGGCTCGTCGACTTCCGCTCGATGCTCGCGGAGCGGGCACCCTGGGCGGCGGCCACCGTGCTCCTCGGCATCTTCGCCCTGCTGTTCGCGTTCACCGGATCCGTGCTCATCCCGCTGCGGACGATCGTGACCACCCTGCTCAGCCTGGGTGCCGCACTCGGCGCGGTGGTCTGGGTCTTCCAGGACGGGCATCTGGCCGGGCTGCTGGGCGCCGACGGCCTGGGTTCGCTCAGTCTGACGGCCCCGCCGCTGATCATCGCGATCGCCTTCGGACTCGCCATGGACTACGAGCTGTTCATCCTGGCCCGGATGCGCGAGACCTGGCTGCGCACCGGCGACGAGCACGACGCCGTCGTGACCGGTCTGCGCCGCTCGGGCCGTGTGGTCAGCTGTGCCGCGCTGCTCCTGGCGATCGTCTTCGGAGCCTTCATGACCGGCGGTTTCTCGCCCATCCTGCAGATCGGTCTCGGGCTGACCCTGGCGGTCCTGATCGACGCGACCGTGGTCCGCATGCTCCTCGTACCGGCCACGATGGCGCTGCTCGGCAAGCGCGCCTGGTGGGCTCCGGCCGCGCTGCGGCGGGCGCACGACCGGTTCGGGGTGAGCGAGGAGGCACCGGCCCCGCGCCCCCAGTTGACGGGCGTCTGAGGACCATCCCCCGGGGGGCCCGTCCGGCCGTCTCCCCCCGAACGGCCGGACGGGCCCTAAGCGAAGCATTCCGTCCCCGCCGTCCTGCGGTGGGTGACGGAATGCTTCGTGAGATGTGCGCGGAACTCGTAGCAGCCGAGGGCCGTATGCATCGAATCCAGCGGCTTGACCGAGGCGTACACGATGACCTCGGCGGGCGAGCGCTCCACGCTGACGGGCACGGCGACCGGTGAGTCGTGCCAGAGCTCCTTCCCCTCGTCCGTCTGCTGCATCGCGAAGGCCCGTCTCAACTCGGCGTCCGGGAGCCTCCCGTCGGCGATCGCGTGGTCGAGCCGGCCGGCGATCGCGGCGGAGCTCGCGTCGAGCAGGGCCCGTTCTTCCTTCTCCGCCTGCTTCTCGCGTTCGCGCTCAAAGCGCCGGCAGTCGTCCATGGTCGACTGCTCGGAGGTCACGGTGTCCGCCTCCCGCCGCGCCCGGAACTCGTAGCAGACCTGTTCGTTCGCGCCCGCGTACAGCAGGACCAGGTCGGTCAGCTGACCGTCGGCCACCTTCTGATCCACGAGATGGACGCCGTACGTCTGCCAGACCTCCGCCGTCTGGACGGCCATGAAGCCGCCTCGGGCCAGGGCGGCGCGCAGTTCCACCACGACGTCCGCGGCGACCGCCGCGGGACTGCGCGGAGCCGGGGGCGACACCGGCTCCCGGCAGGCCGCGTACGGCAGTTCGTGCACGGAGACGGGCGGTGGCGCGGACGCCGGGACGACCTCGAAGCGGTAGCAGCCGCGCGTCGAGCCGGCGAACCAGCCGGACCCCTGCTGCGCGAACCTCGCGGTGACCGTCACCCGCCGGCCCCGCCGCCGGACCTCGGGCGCGTCCGCCCTGCCGTTGCCGGTGCCCAGCGTCCGGTCGATCTCGGTCCCGAGGAGGGCTCCGTCCCCCGCCGCCCGGGACAACCGGTCCCGGGACCGGTCCACGTTCTCCTCCATCGTGTGCCGGGCCCGGTCGTCGGCGCGTCCGGGCGCCGTACTGAGCCGCCACATCCCGAACAGCACCAGGACCAGCGCCGTCATCAGCACGGCCAGACAGCCTTTCAGCATGCATCCCCCGCGTTGCGCCATGCCCGCAGACTGCCCGGCCCGTGCTCGCCCGAGGGCCCTCGTGTCCGACACGTGATCGAACAGGGCCCGCCACGAGACGACCGCTCAGCCGGGCAGCGCGGCGAGCAGACGGCGATCGCGCGGCGCGGACCCGCGGTCGAGGCGGGCGTCCAGGAGCCGCCGGGCGGCGTCACAACGGCCCGCCGCGACAAGGGCGTACAGCAGGGTCTCCTCGACGACCTCGCGCTGCGCCGCGCTGCCGCCGACCTTGCGCAGCGCCGGCAGGAGCGCGTCGAGTCCGCGCACGGCCTCGGGGAACCGCTCCTCGACGAGGGCGGCGAAGGCCTCGCACAGCGGGACGACGACCTCGCGCTGCACCGGGTCGGCGCCTGCGGCGTGGTCGCGCAGCCGGTGCAGCGCGGCGAGGTCCCCGGCGGCTGCGAGGGCGACCGCCGCGTGCAGTGCGGTGAAGGCGGTCGCGGGCCGCTCCACGATCTCGCGGCCTACCGTGCCGAGGACGTCCTCGGCGGGCACCCGGCCCCGCCAGCTGTCGCTCAGCCGGGCCCGCCACAGCAGGGAACCCGAGTCGACCAGCGCCCGGATCCCGGTCACCCGGCCCGGCGCGAGCTGCGCGTACCAGCGTCTGCGGACGGCCGCGCCGTCGTCGAGGGCCAGTTCGTGCAGCGCGACGTGCCAGGAGAAGTGCGCCCGGTGGACGGCGCCCCGGCCCTGCCCGGACACCCAGGCGTCGAGCCAGTCACGGCCCGTCTCGTGGGCGCCGGACTCGTAGTGGACGTGGGCGAGCGCGTGCACGGCGTGCCCGGAGGCGGGTTCGGTGGCCAGCGCCCGGCGGGCCAGTTCGGCGGCCTCGTCGAAGCGGCCCTGTCCCTGGCGCAGGAAGGCGAGGAGGGAGGCGGGGAACCAGTGCCCGTCGTAGGCGGGCGCCGTCCGCTCGACCAGACGCAGCGCGTATCCGTCGTCGAGGTCGTGCAGGCCGGAGAAGGCGATGGTGGGCACGGCGGTGGACAGCGCGAGCGCGTCGGCGGGGTAGGCGTCGAGGTGTCCGAGCAGGGCGCCGGCGCCGTGGTCCGCGCCGTCGCCGTGGATGCGGCGTGTGACGACGTCGACGAAGGAGCGCTCGCGTTCGTCGGCCCGTTCGCCCGCGGACCGCTGGGCGTCGGCCAGTTCCCGCGGCACGTCGACGGCGGCACCGCACTCGTGGCCGAGCAGGGCGAGCGCCGCGTGCCCGAGCGCGAAGCCCGGGTCGAGGGCGACCGCGCGCTCGAAGGCGTCCTCGGCACCGGCCCTGACCCTGAGGACCCGGTCGAGTCCGGTGCGGTAGGCGGCTGCGGCTTCGGCGTGGGTGGACAGTGCGAGCCCGTGCGCGTCGACGGGCCGCCGGCGGGTGCCGCGGCGCGGCCCGGGGGCGGGGGCGAGGAGCTGCCCGGCCAGTGCGGCCGCCTGGGCGCGGATCTCCGGGACGGCGGTGGTCTCCCACAGCTCCCCGCGACGCGGGGCGCCGAGGGTGAACAGCGGTCGCGCGGCGTCGCCTTCGGCGTCGAGGAGACGGCCGTCGCGGGTCGCCACACCCATGCCGAGCGGGCCGGGGACCGCGGCGCCGGAGTCGAACAGCGAACGCCACAGGGGGTCTTCGGGGCGGGGGCCGGGTCCGGTGCAGTCGACGACCCAGCCGACCCGGATCCGCCGGCCGCCGGAGAGCGCGACCAGCACGTCGTCGTCCCGGACCACGGCGCCGGTGACCGCGCCGGAGTGGACGCGCAGCCGCCGCGCGGTACGGGCGCGGGCCACCGACTCGGCGGTCACGGGTGCCATCCGATGGCGGTGGGTGTTCCACAGCGCGCCCTCGCGTTCCAGGAACGCGGCACGCTCGTCGGGCGTCAGGCTGCGCCACAGCCGGGCGGTGTGCGGCCGCAGGCTGTCGAGGGCGGGACGCCAGTCGCCCCGGGTGCGCACGGCGCGGCCGATGTGGCGGTAGACGGTCCTGCGCAGCGCGGCCAGCGAGGGCGTGTCGAGGTCGTCCGGCGCGGGCATGGCCGCGGCGGGGCTGAGCGCGTGCGGCTGGGGCAGCAGGCCGTTGCGGGACGCGGCGTGCACGGTGCGGCCCGGCCGGTCCAGGCTCAGGGCGAGGTCGACGGCGGTGAGCCCGGTGCCGACGAGCAGGACGTCGGCGGAGTCGGCGAGCGGTCCGTCGAGGGCGCCCGGCGCCCAGGGCGACGCTACGAAGCGTGTGCTGCCGCGCAGTACGGGCGGGACCCGGTCGCCGCGCGCGGGCGCGGGCCCGGTGGCGAGCACGGCGCTGTCGGCCCGCAGCAGGCTCCCGTCGGCGAGGTGCAGGTCGACGGCGTCTCCGGGCGCGCCGGTGCAGGCGTCCGCCCGGGTCCGCAGCCGGCGCACGGCGACCGTGCCGTGGGCGCGGACGATCGCCCCGGCCAGGGTGTCGGCCAGGTAGGCGCCGTAGCGGTAGCGGGTGGCGAAGTCGGTTCCCCGGACGTCGGGTTCGCCGTGGCGGCACAGCCACCGGGTGAAGTGGCCGGGATCGTCGGGGTAGCAGCTCATGCCGCTCGCGGGCACGTTCAGGCGATGCCGCGGGTCGGGGGTCGCGTACGCGGTGCCCCTCCCCGCCTCCGGAGCCGGGTCGACCAGCACGAGGTCGACCGGCGACCGCCGACGGGCGGCCGTCTCGCACAGGTGCACGGCGGTCAGCGCGCCGGCGGCGCCCGCTCCGACGATGGCCACGGTGTGCCGCTTGCGGGCTGGGTTCACGGATACCTCCGGCGGGTTCTGCGGCGGGCTCGGTGTGCGGTTCTCCTTCTCCACCGTCCGGCCGGAAGGGTGTGGGGAGGGCTTCCGGGTCGGGGAACTCAGGGTGCCGGTCGGCTGCTCATACTGTGTTCACCTCCGGGGGTGGCTGGACAACCGGGGTTTCCGGCCGTCTGTTGCCGTGTCTTCACAGGAATCTCAGCCGGCGGCCCTCGGATTCAAAGAATCAACCCAGGTAAGGGGCGCAGGATGCACGCGTCGTGGCGGTGGTCGAAGAACCCTGGGAAGGCGTGGCGCGAGCGTCCCTCGGACATCGCACCGGCCCGGTCGGACGGCGTGGTCGCGGCGCGGGGTCCTGGCCGCGCCCGGTGCCGCCGAACGGGCCGCCGTCGAGCGGGCGATCACGGTCACGGCCGAGCCCGCGGTCGAGGTGGTCGGCCACTGGTTCGGCGACACCGGCCACGGATGCATCGGCCTGTACGACGCCAAGGACGCGGCCGACCGCTCCGTGCCGGGCCACGAGTTCCGCGCGAGTTCGATGCTCGGCGACGTGGTCGCGGTGCGGCACTCGGGCGAGCGGACGGTTGACCCGGCCAACGGCCTGAGCGGCTCGGATCTGTCGTGGACGGAGCGGAAGGCGGGCCGCGCCCTGGGCTGACGGGTCCGGCGAAGTGCCCCCTTCACCTCATGAACTCCCTTGCGCGGAAAGGAGTTTCTCGGCTTTACCTCTTGACGACCGGAGTGACAGAGAGCACATTGGCCGCGCACCTGATCTGAGAGCGCTCTCAAAAAACACTCGCACACCCCACTCCGTACCCGAAGAGGCCCCCCATGAGAGAAACGCCCGGCAGACCTCGCCCCCTCAGGCGCGTCCTCGTCGCCGTGTTCAGCACACTCGGTCTGGCGGCCGCCGCCGCCTCGGCCGCCACCCTCCCCGCGAACGCCTCCGCCCCCACTCCCCCCTCCGGCTGGTCCCAGGTCTTCCTCGACGACTTCAACGGCTCCGCCGGGACCGGCGTCAACACCGCTGCCTGGCAGTACGACACCGGCACCAGCTACCCGGGGGGCGCCGCCAACTGGGGCACCGGCGAGGTCGAGACCATGACCTCCAGCACCAGCAACGTCGCTCTCGACGGCAACGGCAATCTGCTGATCACGCCACGGCGCGACGCCTCCGGCAACTGGACCTCGGGCCGGATCGAGACCAACCGCACCGACTTCCAGCCGCCCGCCGGCGGCAAACTGCGCGTCGAGTCACGGATCCAGATGCCGAACGTGACCGGCGCGGCGGCCAAGGGCTACTGGCCCGCGTTCTGGATGCTGGGCGCGCCGTACCGCGGCAACTACCAGAACTGGCCGGGCGTCGGCGAGCTGGACATCATGGAGAACGTCCAGGGGCTCAACACCGAATGGGCGACGATGCACTGCGGCACCAACCCGGGCGGCCCGTGCAACGAGACGTCCGGGATCGGCGGCAACACCCCGTGCACCGGGACGACCTGCCAGGCGGGGTTCCACACCTACGCGATGGAGTGGGACAAGTCGACCAGCCCCGAGGAGATCAGGTTCTACCTCGACGGCGTCAACTTCCACACGGTGCGGGCGAACCAGGTCGACGCGACGACCTGGGCGAACGCCACCAACCACGGCTACTTCGTGATCCTGAACGTGGCCATGGGCGGCGGCTTCCCGGCGGCCTTCGGCGGCGGACCCGACAGCGGCACGGAGCCCGGCCACCCCATGGTCGTGGACTACGTCCAGGTGCTCCAGTCCAATGGGAGCGGTACCACACCTCCGCCGACCGGCAACCGTGACGCCTACGCGGCCATCCAGGCCGAGTCCTACGACAGCCAGTCGGGCACCATCACCGAGAGCACCACGGACACCGGGGGCGGGCAGAACATCGGCGCGCTGGCGAACGGCGACTGGGCCGTCTACAAGGGCGTCGACTTCGGCTCCTCCGCCGCGCACCAGTTCTACGGCCGGGTGTCGAGCGGCGCGGCCGGCGGGGTCAGCGGTCTGGTCGAGGTGCGCCTCGACAGCCGTACGAGCACACCGATCGGCAGCTTCGCGCTGGCCAACACGGGCGGCTGGCAGTCCTGGAGAACGGTGCCGGCGAACATCGGTGCCGTCACGGGCACCCACGACGTCTATCTGACCTTCACCAGCGGCCAGCCGGCCGACTTCGTGAACGTCAACTGGTTCGACTTCGGTCACTGACGCACGACGGTCGCCCGGTGACCGACGCACACGGGCATGGGCCGACCGACGCACCACGGGCATCCGTCACCGGCGGATGCCCGGCTCCGGGAGGGGCGGGCCGTGCGGCCCGCCCCTCTCAGCGCAGTTCGGCCCGGAAGGCCACCGGCGTCGTCCCGGTGTGCTGATGGAAGAACTTGGAGAAGTTGGCGGAGTCGGGGAAGCCCACGGCGACGCCGATGCGGCCGATGGGCATCTCCGTGTGCGCGAGGAGACGCTTGGCCTCCAGGATCACGCGCTTGTCGATGAACCCCTTGGGTGTCTCCCCGGTGGCGGCGCGCACCGCGCGGACGAGGGTGCGGCGCGAGTAACCGAGGGCGTCGGCGTACGCGCTGACGCTGTGCACGGTGGCGAACCTCTTCTCCACCGCGTCGCGGAAGCGGGTGAAGGTGGTGTCGGTCTGCTCGCGGGCCGCCTCGGCGGCGCTCGCGGCGAGATGGGCGAGACGCAGCAGGAACGCGGTGAGGGAGTGCCGGAGCACCGAGGTGTGCAGGCTGAGCGGCAGGGTGGTCGTGTCGACGTACTCGCGTTCCAGCTGGGCCAGCGCGTGCTCCAGGGCGGCCAACTGTGCGGCGTCGGGGTGCAGCAGCGGCGGCAGGTCGTAGCGGTAGAGGCCGGTGGCCTCGACGGTCGCCCGCGGCAGGAAGCCGGGCTGCATCGTCAGGACGGTGCCGCGGTAGCGGTCCGTCGAGGAGAAGCGGTGCACCTGGCCGGGCCGGATCCACAGGACGTCGCCCGCGGCGACCTCGTACTCGGCGAAGTCGACCATGTGCCGGACGGGGCCCGAGTCGAAGAGCATCACGACGTGGAAGTCGATGCGGTGCACGCGCTCCAGCGGCGCGTCCACGTGCCAGGTGCGCCCCGGCCCCATCGAGCCGATCTGCATCCCGACACCGGAAAGGCTCAGGTCGACCGGGAAGGGGAAGGTCTTGATCCCGTCCCGGGACCCGTCGGCGCCCCCGGCAGCGCCTTGGGTGGTTCTGTCTGGCATGTCCTTCTCGCGACTGCTCGGTGCGGCTCTGTGCGGCCCTGCGTGTCCCACTTTCACCGAAGGCTGACACACGGGCACCTTCCCCAGCAAAAGTCAGACTTTTAGGTTTGAACGCGTCCGAGCAGTTACGACGCTTCAATCGAGGACTTCTTGAAGATGAGCACGCAGCAGAGCACCCCGACACCTGACGGCTCCCCGGACGGTCCGGAGTGGACCGAGCTCGACCGGCGTGCCGTCGACACCGCACGTCTCCTGGCCGCCGACGCCGTCCAGCAGGTCGGGAACGGCCACCCGGGCACCGCCATGGCGCTCGCCCCGGCCGCGTACACGCTCTTTCAAAAGGTGATGCGACACGACCCCGCGGACCCCGAGTGGACCGGCCGTGACCGCTTCGTCCTCTCCCCTGGCCACACCTCGCTGACCCTGTACACCCAGCTCTTCCTCTCGGGCTACGAACTCGAACTGGACGACCTGAAGGCGTTCCGTACGCACGGTTCGAAGACCCCGGGGCACCCCGAGTACGGGCACACCGCCGGCGTGGAGACGACGACCGGACCGCTCGGCCAGGGTGTCGCGAACGCCGTGGGCATGGCGATGGCCGCCCGCTACGAGCGCGGCCTGTTCGACCCCGAGGCCCCCGCGGGCGAGTCCCCCTTCGACCACACCGTCTGGGCGATCGTCTCCGACGGCGACCTGGAGGAGGGCGTCTCCGCCGAGGCCTCCTCCCTCGCGGGCCACCAGAAGCTCGGCAACCTCGTCTTCGTCTACGACGACAACCACATCTCCATCGAGGGCGACACCGCGACCGCGTTCTCCGAGGACGTCCTGAAGCGGTACGAGGCCTACGGCTGGCACGTCCAGCGGATCGAGCCGTCCGCCGACGGCGACGTCGACGTACACGCGCTGTACACCGCGCTCAGGGCGGCGCAGGCCGAGACCGGGCGCCCCTCGATCATCGCGATGCGCACGATCATCGCCTGGCCCGCCCCGAACGCGCAGAACACCGAGGCCTCCCACGGCTCGGCACTCGGCGCCGAGGAGATCGCCGCCACCAAGCGGGTCCTGGGATTCGACCCGGAGCAGACCTTCCAGGTCGAGCCGGAGGTGCTGGCGCACGCCCGCACCGCGCTGGACCGGGGTGCCGAGGCGCACGCCGCCTGGGACAAGCGGATCGCCGAGTGGCGTACGGCCTCCCCGGAGCGCGCGAAGCTGTTCGACCGGATCGTGGCCGGCCAGCTCCCCGAGGGCTGGGAGGCACAGCTTCCCGTCTTCGAGGAGGGCACGTCCGTGGCGACCCGTGCCGCCTCCGGCAAGGTCCTCCAGGCGCTCGGCGCCGTCATCCCCGAGCTGTGGGGCGGCTCCGCCGACCTGGCCGGCTCGAACAACACGACCATCGACAGGACGTCGTCGTTCCTGCCGGCGGACAACCCGCTGCCGGAGGCCGACCCGTACGGCCGTACGGTCCACTTCGGCATCCGCGAGTTCTCCATGGCCGCGGAGATGAACGGCATCGCCCTGCACGGCAACACCCGCGTCTACGGCGGCACCTTCCTGGTCTTCTCCGACTACATGCGCAACGCCGTGCGCATGTCGGCCCTGATGCAGCTCCCGGTGACGTACGTGTGGACGCACGACTCCATCGGCCTCGGCGAGGACGGCCCCACCCACCAGCCGGTCGAACACCTCGCCTCGCTGCGCGCCATCCCGGGCCTGAACATCGTCCGTCCCGCGGACGCCAACGAGACCGCCGTGGCCTGGGCCGAGATCCTCAAGCGGCACTCCACGAACCCGGCGCCGCACGGCCTGGCGCTCACCCGTCAGGGTGTACCGACCTACCCCGTCAACCCGGACGCGGCACGGGGCGGTTACGTGCTCGCCGAGTCCTCCACCGGCACGCCCGACGTCGTCCTCGTCGCCACCGGCTCCGAGGTCGCGCCGGCCGTAGAGGCACGGAAGCTGCTGGAGGCCGAGGGGGTCGGCACCCGTGTCGTGTCGATGCCGTCGGTCGAGTGGTTCGAGGAGCAGCCCGCCGAGTACCGGGAGCAGGTCCTTCCGCCGTCGGTGAAGGCCCGCGTGGCGGTCGAGGCGGGCATCGGTCTGACCTGGTACCGGTACGTCGGTGACGCCGGACGCATCGTCTCGCTGGAGCACTTCGGTGCCTCCGCCGACGCCAGGACCCTGTTCACCGAGTTCGGCTTCACGGCCGAGAACGTCGCCGCCGCCGCGCGGGAATCCCTTGCCGCCCTCCGCGGTTGATCCGTTCGCACGAAGGAAGATGATCACTGTGACCGAAGCGACCGCGACCGCGGTAACCCTCGAGCGCCTCTCCGACGAAGGCGTCTCCATCTGGCTGGACGACCTCTCGCGCAAGCGCATCGCGTCCGGCAACCTCGCCGAACTCATCGCGTCCAGGCACGTGGTGGGCGTCACGACCAACCCGTCCATCTTCCAGGCCGCCATCGGCTCCGGAGAGGGATACGAGGAGCAGCTGGCCGACCTCGCCGAGCGCGGAGTCACGGTCGACGAGGCCGTCCGCATGATGACGACCGCCGACGTGCGCGCCGCGGCCGACATCCTGCGCCCGGTGTACGACGCGACCGGCGGCCGGGACGGCCGGGTCTCGATCGAGGTCGACCCCCGGCTGGCCCACCGCACCGCCGCGACGATCGCCGAGGCCAAGCAGCTCGCCTGGCTGGTCGACCGCCCGAACGTGATGATCAAGATCCCGGCGACGAAGGCGGGCCTCCCCGCCATCACCGAGGTCATCGGCCTCGGCATCAGCGTCAACGTCACGCTGATCTTCTCGCTGGAGCGCTACCGCGAGGTGACGGACGCCTACATCGCCGGCCTGGAGAAGGCCCGCGAGCGGGGTCTGGACCTGTCGGAGATCCACTCCGTCGCGTCCTTCTTCGTCTCCCGCGTCGACAGCGAGATCGACAAGCGGCTGGCGAAGGTCGGCACGGACGAGGCGCTCGCGCTCAAGGGCAGGGCGGCGCTCGCCAACGCGCGGCTCGCCTACGAGGCGTACGAGGAGGTCTTCGGCGGTGCCCGCTGGACCGCGCTCGCCCCGTCCGGCGCCCACAAGCAGCGCCCCCTGTGGGCCTCGACGGGCGTCAAGGACCCCGCGTACAAGGACACGCTGTACGTCGACGAGCTGGTGGCGCCGGGCACGGTCAACACCATGCCGGAGGCGACGCTGGACGCCACCGCCGCCCGCGGCGACATCCGCGGCGACACGGTGACCGGCGGCTACGCCCAGGCCCGGGCCGACCTCGCGGCCGTCGAGCGGCTCGGGATCTCGTACGACGAGGTCGTGGGGCAGCTGGAGGACGAGGGCGTCTCGAAGTTCGAGGCGGCCTGGGAGGACCTGCTCGAAGCGGTGACGGAGTCGCTGCGCGGCAAGGGAGTTGAAGGGGAATGACCAGGAGTCGACAGCGTGCCGAGGACACGACGGCGGCTGCGGCCGCCACGCCGGAGGGATCCGGTGACCAGACCGTGGAACCGGGCGACGTGACGACGGCACAGGGAGACCCGGCCGCCGCGGCCACGGACGACGCGACCCACCGGGACGTCGCCGAGGCGCTCGGTCTCGCGGGCTCCGACTGGGACAACCCGCTGCGCGACCCGCGCGACCGCCGTCTCCCGCGCATCGCGGGACCGTCCGGCCTGGTCATCTTCGGCGTCACCGGCGACCTGTCCCGCAAGAAGCTGATGCCGGCCGTCTACGACCTCGCCAACCGTGGGCTGCTGCCGCCGGGCTTCTCGCTCGTCGGCTTCGCCCGCCGCGAGTGGGCGGACCAGGACTTCGCCCAGGTCGTCCACGACTCGGTGCGCGAACACGCGCGCACCGAGTTCCGCGAGGAGGTCTGGCAGCAGCTCGCCGAGGGCATGCGGTTCATCCCGGGTGACTTCGACGACGACACCGCGTTCAAGCAACTGCGCGCGGCCGTGGACGAGTTGGACGCCTCGCGGGGCACCAGCGGCAACTACGCCTTCTACCTGTCCGTGCCGCCGAAGTTCTTCCCGAAGGTCGTCCAGCAGCTCAAGAAGCACGGGCTCGCGGACGCGCCGGAGGGCTCCTGGCGGCGCGCGGTCATCGAGAAGCCCTTCGGACACGACCTGGTGAGCGCGCGCGAGCTGAACAAGATCGTGCACGAGGTCTTCGACCCGGACCAGGTGTTCCGTATCGACCACTACCTCGGCAAGGAGACCGTCCAGAACATCCTGGCGCTCCGCTTCGCGAACCAGATGTACGAGCCGATCTGGAACCGGTCGTACGTCGACCACGTCCAGATCACGATGGCCGAGGACATCGGCATCGGCGGCCGGGCCGGCTACTACGACGGCATCGGCTCCGCCCGGGACGTCATCCAGAACCATCTGCTCCAGCTGATGGCGCTCACCGCCATGGAGGAGCCCGCCGCCTTCGACGCCGAGTCGCTGCTCACCGAGAAGCTCAAGGTCCTCAGGGCCGTGAAGCTGCCGGAGAACCTGGGCGAGCACACCGTGCGCGGCCAGTACGCGGCGAGCTGGCAGGGCGGCGAGAAGGTGCGCGGCTACCTCCAGGAGGACGGCATCGACTCCGCGTCGACGACCGACACCTATGCGGCCGTCAAGCTGGAGGTCGACAACCGCCGTTGGGCGGGCGTCCCCTTCTACCTGCGCACCGGCAAGCGTCTGGGCCGCCGGGTCACCGAGATCGCGGTCGTCTTCCAGCGCGCCCCGCACTCCCCCTTCGACTCCACCGCCACCGAGGAACTCGGCGCGAACGCGATCGTCATCCGGGTCCAGCCCGACGAGGGCATGACCGTGCGCTTCGGTTCCAAGGTGCCGGGTACGTCGATGGAGATCCGGGACGTCACCATGGACTTCGCGTACGGCGAGTCGTTCACCGAGTCCAGCCCGGAGGCGTACGAACGGCTGATCCTGGATGTCCTGCTCGGCGACGCCAATCTCTTCCCCCGTCACCAGGAGGTGGAAGAGTCCTGGAAGATCCTCGACCCGATCGAGGGGTACTGGGACGAGCACGGCAAGCCCGCGCAGTACCCCTCGGGAAGCTGGGGACCCGAGGAAGCCGACGAGATGCTCGCACGAGACGGACGGAGCTGGCGCAGGCCATGAAGATCGATCTGACCGACACCACGGCAAGCAAGATCAACAAGGCACTCGTGCAGGGACGCCGGGCCATCGGCACCCCCGCCGTGGGCATGGTCCTGACGATGGTCATCGTGACCGACGAAGAGAACGCCTACGACTCGATCAAGGCGGCCGAGGAGGCCTCGCGCGAGCACCCCTCGCGCACCCTGGTCGTCATCAAGCGCGTCGCCCGCACACCGCGCGACCGGACCAACTCCCGGCTGGACGCGGAGGTGCGCGTCGGCTCGGACGCGGGCACCGGGGAGACGGTCGTCCTGCGGACGTACGGCGAGGTGTCCGACCACGCCGACTCCGTGGTCCTGCCGCTGCTGCTGCCCGACGCGCCCGTCGTCGTCTGGTGGCCGGTGGACGCGCCCGAAGTCCCCGCCAAGGACCCGCTCGGCGCGCTCGCCCAGCGCCGGATCACCGACATGTACGCCGTCGAGACCCCGCTCCAGGCCCTGGAGGCCCGCGCCGCCTCGTACGCGCCCGGTGACACCGACCTCGCCTGGACCCGGCTGACGCCGTGGCGGTCCATGCTGGCCGCCGCGCTCGACCAGGCCCGTACCAAGGTGATCTCGGCGGCCGTCGAGAGCGAGGCGGAGAACCCGAGCGCCGAACTGCTGGCCCGCTGGCTGGAGGCGCGCCTCGACGTCCCCGTCGAACGCGTCGTCACCGCCGGGCCCGTGGTCACCGCCGTACGGCTGGGCACCGAGAACGGCGAGATCGTCATCGACCGCCCCGAGGGCCCGCTGGCCACGCTCACCCTGCCGGGACAGCCCTCGCGCACCCTCGCGCTGAAGGTCCGCTCCACCTCCCAGCTGATCGCGGAGGAGCTGCGCCGCCTCGACGCGGACGAGATGTACGCCGTCGCCCTGCGGGGCGAGGGCACCAAGGAGACCTCCCGTCATGTCTGACCACCCCAAGCTCACCCGGCGCCCCGAATGGGTGGCCCTGGAGGACCACCGCGCGGGCGCTCTGCTGCACCCGCGGCTGCGTGAGCTGTTCGCCGCCGACCCGGGTCGCGCGGAACGGTACGTCGTGCAGGTCGGCGATCTGCGCATCGACTACTCCAAGCACCTCATCACCGACGAGACCCTGGCCCTCCTCCAGGAACTCGCCACCGCGACGGACGTGTTCGGGCTGCGGGACGCCATGTTCCGGGGCGAGAAGATCAACGTCACGGAGGGGCGGGCGGTGCTGCACACCGCGCTGCGCGCCCCGCGGGACGCGGTCGTCGAGGTCGACGGTGAGAACGTGGTACCGGCCGTGCACGCGGTCCTGGACAAGATGGCCCACTTCGCCGACCGGGTCCGTTCGGGCGAATGGACCGGTCACACCGGCAAGCGCATCAAGAACGTGGTGAACATCGGCATCGGCGGCTCCGACCTGGGCCCCGCGATGGCCTACGAGGCGCTGCGCTCGTTCACCGACCGCGACCTCACCGTCCGTTTCGTGTCCAACGTCGACGGCGCCGACCTGCACGAGGCCACCCGCGACCTCGACCCGGCCGAGACGCTGTTCATCGTCGCCTCCAAGACCTTCACCACCATCGAGACCATCACCAACGCCACCTCGGCACGCTCGTGGCTGCTCGACGGACTCGGCGGCGACGAGAAGGCCGTCGCGAAGCACTTCGTGGCGTTGTCGACGAATGCGGGGAAGGTGTCGGAGTTCGGTATCGACACCGCCAACATGTTCGAGTTCTGGGACTGGGTCGGCGGACGGTACTCCTTCGACTCGGCGATCGGCCTGTCGCTGATGATCGCGATCGGCCCGGACCGGTTCCGCGAGATGCTCGACGGCTTCCACCTGGTCGACGAGCACTTCCGCACCGCTCCCGCCGAGGCCAACGCACCGCTGCTGCTGGGCCTGCTGGGCATCTGGTACGGCAACTTCCACGACGCCCAGTCGCACGCCGTGCTGCCGTACAGCCATTACCTGTCCAAGTTCACCGCGTATCTGCAGCAGCTGGACATGGAGTCCAACGGCAAGTCCGTGGACCGCGACGGCGATCCGGTGGAGTGGCAGACCGGCCCGGTCGTCTGGGGCACCCCCGGCACCAACGGCCAGCACGCCTACTACCAGCTCATCCACCAGGGCACCAAACTCATCCCCGCCGACTTCATCGGCTTCGCCGACCCCGTCGGCGAACTGGACGACGAACTCGCCGCCCAGCACGACCTGCTGATGGCGAACTTCTTCGCGCAGACCCAGGCGCTCGCCTTCGGCAAGACCCCCGACGAGGTCCGCGCCGAGGGCGTGCCCGAGGAACTGGTCCCGCACAAGACGTTCCGCGGCAACCACCCCACCACCACCATCCTCGCGCGCGAACTCACCCCCTCCGTCCTGGGCCAGCTGATCGCCCTCTACGAACACAAGGTGTTCGTCCAGGGCGCCGTCTGGAACATCGACTCCTTCGACCAGTGGGGCGTCGAACTCGGCAAGGTCCTCGCCAAGAAGATCGAACCCGCCCTGACCGAAGGCACCGACGTCCCCGGTCTCGACCCCTCCACCGCCGCCCTCGTGGCCGCGTACCGCACTCTCCGGAAGAAGTGAACTGACATGCAGCTCGGACTCATCGGCCTCGGCAAGATGGGCGGCAACATGCGCGAGCGGATACGCCGCGCGGGCCACACGGTCGTCGGATACGACCGCAACCCCGACCTGGCCGACGTGAGCAGCCTCGCGGAACTCGTCGGCAAGCTCGAAGGCCCGCGCGTGGTCTGGGTGATGGTGCCCGCCGGTGCGCCCACCCAGTCCGTCGTCGACGAACTCGGTGATCTCCTGGAGCCCGGCGACACCGTCGTCGACGGCGGCAACTCCCGCTGGACGGACGACGAGAAGCACGCCGAGCAGCTGGCCGCCAAGGGCATCGGCTTCGTCGACGCGGGTGTCTCCGGCGGTGTGTGGGGCCTGCAGAACGGCTACGCGCTGATGGTGGGCGGCGACGCCGAGCACATCGCGAAGGTGCAGCCGGTCTTCGACGCGCTCAAGCCCGAGGGCGACTTCGGCTTCGTGCACGCCGGCAAGGTCGGTGCGGGGCACTTCTCGAAGATGGTCCACAACGGCATCGAGTACGCCATGATGCAGGCCTACGCCGAGGGCTGGGAGCTGCTGGAGAAGGTCGACTCCGTCACGGACGTGCGCGAGGTCTTCCGCTCCTGGCAGGAGGGCACCGTCATCCGCTCCTGGCTGCTCGACCTCGCCGTCAACGCCCTGGACGACGACGAGCACCTGGACAAGCTGCGCGGCCACGCGGAGGACTCGGGCGAGGGCCGTTGGACGGTCGAGGCGGCCATCGACAACGCGGTGCCGCTGCCGGCGATCACCGCGTCGCTGTTCGCGCGCTTCGCGTCGCGGCAGGACGACTCCCCGCAGATGAAGATGATCGCGGCGCTGCGCAACCAGTTCGGCGGCCACGCCGTCGAGTCGGCGAAGTAGGACCGCCATGGGCGACCTCATACTGGTCCGCCATGGGGAGACCGAGTGGAGTCTGACGGGCCGGCACACCAGCTGGACCGATCTTCCGCTCACCCCGCACGGCGAGGAACAGGCCAAGTCCCTGGCACCGTTCTTCGCCGGGCGGTCCTTCGCCCATGTGCTGACCAGCCCCCTCGGCCGTGCCGTGCGCACGGCCGAACTCGCGGGCCTGACCGGGGCGGTGACCGACCCGGACCTGCACGAGTGGGACTACGGCGGCTACGAGGGCGTCACCACCCGTGAGATCCATGGGAGCCGGCCGGACTGGGTGCTGTGGACCGATGGGGTGACGCCGGGGCCGGACGGGCATCTTGGCGAGTCGCCGCGGGAGATCGCGGAGCGCGCCGACCGTGTGCTCACCCGGGTGGACGCGGCGCTCGCCGAGGGTCCGGGTGACGTGGTGCTGGTCGCGCACGCCCACTTCCTGCGGGTGCTGACGGCCCGTCGGCTGGGCCTGCCGGCGGAGTCCGGGCGGCTCTTCCAGCTCGCGACCGCGACCGTGAGCCGGCTCTCCACGGAGCACGGCACCCCGGTGATCGCCACCTGGAACCAGCCGGGGGCCTCGCCCGCCGCGCACTAGGTCCCGGACCGCCGTGGCTCCGACGGGGGCCGGCCCGCCCATCAGGGTGGGCCGGCCCCCGTCCGTGTGCCCGGTCCGTCCCGCGGTCCCCGGCCGGTCACGCCCGGCGCGACGGCCGCTCACGCCACCGCACGAACTCCCTCTCCGGGTCGCCGGTGCAGGACCACGGCGTACGGCTGGCGCGGCGCCCGATCAGCCCGAACAGCGCCTCCGCGATGTCCGCCTCACCGGCGTAACAGGCGGCATGCGTCAGATGGTTGAGGTCACGGACCTCCTCCGGGGCGACCGGTCCGTCCGGGCGTGCCGTGATCCAGCGCTCCCAGGTGCGGCGTACGTCGTTCACGGCGGCGTCGTGGTTCCAGTGCTGGCCGAGCCCCACGACGGCGTCGCGCTGCCCCTTCGCCCCGTCGAGGACGTAGCGGTACTCCTCGACGCGGGCGAACTGCACCAGGACGGGCAGGGCGCAGCCGGGCGGCGCCACACCGGCCGCGTCCCGCGCGAAGTCGTACATCAGGCCGTGGGTGCCGTGCCAGCGCGAGGAGTAGTAGTGGAGGATCTGCAGATGGCCCTCCATGCTGTACGGGTCGCGGGTGTGCAACTCGTCCCACCAGCGGCCCAGTTCACGGCGGCGCACACCGGCCGGGTAGAGGCGGGCGACCGAGATGAGGGAGATCCAGGGCGTGGGGTCGTCCGGGTACGCCTCGGCGGCCTGGAGGCAGGCGAGCACGGCCCGGTCGATGCGCTGCTGGTCGATGGGCACGCCGCGGCCCGCCGCGATGGCCACGTTGAAGGCCCTGGCCACGTCGGTCGCGGCCCGCAGCACCAGCGCGTCGGCGCTGCGTGGTTCCGCGGCAAGCCAGGACTCGACGGTCGAGTTGCCCGCGCAGGCCGGTGCGAGCAGCCGGACGCGGTGGCCGCGCACGGCCCAGTCGGGGCCGGTGGCCCGCAGGAGTTCCCGCAGTCCCTGCCACCGGCCGATCACGATGTCCTGGCGGGCGGAGGTGAGCGGGGCGTCCCCGGAATCGGGGTCGAAGTCGGGGGTGAAGCGGTCTCCCGCCATCGGGTCCCTCTCAGAAGTCGGTGGGGAGACCCTCGTGGACACGGGACCGTTCGTCCGCCGTGCCGGCGTAGCCGTCGGGGACGTACTCGGTCTCGACGACCTGGGTGGCGTCCAGCCTGGCGGGCCGGTAGTAGTCGCTGCCCTGCTTCCAGTACCAGAGCATGGGGACGAGTCCGACGGCGATGCCGCCGATGCCGATCGTGACGGACGCGCCGCTCAGCTCGCCGAGCGACTCGACGAAGATCCAGAACATGAAGAGGGCGCCGAGGAACGGCCACAGTCCGCCGAAGAGGAAGTTGGCCGGGGACTTCAGCAGCATCTTGCGGTAGGCGACGACGACCGCGATGCCGGCGAGTCCGTAGTAGACGGCGATCTGGAGGCCGATGGCGGCGATCGCGTCCGCGAGGATGTCGCCGACCGAGCCGAGGGCGTTGGAGGTCACGAACATCAGCAGGGCGACCGCGCCGACCACGACGATCGCGACCCACGGCGTGTTCCATGTGCGGTGGACGCGGCCCAGCGCGGTCGGCATGGTGCGGTCGCGGCCCATCGCGAACAGCGAGCGGGTGACCTGGATGAGCGTGGTCTCCAGGGTGGCGATGGTGGACAGCATGACGGCGACGATCAGGAGTTTCCCGCCCCAGCCGGGCCAGATCTCCTCACCGAGGGCTCCCAGTACGTTGGCGTCGTTCTCCTGGATCTGCCGGTCGGTGAGGATGACGTTCACCGCGATGGTGAACACCTCGAAGAGCAGGAAGACGACGCCGACGCCGATGAGACCGGCGAGCCCCGTCGTGCGGCGGCTGTCCCTGGTCTCCTCGCTGAGGTTGCTGGTGACGTCCCAGCCCCAGTAGTAGAAGGCGGCGATGAGCGCGCCGGAGGCGAAGCCGCCCAGCCCGTCGAAGTGGCCGAAGCCCAGCCAGGACCAGTCGAAGGAGCGGGCGGTGCCGCCGTGCAGCACCGCGCCGACGGCGAAGACGGCCAGGATCGCGAGCTCCACGCCGGACATGATCAGCTGGGCGCGGACGGTGAGGCGCGCGCCGCCGAGCACGACGAGCAGCATGATCAGGAACCATCCCGCGCCGACGGCGGTGGCCAGCGCCGTGTTGTCGGCGAGCCCCTCGTCGAACAGGGACAGGGTCATCGCGCCCGCGGGCAGCGAGCCCGCGACCATGAAGATGGTCGCCGAGATCACCAGGGCCCAGCCGCTGATGAAGCCGAGGAAGGGGTGGAGGGTGCGGCCGACCCAGGAGTAGCTGGCGCCCGCGTTGACGTCGATCCGGCCGAGATAGCTGAAGGCGAGCGCGATGCCCAGCATGGGTATCGCGCAGTACAGCAGCGCCGCGGGACTGGCCAGGCCGACCGCCCCGACGAGGACGGCGGTGGTGGCGGCCAGGGAGTACGCGGGGGCGCTGCCCGCCACCGCCATGACGACCGTGTCGAACGTGCCGAGGGCGTTGGCCTGGAGCCCTCTGCCCCTGTTGTTGCTCATGCTCGCGCTGCTTTCCGTCCTGCACGGCGCGCAGGCACGCCCGACAACGCCGTGTGAGAAGTGGGGGGTGTGAAGGTCGATGCCGTACAACCGCCGTCATCGGGCAGAGGGTCGCTCCGCGGGTGGTGTGATGATAGCGGTGGTCGTTCCGCTTTCCAGGTCAACTGGCCGGTAATTTAAGGGCGTCGGCGCCCTGACCTCGCGCCGCCCGGCGCCTTCGGCTCCCTCGTGCCCGGCGCGCGCGCTTTCGGATCACCCCTCGGACCACGAGACGATCCCGCACGGCACGCGAGGGAGGCCTCCGGGGCACACCCTCCCGCACGGGGCTCCTCACCGGCACTTCCCTCCGGATTCATTGACATGAACCTGACTGGACGGGCACCCTTCATGCTTGAACATGCACGATCCGACGCTGTTTCAAACACCTGCGAACACAACGCCGTTGGTTTTGAGTGGAGATGCGTACTGTGCGAAGACTCCGACACCGTTTCTGGGCCATGGCGGGGCTCGCCACCGCCCTGACCGTCACCCTGCTGGGCGCCCCGTCGGCGCCCGCACTCGCGGCGACCCCTGCGAACGCCGTCCTCGACGACACCCACCAGAGCGTCGACTGGCAGAGCCCCGTCTACGCCAAGGGCACCTCGGGCGGCACCGACAGCTGTCCGTCCGCCGCCGACGACCCGGACGGCACGGTGTGCGACCGGTTCGACCTGAAGGTCTCGGTGCCCGACGGGTACTGGGCCGACAACCCCGAGGGCGGCGTACCGGTCTCGATCGAATGGCAGCATCCCACCGACGACTTCGACCTGTACATCTACGACGACGCGGGCAAGCAGGTCGCCGACAGTGCCGGCACCGCCGACCCCGAGTCCACCGTGATCCCGGACGCGTCGGGCACCTACCACGTGCTCGTCGTGCCGTACGACGTGCACGACAACGTGTACACGGGGAAGGCGTACCTGCCGAGGACGACGGACGCCGGCGACCTCACGTCCTTCAGCGGCGGCGACGGAAGCTACACGGTCGAAGCCGGACAGCTGAAGGCACGCGCCGACTTCCTGTCCGGGGGCCGGCTGCGCCTGCAGGCCGACCCGTCCGGCACCCTCACCGACCCGGTGGGCACCGCGATCGTCCGCACCCCGCCCGCCCGGCAGCGGCACACCACGTCGTTCGACGCGGGCCCGTACTACGGCATCCGCTCCCCCGACGCGGTGCTGCGCGTCTACAAGAAGCCCTTGCGCTTCGGCCTCTACAAGGCCGACAACCGCACCCCGCTGTGGCAGGAGGACCGGCCTCTGCGCTGGTCCACCTCGGGCATGCGGCAGAGTCTGACGCGCGGCGCCGACGAGCAGTTCTTCGGCGGCGGCGAGCAGAACGGCAGTTTCTCGCACCGCGACCGCACGATGCACGTGGCGAACAGCTTCGACTGGAACGAGGGCGGTCACAACAACTCCCAGCCCTTCTACCTCTCCAGCGCCGGCTACGGCGTCTTCCGCAACACCTTCGCCCCGGGCGTCTACGACTTCGGCTCACCGGTGCGGACCGGACAGCAGGAACGCCGCCTGGACGCCTACTACTTCATCGGCGACGCCAAGCAGGTGATCGGCAAGTACACGGCGCTGGTGGGCAAGCCGTTCATGCCGCCGGTGTACGGCCTGGAACCGGGCGACTCCGACTGCTACCTGCACAACGCCAACCGCGGCGAGCGCCACACCCTCGACGCCCTGAAGATCGCCGACGGCTACACCTCCCACGACATGCCGCTCGGCTGGATGCTCGTCAACGACGGCTACGGCTGCGGCTACGAGAACCTCCAGGAGACGGCCGAGGGCCTCCAGAACCACCACGCCCAGCTCGGGCTGTGGACCCAGGACGGCATCGACAAGCTCGCCGACCAGGTGAAGGCCGGCCAGCGTGTCGCCAAACTGGACGTCGCCTGGGTCGGCAACGGCTACGGCTTCGCGCTCGACGCCTGCGACCGGGCCAAGGCAGGGATCGAGGAGAACAGCGACGCACGCGGCTTCGTGTGGCTGCCGGTGTCCTGGGCGGGTGCCCAGCGCTGCGGCGTCCTGTGGAGCGGCGACCAGAAGCTGTCCTGGGACTACATCCGCTGGCAGATCCCGACGTACGCCGGGGCCACCATGTCGGGCATCGCGTACAACACCGGCGACGTGGGCTCCATCTACCGCCACGACGCCAAGATGTACACCCGCGACCTCCAGTGGAAGGCGTTCCTGCCGGCCGTCATGACGATGGACGGCTGGGCCTCCGACATCACCACCGGCAAGCCCGCCGACCAGCAGCCCTGGCTGGACGGCGAGCCGTACACCTCCATCAACCGCAAGTACCTCCAGCTGAAGGAGCGCCTGCTCCCCTACATGTACACGCTGTCCGCCGAGGCCACGAAGACGGGTGTCGGAGCGGTGCGCCCGCTGTGGCTGGAGTACCCGGACGACCCCGCGGCCCTGGGTCCCGACGCCAAGTACGAGTTCCTCGTCGGCCGCGACTTCCTGGTCGCACCTGTCTACGAGGACTCCGAGACCCGTGACGGCATCCATCTGCCCGAAGGCACCTGGACCGACTACTGGACCGGCCGCACCTATCAGGGGCCGACGACGATCGACGGCTACCACGCTCCGCTCGACACCCTCCCGCTCTTCGTGCGCGGCGGCGCCGTCGTCCCCATGTGGCCCAAGGGAACGACGAGTTGGCAGACCCGTGACCGGCACGAGCTGGACTGGGACCTCTACCCGAAGGGCGACAGCAGCTACACGCTGTACGAGGACGACGGGGTGACGCGGCGCTTCGCCGAGGGCGCTTCGGCGACCCAGCACGTCACGGTCCACGCCACCGCCCGCACCACGGAGGTCGGCGTCGGTGCGGGCAAGGGGAGTTACGAGGGCAAGCCGTCCGCGCGCGCGTACCGCTTCACCGTGCACGGCGAGTCGGCGCCGCGGCAGGTCCTCCTCGACGGACGGCCGCTCGCGCGTGACGCCTGGTCGTACGACTCGGGCTCCGGGGTGACGACGATCCTCACCCCGGACCGGCCGCTGGACCGCGCGTTCTCACTGCGGCTCGTGCGGTGACGTCCCGCGGGTCGCGCACGCCCGGTACGGCGCGTGCGCGACCCGCGGGCTCAGCGTCCCGGGCGCATCGCATGCTGCGCGGCGAGGCGTACCGGGGCGTTCTGCGCTCCGTATCCCCGGTATCCGCCGTCGCGCTGGACCAGTTCGAAGAAGACGCGGCCGACGGTCTCGGTGTAGCAGTGCCGGAACTCGCCCGCCTCGTCACGGTCGTACAGGATGCCGAGCTCACGGTAGGTGTCCAGCTCACCGTCGCGGAATTCGAAGCGTGCGGCCAGGTCGTCGTAGTAGTTCGCCGGCACTGGCAGCAGCCGGCCGCCGGCCGCCCGGAAGCGGCGGGCGGCGCCGACCACGTCGCCCGTGGCGAGGGCGATGTGCTGGGTGCGGGCCGCGTCGCCCGAGGGGGCCGGACCGACACCCAGCGCGATGCGGACGCTGCCGTCGCCGCTGGTGACGGCCCTGCTGCGGTGCAGGCCGTAGGGGTCGGCGACGTCGACGCTCTCCTGAGCGCTCAGCCCGAGCACGCTGCGGTGGAAGAGGGCGGCCTCGTCGAACTGGTGCCAGGGCTGGGTGAGGGCGAGATGGTCGATCCGGGTCACGCGGCCGTCGCCGGGCATGTCGCCGACGGGCTCGAAGTCGCTCGTCCAGCCGAGCGGTTCGGGAGCGTCTCCCTCCTCCAGAGGCGCCCGCGACCCGGACGTGCCGCAGAAGAAGAGTTCGGTGCCGTCCGGTGCGGCCACCGCGTCGAGCGGCGCGTCCTGGAGCGCGCGGCGCCGCGGCAGGACGGGGGCGAGCAGGGACTCGGCGCGGCGGGCCGCGCCCGCCGGATCCGGCGACTCCAGGCCGACGGCGGCGAGCACCGTGCCGTCGCGCCTGGCCGCGGGGCCCGTGTTGACGAGGACACGGGCCTCGCCCTGCTGCCAGAGGTCCACCGGCTTGCTGCGGTGACGGGCCGTGCGGGCGAAGCCGAGGGCGCCGAGGATCCCCGTGACCGGCGCGGCGTCGGGGGTGACCAGTTCGGCGAAGGCCACCCCCGTGGGCACCACGGGGGCGGGCGGCCTGGCGAGCCCGGTCGCCTCCTGGAGGACGAGCAGGGAACGCCGGGCGTCCACGGCGGTCTCCCCCGCCTCGGCCTGGCGGAACACGTCGTTGAAGACTTCGAGGGAGAGCGGCCCCCGGTACCCGGTGGCGATCACGTGCCGCAGGAGACCGGCGAGGTCGAACCCGCCCTGGCCGGGGAAGCACCGGTAGTGGCGGCTCCACTGGAGGACGTCCATGGCCATCAGCGGGGCGTCGGCCAGTTGCAGGAAGAAGATCTTCTCGCCGGGGATGTCGGCGATGCCCTTGGGGTCGCCGCCGCGGGCGAGGATGTGGAAGCTGTCCAGGCAGGTGCCGAGCGCGGGGTGGCCGGCCGCCCGCACGATGCTCCAGGCGTGGTCGTACGTGTTCACATGACGTCCCCAGGCCAGTGCCTCGTACGCGACGCGGATACCGAAGTCCTGTGCCAGACCGGCGAGTTCGCCGAGCTGCTCGGCGGCGAGGTCGTCGTCGTCCACGGCGAGCGGTGAGACGCTGGAGCACACCAGGACCGTGTCGGCGCCGAGGCGGCGCATGAGCTCGAACTTGTGCCGCGCCCGGCGCAGATTGCGGGCGAACTCCTCGGGGGGCACGGCCTCGATGTCGCGCATCGGCTGGTACAGGTCGACGGAGAGTCCGAGGTCGGCGGTACGGGCCCGGATCTCCTCGGGTGAGAGAGGGCTCGCGAGCAGGTCGTTCTCGAAGATCTCGACACCGTCGAAGCCGGCCCGGGCCGCGGCCGTGAGTTTCTCCGTCAGGGGTCCGCTGAGCGAGACGGTGGCGATGGACGTGCGCACGGGATGCTCCTTCGACGCTGCTTCGGGACGGTGGGCGGGCCGGGGGCCGCGGCGGTGTGCCGGCCTCGCGACCCCGCCGGGGTGGCCACCTCGGCCGGACGGGGCGGCCGGTGTCAGTGCCGGGCGGGCTCCGCGCCCGCGAGTTCGGCGATGTCCGCGAGCATCCGGGCGCTGTCGGGTTCCCGCCCGGTGAAGAGCCGGAACGCGTCGGCTGCCTGGAAGGCGGCCATGCCCCCGCCGTCGAGGGTCGCGCAGCCGAGCGCACGGGCGGTACGCAGCAGCTCGGTCTCCAGGGGCCGGTAGACGACTTCGGCGACCCAGAGCCGGGGGTGCAGCAGCGCGGCCGGGAGCGGGAGTCCGGGGTGGGCCGCCATTCCGGTGGGGGTGGCGTGCACGATGCCGTCGGCGTCGGGAAGGAGGCCCGCGAGCGCGTCCGGCGACGCGGCGGCGGCCCGGCCCGCACCGAAGTGGGATTCGAGGGCGGCGGCGAGGACGGCGGCACGGTCGGCCATCGCGTCGACGACGGTGACCTGCCCGGCTCCCAGCGTGAGCACCGCGTGCGCGACGGCCGCGCCGGCGCCGCCCGCGCCCAGTTGCACGACCCGCTCCAGGGAGACCTCGGGCAGACCTCGGGCGAAGGAGGCGGCGAAACCCGTGACGTCGGTGTTGTGTCCGATCGCGCGGCCGTCCTCGAAGACGACGGTGTTGACCGCGCCGAGCGCTCGCGCCTGCAGGTCGAGTTCGTCGAGGTGGTCGATGACCAGCTGCTTGCAGGGATGGGTGATGTTGAGGCCGTCGAAGCCGACGTCGCGCGCGGCGCGGACGAGCTCGCCCACCGCCTCGGGGCCGACGCCGAGCTCGTCGATGTCGATCAGCCGGTACAGACAGCGCAGTCCCTGCCGGTCGCCCTCGCGTTCGTGCAGTGCCGGGCTGAGCGAGGGGCCGATGCCGGCTCCGACGAGGCCGACGAGATACGAGGTCTGGGACACGGCGGAGCCTCCGGGGGCGAGGACGGCGACCGGTCGGTGGGCGGTGTCGGCGGACGACCGGCCGGGCGACGGCAGCACTGGCTAATGTACGAACTGGTTCGTTAGTCATATCAAGCCTCCCGCCCGATGGGAAGGGGCCCACCTCCCGCACCCGTGACCGGGACGGCGGGCCGGCGGTACCTGCTTCTACAATCGCGGGCACCTGCCTCTCGCCCGAAGGAACCCGATGACCAGCGTCGAAGAACCGGCACGACCCAACGGGCGGATCCGCGACGCCGCCCGCACCAAGGCCGAGATCCTCGACGTGGCGACCAAGGAGTTCGCGCGCGCCGGCTACACCGGCGCCCGGGTCGACGAGATCGCGGCCCGCACCCGCACCACGAAGCGGATGATCTACTACTACTTCGGTGGCAAGGAGCAGCTCTTCACCGCGGTCCTGGAACGCGCGTACTCGGTGATCCGGGAGGCCGAACAGGAGCTGGACGTCGAGCACCTGGACCCGGTCGCGGCCATCCGCCGGCTCGCCGAGCTGACCTTCGACCACCACGAGGCGCACCCCGACTTCATCCGCCTGGTGAGCATCGAGAACATCCACGAGGCGGAGCACATCACCGCCTCCGAGGAACTGGGCAGGATCGGTTCGCCCGCGCTCGACGTGATCGGCCGCATCCTGGAGACGGGCCGCAGGTCGGGCCTGTTCACGGCCGATGTCGACGCGGTCGACCTGCACGCGATGATCAGCTCGTTCTGCTTCTTCCGTGTCGCGAACCGGCACACCTTCGGGGCACTGTTCGGCCGCGACCTGGTCGCCCCGGACCAGCGCGAGCACTACCGCACCATGCTCGGCGACATGGTCATCGCCTATCTCACCGCCGACCGCGCGGCGGACTGACGCCCCGCGGAGGGCAGCCTTCGGGACCCCCGGACCGCGGACTCCTCGCGCACACCCTCTTGACACCCGGGAAGCACGGGCGCACCATCCCTAGCCATCCGCTACTAACTATCCAGTGGGTTAATTAGCCGGGGTGCGTCATCATCGGAGAGCACCCACTCGGCACAGCCGACCCGTACACCCCCAGGGCCCCGGCACCTCTCCCCCGCCCGCACTCCCGTCCCCGGAGTTCCCTCGAAGGAGCACGCCGTGTCCGACCCCGCCGCCCCGCTCGACGCGCCTCCCGGCCAGCCCCGGAAGGCGGCCATGGCCGCCTGGATCGGCAGCGCCCTGGAGTACTACGACTTCTTCATCTACGGCAGTGCCGCCGCCCTGATCTTCCCGAAGGTCTTCTTCGACGAGTCCGACCCGGCGACCGCGACCCTGCTCTCGCTGGCCACGTTCGGTGTCGCGTACGCCGCACGTCCCGTCGGCGCCCTGTTCCTCGGGCACTTCGGCGACCGGCTCGGCCGCAAGAAGATCATGGTCTTCACGCTGATCCTGATGGGACTGTCGACGTTCCTCATCGGCTGTCTGCCCACCCGCGCCCAGGTCGGAGGCCTGGCCCCGGTGCTGCTGGTGCTGTGCCGAGTCCTCCAGGGCATCTCGGCGGCCGGTGAGCAGGCGAGCGCCAACTCGATGACACTGGAGCACGCTCCGCCGGACCGGCGCGGCTTCTTCACCAGCTTCACCCTCAGCGGCACCCAGGGCGGCCAGCTCCTCGCGACGCTCGTCTTCCTCCCCGTCGCCGCGCTGCCCGAGGACCAGTTGCTCTCCTGGGGCTGGCGCCTCCCGTTCTGGCTGAGTGTCGCGGTCGCCGTCGTCGGCTACGTCATCCGGCGCACTCTCCAGGAGACCCCGGCCTTCACCCGTCAGGCCGCGACCGAGGGCGTGGTCAAGCTGCCCCTCGCCGTACTGTTCCGAGACCACTGGGCGGACGTCCTGCGGGTGGTGGCGGGCGCCCTGATCGCGTCGGTGAGCAAGATCTTCACGGTGTGGGCCCTGGCCTACGGCACCAGCGACGCGGTCGGCCTGTCCCGTACGCAGATGCTGTGGGTGGGCGCGCTCGCCAACATCGTCGCCCTGGGCGCCATCCCCGCCTGGGCCACGCTCTCCGACCGCATCGGCCGGCGCCCGGTCTATCTGATCGGCGCGGCGGGCAGCGCCGTCCTGATGTTCGCCTACCTGTGGGCCATCTCGACGGGCTCGTACCCCTTGGTCCTGCTCTTCGGTGTCCTCGCCTTCGGTGTCGTCTACAGCGCCGCGAACGGTGTCTGGCCGGCTTTCTACGGCGAGATGTTCTCCACCCGCGTGCGGCTGTCCGGTGTGGCGATCGGCACCCAGATCGGCTTCGCCGTCGCCGGGTTCGCCGTCACGTTCGCCGCGCAGATCGCCGGGCCGGACGGTTCGGACTGGTCGTCCGTGGCCCTGTTCACCGCGGCGCTGTGCGTCCCGCCGGTGCTCGCGGCGCTCTCCGCGCGTGAGACGCACCGTGTACCGACGGAGCGGCTGGGAGAGTACCCGGCCGGGGAAGCCGCGCGGCACGAGACCGTGACGGTCTGACCCGCGGCCCCGGCGCGGGCCTTTCCACGCCACCGCCATGGGTGATCCCGGGTACGCGCACGTCCCCGTCCGCGCACAGCGGTTCGGGGACTCGCGCGTGCCCGCCCCGACAGGGGCACTGTTGACAGGTGACGTCTTCGGCAAGAACATCGGCCGCAACGAGCACCAAGTGCCGGTACGGCCGCGTGGCACCGTCGCGCGGCGAAGGGGGCGGGCAGGCGACACGGGCACGCCCACGGCGTGCCCGCACACGAGGGAATCGCTCAGCACACCCCGGCCGGATTCAGGGGCGGCCGGTGTGCGCGGAGCGCCCGTCGCGTGACGCCGCCCGACCACCCGCCCCGGGGCCTGTCCGACAATTCCCGGCGTCGCCGGGCAGGCGGGAATCGTCGGACGGGCCCCAGGGGTTCAGCGTCCCCGGGGAATGCCGTACGCCCGCTCGACCCGCAGCCGCAGCACGAGCCGGCGGTCGCGGACCATCGCGGCCCGGTAGTCGTCCCAGTCGGGGTGCTCGCCGAGGACGTCCCGGTAGACGCGGACGAGTTCCTCGACGGTCTCGTCGTGCGGGTCCGCCGCGACGGGCGTCAGGTCCGCCGTGCCCTCGGCGACCGTGTAGGCCCACCGGTCGTCGCTGGTCACGTGGTACGAGGCACGCGGATCCCGGCGCAGGTTGCGGGTCTTGGCGCGGTCGTCGGTGAGGGAGACCCGGATGACCCCCTCCTCGGGGTAGTAGGCGTGGCTGACGTTCGACAGCTGGGGCCGCCCGTCCTTCTTGAGGGTCACGAGCACCCCGCCCTTGTACTCGGAGAGCAGCTTGAGCAGTGCGTCCTGTGTCGCGTCCTGAGGCGCTTCCTGAGTCATGCCCTGATCAACGCCCCGCCCGCGCCCGGCATTCCGGTCCGGTGCCGCCCGCGTCCGCCGTGAACCCGGGCGACGGTCACTCGGCGCGCCCAGGTGACCGGCACTCGCGCTCCTTGCGGCCCCACCCTTGCGTAGACAGTGTCTACGCAAGGGTGGTAGACACTGTCTATGAGCGAGCACGAGAGCACCGGGCTGCGCGAGCGGCTGATCGAGGCCGGCGTCGACCTCGTCGCCGAGGAGGGGGCGCAGGCACTGTCCCTGCGCGAGATCGCCCGGCGGGCGGGTGTCTCGCACGGCGCTCCCCGCCGCTACTTCCCGACCCATCTGGAACTGCTGTCCGCCATCGCCCGCCGGGGCTTCGCCGATCTGCAGGCCCGCGCGACGGCGGCCGTGGGCTCCCCGGAGGCGGCGGTCGGCGCCGGCGCACACCCCCGGGCCCTGCTGACCACGCTCGCCGGGGTCTACCTCGACTTCGCACTGACCCGGCGCGGGATGTACGAGCTGATGTTCCGTCACGACCTGCTGGAGAGCGATCGACTGGGGCTCAGGGAGACGAGCCTGCCGATGTTCGCCACGCTCGTGGACCTGGTCGCGCGGACCCGCCCGGCAGCCGACGCCCCGGTCGTCGCGGGCGCACTGTGGGCGAACCTGCACGGCATCGCCCAGCTGTGGGGCTGGGGCAGCCTCCAACTCACCACCGGAACGGACGACTTCGCGCCCCTGCTGCGGGCGGCACTGGACGCCCACCTGGGGCCGGAGGATCCGGACGCCCCCGTGAGCTCGGGCGTTCCGGGCAGCCACCGGTGCCCGCAGGGGCGGGACACCCGCCTCGGCCCGGAGGATCCGGGCGGCCGCTTCGGGGAGGAGGGCGCGTGAACCCGTCCGTGTCACCGGCCCGTCGACGGCTCACGCTCGCCGCCAGTGTCGTCGGCGCCGTGATCGTCGCGCTGGACGGCACCGTGCTGACCGTCGCGCAGCCCGCGCTCCAGCGCGACCTGCACGCCTCGTTCGCCGAGGCCCAGTGGACCAGTACCGGCTACCTCATCGCGGTGGCCAGCCTGCTCGTGTTCGCGGGACGCGTCGGGGACCGCTACGGCCACCAACGGGTCTTCGCCGTCGGCGTCCTGGGCTTCGGCGCCGCGTCGGCGGGCATCGGTGCCGCACCCGGCATCGGCTGGGTGATCGCACTGCGGGTCGTTCAGGGCGTGTTCGGGGCCCTGCTCCAGCCGGCCACGCTCGGGATGCTGCGGGCCGCGTATCCCCCGGACCGGCTGGGCATGCCCATCGCGCTGCGGACGAGCGCCATCGGTCTGTCGGCGGCCGCCGGTCCCCTGGTCGGCGGGGCACTGGTCACCCAGTTCGGGTGGCGGGCGGTCTTCTTCGTGAACGTGCTG
Organism: Streptomyces sp. NPDC025784; assembly: GCF_055558435.1. Lineage (NCBI taxonomy): Bacteria > Bacillati > Actinomycetota > Actinomycetes > Kitasatosporales > Streptomycetaceae > Streptomyces > Streptomyces sp. NPDC025784. The sequence continues at coordinate 496,589 of NZ_JBVHMN010000002.1, forward strand.
CCCGCGCTCGCGACGGTCGTCGCCGCGCTCGCCGTCCGCGCCCCGGCCCGGCGTGACGGCACCACGCCGGCCGGCGGTCTGGACGTGCCCGGTGCCTGCCTGCTGGCGGTGGCCCTGGTGGCGCTGGTGCACACGCTGACCGGGCTTCCGGGGACGGCCCGGCCGGCCACGACCGCGGTCGGCACCGTCGTGTGCGTGGCGGCGACCGTCGTGTTCGTACGCCATGAACGCCGCGCCACGCACCCGTTGCTGCCGCCCGGCGTCCTCGGCCCGTCGGCCGTCGGCCCGGCGCTCGGCCTGCTGGTCGCCGCGTCGGCGGCCATGCTCGGCTCGCTCTTCGTCGGCAGCTACTTCCTTCAACGCACCCTGGGACTGGACCCGTTGGAGACGAGCCTGCGGGCGCTGCCGGGCGCCGCGGCGATGGTGGCCGGCGCCCCCGTCGCCGCGGTGCTCGCGCGCCGCCTCGGTCCGCGCCGGACGGCCGTCGCCGGGACGGGCGCGCTCACCCTCGGAGTCCTGCTGCTGTCCCGGCTCGACGAGAGGTCGACGGCCCTGACCATCGGCGTCGGCTTCCTGCTGCTGGGCGTCGGCTTCGCCACCGTGATGGTCACCGCCACGGAGGTCGTCGTGCGGCACGCCCCGGCCGACGCGGCGGGCGTGGCGGGCGGGCTCCAGCAGACGGCGATGAACATAGGTCCCACCTTCGGGGTCGCGACGGCGGCCACGCTGATGACGCTCGGCACCGAGGTCGGAACGGGCCCACCACTGACCGTGCTCGGCGCGGTGTCCGCCGTCGGCGTGCCGCTGGCCCTGCGGTTTCCGGGGCACAAGAGGGACACGAACGCCGATCAGGGGCGGCGCGGGCACCACGCTCCACCGGTGCGTACGAGATCATGAACGCCAACAGCCGTGGCGCGGAGGGGAACGATGGGACACCTGCGACAGGAGGTCGAGCCGGGCGAGGCCGGACTCGACGGCAAGGCGCTGGACCGCCTCGACGGGCACTTCGCCGGGCTGGTCGACGAGGGCCGGCTGCCCGGTTGTCTCGTGGCACTGTCCCGGCACGGCCGCGTCGCTCACCTCACCACGTACGGCCTGCGCGACCGTGAGGCGGGGCTTCCGGTGGAGGACGACACCCTGTGGCGGATCTACTCCATGACCAAGCCGGTCACGACGGTGGCCGCGCTGATGCTGCTGGACGAAGGGCGCCTCCGTCTCGACGACCCGGTGGCGGACTTCGTCCCGTCCTTCGCCGACCTGCGGGTGTACGTCGACGGGTCCGGCTCCGGCACCCGGACCCGCCCGGCGCGACAACCGGTGCTGCTGCGCCATCTGCTGACCCACACCGCCGGGCTGACCTTCGGCTTCTACCACGCCCACCCTGTCGACGCGCTCTACCGGGACGCCGGACTGACTCCGTCGGCGCCGCCCGGCGCGGACCTGGCCGAGACCGTCGAGGTGTACGCCGGGCTGCCGCTCCAGTTCGAGCCGGGCACCCGGTGGAACTACTCGGTCGCCACCAATGTCGTCGGCCACGTCCTCGAGGTGGTGTCGGGTGTCGGCCTCGACACCTTCCTCGCCGAACGGATCTTCCGCCCGCTCGGGATGACCGACACGGGCTTCCAGGTCACCGACGAGCAGTCCGGCCGGCTCGCCCAGCTCTACGGGGAGGACGGCGACGGAGGGATCACGCCGGTCCCCGGCCTCCCGCTGCACGGCCGTCCCCGCTTCCTGTCCGGCAGCGGCGGCCTGGTCTCCACGGCGCACGACTACCACCGCTTCATGGAGATGCTGCGCCGCCGCGGCGAACTCGACGGAGCACGGCTGCTCACCCCCGGGACCGTGGACCTGATGGTCTCCAACCACCTGCCCGGCAACGCCGACCGACGCGCCTTCGGCAGCCCCGTCCATCAGGAACCCGGCAACGCGGGCCTCGGGTTCGGGCTCGGTGTCTCGGTCGTGGTGGACCCCGGGATCACCCGGTCCCCGTCCTCCGAAGGCGCGTTCGGCTGGAGCGGGGTGGCCACCACGACATTCTGGGTGGACCCGCGCCGCGACCTGACCGTGCAGTTCCTGAGCCAGGTCCGCCCGGCGGGCTCGAACCCGGTGTTCCCCGAGCTGAAGCGGCTCGTGCACGAAGCGGTCCTGGACTGACACGTGTTCCGCACGACCTTGCCGGGAGCCCGTACGGCGGCACGGTCAGACGATGTTGGCCTCGCGGCGCGGCGCGTCCGCGGCGAAGCGGTCGGCGCTCAGCGGACCGACGTCGACGAAGGGGGCACGGCCCAGGTAGAGGTCGCGGACGACCTCGCCGACGGCGGGCCCCTGAAGGAAACCGTGGCCCGAGAACCCGGTCGCGTACAGGAAGCGGGAGAGGGAACGCGCTTCGCCGATCAGCGCGTTGTGGTCCGGCGTGACCTCGTACAGGCCTGCCCAGCTGCCCGTCCTGCGCAGGTCGAGCAGGGCCGGAGCCCGGTACCGCATGGCCTCGTACAGGCGGGGGATCCAGCGGTCGTGCGTCCGGGTCGAGAAGCCCGGCGTCTCGTCCGGGTCGGACATGCCGAGGAGGAGGCCGGGGCCCTCCGCGTGGAAGTAGAGACTGCTGGTGAAGTCGATGGTCATGGGCAGGCCGGGGGGCAGGCCCGGGACGGGTTCGGTGACGGCGATCTGACGGCGCAGCGGCTCGACCGGGAGCTCCACGCCGGCCATCGCGCCGATGCCCCGTGACCAGGCGCCCGCGGCGCACACCACCGTGTCGGTGGCGATCCGTCCGAGGTCGGTGAGCACGCCGGTGACGGTGTCGCCGTGCGTCTCGATGCCGGTGACCTCGCAGTGCCGCAGCAGGGTCGCGCCGTGGCGGCGGGCCCCGGCCGCGTACCCGTGGACCACCGCCTCGGGTGTGCAGTGCCCGTCGTCCGGCGAGAAGGCCGCGGCCAGCAGCCCGTCGGTGCTGATCAGCGGGGACAGCCGGCGCGCCTCCGCCGGGTCGATCAGCCGGCTGGGCACGCCGAGCTCGTTCTGCAGCCGCACCCCGGCCCGGAACGCCTCCACCTCCTCGGGCTCGGAGAGGAGGAACAGATAGCCGACGCGGTGCAGGCCGATGTCGTGGCCCGGTTCCTCGGCGAAGCGGGCGAACGCCTCCAGACTGCGGGCGCCGAGCTGGATGTTGAGCTCGTCGGAGAACTGCGCCCGCACCCCGCCGGCCGCGCGCGAGGTCGACCCGGAGGCGAGTTCGTCGCGCTCCACGAGCACCACGTCCGGCACCCCGGCGCGGGCCAGATGGTAGGCGATGCTCGTGCCGATGACCCCGCCGCCGACGACGACCACACGCGCGGTTCGGTTCACGGCCGTGCCTCCTGGGCCCGGGCGGCCTCGATCACGGCCCAGGCCGCGGCGGCGTCCTGGACGCCGAGTCCGACGCTGTTGTAGAAGACGATGTCGTCGCGCCGGGTGCGTGCCGTCCGCCGGCCGGTGAGGACGGCGCCGAGCGGGATCAGGTCCTCACGGTCGAGCCACCCCTCCCGCAGGGCCCCGACCACCGGCCCGGCGTGTTCCGCCGCGGTGCCGGGATCGTCGACGACGACCGCGGCGGCCCGTCGCAACACGTCCGTGTCGACCTCGCTGCGCGTGGGTTCGAAGGACCCGACGCTGACGACCGTGCAGCCCGCCGCCAGCCGTGCGCCCCGCACGACGGGCGTGGCGCTGAGGGTGCAAGCCGCCACCATCGGCAACCCGGCCACGGCCTCGTCGGCCGAGTCGACGGCCTCGACGAGGATGCCCAGCTCGGCCGCGAGGCGCCGGGCGGCGGCCTCCCGCCGGCCCGGGTGCGGACTCCACAGCCGTACCGACCGCAGGTCCCTGACCTGTGCGACGGCCCGCGCGTGGGCGAGCGCCTGGGTGCCCGAACCGAGGATCCCGAGCTCCGTGGCGTCGCGGTGGGCCAGCACGTCGAAGGCGACGGCGGAGGCCGCGGCGGTGCGCAGCGTCGTCACCGCGGTGCCGTCCATGACGGCGACGAGCCGGCCGGTGACCGGGTCGAGCACGTTGATCACCGCGTGCACGGTGGGCCGTCCGGCCGCCGCGTTGCCCGGGTTGACGCTGCCGATCTTGGCGACCGCCCCGGTGCCGGCGGACAGCCGCGCCAGATACGCGAAGACGACGCTGTCGTCGAAGCGGCTGGGGTGCATGATCTTGCCGGGCAGCTCCGCGGTGCCGTCACCGAGCGCGGTGAACGCCGCCCGCTGCGAGGCGATCGCCGCGCCGGGGTCCAGCAGCCCGGTCACCCGCGCACGTGACAGATACAGCGGTCCCGCCTCGTCGACGTCGTCCTCGGCGTGTTCGGTCATTCCTCAGTGATAACCGTCTTCGCCGATCCGCAAAAGATCGCGTCCGCCCAGCCGTCCCCGTCCAGGTGGGGCAGGTAGTGGTCGAGGCGCTCCCGCTTGGTCAGCAGATAGGCGAGGTTCTCCTCGCACGGCGGGATCAGCAGGGGCACCTGCTCGGCGACCTTGATGCCGTGCCGCAGCAGGGCCTCCCGCTTGCGCGGGTTGTTCGACAGCAGGCGCACCGAGCGCGCTCCGAGGTCGTGCAGGATGTCCGCCGCCACGCGGTAGTCGCGGGCGTCCACGGGGAAACCGAGGGCGAGGTTCGCCTCGACGGTGTCCAGCCCCTCGGCCTGGAGCTTCATCGCACGGAGTTTGCCGATCAGGCCTATCCCGCGCCCCTCGTGGCCGCGCAGATAGACGAGGACGCCGCGGCCCTCGGCGACGATGGCGCGCAGCGCGGCGCCGAGTTGAGGGCCGCACTCGCAGTGCGTGGACCCGAAGGCGTCTCCGGTCAGGCACTCCGAGTGGAGCCGCGTCAGCACGTCCCCTTTCTTCAGGGAGGCCAAGTCCCCGTACACGAGGGCGACTTGTTCTTCACCGCGGTCGTGGTCGAAGTAGCCGACGGCATGGAAATCGCCGTACTTGGTGGGCAACGGGGCGATCACGGCTCGTTCGACACCTGAGAGAGGGGCATTCCCGTCGAGTACGCCAAAGTTGTCTGTCATGATCTGGTTCCTAAGCAGAGTCGAAAGGGCCGTGGAAATATGAGTGGTTCGGGAACGCGCTCGACGGTATCCGGTCTGTTGCCGCTGGACACCACCCAGGACGTGAAGGAACGGGGGGCCGGTGTCACCCGTCAGGTCGCCGTTCTTCCCGTCGGCAGCTTCGAACAGCACGGCCGGTTCCTGCCGTTGGCCACCGACACGCTCGTCGCCTGCGCCGTGGCACGGGAGGTTGCCGCCGCCTATCCGGTCCATCTCCTTCCTCCGGTGACGATCTCCTGCTCGCACGAGCACTCCGCCTGGCCGGGGACCGTCAGCATCTCCGCGGTCACCCTGCACGCGGTGGTCCGGGACATCGCCGACTCGCTGCGCCGTTCCGGCGTCGACACCCTGGTACTGGTCAACGGACACGGCGGGAACTACGTCCTCGGCAATGTCGTCCAGGAATCCGCCGGCACCGGTACCCGCATGGCGCTCTTCCCGGCCGTGGAGGACTGGGAGGCCGCGCGTGAACGGGCCGGTGTGCAGACCTCGTTGCTCAGCGACATGCACGCGGGAGAAATCGAGACCTCCATTCTTCTGCACGCCCATCCGGAATGCGTGGGGGACGGTTACGAATCCTCGGATTTCCTCGCGGACGACCGGCGTCATCTGCTCACCCTCGGGATGTCCGCCTATACCGATTCCGGTGTCATCGGCCGGCCTTCGCTGGCTTCCGCCGAGAAGGGGAAGGAAATACTGGCCGCGCTGACCGACGCCTTCGGAGCATATTTCTCGCTGCTGACCTCGCCGACGGCGTCCTTCGGCGAACAGGCTCCGGCGGACGGGACCTCGGCGGTCGACGGGCCGTGAGCGGTGGTTGATCGTCGGCATCGGTCGCGCCCTCCTGCGCTCTCCTCCCGGGGGCGCCGGAGGGCGGCGCCCCACCGGACGACCAGGACGACGAGGCCCGGCAGGCTCGCCGCGAAGCTGAGCACTCCGTAGACCACGGCGACGGTCAGGCCCATGCTCGCGCCGAGCCCGGCGGCGCCGAACGCCCACGCGGTGACGCCCTCCCTGGGGCCCCAGCCGCCGACGTTCAGCGGCAGCCCCATGGCGAGCAGGGCCAGCAGCGCCAGCGGCACCAGCCGGGCGGTGGACGCCCCGGATCCGGCGACCCGGGCGGCCACCACGAACATGGCCACGTGTCCGGCGAGCACGGCGAGGGACGAGAGCAGCACGCCGGGCCAGCTTCCCCGGGCGAGCAGGGCGCCCCGCGCCTCCGCCAGGGTCGCGCGGGCGGCTCGGAACCGCTCGGTGCGACCGGGCGCCCGGCGCCTGCGCGCGGCGCCGACGGCCACCGCACCGCACACGGAGACGATCGCCAGGAGCAGTGCCAGCCGCCGGGTCTGTGTGAGGACGGGTGACGGCTGCGTGGCCAGCACCGCCGCTCCCACGGCCACCAGCACCAGCTGTCCGGCGGTCCGTTCGAGGACGACCGCCCGCACGCCGCGGCCGATGTCCCCGGCGCTCTGCCCGTGCCGCACGGCGCGGTGCACGTCGCCGAGGACTCCGCCGGGCAGCGCCGCGTTCAGGAACAGGGCGCGGTAGTAGTCGGCGACGGCCGCGCCCAGCGGGAGCCGGATGCGCAGCGCGCGTGCCACCACGGACCAGCGCCAGGCGCTCAACACCGTCGTGAGCAGGCCGATTCCGAGCGCGACGAGCAGCGTCGTCGCGTCGATCCGCCGCAGTCCGTCCAGGAAGACGCCGGTCCCGAGCCGCCAGAGCAGCACGGCGAGGATGACGACTCCGGCCGCCGTGCCGAGGTGCGTGCGTACCCGGGGGGAGCCGAGGCGGGCGCGCACGGCGGCCGGAACTCCGCGCCGCCGGACGGCCTCACGGCCGCCGTCGCCCGCTGCCTCGTTCACCGCACCGCCCACCGGGACGTCGACACCCGCGCGGATCGGAACGACGTCGGCCCCCGTGTGCTCGCCGAGCGCGTCGCGACGGGCGCGGATCAGGTCCGCGCGGGCCTCCTTGACGCGGGTCCGGTCGGCTATCGCCTCGATCCCCACCGACTCCAGTCCGGCGCTCACCGCGCACCGCCCGGCAGCGCCAGGAGGTCGCTGTGGTGGACCACCACCCTCGACTCACCCGTGGTGCAGGCCTTCAGGCGAGACGTCAGATACGACTCCGCCCGGGCCGCCAGCTCGGGACGCTGCTCCACGGCCGCGCCGACCCAGCCGCGCAGCCACTCCTGGGCGAGCTCGGCGTCGTCGGGGCCGAGCCGCCAGGGGCTGGGGTGCACCCGTACCGTCGCGCCGTATCGTCCGAAGGCTTCGCAGGCCGTCGTGACGGCGTCCGGTCCGGTCAGTTCGCCACGGCGCTGGTGGGCGTTGAACGCCTCGGCGATCTCGGCGTCGAGCGGGTCGGCGGGTGTGAGTTCGACCCGTCCGACGACGGACAGCGTCAGCAGGGCCGGGACACCGGCGCCGGCGCAGGCCGCGGCGAGCCGGTCGATCTCGTCGGCGGTCAGCACATCCAGCAGGGCGGAGGCCGTCACCAGCGAGGCCCCTTCGAGCGCGTCCGCGGTGAGCCGGCCGATGTCGCCGCGCTGCGTGGTGACCGAGACATGGCTGCCGTCGGCCGCCGCGCGGGGCGCTCCGGCGGTGGCGAAGTGCAGCAGGTACGGGTCACGGTCGTGCAGCACCCAGTGCTGGGCGCCGTCGAGCCGGGGAGCGAGCCAGCGGCCCATGGAGCCGGTGCCGCAACCGAGGTCGTGCACCACCAGGTCGCCGCGCCCCGGCCGGTTCGCGAGCCGGATGCGCAGCGGGTCGAGCAGGTCGTGCGCCCGCGCCGAGGCGTCGGCCCCCTCCCGCAACCGGAGCCACTGCGGTGCGTATCGAGTCACGTCGTCGGCGTCGGCCGTACGCGCACGCTGACCGGGCACAGCGGTCCTCCCCGTCGTCTCCGGCACCCCGGGCACGGCCGTGCCCGGTTCGGGAACCCCCGCGGGGGTCGTCGCCGTGCTCATGCCGCCCTCCGGGGTTCCCTGGGCAGCCGGGACAGCACGCCGGCGAGACTGCGGGCCGTGGCGGCCCAGCCGTCGAGCGCGGCGCGCCGGCTGCGGGCGGCGGCCTTCAGGCGGCGGCGCACGTCGGCCTCGCCGAACCAGCCGCGCAGTTCCACGGCGAGCGCCGCCGGGTCCTCCGGCGGTACGAGGATTCCGGGCACCCCGCCGTCGGGTGCGCGTCCGACCGCTTCGGGAAGGCCGCCGACGTCGGTCGCCAGTACGGGGATCCCGCGGGCGAGCGCCTCGGTGACGGCCATGCCGTAGGTCTCCGCGTAGGAGGTGAGGACCATCAGGTCGGCGGCGGCGTAGCTCGCGTCGAGTTCCGCGCCGGCCTGCGGTCCCGCGAGGTGCAGTCGGTCGCCGAGGCCGTGCCTCTCGATCAGGGCGCGCAATCGGGCGACGTACGCCGGGTCCTGGGTGAGTCCCCCGACGCAGACGCAGCTCCAGGGCAGGTCGGTGACGGTCGCGAGGGCCTCGATCAGCCGGTGCTGTCCCTTGCGCGGGGTGACGGCGGCGACGCACAGCAGGCGGGAGACGCCGTCGGTGCCGGGGGCGAGCGGCGCGATGTCGGCGCCGGGCGCCGCGACGTGGACGCGGTCCGGGGCGAGGCCGTGGTGGGAGACGAGGCGGCGTACGGCCCAGTCGCTGGTGGCGACGACGGCCGGTACGGCCCGCAGCGTCGCGCGTTCGAAGGCGTCGAGCTCGGCGGCGACCGCGGGCGGCAGCCCGGTCTCGTCGCCGAGCGGCAGGTGCACCAGCACCGCGAGGCGCAGCCGTTCGGCCTCGGGCACGACGATCTCCGGGACCCCGCAGGCGACCAGGCCGTCCAGCAGGACGACGGTGCCGTCCGGGAACTCGGCCAGTGTCCGGGCGAGTTCGGTGCGGGCGGCTGCTTCGGGCCGGGGCCAGTCGCCCGGGACGGCGTGCCGGTGCACCTGCCAGCCGAAGCCGGGCAGGTCCAGGCAGAGCCGGCGGTCGTAGGCGTTGCCGCCGCTCGGCGCGGCCGGGTCGTCGACGCCGCCCGGCATGACGAAGTGCACGGAGCGCAGTGACATGGGGATGATCTCGGCGTTCTTGAGTGCCGTGTGCCGCACGGGCCGGTAGTTCAGGGACATCTGGTCCCTGGGCCCGGACGCCAGGCTCCGGTTCGGGATCGCCTGGTCGAGGGTCGTGTCGGTCACAGGGCACGCTCGTAACTCGCCCAGGCGATGTGCGACTCGTGCAGGGTGACGGTGATGCCGGACAGGCCGTGGGCGCCTTCGCCCAGGGCGCCGGCGTGCACGCGGTCGGCGAGCCGGTCGGCGATGACCTTGGCCAGGAACTCCGTCGAGGTGTTGGTGTCCTTGAAATCGGCTTCGTTGTCGAGGTTGCGGTAGTTCAGTTCGCTCACGACGGCGCCGAGTTCCTGCGTGGCCAGTCCGATGTCGACGACGATGTTGTCGTCGTCCAGCTCGGCGCGACGGAAGGTGGCGTCCACCAGGAACGTCGCCCCGTGCAGGCGCTGCGCGGGGCCGAAGACCTCGCCACGGAAGCTGTGGGCGATCATCAGGTGATCGCGGACGGTGATGCTGAACAACGGACGACCCTCCAGGTGCGGTGCGTCTGATCCCCTGCCGGGGCACGTCGTGTAGTACGGCTGCCTGGTTCTCCTTGTTCAGCCGCCCGTTCCCCTTTCTTCGGAGTCCTCGGAGGTCAGGCAGCTTGCCGCGGGCTCAAACGTCGTCGTAGACCACGCGGTGGCACAGGCCGGGTATGGATCCGGCGGCGAGCTTCCCCATGACGTCGGGCAGTTCACCGAAGGCGCACTCGCCGGTGACGAGCGCGTCGAACGCCGGCTCGGCGAGCAGTTCCAGGGCGAGCGCGAGCCGGTCGGCGTACGTCCTGCCGGAGCGGCGGGCCGGGGAGACGGAGCCGACCTGGCTGCTGCGGACGACCAGGCGGCGCGAGTGGAAGGCCTCGCCGAGCGGCAGGCTGACGCGCCGGTCGCCGTACCAGCTCAGCTCGAGCACGGTCCCCTCGTCGGTGAGGAGCTCCAGGGACCGGGTGAGCCCGGCCTCGGTGGCGCTGGCGTGCACGACGAGGTCGCATTCGCCGGCGGCGTCCCCGGGCAGCGCGAAGTCGACGCCGAGCGCCCGGGCGATGTCCGCCCGCGACGGGTCGGCGTCGACGAGCTGGACCCGTACGCCGGGGAAGCGGGCGAGCAGCGCGGCGACGGAACAGCCGACCATGCCGCCGCCCACCACGGCGATCCGGTCGCCGACCAGCGGAGCCGCGTCCCACAGCGCGTTCACCGCGGTCTCCACGGTCCCGGCGAGCACGGCGCGCGGGGCGGGCACGGTGTCCGGTACGACCGTCACCGCCTCGACCGGGACGACGTAGTGCGTCTGGTGCGGATACAGGCAGAAGACGGTGCGGCCGAGCAGCGACTCGGGTCCTTCCTCCACCTGGCCGACGCTCAGATAGCCGTACTTGACCGGCGCGGGGAAATTCCCCTCCTGGAACGGTGCACGCATCGAAGCATGCTGGCTTTCCGGAACGCCGCCGCGGAAGACCAGGGTCTCGGTGCCCCGGCTCACCCCGGAGTAGAGCGCGCGCACCCGCACCTGCCCCTCGCGGGGCGCGGGCACGGTGACTTCGCGGATCTCGCCGTGTCCGGGAGAACCGAGCCAGAAGGCCCGGGCTGTGAGTTCCATGAGCGTCCCCCTGAACGATTCAGCAGATCTTCACGTACGGAGCGGTGACAAGCCGCGCACTGTACGCGGCGTTGATCGACTCTGTCATACGGCCGGAGGATGTGCGGTGGCCCTGAACAACACGTACGACGCGAGGCTTCCCCAGCAGGAGACCATCGTGGGAGCCGGTGTGCAGCTCGTGCTGCTGGCTCTGCTGGGCACGGCGATCGGTATGGGGCCCGCGGGCTGGCTCACCGGTCTGGCCTTCGCGATCGCCACCTGGGCGGTGCTGACCCGGGCCCTGCGCCGTTCACAACCCCGCTCCTTCGGTCCGGCCAACCGGGTGACGCTGGGCCGCGCGATCCTGGTGGGCGGGGTCACCGCGCTGGTCGCCGACTCGTTCCAGAGCTCTCCTCCGGTCAGCCTCCTGGTCGGTCTGACGGCGGTCGCGCTGATCCTCGACGGCGTCGACGGCAAGGTCGCCCGGCGCACCGGTACGTCCTCCGCCCTGGGTGCCCGCTTCGACATGGAGGTCGACGCGTTCCTGATCCTGGTGCTGAGCGTGTACGTCGCGATGTCGCTCGGCCCGTGGGTGCTGCTGATCGGCACGATGCGCTACGCGTTCGTCGCGGCGGCCCGGGTGCTGCCCTGGCTGAACGCCGCGCTGCCGCCGAGCATGGCACGCAAGACGGTCGCCGCGATGCAGGGGATCGTGCTGCTCGTCGCGGGTGCCGGGATCCTGCCGCGCGCGGCGGCCGGGGCGGCGGTGCTGCTGGCCCTGGCGCTGCTCGTGTGGTCGTTCGGCCGGGACGTCGTGTGGCTGTGGCGCCGTGGCGGCCAAACGGTCGCGGCGGCGCACCACGGCGCCGGAGCGGATCGCGACGACCGGGACGCCGGCGCGTACCGGCCCGCCGCCAGGGTGCTCGCGCTGTCGGTCAGCTCCGCCTCCCGGCCGGTACCGGCGCGTTCCGAGGGTTGATGACGTGCCAGAACAGGTCGACCCCGTTGGTGTCGGCCGGCTGGACGTCGTCGGTGTACCAGTACAGCGGGAAGCCGTCGTACGTCACCTGGTTCCCTCCGTCGGGCCGGGGGACGGTGCCCAGCGTGCCGGCGATGCCGGGCGGGAGGCGGAGTTCGGCGCCGGGCGGGCTGAGCAGCGGCTTGCGGGTGTCCGTGCAGGGGCCCACGCAGGTGACGGTTCCGGAGCCCTCCGGGTCGAAGCGGTAGAGGGTACGGCCGTTCGGGTCCGTGAGCACGCGCCCCATCGTGTCGGTCTCGGCGACCATGACGGTCAGCCGGGGCGGCTCGGGTGCCGCCATCGCGGGGTAGGGCAGGCCGAAGCAGGACGCGAACGCCACCGCGGCCAGCAGGGGGGTGACCGGTCGACGCATGATGCTCTCCTCGCTCTGTCGCGGCCTCGGGACCTGTCGCGCGTGCCGCACGGGCCTCGGTGGTTGTCCCGGCCGGGACCTCAGTAGGTGATCTTGACTCCGCTGACCGTGTGGTTGTCCGTGCGGCCGCCGTCGGCGCCGCCGAACCGGGTCAGCACGTTCTGCGGCAGGTCGGTTCTCGATGGCCGCGACGACCGTGTTCCCGGCCACCAGCGGCTGGGCGTGGACCTGGCCGTCCACGGCGGTGGAGAACCGTCGGCCGAAGTCGGAGGCGGCCACGTCCGAAGGAGCCAGGCCGGGCTCGTCCGGTCCCAGCCGGTGCGCAGGTTGTCGACCGAGACCGTGGTCGCGTCGGCGGCGCGGGCGTGCGTGGTGGCGGCACGGGAGGGTGCGCCGGCGGCTGACGTCGTGGCGGCACGGGAGGGTGCGCCGACAGTGTGCGCGGGCGGGGTGGCGCTCCGAGCCGGCGCCGCGGCATGGGCCGGCGCGGACGCGCCCAGGCCCAGCAGGAGACCGCTCGTCAGCAGGGCGAGCAGCCGACGTCCGGCCCGTGGTCCGCGCCTGACGCGCATGTCTCCACCTCGGTGCGTGAGTGTCGAGGACGGAGACCGGCCCGTCCCGCCGGCGATCATCGTCAGCGGGACGGGCCGATGTTCATACGATTTCGCGGCGCAGCCCGGTGGTGTTCACCCCGACAGGCCAAGGCAGAGGCACGGGCGGGGGTCCGGGCGGCGGGGTCAGCCGTAGGTCTTGATGAAGGTCTTCACCTCGTCCCACACGGACGGCTGTTGCTGCAGGATGTCGCTGCCGTGGGCGGCGCCGGCGACCATCTCCAGCCTTTCGCCGTGCGACTTCTTCGCCAGCTTGTGCAGCGTGCGGGCGTCGTCGGCGAACCGTCCGTCGCCCGAGGCCGCGAGCAGACAGACGGGCATGGTCAGTTCCGGCACGGCCTTGGTGGCGTCCATGTCGCCGTACAGGCCCGGGCCCGACAGCGATACGACCGCTGCGACGGCCGGTCTGATCCTGGCGGCGGCGACGAGTGAGGCGGTGCCGCCCTTCGAGGCGCCCATCAGGACGACCTTCCGCACTCCGTCCTCGCGCAACCGGGCGGCGGCGCCCTCGATCTCCGGGACCTCGGAGGAGTTGCTGTTCACGGCGAGCACGCGGTAGCCCGCGGCGGCGAGTTCGTCGGCGGAGGGGATCCAGGAGCACACGTCGTTGTTCGACTGGTGGGACAGGACGATGCCCGTGGTGCCGGTGCCCGTCTCGTAGCCGTCGACCTCGTTGCCCTCGGTGTCCTCGAACGTCGTGGACCTCTTGAGCTGCTTGCCCGCCAGACAGCCGAAGTCGTTCGCCGCCGACTCCGAGGGGCTCGCCGTCGTCCCTCCGGCGTCGGCGTCCTCTCCCCCGTCCCCGCCCCCTCCGCAGGCGCTGAGCACCAGTACCCCCGCGCACGCCAGTGCACGGGCAGCCCGGACCGATCCGTTCATGCGTCGCTCCCCCGTCATCTCGGTGAGGACTTGCCTGGCCCGCATCATGGCAGCTGGTCCAGACAAATGGACCGGGGTGCGCGGAAGTCGATCCACGCACTCCGGTCCCTCGGGCGGGGGTTCCCCGTAAGGAACGGGGCCGGTGGTCTCAGGACGCGACGCGCCTACCCGGCGCCTGCGCGTCGGGATGGTCGAGACCGAGGTGGTCCCGCAGGGTGGTGCCCTCGTACTCGGTGCGGAAGACCCCGCGTTCCTGGAGCAGCGGGACCACGGTGTCGGCGAAGGCGTCGAGGCCGCCCGGCGTGATGTGCGGGACGAGGATGAAGCCGTCGGCGGCGTCGGCCTGGACGAAGGAGTCGATGGTCTCGGCGACGGTCGCCGGGGTGCCCACGAAGGACTGGCGGCTGCCGGTCTCGATGACCAGGTCGCGGATCGACCAGTTGTTGGCTGCCGCCTTCTCGCGCCATTCGCGGGCGGTGGCCAGCGGGTCGCGGTACATCCGTACCTGGGCGCGGCCCCGGGCGACGGTGTGCTCGCCGAGGTCGGGGTCGATGTCGGGCAGCGGGCCGTCCGGGTCGTAGGCGGACAGGTCCCGGTTCCAGACGAACTCCAGATGCTTGATCGCGGTGGCGCCGCTGACCTGGAGGCGCCGTACCTCCCGGGCCTTCTCCCGCGCCTCCTCGTCGGTGTCACCGAGGACGAAGGTGGCGGCGGGCAGGATCAGCAGCTGGTCGTGGCGGCGGCCGTAGCGGGCGAGCCGGTTCTTGACGTCCGTGTAGAACGCCTGGCCCTCCCGGAGCGTGCTGTAGCGGCTGAAGATGGCGTCGGCGTCGGCCGCGGCGAACTCTCGGCCCTCGTCGGAGTCCCCGGCCTGGAAGATCACCGGGCGGCCCTGGGGGCTGCGCGGGACGTTGAACTGCCCCTCGATGTCGAAGTGCTGTCCCCGGTGCACGAACGCTCCGGCCCGCGCGTCGCGCAGGAAGGTGCCGCTCGCCTTGTCGGTGACGATCTCGTCGCCGCGCCAGGAGTCGAAGAGCTCGTGCGCGGTGCTCAGGAACTCCCTCGCCCTGGAGTACCGCTCCTCCTGCGGCAGGAACCCGCCACGGCGGAAGTTCTCGCCGGTGAACGCGTCCCAGGAGGTGACGACGTTCCAGGCGGCCCGCCCCTCGGAGAGGTGGTCGAGGCTCGCGAACTGGCGGGCCACCTCGTAGGGCTCGTTGAAGGTCGAGTTGATGGTGCCGGTGAGGCCGAGGCGTTCGGTGACGGCGGCGAGCGCGCTGAGCACGGTGAAGGTGTCGGGCCGGCCCACGACGTCCAGGTCGTAGATCTCGCCGCCCTGTTCACGCAGCCGCAGCCCTTCGGCGAGGAACAGGAAGTCGAACTTGGCGCGTTCGGCGGTGCGCGCGAAGTGGGCGAAGGAGCTGAACTCGATGTGGCTGCCGGCGTCCGGGTCGCTCCATACGGTGGTGTTGTTGACGCCGGGGAAGTGGGCGGCCAGGTGGATCTGCTTCAGGGGCTTGCTCATGGTCGTACGGTCCCTCCGGCTCAGGCGGTGACGGCGTAGCGGTTGGCGGGGCGGGCGAGGCCCAGCAGCCCGCGCAGGGTGGCGGCCTCGTACTCCTTCCGGAATGCGCCGCGGCGCTGGAGTTCGGGGACCAGGCCCCGGGTGATCGCCGGGAGGTCGTGCCCGGCGACGGCGGGCCGCAGCCGGAACCCCGACAGACCCGCCTCCGCCAAGTCCTGGAGGAGATCCGCCAGCTGAGCGGGGGTACCGGTGAAGATGCGGGCGTCGCTCGTGTACGGCTGTCCCGCGAGCGAGTCGAGGCGCTCACGGCGGGCCACCGCGGTGGACTCGTCGTCGTCCAGGAACACCACCAGGTCGCCGAAGAGATGCAGCGGCTGAGCGGCGCGCCCGGCGGCGTCCTGTTCCGCCCGGACCGCGGCGACGACGGCGCGCGCCTGTCCGGCGTCGTGCGGGGTGACGTAGCCGAGATCGGCGGAGCGGCCCAGCAGCCGGAACGGCGCGCCCGTCCCGGTCTCGTGGGCCAGCGCGCTGACCAGGGGCTGACCCTGCGGCGGGCGGGGCGTGACAGACGGGCCCTTGACGCTGAAGTGCCTGCCCTCGAAGTCGATGTAGTGGAGTCTGGCGCGGTCGATGAAGCGGCCGGTGGCGGCGTCGCGGATCTCCGCGTCGTCCTCCCAGCTGTCCCACAGCCGGCGCACCACCTCGACGTGATCGGCGGCCTCGTCGAAGAGTTCGGTGCTCAGTTCTCCGACGGCCGGGCTCTCCAGGTCTTCGAAGCGGAACGCGGGGAAGGCACGGCGGCCGAAGTGTGCGGCCTCGTTCCTGCGCGCGGACACCTGCACCCGCAGGCCGGCGCGGCCGGTGCTCACATAGTCGAGCGTCGCGATCGCCTTGGAGATGTGGAACGGCTCCGTGTGTGTGGCCACCACGGTCGGCACCAGTCCTATGCGGCTGGTCAGGGGTGCGACGCGCGCCGCGATGAGCACGGCGTCGAGACGGCCGCGGACCTGGTCCGTGCGCGCGTCGGGTTCGGTGAAGCGCGAGGACTGAAGCCCGAGGGCGTCCTCGATGGTCACAAAGTCGAGCAGGCCGCGCTCGGCCTCGGTGACCAGGTCGGTCCAGTACGAGGCGGTGAGCAGGTCCCGCGGGCGGGCCACCGGTTCGCGCCAGGCGGCGGGGTGCCAGCCCGCGCCGTCGAGCGCGACGGCGAGGTGCAGCACCCGGGTGCCTTCGGAGGAGTCGGCGACGGCTGCGGAGGGAGCAGGGGAGACGGAGGAAGCGGGCAACGAAGACGCTGAGGACACGGAGGGGTGCCTTCCTGATCGACCGTACGAGATCACCGGGCCCGCGACGGCGCGGGCCCGGCGGCTGGGTGACAGGTCAGGGACGACAGAGCGCGGCGGCCACGCGCTGAAGGTCGATGTGGGGCCGCGAGTGGAGGCGCACGCGGCGGCGCGGGGCGATCACGGGCGTACGGAGACGGGACGTCCCTGGCATCTCCGTCGCCTCCGTCCTGCCGGTCCGGCGGGCCCGGGGCCGCGCCGGCATCGTGTCGTCGTGGTGCTCAACACCGGGATCGCGCCGTCTGTTCCGGAACACGTGCGCCCCTGCTCAGGAGTTGTCGAGGGGCAGTCCGGGCGGGTTGACCTCGGAGGTGGTGACGGCTTCTTCCGAGAGGTTCCAGGCGGACAGCCACTTCGCGTACTGACCGTTCTCGATCAGGTGGTTGACGGCGTCGGCGATCGGTTCGGCCAGACCGCTGTCCTTCTTCGTCGTCGCGGCGATCAGGCCCTGCAGCGATGCCCCGGCGCCGGAGAAGGTGCCGGCGCTGCGCGTCGGCGTGGGCGATTTGGCGGTCTGGGTCACGTGGTAGGCGACACCGGGGTTGGCCGCGAAGTAGGCGTCGATCTTCCCGCCGTCGAGCGCCAGATAGGTGCTGTTCTTGCTCGCGAAGTGCTTGACGGTGAGCCGCTTGCCCTCCTGCTCGAGCCTGGTCTGCCACTCCAGGAGGATCTTCTCCTGGTTGGTGCCGTTGTCGACGGCCACGGTCTTGCCGGCCAGGCTGCGGTAGTCGCCGCCGAAGTTCCACTTGCTCGACTTGAGCACCTCGAAGCCGACGTCGTCCTTGCGGTAGGAGGCGAAGTCGTACTTCTTCTTGCGCTCCTCGGTGTCGGTGATGTTGGCGAACGCGACGTCGACCTTGCCGCTGTCGATGCCGACGAACATGTTCTCCCAGGTGGAGTTCTTCAGTTCCGGCTCCAGCCCGAGCACCGCGGCGACCAGCCGGCCGAAGTCGGGTTCCGCGCCGGTGAGGGTCTTCTGGTCCGAGCCGACGTAGGCGAGCGGCGGGAAGCCGTCGGGCAGGGCTCCGACGCCGATCGTCAGCCTGCCGCTGCGGCGGACGGACGCGGGCAGCTCCTTGCTGATCGACTTCACCTCGGTGACCTTCAACTCCGCCGTTTGCGCGGCGCCGTTGGACAGCCGGCCCACGGTCACCGTGCCCGCGGCGTCGGTCGTGGTCGCGGCGTCGCTGTCGCCTCCGCAGGCGCTCAGGGAGGCGGCCAGGGAGACGAGCGCGGTGGCCGCGGTGACCCCGCGTAGGAGGCTGCGTCGGGAGAAGTGCGTAGGCATGGCTGTCCTTGTCGCTGGGTGAGGGTGGGCGTGATGTGACCGTGGGGGGCCTGACGCCGGGTGGTGCGTGGGAGCGGTGGGGCACGCCGGGAGGTGTCAGGGAGGGGTGCGGGGGTGCGGGTCAGAGCACCTTGCTGAGGAAGTCCCGGGTCCGCTCGTGGCGCGGGGCGTGCAGCACCTGGCCGGGCGGCCCCTGTTCGACGATGCGGCCGCCGTCGACGAAGACGACCCGGTCGGCGACCTCGCGGGCGAAGCCGATCTCGTGCGTGACGATCACGAGGGTGGTGCCGCTCGTCGCCAGGTCCTTGATGACGGCCAGGACCTCGCCGACGAGTTCGGGGTCGAGTGCCGAGGTCGGTTCGTCGAACAGGATGATTCCCGGGCGCAGCGCGAGGGCGCGGGCGATCGCCACGCGCTGCTGCTGGCCGCCGGACAACTGGCGCGGGTAGGCGCCCGCCTTGTCGCCGAGGCCCACCCGGCCGAGGAGTTCGCGTGCGAGTTCCTGGGCCGCGGGCCGGGTCAGCTTCCCGGTGGCGACGGGTGCGGCGGCCACGTTGTCGAGGACGGTCAGATGGGGGAACAGGTTGAAGTTCTGGAAGACGAAGCCGATCCGGCTGCGCTGGGCCAGGATCGCCCGTTCGCCGAGTTCCTTGAGCCGTCGGCCGTGCCGGCGTACGCCGATCGGTTCGCCGTTGACGCTGACGTGGCCGACCTCGGGCTTCTCCAGGTGGTTGATCACCCGCAGCAGCGTCGACTTGCCGGAGCCGGACGGGCCGAGGATCACGGTGACCTCGCCCGGACGAACCGTCAGGTCGATACCGTCGAGGACCCTTTGGGTGCCGTACCACTTGTGCACGTCGTGCACCTCCAGGCCGGCGGGGCTCGCTTCGAGGGTCGATGCGGTGGTCATACGGCGGCCTCCTTGCGCAGCCGGGCCCGCAGGTCACCGAGGCCGGCGCGCGCCTTCTGCAGGGGGGTCGGCGGCAGGGTGCGCGTGGCGCCCCGGGCGAAGTACCGCTCGACGTAGAACTGGACGACGGACACGGCGCTCGTGAGGATCAGGTACCAGACCGTGGCGACCAGCAGCAGCGGCACGATGTCGCCGGGGTAGGTGCTGCCCATCGTCTGCACCGAGCCGAACAGGTCGAGCAGCGAGACGTAGAAGACCAGGGACGTGCCCTTGATCAGGCCGATCAGCTGGTTGACGTAGTTCGGGGTGATGGATCGCAGCGCCTGCGGGAGCACGATGCGGGTGAACTGGTAGCTCTTCGGCAGGCCGAGCGCGGCGGACGCCTCGTGCTGCCCCTGGTCGACGGAGAGGATTCCGCCGCGGACGACCTCGGAGGCGTATGCGGCCTCGTTGAGGCTGAGGCCGACGACGGCGACCGCCATGTCGGTGGCGAGCCGCGACTCGTCGAAGCTGACGAAGGCAGGGCCGAACGGGACGCCGAGGCTCAACGTGCGGTACAGGGCACTGAAGTTGTAGAGGAAGATCAGCACGACGATCAGCGGCACGGAGCGGAACAGCCACGTGTACAGCCAGCTCACCGCGCGCAGCACCGGGCTGCCGGAGAGTCTGGCCAGGGCGAGCAGGACCCCGCCGAGCAGCCCCAGCACAGCGCTGAGCGCGGCCACTTCGAGGGTGATGACGAGGCCGTCGAGGATCGTGGGGCGCAGGAACCAGTAGCGGAAGCGGTCCCACTGGTAGAAGGGGTTGGTGGCCAGGCCGTGGACGATCTGGGCGAGAACGACCAGGACGACGGCCGTGCCGATCCAGCGGCCCGGCCTGCGCAGCGGCAGGACCCGCTGGGCCGTGAGCGGTTTCGGCGGGTGGTGGGCGGGCGGTGCCTCGGCGAGAGACACGGCTGCGCCGGAGGGTTCACTCATGAGTGCTCCAGCAAAGAGGGACACCCCGGGGCGGGCGTGCGGACGCGGCGTCGGCGCGGCGCCGTGGGACGGCCGCGGACGACGGACAGCGGGAGGACGCCGGTACCGGGGGCCGGACGGGCAGAGGGCACACCGCTCGGCGGTGCGCGTCAGGGATTCAGAACGCCGTCAGCCTCGACAGCGGGCACAGCCCGGGGCGCTACACAGTGCGCTGTTGACACGGAGCAGGTCGACGCAGCGGTCGGCGCACAGCAGGACGCAGCCGCGGGGCCGCCGTGCGGCCTTCCTCGAAGCTGTGTGCATCGCCGTCTCCATCGCTGTTCCCGCCCGTGGGCGCTCGCGCTTACCGAAGGTCTTCCGGTCCGGTCCTCACCTGGGGCACCCCACCGCGACAGGAGGGTTGCCGGACAGCGAGCCAGGGCTTGTCGCTGACACTCATGACCGATCTGCGGCGTAAGTTAGGCACTTCCGGAAACCGATGTCAACGCCGGGCGGC
The DNA here is from genome assembly GCF_055558435.1 of Streptomyces sp. NPDC025784. NCBI lineage: Bacteria > Bacillati > Actinomycetota > Actinomycetes > Kitasatosporales > Streptomycetaceae > Streptomyces > Streptomyces sp. NPDC025784. The sequence goes on from NZ_JBVHMN010000002.1 coordinate 516,780, forward strand.
CAGGATGACCACCTGGTGAGACCGGGTCCACGCCTTCTTGACGGCTTCGGGGAGCCCGCCGACACTGACGGGGACGGTCACGATTGTCAGCGCCTCGTCACTCGGTTCTTCCGTGCGACGCGGTGATCGGCCCCGGCCCGCTGACAGGCAACCCTTCCACCGCGACGGGGTGCCCCGGGTGACGACCGGGTCCCGCCGACGCGGTGGGGCAAGCGTGGTCGCGCAGGAGCGCGGACCCTGGAGCGGGACCGGTGGGAATGCCCAGGAACGACCTGACGAGACGCCTGCACATCGATCTGCTGCGGGTCTCCAGCGCCTACTAGACCGGCCGCCTCGAACCGGTACGCAAGCGCAGTCACTCCGTTCCTCCACGGCCGCTGCCCATGGGCGGGGCCGGGACCTCGTCGTTCCCAGGGAGAGTCATGCCCAAGACATCGTCGCGCGCTTCGGATTCAGGGACCTCCAGCACATGCGGCGGCGGCACGGCCGACGCACGCACCTCCATCCCCGGTGCCCCGGCGGCCTGTTGCCCGCTCCCCGGCGATCCGGGCCCGGCCGTGTCCCTGCCCGGCCTCCGTCCCCGGGGCGGGGCACCGTCCGTGCCGGCCCGTGCGCCGCGCATCCGCAGCCGCATCGGAGTGGGGGCCGCCGGGGGCTTCTACCCGGCGCCCCACCGCTACGAGTTGTACCTGTCGCAGGGCTGCCCGCGCTCGCTGCGGCTGTCCGTGACCCTGCGGCTGCTGGGCCTGCAGGACTCGGTGGCGACCACGGTCCTGGCGGATCGAGCCGCGACACCCGAGGCGTTCACCGCGCTGCGCCGCGCCTACGAGGCCACCTGGCACCACTACGAGGGTCCGCTGACCGCCCCCACGCTGGGCGACCGCTGGAGCGGACGTGTCGTCAGCAATCACACCCCGGACATCCTGCGCGATCTCGCGGGCCTCCCGGGCGGGGGCGACGCCGCCCACGTCACCACGCTGCGCCCGGCCGCGCTGGCCGCGGACATCGACGCGCTGTCCCGGCTCCTCGACCGTGACGTCACGCCGGTCGCGTCGGCGGACGTCCTGTCCACGGCGCTGGAGCCGCTGGACCGCCAACTGGCCGCGCATCCTTATGTACTGGGCCGTCGTCTGACCGCCGCGGACGTGGATCTGTGGGCGGCGCTCACCCAGACCGGCGCGGCCGGCGTCCTGGCCCGGCACCCGCGACTCGACGCCTATGCGCGCCGTCTCGGCGAGCATCCCGCCTTCCGGGGTGCCCGGTGCCAGCTCACCCCGCGATCCCGGCGCGACGGGTGACCAGACCCGTCCCGTCCAGCGAATCCTTCACCTGCGGCAATCGCGATCGAACATCAACTGACTAGACTACGCACCCTCGTGCACGCGATCGCGCCACGTACGAGCAAAGCCGTTCCCGAAGGGTTCCGACTCTTGATAGCCATCGAAGATGTCAGCAAGCGGTACGCCGACGGCACGGTGGCCGTCGACCGCCTCTCCCTCCAGATACCGGACCACTCCATCACCGTTCTCGTCGGACCCTCGGGCTGCGGCAAGACCACCACGTTGCGCATGATCAACCGCATGGTCGAACCCAGCAGCGGAACGATCCGGGTCAACGGCGAGGACATCCGCAGCCGGCCCGTCAACGCGCTGCGCCGGTCCATGGGTTACGTCATCCAGAACGCCGGGCTCTTCCAGCACCGCACGATCCTGGACAACATCGCCACGGTGCCGCGGCTCCTCGGCTGGTCCAAGGAGCGCGCCCGCGCCCGCGCGGCCGAACTCATGGAGCGGGTCGGCCTCGACCCGGGCATGGCCCGCCGCTATCCCTATCAGCTCTCCGGCGGCCAGCAGCAGCGCGTCGGCGTCGCCCGCGCGCTGGCCTCCGACCCGCCGGTCCTGCTCATGGACGAGCCGTTCTCCGCGGTCGACCCGGTCGTCCGGCGCGGTCTCCAGGAGGAGTTGCTCCGCATCCAGGAGGAACTCGGCAAGGCCATCGTGTTCGTCACCCACGACATGGACGAGGCGATCACCGTCGGGGACCGCGTCGCCGTGATGCGCACCGGGGGCAGGCTCGCCCAGTTCGCCTCGCCCGACGAGCTGCTCTCGTCGCCCGCCGACGCGTTCGTGGAGGAGTTCCTCGGCGCGGACCGGGGCATCCGCGGCCTGTCCTTCCTGTCCACCCGCGAGCTCACCCTCGACCGCACGGCGGTCTTCCCGGTGGGCTCCGACTGGCAGGAGATCGCCGGGCGCGCGGACGCGCCCTCGCACGCACTGGTGACCGATGCCGGCGGCAGGCCGCTGGGCTGGGCCGACCCCACGGCGTGGGACGGCGAGGTCGAGGCGCTGGAACCGCACGGGCAGACCTTCGAGGTGGGCCGCGACTCGCTGCGGGTCGCGCTGGACCGGGCGGTGCTGTCGCCCACGGGCCGAGCGGTCGCGGTGGACGGCGCGGGACAGGTGCTCGGGGTCGCCGGGCAGGAGACCATCGCCGCCGCGATCCGTGCGGCGCGCCGGCAGCGGGCCACGGACTCCGAGCCGGGCCCGTCCCAGGTCGAGGCCGCGCGATGAACGGCTTCTTCGACATACCGAGCGACCTCCAGCACAGCTATCTCGGCCTGATCTCCTGGCACATGCAGGAGGCCCTGATCCCGGTGCTGGTCGGTCTGCTGCTGGCACTGCCGATCGGCCTGCTGTGCGTCCGCTTCAACTGGGTCTACGCGCCGGTGCTGTGGGTCACCACCGTGCTCTACGCGATCCCGTCGCTGGCCTTCTTCGTGGTGCTCATCGACTACACCGGACTGAGCCGGCTCACGGTGATGATCCCGCTGTCCCTGTACAGCCTGGTGATCCTCGTCCCGTCGGTCGTCGACGGCGTCCGGTCGGTCCCCGAGGAGACGAACGCGGCCGCGGCGGCGATGGGCATCGGCCTCGTACGCCGCTACTTCCAGGTCCAACTGCCCATCGCCGTACCGGCGATCACGGCGGGACTGCGCGTGGCGACCGCCTCCAGCATCAGCCTGGTCAGCGTCGGCGCGCTGATCGGCAACCAGGGGGCGCTCGGCAATCTGCTCACCACCGCGATGTTCTACCACCGGCCGGTCCTGGCGGTGAACTCGGTGGTCACCACCGCGGTCCTCGCCGTCGTGGCCGATTCCCTGCTGGTGCTGCTGCGAAGGGTGCTGACGCCCTGGCAGCCGCCGTCCGCGCGCAGGGCGGGCCGCGGCAGGGCCACGACCGCGGGCACCGCCCGCACCCCGGAGAGCGTGTCGTGAACGTACTCGAATTCATCCGCTCGTTCTTCAGCGACGGCTCCCACTGGCACGGCTACGACGGCATCCCGCAGCGCGTCTGGGAACACGTCCAGTACTCGGCGTCGGCCCTCGCCATCGCCACGGGCATCGGTCTGCCGATCGGCCTGGTCACCGGGCACACCGGCCGCGGCGGCAACGCGCTGGCCTTCGTGTCGTCCGCGGCCCGCGCGCTGCCGACCTTCGGCCTGCTGGTGCTGATGTTCGTCTGGCTCGGCATCGGCGTCACGCCGGTGATGATCCCGCTCGTGGTGCTGGCGATCCCGCCGGTGCTCATCACCACCTACGAGGCGGTCCGCAACGTGGATCCCTCCCCCGTCGACGCCGCCCGTGGCATGGGCATGCCGGAGGGGAAGATCCTGCTCCAGGTGGAGGTCCCGGCGGCGCTGCCGCTGATCCTCAGCGGTCTGCGCTCGGCGGCGATCCAGATCGTGTCGACGGCGACGATCGCGGCCTACGTGAGCCTCGGCGGGGTGGGCCGCTACATCGTGGACGGCCTGTACCAGCGCGACTACGAGAAGGTGGTCGGCGGCGCCACCCTCACGGCCGTCCTCGCCCTGCTCGTGCTGGTGCTGTTCTGGGCGGTGGCCCGGGTGGCGGTCTCCCCCGGCGTGCGCAGGCGTCGTACGGCCTGAGGCGACGCTCGGCCACTCGAAGGCGTCGGCAGGGGCGGACGGAGCGCGCACCCGTGGGGGCGGGCTGCGGCCCCACCCCCGGGTATCGGAGGGGACGGGTCGCGGCCCGTCCCCTCGTCACTGTTCCGCGGTGGCCAGCGCGTGTTCGAGGACGACGAGCAGCGCGTCGCGCACCGAGCCACGTTCCCGGGCGTCGAACACGGTGAGGGGCACGTGGTCGGCGACGTCGAGGGCCCACCGCACGTCGTCGAGATCGTGCTCGACCTTGCCGTCGAAGGCGTTGACGGCCACCGCGAAGGGGATCTCGCGGTGCTCGAAGTAGTCGACGGCCGCGTAGCAGTCGTCGAGCCGGCGGGTGTCCACGATGACGAGCCCGCCGAGCGCGCCCTCCACGAGGTCGTCCCACATGAACCCGAACCGCTCCTGGCCGGGCGTCCCGAAGAGGTAGAGCTTCAGGGTGGGGTCCAGGGTGACGCAGCCGAAGTCCATGGCGACGGTCGTCGTCATCTTCTCCGGGGTGTGGGTGAGGTCGTCGACCCCCGCCGCGACCGAGGTGATGGACGCCTCGGTGGTCAGCGGCTCTATCTCGGATATGGCGCCGACCGTGGTGGTCTTGCCGACACCGAAGCCGCCCGCGATCACCATCTTCACGGGCAGGGGCGGCTGGGGACGCTCGCCGTCAGCCCTCACGGATCGCGCCCCTGGAGTCGGGGACAGCTCGGAGACCATCGATAACCCTTCGCAGTACGGTGACATCGCGGTTGGAGTGGGCCGGTGCGTACAAGGCCAGTTGGCCGTCGGCGCGCAGATCGTCGGCGAGGACCCGGATCACGTTCAGGTGCATCCGGAGCTTCGCCGCGATCTCCGCGAGCGACTGCGGCTCCCGGCAGATCGCGATGATGTCGCGGTGCTGCTCGAAGACGAACGCGTCCAGTGCCGCCAGCCCCAGATCGGTCGCGACCACCTGGGTCTCGATCGGGATCGGCGGTACGAGACTGTCGCCTCCGGCGATCCGCCCCGCGGTCAGCAGGAACGGCCGGACGAACGACGCGGGCGGTTCCGCTTCCCACCCGGCGTCGTCGATGGCCGATGGCTCACCAGCCGTCATCACGTCGTCCCCCTTCACCTCTCGGGGCCGTCACCGGTCGACATGAGGCCCCGTCGGACGTCAGCCGGCCGGCGTGACGCCCACCGTGTTCTTCAGTTCCATGACCAGCTGCGGGCTCAGGACCGCGCCGGCCCGGTTGGCGAAGAGGGTCATCTCGTACGCGATGTTGCCGAGCTTCGCCTCCTTCGAGGCGACGACGCCGAGCACCGCCCCGGCGCCGAGCGCGGACACCAGCACATGGCCCTCCTCCAGGTCGATGATCACCTTGTTCAGTGCGCCGAGGCCGTAGTTGCCCGACGCGCCCATGGCCAGGCTGGTGATGCCGGAGACGATCGCCGCGAGCCGCTCGGAGTCGGCCTGGCCGCGTTGTTGGGACACCGCGATGAGGAGCCCGTCGGAGGAGACGCCGATCACGTCGACGACACCTGCCGTCTCCGTGGCGAAACGATTGAGCAGCCAGTTGAAGTCGGCAGCGGCGGCCTTCACGTCGGTCGCCGGTTCCGCGGTCCGGGGCTCCGGCTCGCCTGTCCACATGGTCACTTGCTCGTGCCTTCCGGGAATGAGGGTCTGCTGTTGTCCGTGCTGGGGTCGTTCGGGGCGCCGGGACGGTCCCCCGGCCCGGCGCCCGTGCCGAGGTCCTGGCCGGCGGTCTCGCGGTGGGCCCGCAGGACGGCGGCCTCGAACTCGTCGATCTCGGACCGTGCCGCCTCCGCGTCCGAGGGCTGCCAGGCGGGCGGGCGCGGGTTGGAGACGGGGGGCCGTTTGGGCAGCCGGCTGGACGCGGTGGTGGCCGACAGGGTCGCGCCGCGCACCCGGCGCCGCAGCGGGCCGGCCTGGCCGGGCCGCGACGAGGAGCCCGTCCCCGGCGCGGTGTCCGCGCCGGTTCCGGAGCGCGCCGCGAATCCGCCGTCCGCGCCCGGTGCCGTACCCCGGCCACCGGGTCGGGACGCCTCGGCGCCCCGGTGCGGTACGCCGCTTCCGGTCGCCCTGGCTCCCGCGTTGGGGACGGGGGCTCCGGGGGCCCTGCCGCGGACGTTCTGCGCGGGGGTTCCGGGGATGCCGGCTCCCCCCATGACCGGCCCGGTGGTTCCGAGCCGCCCGGCTCCCGCCCCCGGCGCGCCCGTCCCCCGACCGCCGGTGTCCGGCCGGGGCCGGGACGTGCCGGTGGCGCTCCCGGGGTGGGCCAGCGCGCCCTCGCCTCCCATGCCACCGGCGGGTTCCGCGTGGCGCGCGTGGCCGGGCGCCTCGCCGGGCCGGGGCCGCGCCGGAATCCTGCGCGGCAGCCCCGAGGAGCCGGACGGCGTCTCCATGCGCGCGGGGCGCGGCTCAGCCGCGCCGTAACGGCGGGCGGGCGGCAGGATGTGCGCCGCGCCCTGTGCCGGGCCGGCGAGCAGCAGGTGGGACGCGGGGACGGCGACGGTGGCCGTGACACCGCCGCCCGGAGTGCGGGACAGGGCGACTTCGATGCCCCAGCGGCGCGACAGTCCGCCCACCACGAACAGGCCGAGCACCTCCGTGGGTGCCAGGTCGAGCCGTTCACGGCGGATGAGGCGCGCGTTCTCCTCCACCAGCCGCTCGGGGCTCATGCCGAGGCCGTGGTCGGTGATCTCGACGAGGGCGCCGCCGGTCCCGTGCCGGGGACGGATGACCACTTCGACGCCGCTGGTCGCCGGGGAGAACATCACGGCGTTCTCCAGCAGTTCGGCGAGCATCAGTGTGAGGTCACCGACGATGTCGGGCACGACGGTGACATCGCCCTCCGCATGCGGAGTCACTCGCTGGTAGCCCTCGATCTGGCCGAGCGCGGCCCGGACGATGTTGCTGAGCCGCACCGGGTCGGTGTTCTGGCCCGTCTCGCTGATTCCGGCGAGCAGCATGAGGCTGTCCGCGTTGCGCTGGAGACGTACGGCGATGTGGTCGATGCGGTAGAGCCGGTCGAGGACCTCGGGGTCGGTCTCGCCGCGCTCCACGGAGTCGATCAGCGCGAGTTGACGCGCGGTCAGGTTGCTGACGCGGCGGCCGACGTTGCCGAACATCTCGGCGATGTTGCGGCGGCTGACGACCTGGCGCTCCAGCAGGGCGGACGCGGTGATCTGAACCTGGTTGAAGGCCTCGGCGAGTTCGCCGATCTCGTCCCGCACGGGCACCGGTACGGCCTCCAGCCGCGGCGGTCCCGCGTCGTCGGCGTCGTCGTCCGCGACCCGGGCGAGCTCGGTCTCGGCGGCGGTGGCCACGTGCTGGGCCGCACCGGTGAGGGTCCGCACCGTCCGCACCACGGAGCGGCGCACGAGCACGGAGAACAGGAGCCAGGCGCCGAAGGCGAACAGCGTGCCGGCGATCAGCCAGGCCACCTGCCACCAGGCCCTGTTCGAGGCGTCCTGGGTGTCGGCGGCGATCTCGTCGATGAGCCCCTGGACGACCTTCAGCCGGGCCTGCGCCTGGCGTTCGTACGTCGGGTCGGCGCGCAGGGCGTCGTCGAGTGCGGCGCGCAGCTGGGTCGCGTTCTCCGCGACCAGAGCGCTGGGGTCGACCTGGAGGGCGGCCCAGTGCTGCGTGATCACGCTCTGGTACGGGCTGTGCTCGATCTCGGCGAGGTCGTTGCTCTGTTCCTGGTCGGCGAACCGGGTGAACCGCTCGGCCTGGTAGGTGTACTGGTCGTAGTCGCCGACGGCGCCGGTGAACTCGATCAGTGCGTTGGGGTCCCGGGTGCGGGCGGCGAAGACGCTGGTCTCGAAGGAGGCGTGGGCGGTGTCGGCGCGCAGCAGCGCGTCGAGCAGATTGCCCGCGGACGAGGACGACTCGCTGCCGGACTGGCCGAGGCCGAGGCCGTTGATGAGGCCTTCGATGACGGACCCGTACGCGGGGTCGATGTTGTCCGCGGGGATGGGGCCCTGCTCCACGGTCTTGCGGAGGCTGTCGAGGCCCTCCAGTTCCTTGAGCGCCTGCGCCTCGGCCTCGGGCAGCCGGTCCCCGTAGGCCGACCGGACGGCCGCGATCTGCGCGGTGACCCTCTGCTGCGACTGGAGATAGGCGGCGGTGTCGGGCGCGCTGTCGCCCGTGCGGGCGGCCTCGTGACGCAGGGAGACGAGGAGCGCCTGGCGGTGCTCGGTCTGCACACCGTCGATGAGCTTGGTCACCTGCACGCTGTCGCGGGCGAGTCGGGCGGTGTCGGCGGCGGAGCGGGCGCGGTCGATCTGCCCGTAGACGACGTAGGACAGCATCGCGGAGACGACCGCGAGCGGGACGATCACCAGGACGTTGAGTTTCCGGCGGAAGGGCCAGCGGTCGAGGAGGGGCGGCGTCCTGTCCGTGCGGGGAGCCTTCGACGCCTGTGCCGGGGTGACGGCTCGTCTGTGCGCGGGCACCCAACCTCCTTGACTTCGTTCCCCGTGGAAGCCCGTTCGCCAGGGCAGTGTGGATCAACGGTCGCGACGGCATGGTCAGGCCGACAAGTGGAACAAGGCCCTCGACGCGGCCCACACTAGCCGCTGCCGCAAGAGTGCGGCCATGATCAACCAAAAACTGACATGCGAACGCGCCGGTTTCACACGCATATTGACCGCGTTGCGCCCACGGGGCGGAGCCGCTCGGTCCCCTTCGGTGATCTATTCGTGTCTTGACGGTCCGCGAGACGGCTCGATTGGATCGTCTGGACCGTCCACACCCCCGCGCTCCGGCCAAAACCGCCCCACCACATGCCAAGTCTGGATGACCAAAGTGACCATCGCCAGAAGCACCAGAAAATCCGCAACGTACGCTGTCTCCCTGCTGGTTGCGGCCTCGGCCGTACTGACGGGCTGCGGTTCCTCCGACGACTCCGGCAAGAGCGACCCGTTGAAGGGTGACACCGCCAAGGGCGGCACGGTCGTCGTCGGTTCGAACAACTTCCCCGAGAGCATCCTGCTCGCCGACATCTACGGCGAGGCTCTCAAGTCCAAGGGGATCAAGGTCAGTTACAAGCTGAACATCGGCAGCCGCGAGACCACCTACGGTCTGATCAAGAACGGCACCATCACGGTCCTGCCCGAGTACAACGGCGCCCTGCTCGCGTACCTCGACGCCAAGGCGACCCCGAAGACGGTCGACGAGACCACGACGGCGATCAACGCCAAGCTGGACTCGAAGCTCACCCTGCTGAAGCCGTCCACGGCCGAGGACAAGGACGCGGTCGCGGTCAACGAGGCGACGGCGAAGAAGTACAGCCTGACCGACAAGTCGACGATCGCCGACCTCGCCGACGTGGCGAAGGACATCGTGATAGGCGGCTCGCCCGAGTTCCAGACCAGGCAGCAGGGGCTGAAGGGTCTGAAGTCCGTGTACGGGCTGGACTTCAAGTCCTTCAAGGCGCTCGACGCGGGTGGCCCGCTGACCGTGGCGGCGCTCAAGGGCAACAACATCCAGGCCGCGGACATCTTCTCGACGGATCCCGGCATCGCCAAGAACAAGTTCGTGGTGCTCCAGGACCCGAAGAGCCTCTTCGGGTTCGAGAACGTGACGCCGCTCGCGTACAAGAGCGGTCTCTCCTCCGAGGGTGTCTCCGCCCTCAACGCCGTCTCGGCGAAGCTCGACACGGAGACCCTGGTCAAGCTCAACGGCCAGGTGCAGAACGACAACAAGGACCCGCTGGACGTGGCCAAGGAGTGGCTGTCCTCGGCCGGCCTGTCCTGACGTCCGCCTGACCGGACGTCCGCCGGACCAGATTCCGCCTGACCGGACATCCGCCGGACCTGCGGCCGGAGCGCGATTTCGCTCCGGCCGCAGGTCCGTTCGCCGGTTCCGCGCGCCGAGCCGGGACTCCGGCACGGCGCGCCGGCCGGTGCCGTCTCAGCTCCGCACGCCGGCCGGGGCGGTCTCCGCCTCGGCACCCGACGTGTCGCCGAAGGCGCGGGGCGCGCCGGCGAGACGGCGGGCACGCTGCGCGGGCACGAGGAGCGCGGCCAGCGCCGCGGCCAGGCACAGCAGCGCGAGCAGGCCGAACCCGTGGGTGTATCCGGCCTCGTAGGGCAGCCCGGACGGCTGGAGGCGGCTGGTCACCAGCACGCCGGTCAGCGCGGCTCCGATGGATCCGCCGATGGTCCGGATGTTGGCGTTCATCCCGGTCGCGGCACCGGTCTGCTCGGGCGGGACGCTGCCGACGATCAGATGGGCCATCGAGGCGAAGGCCAGTCCGATCCCGAGGCCGAACACGCCCGCCGCGAAGGCCACATGCCACTGCTCGTCGTGTTCGAGGGTCAGGAAGCCGCAGGCCACCGCGCCGAGCGCGGCCCCGGCGACGAGCAGCTTCTTCGCCCCCAGGACGGGTTCCAGACGGCCGCTCAGGACGCCCGAGCAGAACATCGCGATCAGCATCGGCAGCATGAGCAGTCCGGCGCCGGTGACACTCGTGCCGAAGCCGTACCCGGCGGTGCCGGGCGTCTGCACGAAGCCGGGCAGGAAGGACCAGATCGCGTACATGCCCGCGCCGAAGAGCAGTGCGGCGGCGTTCGTGGTCCACACCGCGGGCAGCCGCATGATGCGCAGGTCGATCAGCGGGCTCTGCGAACGGGCCTCGGCGAACAGCCACAGCGCGAACAGCAGCACGGCGGCCGCGAACAGTCCGATCACCCGGGCGGAGCCCCAGCCCCAGTGGGTCGCCTGGCTCAGCGGCAGCAGCAGGGCGACCAGCCAGCCGGACAGCAGGACGGCGCCCGGCCAGTTGACGCGGCCCTCCGCGCGGCGCGGCGACTCGGGCACGTAGCGCAGGGCGATCAGCGCGGTGAGGGCGACGACGGCGACGGGCAGCCAGAACAGCCAGCGGTAGTCGAGCGCGGTCACGATGGGACCGGCCGCGACGATGCCGACACCGCCTCCCGCGGCGATGACCGCCGACAGGTTGCTGATGCTGCCGCTCACCTCCGCCGGGGCGAATTCGTCACGGATGATGCCGAAGGACAGTGGGAACAGCGCGCCGCCGATGCCCTGGATCACGCGGGCGATGATGAGCACGCCGATCGTCGGTGCGAGCGCGGCCAGCAGACAGCCGGCGAGGACGGCGACGAGGACGGCCACGAGGGTGCGTTTCTTGCCGACGAGGTCGCCGACCCGGCCGAGGATCGGTGTGAAGACCGAGGCGGACAGCAGGTAGGCGGTCATCACCCAGGTCACGGTGGACTGGGAGGTGTGCATCGCGTTCTGGACGGTCGGCAGTGCCGGCGCGATCAGCGACTGCAGCATGGCGAACACGCCCGCACCGGTCGCGAGGACCGTGAAGGTGAGGCGAGTGGATTTTCCGGGCATGAAGAGCCTCTCCGAACAAGCGAACAGGTGCGGCCGAGGTCGTCGGGCCGCGAACGTGGGGACGGGGCGCTCCGCGGGGCGGCGCGCAGCACGCCGACGAGCACACGGAGCGGTCCCCTGAGGGACGTGGGGTGTGGGTGGTGCGGGCGGCGGACGACTCGGTCGTCGCGGGGCCCGCGCCGGCGGCCGACGTCTCGGCACCGGGCCGCGGTACGGGGATGCTGTCGCTCCTGCGCGGTGTGCGGCCGCACACCGCCGAGGCGAACGCACCCCGCACTGCTAAAGTGGAGGTACGCCTCCACTGTACCGGAGGCACACCTCCGCTTCAACCTGGTCCCTTCAGGGAGGCACCCGTGACGGCACAGCCGTTCCCCGTCAACGATCTCGTCGCGTCCCGGCGCCCGCACCGCAAGGACGCCGCGCGCAACTACGACGCGTTGCTCGCGGCCGCGCGCCAGGCGTTCGCGGAGAACGGCGCGGAGGCGTCGCTGGAGGACATCGCCCGCCGCGCGGGCGTCGGCATCGGCACGCTGTACCGGAACTTCCCCACCCGCCGCCATCTGTTCGAGAGCGTGTACGCGGACGAGGTGAACGACCTGTGCCGGGTGGCCCAGGAGGTCGCCGGGCAGGAACCGTGGGAGGCGCTGGCCTCGTGGCTGCGCCGCTTCGTGGACTACACGGTCACCAAGCGGGCCATCCGCGAGGCGCTCAACGACGAGTCGGAGATCTTCCTGGCCTGCCGCGAGTCCATGTACCAGGCCGGCGGGCCGCTCTTCACCCGCGCGCAGGAGGCCGGCGCGGCGCGCACGGACATCGGCTTCGACGACCTGCTCCGCATGGTGGCCGGCATCACCGCCACCAACTTCCTGGACGACGCCCAGCGCGACCGCGTGCTGGCGGTCGCCCTGGACGGCGTCCGCACGACGCGCTGACGCTCACCGGACCTCGTCCGACGGCCCCCTGCGCTGTTCGGGCCGGGCGGGCGCGATGATCGTGGCGGCCTTCCCCGGCGCGGCCGGACTCTCGTCACCGAGCACCTGGCAGCGCGCCCGCCCGTGGCGCACCCACAGGGCCGCCGTCCAGGCGCACACCAGCGCGTCGACCAGGTCCTCACGGTGCTTGTACGCGGCCGACGCCAGGGGCGAGGGCTCGTCCGCCAGTCGGCGGGAGACCGGGTGGGAGGAGATCCGCAGCGGCGGATCCGCCACGGCCAGACCCGCCAGGCGCCCGATCAGCCGGTCGCACTCGGCGGCGCGCACCGCCCGCCACTCGGCCGCGGGCACCCCCGCGGGTCTGCGTTTGTACGTGGGGCGCTGCTCGGCGTATCCCCATTCGGCCGCCCCGACGAGGGTCGTGTACGGATAGCACTCGGAGATGACCCGCCCGGTGCCCGGCGGCCCGCCCCGTCCGTCGTCGTAGACCCAGCCGGCCGCCCGGAGCCGTTTTCGCAGCACCACACCGGCGAGGCGGGGCGAGGCCAGATTCGTACTGTTCGCGCTCACCTTCCAGCGTCCGTACCGGCGCCCCACCTCGCGCTCGCACGGACGCTGTCCCGACGGGTTGTCCACGACCAGGGGCGCGTCGACGAACGCCAGCGCCGGGCCGCCCGCGGCCGCCTCGCCGAGCCAGGCCACGGTCTCCTCGATCCCCCGGGTCCAGCCGCAGTCGAGCACCTCGCCCGAGGCGTCGACGACGGCGACGCCCGTCTCGTTGGGCCCGGCCCGGGGGCCGCCCTCGGACCAGGCGAGGTCGATGCCGATGTACCGCTCGATGGCCATGGACGCTGTCCTACCAGAGGCGCGACGGCGTGCGGAGCGGGAGGGCGCAGGGGCGACGGTCCGCGCACGGGCCGCAAGCGGGGGTCGAGCCCGCACCCTCACCCGCGGGCGCCCGGGTAAAGAAATCGCATGGTCTAGTCCAAAGTGGCGTTTGGTCTAGTCCAACTCATTGACGTGATCGCGACAGCGCCCGGAAGCTGGGGCCCTTCCCCCACTCCCCTGGAGGCACAGTGAGACGTCTTCGCGCATGCCTGGGCGCCGCGGCCGCGGTGAGCCTGGCCGCCGTCGGCACGACCGCACTCGTCGCGGGCAACGCCTCGGGCGCGACCACCGCGCTCAGCAACCGCTGGTACGCGGCCGCCCCGTATCTGATGCCACTGGACAACGACCCGCCGGACGCGGGCGCCATCATGGACGCGACCGGTCTCAAGGCGTTCCAGCTGGCGTTCGTCCTGGCCCCCAACGGCGGTGGCTGTTCGCCGACTTGGGGCGGCACCGCGGCGGTCTCCTCGGACACCGCCGTGCAGTCGGTCGTCAACGCCATCCGCGCCAAGGGCGGCGACGTCTCCGTGTCCATCGGCGGATACGGCGGCACCAAGCTCGGACAGGCCTGTTCGGATCCGGCGTCCACCGCGGCGGCGTACCAGCAGGTCATCACCAAGTACGGCCTGCACGCCATCGACTTCGACCTGGAGGAGCCGGAGTACGAGAACACGGCGGCCATCAGGAACGAGATCGGCGCCGCCAAGATCCTCCAGCAGAACAACCCGGGCCTCTACGTCTCCGTCACCACGGCGGGGACGGCGGACGGCACCGGCTGGTTCGGCAAGCAGATGCTGCTGGAGGCGAAGTCCCAGGGGTTCACGCCGAACAACTTCTCCATCATGCCGTTCGACGGCGGCTTCAACGGCGCCGCCTCCCAGACCGGCGCGCTCACCAACTTCAACGCGATCCTCCAGTCCACCTTCGGCTGGGACCAGGCCACCGCCTACGCCCACGAGGGCTTCTCCGGCATGAACGGCCGCAGCGACACCGGCGAGTACTTCTCGCAGGCCGACTTCCAGACGGTGCTGGACTACGCCACCAGCCACAACATGGACCGCTTCACCTTCTGGTCCCTCAACCGCGACCGTCAGTGCACCCCCGCCGACAACGGCGGCCGCACATCGGGCACATGCTCCAGCGTGACGCAGAACGCGTGGGACTTCGCCAAGTACTCGGTGAAGTTCGCGGGCGTCACCCCGCCCACCGACACTCCCACGCCGACCCCGACGCCGACCCCGCCGAACACCGCGTGCAAGACCGCCTGGAGCTCGACGGCGGTCTACACGGCCGGCAACGAGGTCTCGTACAACAAGCACAACTGGAAGGCCAAGTGGTGGACCCAGAACGAGGCGCCGGGGGCCTCGGAATGGGGACCCTGGCAGGACGAGGGCGCCTGCTGACGGCGGTCGCAGGCGTCGGACCCGTGCGACGCGGAGCCGTGCGGCACGGAGCCGTGCAAGGTGGAACCGTCCGGCACGGAACCGTCTGTCGTGGGGCCGGGCACCCTGTCCTCCGGGTGTCCGGCCCCGTGCCGTGCCGGGCGACGCCCGCCTCAGCGCGTCACAGCGACGTCATCACGTGCTTGATGCGGGTGTAGTCCTCGAAGCCGTACGCCGACAGGTCCTTGCCGTAACCGGACTTCTTGAAGCCGCCGTGCGGCATCTCGGCGACCAGGATCATGTGGGTGTTGATCCACACGCAGCCGAAGTCGAGGCGCTTCGACATGCGCATCGCGCGGGCATGGTCCTTGGTCCACACGGACGAGGCGAGGGCGTAGTCGACGCCGTTCGCCCACTCGACGGCCTGGTCCTCGTCGGCGAACGACTGCACGGTGACGACCGGGCCGAAGACCTCGTTCTGGACGATCTCGTCGTCCTGCGCGAGGCCGGAGACGACGGTCGGGGCGTAGAAGTAGCCCTTCTCGCCGACCTGGTGGCCGCCCGTCTCCACCTTGGCGTGCGGGGGAAGCCGGTCGACGAATCCGCTCACCTGGGCCAGCTGGTTGGCGTTGTTGAGGGGGCCGAAGAGCACGCCCTCCTCGTCGACGCCACCGGTCCTGACGTCGGCGGCGGCCTTCGCGAGCGCGGCGACGAACTCGTCGTGGACGGACTCGTGCACCAGCACGCGGGTCGCGGCCGTGCAGTCCTGGCCGGCGTTGAAGAAGCCGGCGGTGGTGACGCCCTCGACGGCCTGGGCGAGGTCCGCGTCGTCGAACACGACGACCGGGGCCTTGCCGCCGAGCTCCAGGTGGACGCGCTTGAGGTCCTTGGCGGCGCTCTCGGCGACCTGCACGCCGGCACGCACCGAACCGGTGATGGCGGCCATGGCCGGTACCGGGTGCTCGACCATCAGCTGCCCGGAGGTGCGGTCGCCGCACACGACGTTGAGCACGCCCGCGGGCAGCCCCAGCTCCTCCAGCACACCGCCGACGATCCCGGCGAGCAGCACCGTGGAGGCCGGGGTGGTGTCCGAGGGCTTGAGAACCACGGTGTTGCCGGCGGCGATCGCCGGGGCGAACTTCCACACCGCCGTCATCATCGGGTAGTTCCACGGCGCGACCTGCGCGCACACCCCGATGGGTTCCCGGCGGATGATGGAGGTCAGACCCTCCGCGTACTCCCCTGCCGACCTGCCCTCCAGCAGCCGTGCCGCGCCCGCGAAGAAGCGCAGCTGGTCGACCATCGGAACGATCTCCTCGGTCCGGGTCACGGCGCGGGGCTTGCCGGTGTCGCGGCACTCCGCCTCGACGAGTTCCTCGGCACGCGCCTCGACGACGTCGGCGACCCTCAGCAGGAGGCGCTGCCGGGTGCTGGGCGTGGAGTCGCGCCACACCGCGAAGGCCGCCGCCGCGGCCGTCATCGCCGCGTCCACGTCCGCCGCCCCCGACAGCGGTGAACTGGCGTACACCTCGCCGGTGGCGGGGTCGACGACCGGAAGCGTGCGCCCGTCCTGGGCGTCGACGAACCGTCCGTCGATGTAGTTGCGCAGCGTGCGGATCTCGCTCACGACGTTCTGTACTCCTCGTGGCAGCTCGGGAATCGCGGAACCACGGGCAAGGCCGGTGACCAGGCCCGATCTCCCGCTCCAGGACACCGACGCTAATCAGCGCGCCACGGGGCATGAAGTGGCGGATTCGTCTACTGCGAGGACGCCCTGAGGATGATCTGCACACCTGGCCAGAGTGAGCAGGGCCTCGGCTACATGCTCGACGGCGCGTGGCTTTCACCACAGTTCGCTCATTTAGGTGCCGATAGACCCATATAAAGAGTTTTATAGCTAGCTGGACTGCCTCGGCATCCAGCTCCAGGGATTCAACGACCAGTGACACGGGAGAAGCGTTTGATCACGGCATGTAAAGGGCGCGCCCGAATGGTGGCTGCGGTCGGCATACTCGGCGGCGTGCTCTCACTCACGGCCCTCGGCGGTACCAGCAACGCTGCCACCAGCGGTGACGGCGCCGGGACTCACCCGAAACCGCAGGCGGATCAGGCAGCCACCCAGGAGGCTTCCGACGCCCGAATAAAGATCACGCCCAGGCAAGGGGCCTACGCCGTCGGGATCGATGACTCCGTCAAGGTCACCGTCAGCAACGGCACGCTCACCAAGGTGACCATGACCGCCGTCGCGACCGGTGCCGAGGTTCCGGGCGCCCTGTCCGCCGACGGCACGTCCTGGAAGCCGAAGGGCCACCTGGAGCGGGCCACCCGGTATCAGGTCGCCGCGGAGGCCAAGGACGCCAAGGGCCGCGCCGTCACCGCGAACGCCACGATCACCACGGTCTCCCCGGCGAACAACTTCATCGGGCACCTCTCCCCCGAGGCCGGCTCGACCGTCGGCGTGGGCATGCCGGTGACGGTCAACTTCGACCAGGCGATCGGCTACAAGGCCGCCGTGGAGTCGAAGATCCAGGTCAGCTCCAGCAGCGGCCAGCAGGTCGTCGGCCACTGGTTCAACGACTACCGCCTGGACTTCCGCCCCGAGACCTACTGGGAGCCCGGCTCCACCGTCACCGTCACGCTCGACCTCAACGGCATCCAGAAGACGGTCACGTTCAACATCGGCCGGAGCCAGGTCAGCACGGTCGACGCCAAGACGAAGCAGATGACCGTCGTACGGAACGGCAAGACGATCAAGACCATTCCGATCTCGTCCGGCAGCGCCGAGCACCCGACTTACAACGGTCAGATGGTCATCTCCGAGAAGTTCCGGCACATCCGCATGAACGGCGCGACCGTCGGGCTCACGAAGAAGGACGGCAAGCCCTCCTACGACATCGAGGCCGTACCGCACGCCATGCGCCTGACCGACTCGGGGACCTTCATCCACGGCAACTACTGGGCTGCCAACGGGATCTTCGGCAAGGTCAACACCAGCCACGGCTGCGTGGGCCTGAAGGACGTCAGGGGCGGCGGCAACGCCAAGCAGCCCGCCGCGTGGTTCTTCGACAACTCGATGATCGGTGACGTCGTGATCGTCAAGAACTCCGCGGACAAGACCAAGTTGGCCCCCGACAACGGCCTCAGCGACTGGAACATGCCGTGGGACGAGTGGGTCGCGGGCAGCGCGACCGGCTGACGCCACGTCGCTCCCCGAGCATCTGCACCTGAATCCCTCCCGCCAGGCGGCGGGCGACACCGCGTCGCCCGCCGCCTGCGGCGTCAGGACGTTCGAGCAGCCCTCGCCGCGTGCGGGACTGCGGTTGCGTCACGTCGCCCAAACGAAGCCGCGGGCATCGCCATCAGCTACGAACACGCAAAGAGGGCCGCGACTGTGACGTCGAGGCCCTCAACTGCGTACCGTCAATGGTTGTTGATGGTGTCCGAGGGGGGACTTGAACCCCCACGCCCGATAAAGGGCACTAGCACCTCAAGCTAGCGCGTCTGCCATTCCGCCACCCGGACCAGGTGTCTGCCGCCTGGCCGGGGGTGTTCCCCGCGGCGACACGGACAACAATACCAAGCTTTCGGAGTGCCTTTCACCTGCGTTTCCGTGCTGCCGGAGCCGGTGTGAGGGAGCCAGAAGGGAGCACCTCGAGGCCTCACCTTGGGTGGCCTGCCGACTACGGAGGCGTGCCGACGCGCCGGGCGGCGCGATCTCCGGAGATCATCGGGACCGCGGGTGAGCGGCGCCCCGGCACGGGCGCCGCTCACCCCCTCCCGGCACGTCGGGGCCTCGTCCCGTGAGGGGAGGCCCCGCACGAGCGGGCGGCACGGTCACGACGGGAGACGACAGGCCCTCACGGCATGAGGTGGTAGTCCGGGAAGTTGCCGGGCAGCCGCTCCCCCGCCGGTCCCTGCGTCACCGCGCGCACCAGCAGCTCGCCGCCCACGAACGCGCCGCGCCATGACGCCCCGAATCCGCCGAACAGCTCGTCCCGGTCACCCCGCGAGCGCGGCTTGCTCTGTCCGACCTTGAAGGCCCGGATCTGCGGGGCGAGCCGCGCGTACGTCGCCTCGTCGTCCGTCGACAGGGTGGCGACGAGCGCGCCGTTGGAGGCGTTCATGGCGGCGAGGAGTTCGGCCTCGGTGTCCACGAGGACGATGGTGTCGACCGGGCCGAAGGGCTCCGCGTGGTGCAGCGGCGAGGACGGCGGCGGGTTGAGGAGCGTGACCGGCTGGAGGTACGCCGAGGTGTCCTGGCCGGGCAGGAAGCGGGCGTCGGACAGGCTGCCGCGGTGCAGCGGGACGGCGCCCCGGTCGATGGCCTCGGCGACCTGGTCGTCGAGGTCCTTGGCCTTCGCCGCGTTGATGACGGGGCCGAAGTCCAGGCTGGGGTACGGGTCGTCGCGCTGCTCGACGGCGAGCGGGTGACCGACCCGCAGGGTACGGACGGCCGGCAGGTAGGCGGCGAGGAACTCGTCGAACAGGGCGCGCTGGACGACGAAGCGCGGATAGGCGGTGCAGCGCTGCTTGCCGTAGTCGAAGAGCTTGGGGACCACGGCCGCCAGCGCGTCCCAGTCGGTGTAGTTCCAGATTCCCCAGGTGTTGAGTCCTTCCTGTTCGAGCACGTGCCGCTTGCCGAGGTCGGCGACGGCGGTGGCCACGGCGGCGCCGGTGTCCCGGCCGCCGACGAAGGAGACGCAGCCGATCTCGGGCGCCCGCACCAGCGCCTCGGACAGCTCGCCTCCGCTGCCGCTGACGAGGGTGACGGGGATCCCTTCCCGTGCGGCGAGCGCGCAGGCCAGGGTGAGGCAGGCGACACCGCCGTCGGTCGGGGTCTTGGCGATGACTGCGTTGCCTGCCAGTGCCTGCACCAGCATGGCGTGGACGAGCACGCTCATCGGGTAGTTCCAGCTGGCGATGTTGGAGACGGGGCCTTCGAGCGGGGCGCGGCCGGCCACCATGGGCTCGATGCCGTCGACGTACCAGCGCACGCCGTCGATCGCCCGGTCCACGTCCGCCTGGGCGAGCCGCCAGGGCTTGCCGATCTCCCAGACGAGCAGGAGGGCGAGCAGTTCGCGGTGCTCGGTGAGTGCGTCGAGGGTCGCCGCCACGCGGGCGCTCCGCTCGGCGAGCGGCACATGGCGCCAGGCGCGGTGCTGGTCGAGGGCGGCGCGCACCGCTTGCCGGGCGGTGGCGCCGTCCAGGCGCGGCGGGCCCGCGATGGGGCTCTGGTCCACGGGGCTGGTGGCGGGCAGCGCGCGGCCGTCCGCCTGCCATGCGGCGTTCCAGAGGTTGAGCACGCGGTCGTCGCGGAAGGCCTCGGGGGCGACGGCGAGGCATCGCTGCCACGCGTCGGTCCAGGAGGTGCCGGACTTGAGGGTGAGGGTCTGGGGCGGTGAGGTGTCGTGGTGGATTGCCATGGGGTGTCTCCGCTCTCGGTGCACAGTCGGGGGCGGGGGGCGTGGCCGGCGTGGCGGGGCCGAGGAGGGTGGCTCGGACCGTGGGTCGTGCCGGCCGGCGTATCGGACGGGCGCGGCCGTCGGTTCCGGTTCGGACGGGTGTCGCGCGGGCCGGTGCCGTACGGGTGTGTGGTGACGCTCGTCGATGTCGTGCGGACGTGTGGTCGTGGACGTCGATGTCGTGCGGGCGGACGAGTGGGTGGGTGGGATGGGTGGGTGGGCGTTGACCCTCGTCGGTGGTGTCGTGCGGACGTGTGGTCGTGGTCGTCGGCGCCGTTCCGTTGTCGCCGTCGCGCGGGTCGGCGCCCTTCCGTTGTCGCCGTCGCGCGGGTCGGCGCCCTTCCGTTGTCGCCGTCGCGCGGGTCGGCGCCCTTCCGTTGTCGCCGTCGCGCACGTCGGCGCCGGACGGTCGTCGCCGTCGCGCGGGCCGGAGCACTGTGGGCCGGCGGTCGCGCACGGCGACGACGTGCCCGGCTTGTTGTCGCGCGGGGCGACGACGTATCCGGAAGTCGGTCACGCACGTGCGCCGTACCGACGGTGGTCGGCTGCGCCGAGCGGTACGGGACGGTGGTCCCGTGCTCCGGCTCCCTGCGGGGCGGTGGTCGCGTGGCTGTTCGAGAAGGCGTGGTCGCGTGCTCCTTCAGGACGGTAGTGAGACCGCCTCGTTTCCGACAGTCACCTCGCGTCGACTATGAGTGACGTCACGCGCTCCTCCAGGCGGGCCAGCACCAGACGGGCGGTCTCGGTGGGCGTGCCCCCCACGCGCACCCCGGCCGCCTCCAGCGCCTCCTTCTTCGCCTGCGCTGTGCCCGACGAGCCGGACACGATCGCTCCCGCATGGCCCATCGTCTTGCCCTCGGGCGCGGTGAATCCGGCGATGTAGCCGATGACGGGCTTGGTCACGTGGTCGCGGATGTACGCGGCGGCCCGTTCCTCGGCGTCGCCGCCGATCTCGCCGATGAGGATGACGAGTTCGGTGTCGGGATCGTCCTGGAAGGCGGCGAGGCAGTCGATGTGGGTGGTGCCGACGACGGGATCGCCGCCGATGCCGACGCAGGTCGAGAACCCGATGTCGCGGAGCTCGTACATGAGCTGGTAGGTGAGGGTGCCCGACTTGGAGACCAGGCCGATCCGGCCGGGCTTGGTGATGTCGGAGGGGATGATGCCCGCGTTCGCCTGCCCGGGGGTGATCAGGCCGGGGCAGTTGGGGCCGACGACGCGGGTGCCGCGTGCGGTGGCGTAGGCGTGGAAGGAGACCGAGTCGTGGACCGGGATGCCCTCGGTGATCACGACAGCGAGTCCGATGCCCGCGTCGGCCGCCTCCATGACGGCGGCCTTGGCGAAGGCGGGCGGCACGAAGACGACGCTGACATCGGCGCCGGTCGCCTCGATGCCCTCGGCCACCGAGCCGAACACCGGTACGGAGATGGGGGCACCTCCCAGGCCCTCAAGGCCCTGGGGGACGTCGAAGTCGACGGTCCGGCCCGCCTTGCGGGGGTTGACGCCGCCGACCACGTCCGTGCCGGCCGCGAGCATCCGCCGGGTGTGCTTCATGCCCTCGCCGCCGGTCATGCCCTGGACGAGGACCTTGGACTCCTTGGTGAGAAAGATGGCCATGTCCGGCTCCTTCAGCTGGCGGCGGCGAGTCGGGCGGCGCGGCGCGCGGCGCCGTCCATGGTGGTGGCCTGCTCGACCAGGGGGTGTGCGCGTTCGTCGAGGACGGCCCTGCCGCGTACGGCGTTGTTGCCGTCGAGCCGCACCACGAGCGGTTTGGTCAACCGCACGCTCTCCAGGGCCTGCACGATGCCGTCGGCGACGGCGTCGCAGGCGGTGATGCCGCCGAAGACGTTGACGAAGACGGATTTCACCGAGGGGTCGGAGAGGACGACGGACAGGCCGTCCGCCATGACCCGGGCGGAGGCTCCGCCGCCGATGTCGAGGAAGTTGGCGGGACGGGCTCCGCAGCCGGCGACGACGTCCAGGGTCGACATGACCAGTCCCGCGCCGTTGCCGATGATGCCGACCTCGCCGTCCAGTTTCACGTAGTTGAGGCCCTTGGCGGCGGCTGCCGCCTCCAGCGGGTCGTCGTGCGCGGTGTCCTGTTCGCCCCAACGCGACTGGCGGAAGCGGGCGTTGTCGTCCAGCGTGACCTTGCCGTCCAACGCGAGGATCTGTCCCTGGGCGGTCCGTACGAGCGGGTTGACCTCCACCAGGACGGCGTCCTCACGGGTCAGCACCTCCCAGAGCCGCACGAGGACGTCCACCGTCTGCGGCGGCAGACCGGCCGCCTCCGCGATGTGGGCGGCCTTGGCCGAGGTGACGCCCTCGGCGGGATCGATGGCGACGCGCGCCACGGCCTCGGGCCTGGTCGCGGCGACCTCCTCGATCTCCATGCCGCCCTCGGCGGAGGCGATCGCGAGGAAGCGCCCGGCGGCGCGGTCGAGGACGTAACCGACGTAGAACTCGGTCGCGATGTCGACGGGTTGGGCCAGCATCACCTTGCCGACGGTGTGCCCCTTGATGTCCATGCCCAGAATCTGGCGTGCCGTCAGTTCGGCGGCAGCGGGGTCGGCGGCGAGTTTGACGCCGCCCGCCTTGCCGCGCCCTCCGGTCTTCACCTGAGCCTTGACGACCACGCGGCCGCCGAGCCTGCGGGCGATCTCGCGCGCTTCCTTGGGCGAGTCCGTGACCTCGGCCCTCGGTACCAAGATGCCGTATTCCTCGAAGAGTTCCCTTGCCTGGTGCTCGTACAGGTCCATTCCCGGCTCCTGTCTGCTGAGTCATCTGGGGAGCGACCCCCAGGCCTTCGAAAAGTGCCGCACGCCCCCTGGACACCACCCACCGGATGCGGGATAACAAGCTTCATACAGTATTCGTCGACTGTATGCAATGTACCGCGAGAGCGTTCCAACCCCCTACGAAGGGACAGGACTTCGCCATGCCCGACGGCAGCAGCGACACCAACACGACCTTCATCTCCGGTGGGCACCTGGTCGCCAAGGCACTCAAAGCCGAGGGTGTGGAGGTCATCTACACCCTCTGCGGCGGCCACATCATCGACATCTACGACGGCTGCGTCGACGAGGGCATCGAGGTCGTCGACGTACGCCACGAGCAGGTCGCCGCCCACGCCGCCGACGGTTACGCACGCATCACCGGCAAGCCGGGATGCGCCGTGGTCACGGCGGGTCCCGGGACCACCGACGCGGTGACCGGCGTCGCCAACGCCTTCCGCGCCGAGTCCCCGATGCTCCTGATCGGCGGTCAGGGAGCGCACACCCAGCACAAGATGGGGTCCCTCCAGGACCTGCCGCACGTCGACATGATGACGCCGATCACCAAGTTCGCGGCGACGGTGCCGGACACCGCGCGCGCCGCCGACATGGTGTCGATGGCGTTCCGCGAGTGCTACCACGGGGCGCCCGGCCCCTCGTTCCTGGAGATCCCACGGGACGTCCTGGACGCGAAGGTGCCCCTGGAGAAGGCCCGCATCCCCGCGGCCGGCCGCTACCGCGCCTCGACCCGCTCGGCCGGCGAGCCCGAGGCGATCGAGAAGCTCGCCGACCTGCTCGTGCACGCCGAGAAGCCGGCCATCCTGCTGGGCAGCCAGGTCTGGACGACCCGCGGCACCGAGTCCGCGATCGACCTCGTGCGCACCCTGAACATCCCCGCCTACATGAACGGCGCCGGCCGCGGCACGCTGCCGCCCGGCGACCCGCACCACTTCCAGCTCTCCCGCCGCTACGCGTTCTCCAACGCCGACGTCATCGTCATCGTCGGCACGCCCTTCGACTTCCGCATGGGCTACGGCAAGCGGCTGTCGCCGGACGCGACCGTCGTGCAGATCGACCTCGACTACCGGACCGTCGGCAAGAACCGCGACGTCGACCTGGGCATCGTCGGCGACGCCGGACTGATCCTGAAGTCGGTGACCGAGGCGGCCTCCGGCCGCATCAACGGCGGGGCGTCCAAGCGCAAGGAGTGGCTGGACGAACTGCGGGCCGCCGAGCAGACCGCGATCGAGAAGCGGCTGCCCAGCCTGAAGTCCGACGCCTCACCCATCCATCCGTACCGGCTGGTGAGCGAGATCAACGACTTCCTCACCGAGGACTCGATCTACATCGGCGACGGCGGTGACATCGTCACCTTCTCCGGGCAGGTCGTACAGCCCAAGTCGCCGGGCCACTGGATGGACCCGGGACCGCTCGGCACGCTCGGCGTCGGCATCCCCTTCGTGCTCGCGGCCAAGAAGGCCCGGCCCGACAAGGAGGTCGTCGCCCTCTTCGGCGACGGCGCCTTCTCCCTGACCGGCTGGGACTTCGAGACCCTCGTCCGCTACGACCTCCCCTTCGTCGGCATCGTCGGCAACAACTCCTCGATGAACCAGATCCGCTACGGCCAGGCCCAGAAGTACGGCCTGGAGCGTGAACGCGTCGGCAACACCCTCGGCGACGTCCACTACGACAAGTTCGCCCAGATGCTGGGCGGTTACGGCGAGGAGGTCCGCGACCCCGCCGACATCGGCCCCGCCCTGCGGCGCGCCCGCGAGTCGGGCAAGCCGTCGCTGATCAACGTCTGGGTCGACCCGGACGCGTACGCCCCCGGAACCATGAACCAGACGATGTACAAGTGAGGTGACCCGGCCATGACCAAGGCTCTCGAAGGCATCCGAGTCCTCGACATGACGCACGTCCAGTCCGGGCCCTCCGCGACCCAGCTGCTGGCCTGGCTGGGCGCGGACGTCGTCAAGCTGGAGGCGCCGACCGGCGACATCACGCGCAAACAGCTGCGCGACCTCCCGGACGTCGACTCCCTCTACTTCACGATGCTCAACTGCAACAAGCGGAGCATCACCCTGAACACCAAGACCGAGCGCGGCAAGGAGATCCTCACCGAACTGATCCGGCGCTCCGACGTCATGGTCGAGAACTTCGGCCCCGGCGCGGTCGACCGCATGGGCTTCACCTGGGACCGCATCCAGGAGATCAATCCCCGTATCGTCTATGCCTCCATCAAGGGGTTCGGGGACGGCCCGTACACCAACTTCAAGGCGTACGAGGTCGTCGCGCAGGCCATGGGCGGGTCGATGTCGACCACCGGCTTCGAGGACGGACCGCCGCTGGCGACGGGGGCCCAGATCGGTGACTCGGGCACGGGCGTCCACGCCGTGGCGGGGATTCTCGCGGCGCTGTTCCAGCGGGAGAACACCGGGCGTGGGCAGCGGGTCAACGTCGCCATGCAGCATGCCGTGCTCAACCTCTGCCGGGTGAAGCTGCGCGATCAGCAGCGCCTGACACACGGCCCGCTCGCCGAATATCCCAACGAGGACTTCGGCGACGAGGTTCCCCGGTCCGGGAACGCGTCGGGCGGCGGGCAGCCGGGCTGGGCCGTCAAGTGCGCGCCGGGCGGGCCCAACGACTACGTGTACGTCATCGTGCAGCCCGTCGGCTGGAAGCCGATCAGCGAACTCATCGGACGCCCCGAGCTGGCGGACGACCCCGAGTGGGCCACTCCGGAGGCCCGGCTGCCCCAGCTCAACAAGATGTTCCAGCTCATCGAGGAGTGGTCGTCCACCCTCCCCAAGTGGGAGGTGCTGGAGAAGCTGAACGCCCACAACATCCCCTGCGGTCCGATCCTGTCGACCAGGGAGATCATCGAGGACGAGTCGCTGGTCGCCAACGAGATGGTCGTGACGGTGCCGCACCCGCAGCGCGGCGAGTTCACCACGGTGGGCAGCCCGCTGAAGCTCTCCGACTCCCCCGTGGACGTGACCAGTTCACCGCTGCTCGGTGAGCACAACGAAGAGGTCTACATCGGCGAGCTCGGCCTCGGCGACGAGGAACTGCGCCTGCTCAAGTCGAACGGAGTGATCTGATTGATGGCCGAAGACCGGGTGCTGAGGGTGCGGACGCTCCTCGACGCCGTGCGGGCCGAGGGCCGGACCGCGCTCACCGCGCCCGAGGGAAAGGTGATCGCCGACGCGTACGCGATCGCCGTCCCCGGCGAGGATCTCGCGACGGACGTCGACGAGGCGGTGGCCTGCGCGGCGCGCTTCGGCGGGCCCGTCGTGATGAAGATCGTCTCCCCCGACATCCTGCACAAGACCGACGCCGGCGGCGTGATCGTCGGCGTGCAGGGCGCCGCGGACGTACGGGCGGCCTTCCACAAGATCGTCGAGAACGCGCGGGCGTACGACCCACAGGCCCGTATCGACGGTGTCCAGGTGCAGGAACTGCTCCCCAAGGGCCAGGAGGTCATCGTCGGCGCGGTCACCGACCCGACGTTCGGGAAGGTCGTCGCCTTCGGGCTGGGCGGAGTGCTGGTCGAGGTCCTCAAGGACGTCACCTTCCGCCTCGCCCCCGTGGACGCCGACGAGGCGCTGTCGATGCTCGACTCCATCCGCTCGGCGGAGATCCTGCGCGGGGTACGCGGCGCCCCGGCGGTGGACCGGTGGGCGATAGCGGAGCAGATCCGCCGGGTCTCCGAACTCGTCGCGGACTTCCCGGAGATAGCCGAGGTCGACCTCAACCCGGTGATCGCCACCCCGGAGGGTGCCGTCGCCGCGGACATCCGCGTGATCCTCGCGGACGGGGCCCCCAAGGAGCGCCGCAAGTACGGCCGCGAGGAGATCCTCACCTCGATGCGCCGCCTGATGCAGCCGTCGTCGGTCGCCGTGATCGGCGCCTCCAACGAACAAGGCAAGATCGGCAATTCGGTCATGCGCAACCTCGTCGACGGCGGCTTCTCCGGGGAGATCCATCCGGTGAACCCCAAGGCCGATGACATTCTGGGCCGCAAGGCGTACAAGAGTGTCACGGACGTTCCCGGTGAGGTGGATGTGGCGGTCTTCGCGATCCCCGCCAAGTTCGTGGCCTCGGCCCTGGAGGAGGTGGGACGCAAGGGGATCCCCAACGCCGTACTGATCCCCTCGGGCTTCGCGGAGACCGGTGAGCAGGAGCTCCAGGACGAGATCGTGGCCATCGCCGAACGGCACGGCATCCGGCTCCTCGGCCCCAACATCTACGGCTACTACTCGACGTGGCAGGACCTGTGCGCCACGTTCTGCACCCCCTACGACGTGAAGGGCGGCGTCGCGCTCACCTCGCAGTCCGGCGGCATCGGCATGGCGATCCTCGGCTTCGCCCGCACGACGAAGACCGGCGTCTCCGCGATCGTCGGGCTCGGCAACAAGTCGGACCTGGACGAGGACGACCTGCTCACCTGGTTCGGCGAGGACCCGCACACCGAGTGCATCGCGATGCACCTGGAGGACCTCAAGGACGGACGTGCCTTCGTGGAGGCCGCCCGCGCGACGGTCCCGAAGAAGCCGGTCGTGGTGCTCAAGGCGGGCCGTACCGCGGCCGGGGCGAAGGCGGCCGGCTCGCACACCGGGGCGCTCGCCGGCGACGACGCCGTCTACGACGACATCCTGCGGCAGGCCGGCGTCATCCGGGCGCCCGGCCTGAACGACATGCTGGAGTACGCGCGCGCGTTGCCGGTGCTCCCCGCCCCCAAGGGCGACAACGTCGTGATCATCACCGGCGCGGGCGGCAGCGGTGTGCTCCTCTCGGACGCCGTCACCGACAACGGCCTGTCCCTGATGGAGATCCCGCCGGACCTCGACGCGGCGTTCCGGAAGTTCATCCCGCCGTTCGGCGCCGCGGGCAACCCCGTCGACATCACGGGCGGCGAGCCGCCGTCGACGTACGAGGCGACGATCCGCCTGGGCCTGGAGGACCCGCGCATCCACGCGCTCGTCCTCGGCTACTGGCACACCATCGTGACCCCGCCCATGGTGTTCGCCGAGCTCACCGCGCGCGTGGTGGCCGAATTCCGCGAGCGGGGCATCGAGAAGCCCGTCGTCGCGTCGCTCGCGGGCGACGTCGAGGTGGAGGAGGCCTGCCAGTACCTCTACGAGCGCGGGGTGGTGGCCTACCCGTACACGACCGAGAGGCCGGTGGCCGTCCTCGGCGCGAAGTACCGCTGGGCGCGCTCGGCGGGGCTGTTGGGGGGCGGTTCATGAGGTGACCGAGCGCGGGGGCG
Organism: Streptomyces sp. NPDC025784; assembly: GCF_055558435.1. Taxonomy (NCBI): domain Bacteria; kingdom Bacillati; phylum Actinomycetota; class Actinomycetes; order Kitasatosporales; family Streptomycetaceae; genus Streptomyces; species Streptomyces sp. NPDC025784. Next base: position 544,816 of record NZ_JBVHMN010000002.1, read on the forward strand.
GTCGACGGTGCGCGTCGGCCGCCCCCAGGACCCGTGCGCACACGAAAGGCATTTGGACAGGGGGCGCTGGCCAGATCTTTCGACGCAAGGGGTGCTGATCCGACATGACTACCGCCGACCTATCTACGTCCGTCCCCTACAGGGAGGTGACGGATCCCAACGGCCGCCTTTACCGCATCGGTGAGACCGACCGCGACATCATGGGGCGACCACGCTGGACCATGGTGCTCTTCCCCTGGATGGGGATGCTGGGCATCAGTTCCTCGGAGTACGCGTTCACATCCGCCGAGGACACCCTGCACGACGCCCATCTGTGGAGCAGTGGGCACATCTTCTGGCTGATGGGCGTCTGGGTCTTCTTCCAGGCCGCCGTCGCCTTCCCCGCCGGGCAACTGCGCGAGAGCGGGCGGCTGCCCGCGCGCTACGCCATGTTCCTCGGCGCGCTCGGCACGATTCTGGGATATCTCTCGCTCGCGTTCGCACCGCATGTCACCGTCGCCTACCTCGGCTTCGGCATGTTCAGCGGCATCGGCGCCGGCTTCGTCTACGCGACCTGCGTGAACATGGTCGGCAAGTGGTACCCGGAGCGCAAGGGCGGCAAGACCGGCCTGGTCAACGGCGGTTTCGCCTACGGCTCGGTGCCGTTCGTCTTCCTGTTCACCTCCTACATGGACCTCAGCAACTACCAGGGCGTCCTCATCTCGGTCGGCCTGATCTGCTGCGCCGTGGTCGCCTTCGCGGGCTGGTTCTTCAAGGATCCGCCCAAGGGCTGGTGGCCGCCGCACGTGGACCCGCTCAAGGTGTCCGACGACCCCAAGATCCGGCGGGCACTGGAGAAGAACCCGCCGGCCGTCAAGCAGTACACCCCGAGGGAGGCCGCCCGTACCCCCGTTCTGTGGATGATGTGGTTCTGTCTGCTGTGCACCGCGGGGATCAACATCTTCGGCATCGCCTTCCAGGTGCCGTTCGGCAAGGACATGGGTTTCGCCGGAGGGATCGTCGCCACGGCGATGTCCCTGAAGGCCATCGTCAACGGAACCGGCCGCGGCGTGATCGGCTGGATCTCCGACCGCTTCGGGCGCCGCAACACACTGATCATCGTGTGTCTGGTCCTCGGCTCCGCACAGTTCGGTGTGCTCGTCTCCGGCCAGATGGGCAGCATGCCGTTCTTCCTGTTCTGCTCCATGGTCTCCGGCTTCGGCGGCGGGGCGATCTTCCCGCTGTTCGCGGCCATGACGGCGGACTACTTCGGCGAGAACAACAACGCCTCCAACTACGGCATGGTCTACAGCTCGAAGCTGATCTCGGGCCTCGTCGGCTCGGGCATGGGCGCGGTCGTCGTGGGCGCCTGGGACTACCACGGCGCGTTCGTGCTCGCGGGCTCCATCGGCCTGGCCTCCGCCGTGCTGGCGCTCTTCCTGAAGTCCCCGGGCCGCCCCAGGGCCCGCGGCATCGTCCCCAACCCGCAACCGCTCGGCGAGGAGATGGCGTGAAATGACGACGGAACGCATCGCCGCACAGGGCTCACCGGCCGGCGCCGGCGCCTCGAACCGCTCGTACCGTGAAGTCACCGACGCCCGGGGCCGCGTCTATCGGATCGGCGAGACGGACCGGGACATCCTCGGGCACTCCCGCACGTTCATGGTGTACCTCCCGTGGGTCGCCATGATGGCCATCAGTGTCTTCGAGTACGCGTACGGCTCCGCCGAGGACACCCTGTCCCACGCGCACGGCTGGACGCAGAGCAACACCTTCTGGATCCTCAGCGTCTGGGTCTTCTTCCAGGCGGGCGTCGCCTTCCCCGCGGGCTGGATGCGGGAGAAGGGGGTCCTCACCGCCCGCAAGGCGATGTACCTCGGCGCCGGCATGTGCGTGATCGGCTTCCTCGCCCTCTCGCACCTGAGCAACGTCCTCCTGGCGATCCTCGGCTTCGGTGTCATCGGTGGCATCGGTTCCGGCCTCGTCTACGCGACCTGCATCAACATGGTCGGCAAGTGGTTCCCGGAGCGCCGGGGCGCCAGGACAGGGTTCGTCAACGGCGGATTCGCGTACGGCTCCCTGCCGTTCATCTTCATCTTCAACTACGCGTTCGACACCGGGAACTACCACCGCGTCCTGGACCTCATCGGGTGCTACGTGATGATCGTCGTGCTGTCCTGCGCGTTCTTCTTCAAGGACCCGCCGAAGAACTGGTGGCCCGCCGACATCGACCCGCTGACGCATGGCGGCGACGCCAAGTCGGCCGCCAGCCTGGCCAAGAACCCTCCCGCGGTGAAGCAGTACACACCCAAGGAGGCCATCAGGTCGGGGGTGCTCCCCCTGATGTGGATCACCCTGGTCATGACCGCGGGCGTGTCGATCTTCGGGATCTCCTTCCAGGTCGACTTCGCCAAGGAGGTCGGCTTCGGTCCGCTGGTCGCGGCGTCCTCCATGGGCATCATGGCCGTCATCAACGGCGTCGGGCGGGCCGTCGTGGGCTGGCTGTCCGACACCTGGGGCCGCAAGATGACCCTGGTCTTCGTCATCGTGGTCCTGGGGCTCGCGCAGTTCGGAGTGATCTGGGCGGGCGACATCAAGAGTGAGTGGCTGTTCCTGTTCTTCGCCTTCCTCTCCGGCTTCGGCGGTGGCGCCTTCTACCCGATGTTCGCGGCGCTGACTCCGGACTACTTCGGCGAGAACTACAACGCCACCAACTACGGGCTGGTGTACAGCGGCAAGCTGATCAGCGGCCTGTTCGGCGGTGGGCTCGGCTCGATGGTGGTCGCCGCCTGGGGCTACAACGGCGCGTACGCGCTGGCCGGCGGCATCTCGATGGTGGCGGCGGCCATCGCGCTGCTGCTGCGGCAGCCCGGACGCGACGGCGACGTCCTGACGCCGTCGCCGCAGCCGGCGGGCTGACGGACCCTCGCCCGGCCGGCCTCGCCGGCGGGTGGGAGACGAGCACGGCAGCGAGAACCGATCAGGCGGCCCTCCCCACATGGTGCGTCGTGGGGAGGGCCGCCTGATGTGCTGCTCCTGGCTCAGGGGCGCCCGTCGCCGGGACGCCGGTGCGTCAGCGGCACTTGCGCAGGGCCGCGATGTTGTCGTACCCGATCTTCGCGTGGTTCAGCGACTGGGCCGGGTCGGTGCCGCTGGGGGCGTTGTCCTGCTCGACCATCGGGTTGTGGTAGTTGCGGGCCCCGACGCGCGAGAAGAACGTGGTGTAGTCGATGACGCCGGTGCCGAAGGGCACCATGTCGTAGCCCATGCCGTTCGTGGTGTTGACCGTGCCGTCCTTCGCGTGGAAGAGCGGGTAGCGCTTGTTGTTGCGCACGACCAGTCCCGCCGGGTCGAAGACCTTCTCCCGGGTTGAGCCGTCGTGGGCGGTGTAGGTGTGGAACTTGTACTGGGCCACGTGTGCCCAGAAGATGTCCATCTCCAGCCAGACCACCTTCGGGTCGGTGACCTTCAGGAAGTACTCCAGCTTGCGGATGCCGGAACTGCGGGTCGGGCGGCCCTGGTCATCCAGCGGGCCCCCGTCGAGCAGGAAGCCGTAGGCCGCGTCGTGGTTGTGGGTGTACAGCTTGATGCCGGCGCGGCGGGCGATCTCGCCGAGCGCGTTCCACTTGTCCGCGGCCACGTCCCAGTCGGCGCGGTAGGCGCTGCCGGTGGGGTCGCCGCCGGTGCCCATGTGGTCCATGCCGAGGATGTTGGCGATCTCCAGATGCTTCTTGAAGGTGTCCAGGTCGGGCGTGGTGAAGGGCCAGGACGACGGTATGAAGCCGTGGTTGCCCTGGGCCCGCAGTCCGTACTCGTCGAGCCAGGAGCGCAGCAGCTTCGCGCCCTCCACGGACTCGAGGTTGGCTCCGCCGGGGGCGTTGGCGTGCTGGCCGTATCCGGCGAACTCCACCTGCCGGTAGCCGAAGCGCGAGAGCTGCGCGAAGACCTCGCGGAAGCCCGAGGGCAGGTCGGTGGAGAGCGGGTCACGGCCCGTCGCGTCACGGACGGTGTAGAGGATGATGCCCCGCTTGTCCGCGGGCACGAGGACGTCGCCGCCGTGGTCCCCGCCTCTGCCCCGCTCCTGGGCGAGGGCGGGCGAGGCGCCGATGACGGGGGCGGCGATCGCCGCGGTCGCGGCGGCGGTGCAGGTGCTGAGGAAGCGGCGGCGGCTGACGCCGAGGGTGCGGCGCAGGGCCTCGCCGGTTCCGGATTCGTCGTTGAACGCGGTCACGGTGTCTCTCTTTCGGGTCGGTGTTCAGCTGGGTCGGGTGCCGGAGGTCTGCTGCTCGTGCGCGTGATCGCCGTGTTCCGCGGGCAGGGCGTCCCTGACGCACGGCGGTCGTGCGTCAGGGGTGCGCGGGACGCGTTGTCAGTGGCGCGTGTTTCACTTTCTGTAGTTGCTCGTCACGGCTCGTGAGGCCTCGTCAGGTGAGGCCGGCCAGGTCGAGCAGCAGGGATTTCACTTCGGTGGCCGCGACGCGGCCGGTGACTGCGCGGGGGGTGGAGCAGAGGATGAGCGGACCTTCGTCGTCGCTCAGGGGGAGGCGGCCGTGGCTGCCGCGAATAGGTGAGGGATCCAGCGGCACGACCGCCATGCGGTAGCGCATGCCGAGCTTCTTGCGTGCCAGCGCCGTGGCCGCCTTCACCTTGACGTAGGGGTCGAGGGGATCCATGAAGAGCTCGACCGGGTCGTAACCGGGTTTGCGGTGGATCTCGACGAGCTGCGCGAAGTCGGGCGCGCGGGCGTCGTCGAGCCAGTAGTAGTACGTGAACCAGGCGTCCGGCTCCGCGACGGCGACGAGTTCCCCGGAGCGCGGATGGTCGAGGTGGTGGGCCTTCTTGCCCTCGTCGTCGAGGAGTCGCTCGATGCCGGGCAGACCGTCCAGTGCCGCCTTCGTGGCCTCCAGGTCCTCGGGGCGCCGCACGTAGACATGGGCGATCTGGTGGTCGGCGACCGCGAAGGCACGGGACGCCATCGGGTCGAGGTACTCCATGCCGTCCTGGGTGTGCACTTCGAGGAGCCCTGCCCGGCGCAGGGCGCGGTTGATGTCGACGGGGCGGTCCGCGCGCGTGATCCCGTACTCGGAGAGCGCGACGACGGTGCGGCCCTCGGCCCTCGCGTCGTCGAGCAGGGGTGCCACGGCCGTGTCGAGGTCGGCGGCGGCCTTCAGGGAGCGCGGGTCGTCGGGTCCGAAGCGTTGCAGGTCGTAGTCGAGATGAGGGAGGTAGCACAGGGTCAGGTCCGGCCGCCGGGTGCGGTTGATGTGACGGGTCGCGTCGATGATCCAGCGACTGGAGACGAGGTCGGCGCCGGGTCCCCAGAAGTGGAAGAGGGGGAAGGTGCCCAGTCGCTCGGTGAGTTCGTCGTGCAGGGCGGGCGGCCGGGTGTAGCAGTCGGGTTCCTTGCGGCCGTCGGCGTAGTAGACGGGACGGGGGGTGACGGTGATGTCGGTGTCGGCGCCCATGGCGTACCACCAGCAGATGTTGGCGACGGTGTAGCCGGGGTGTGCGCGCCGGGCGGCGTCCCACAGCTTGTCCCCGGACACCAGGCCGTTGTGCTGGCGCCACAGGAGTACGTCGCCGAGCTCGCGGAAGTACCAGCCGTTGCCGACGATGCCGTGCTCGCTGGGATGGGCGCCGGTGAGGAAGGTGGACTGGGCCGCGCAGGTCACGGCGGGCAGCACGGTGCCGAGGTGGGCGCGGGAGCCGGACTGGCCGAGGGCCTTGAGGTGCGGCATGTGGTCGAGGAGACGGGGGGTGAGGCCCACGACGTCGAGGACGAGCAGCGGGGTGGGACGGGGCTGCTCGGCCACGTGCTCGGGCCGCGGTGTCGGTACCGGCGGCTGGGTCACGGCAGCTCCTTGAGGCCGAGGTCCGTCAACAGGTCGCGGGCGAGGGTGAGTTCGGCGGCGATGCCGTCGGCGAGCTGGGCGCGGGCACGGGGCCGCAGCTCGGGCGGGAGGGCCTGCCAGGTGTAGGTCTCGACCTCCAGGTGGTGGGTGAGCGGGTGCGGGCCGCCGACGAGGCGGGTCAGCGCGGCCCGGAGCACGGGAAGGGTGGAGGTGAGGGGTGCGGCGGGGGCCGCGTGCAGCGGGACGTGGAAGTGCGCGCGCCAGGGGGCGGCGTCGGGCAGGGCCTCGCCCGTCAGGGCTTCTCCGAGGTCGTCGGTGCCGCGCAGGCCGGCCGCGGTCCGGGTGCGGGTCTGGTGCAGGAAGCGGGGTTCGTCGAAGGCGGCGAGGGCCTGGCGGACTTCGGGGAGGTGGGGATGTTCGGCGTGCAGGGCGGCCGAGAGCTGGGACTTGACGACGCGGACGCCGGCTCGGGCGAGCGTGTCCAGGGCGGTGTCCGGGTCTTCGAAGGAGGTGGCGAGGTGGCAGGTGTCGACGCAGATGCCGATGCGGTCGTGGCCGATCGCGGTGAGCGGGGCCACGGCGTCGGCGGTGGTCTCGACGGTGCAGCCCGGTTCGGGCTCCAGGCCGACGCGGATGGAGCGGCCGGTGAGTTCGTGCAGCGCGTCGAGGCGTTCGGCGAGCGTGGTGAGCGCGGTGCGGGCGGCCTGCGCACGGTCGTCGTCGTACACGGTGCGCCAGGCGAGGGGCAGGGTGGAGACGCTGCCCTCGGTGACGTCGTCGGGCAGCAGCTGGGCGAGGACGCGGGCCAGGTCGGTGGTGTGGACGAGGCGCTCGGGGTCGGCCCAGTCCGGCCGGTAGACGCGGTACTTGACCTCCTCGGCGCCGAAGCCCTCGTACGGGAAGCCGTTGAGGGTGACGACCTCGAGGCCTCGGCGGTCGAGTTCGGTGCGCAGGCCGCGCAGTGCGGACGGGTCGGTGACCAGGGTGCGGGCGGCGTCCCTGGCCAGCCACAGGCCGATGCCGAGGCGGTCCCGGCCCAGGCGGCGGCGCACCGGTTCGCAGTGGTCGCGCAGCTGTGTGAGGACGCCGTCCAAGGTTTCGGCGGGGTGGACATTGGTGCAGTAGGCGAGGTGGACGGTGGAGCCGTCCGGGTGGCGGAAGCGCATCGGTCACTCCCCGCCGCGAAGGATCGAGTTGCCTTCGTGGGTGGCTTCCGCGGCGGTCACGTCGAGGGACAGCCGCCCGCTGAGCCCGTAGAAGGCGACCGGGTTGCGCCACAGCACCCGGTCCACGTCGTCGTCGTCGAATCCGGCCCGCAGCAGGGCCTCGCCGACCCGGCGGGTCTTGAGGGGATCGCTTCTCCCCCAGTCCGCGGCCGAGTTGACGAGCACCTTCTCCGGGCCGTAGGCGCGCAGGACGGCGACCATCCGTTCCTCGTCCATCTTGGTGTCGGGATAGACGGAGAAGCCCAGCCAGCAGCCGCTGTCCTTGGCCTCCTTGACGGTGGTCTCGTTGAGGTGGTCGACGAGGACCCGGTCCACCGGCAGGGCGGACTCGCGGACGGCGTCCAGGGTGCGGCGCAGGCCGGCCAGCTTGTCGCGGTGCGGGGTGTGGACGAGGGCGGGCAGCTCGTGGTCGGCGGCGAGCTGGAGCTGTGCCGCGAGCGCGGTGTCCTCCGCCGGGGTCATCGAGTCGTAGCCGATCTCGCCCACGGCCACGACCTGGTCCTTGACGAGATAGCGGGGCAGTTCGTCGAGGACGGGGACGCAGCGGGGATCGTTCGCCTCCTTGGGGTTGAGGGCGATGGTGCAGTGGTGGGCGATGCCGTACTGCGCCGCGCGGAAGGGCTCCCAGCCGAGGAGCGAGTCGAAATAGTCGAGGAAGGAGGCCGGTGAGGTGCGGGGCTGGCCGAGCCAGAAGGCGGGCTCGACCACGGCGCGGACACCGGCCGCGTGCATCGCCTCGTAGTCGTCGGTGGTCCGTGACGTCATGTGGATGTGGGGGTCGAAGATGCGCATCAGGACTCCTTGCCGGACGTGTCGGCCGCACCGGAGGCACCGGGGCCTGCGGACGTGCCGGTGGGGGTTGCCGTGGGCTCGGTCAGGGCCAGGACGCGGTACAGGTCTTCGGGCACGGGACGGCCCGCGGCGGTGCGTTCGTCGGCGTAGTCGCCGAGCATGCGGGCCAGTTCGGCGTCGGCGCGGGCACGCCCGGCCAGGTCCGCGACCTCGTCGACGGGCACGCCGGTGAACAGGCACTTGAGGACGGCGTGGCGCCAGTGGTGTGCGGGCAGGTGCCGTGCGGCGTACGGGCCGACGGCCGCCGCGAGCAGCCGGGTGTCGTTGGTGCGCAGGGCGTCCTCGACGAGGGGCAGCGCGTCGGGGCCGTCCACCAGATGGGGCAGCACGTGCAGGACGGCTAGGCGTTCGGCGGCGGTGCCCTGCCGGTAGACGCGTGTGAGGGCGTCCGGGTCGGCGCCGGCCGCGTACAGCAGGAGCACGCGGGCGTCGTCCGAGTGCTCGGGCCCGCACCGGCGGCCGGCCTCCGCTATCCGCAGCTCCCAGGTGGAGATGGGGCCGTGGGTGCCGGGGTGGTCCGCGGCTTCGCCGAGGGCACGGTCGAACCAGGCGCGGGCGTCCGGGCGCAGGCGGCTGTCGAGGCGGGCGTGCAGAGCGGTCAGGGCGGCGGGGGCGCCGCGCCCCGGGCGGGTGTCCTGGGCGTGCGGGCCGGGCCGGCCGTGCTGGGGGCGGTTCGGGTGGTTCACGGGGTTCTCCCTTCGGGGCCCTCGGGGATCGCCCGGGCCACGCGGTGGAGGAACGGGAGGGACTGTGCGGCGAAGTGCGGGCCCGCGTGGGAGTGGCGGGGCAGTTCGACGACGGTCAGGCCTTGGTAGCCGGTGGCGGCCAGTGCTTCGAGCACGGGCGGGAAGTCGATCTCCCCGTCGCCGAAGGGGAGGTGTTCATGGATGCCGCGGCGCATGTCCTCGATCTGGACGTGGCGCAGCCACGGGGCTGCGGCGCGCACGCAGTCGGCGGGTGGGAGGGGTTCGAGGCACTGGCAGTGGCCGATGTCGAGGGTGAGTCCGAGGGCGGCCGGGTCGTCGAGCGCGTCGCGCAGCCGGTGGAAGTCGGTGAGGGAGGAGAGCAGATGACCGGGTTCGGGTTCGACGGCGAGCGGCACACCCTCGCGGTCGGCCGTCTCGACGACGGGTGCGAGTGCCTCGGCGAGGCGCTTCCAGGCGGTGTCCTCGTCCGTGCCGGACGGGGTGATGCCGCTGAAGCAGTGCACGGCGTGGGCGCCGAGGTCGGCCGCGACGCGCACCGCCCGCAGGAGCAGGTCGACCCGGCGTGCGCGGTCGTCCGGGTCCGGGTCGAGGAGCGAGGGTCCGTGTTTGCGCCGCGGGTCGAGGACGTAGCGCGCGCCGGTCTCCACGGTGACGGAGAGGCCGCGCGCCGCGAGGGTGCGGGCCACGCGGGCGGTGCGGGCGGCCAGGTCCGGGGCGAGCGGGTCGAGGTGCATGTGGTCGAGGGTCAGGCCCACGCCGTCGTAGCCCAGGTCGGCGAGGAGTGCGAGGGCGTCGTCGAGACGAAGGTCGGCGAGACCGTTGGTGCCGTAGCCGAAGCGGAGGGCGGGGCCGGCGGGGGTGCCGGCCGTGCCGGGGCTCGGTGTCATGTGACGCTCACCTTCCTCGCGAATCTGCGGGCCGCCGGTGCGAGGGCGGCGGTCAGCAGAGCGGTGACGGGCGCGCCCGCGCGGGCGGCGAGGGTGGCCTGGAGCGGGATCATGGCGCGGATGCCCCCGCCGACCGCTCGTTGGACGAGCGGGGGTGAGGGGTTCAGGGCGGCGTGGAAGAGAGGACGGGCCGACGTGGCGGCGTAGGCGAGGGTGAGGGCCGTGCGCAGGGTGTCCGTCGGGGCGGACACGGCTGCGGGGGCCGAAGGCGTCGGCCCCGCCGGGCCCTGGCCACCGCCTGCCCGTCCCGCTCCGGGAGCCGGGCGGCTCGTCAGGCTCCAGGCCAGCGCGCCCGTCGTGGCCAGCGCGGCCAGCGGTGCCACCGGCGAACCGCCTTGTGTCTCCCCGCGGGACACCGTCGTCACGGCGAGCGTGTGGGTGGCCAGGGCGAGGGCGGAGGGGACGGCGCGACGGACCGCGGTGACGTGGCGGTCGCCGGCGCGGTGCGTGACGCGGGCCGTCCGGCCGGGCCGTTGGCCTCCGCGGGGCCCGCGGGCCCCGCGGCCGGCTGGGCCGACGGGACCGGATGGTCCGGTGCTTCCGGCTGGTCCGGCCGGTGTCCCCGGTCCGGCCGGTCCGGTTCGTCCGGCGGGTCCGGCCGGTCCGGCGGTCGCCGACGCCCCGAGGAGAACGTCCAGTCCGCGGGCGGCGGCCATCGCGGCGGGCCCGGCCGGGGTGCGCTTGAGGAAGAGGTCGTAGGCCCAGACGGTGGCCGCGAGCGGAGCGGCGACCGCGAGGGAGGGACGGCCCGCGCGGGACGCCAGGGCGAGGCCCGCGGCCGTCAGGGCTCCCGCCGCCGCGAGTGCCGCGGCCGGGCGTACCCGGCCGGAGGGCAGCGGGCGGTGCGGGCGTTCCACGGCGTCCTCGGCACGGTCGGCCCAGTCGTTGAGGGCCATGCCGGCCTCGTACAGACAGACGGAGGAGCCGATGGCGAGCAGGGTGCGGGAGTTGGGGCGGGCGCCGATGGCGGCGGCGCCCGCGAGGGCGTCACCGGGGACGGTGAACAAGGCGGGCAGACGCAGCAGTTCGGCCCAGGCACGCGCCCGCGCGCGCCCGCTCGGCCGCGCCTCGCGGGGCACCTTCGACCGGGCTCCGCCGGGCCACCTGCCCGTCCCTGCCCCTCGGCCGTCGCCGGCCACTCCGCCCTCCCCTGCCGCCGGTCCATCCCCTGTCGAGCGGCTCCGCCCGGCAGACCGGGACTCGCCCCCCGACCGGGGCGCCTCTCCCGACCGGGACGCGTCTCCCGACCGGGACTCACCTGCCGACGGCGACCCGCCTGCCGACCGGGGCTCCGGTTCCGGTGGACCGTCGCCTGCCGACCGGAGCTCCCCTTCCGATCGACCGTCGCCTGCCGACCGGAACTCCCCTTCCGATCGACCGTCGCCTGCCGACCGGAACTCCCCTTCCGATCGACCGTCGCCTGCCGACCGGAGCTCCCCTTCCGGTCGACCGTCGCCTGCCGACCGGCCGTACCCGGCCGGCCGGGACCCGTCACCCCGCTGAGCCGTCTCGCCCGACCGAGGACCCTCGCCCTCGACCGACCGGTTCTTCCCGGCGGACCTAGGACCCTCAGCAGGCCGGCTCTCCCCGGCCGACCGGCTCTCCCGGGCAGACGGAAGGCACTCGTCCGACCGGCTCTCCCGGGCGGACGGAAGCCCCTCGCCCGACCCGCTCTCCCCGGTCGGCCTGGGCCCCTCGGCCGCCCCATGCCGTCGGAGCGAGCGTCGTGTTCCGAGTGCGCGGAGGTTCACCGGGTCTCCTCGGGGAGCGGGCGGAGGCGGGTGGCGAGGTCGGCCAGGGCCGCGTACTGCTCACCCAGGGACGAAGGGCCGTCGCCGACCGGGTCCTTGAAGTAGAAGCCGAGTTCGCTCAGCGGGCCGGAGAGGCCGGCCTCGTGCGCGCGGGCCGTGATGCGGGCCAGGTCGAGGACCAGGGGCGCCGCGAGCGCCGAGTCGCAGCCCTGCCAGGTGGTCTGGAGGACCATCCGGGTGCCGAGGAAGCCGTCGAAGGCGATGTGGTCCCAGGCGGTCTTCCAGTCACCGAGGACCGGGACGTCGTCGATGTGGGTCTCGCCGTCGGGGGCCGCGCCGAGGGTGTCCGCGAGCACCCGCTCCTTGCCGGCGTTCTTGGCCGCGGCGGCGTCCGGGTCGGCGAGGGCCGCTCCGTCGCCTCCGCCCAGGAGGTTCGTGCCGGACCAGGCGCGGACCGACAGTGCGCGCTGGGCGAACATCGGGCCGAGCACCGAGCGCAGCAGCGTCTGGCCGGTCTTGCCGTCACGGCCCGCGTACGGCAGTCCGCTGGAATGGGCCGACGCCGTCAGCTCCGGGTGGTGCAGGCCGGTGGAAGGAGTGAAGTTCACATACGGGCAGCCGGCCCGCAGGGCTGCCGCCGCGTACAGCGAGCTCGGAGGCATGGCACCCGGCCGTACGGGCTCCGTGGAGGCCACGTTCACCACCACCGCCCGGTCCAGGCCGCGCCGGCGTATGAAGTCCCGCAGGTCCGCGGCGAAGGCGTCGATGAGCTCGTCCGGTGCGCGGGTGTCGCCGGGGGTGGGGCCGCCCGGGCGGATCTCCCCGTCGGCCGCCTCCAGTTCGGCGGCGATCGCCGAGGGCAGGCCGTGCGGGAGCACACCTGCGGCGGCGAGGGCCTCCGCCCGCTTCGGGAGCGGACAGTCCATCGTGTCGTGGCCGCCGAAGACGAGGGACGACAGGGCGGGCAGGCCGCTGCCGACGAAGACGTCGGTCTCGGTGACCATGCCCGTGGGGGCGTGCAGGCCGGCGGTCACGGCGGCGCAGCCCGCGATGACGGTGGTGGCGACGGAGCCGCGAGCTCCGACCAGCCACACCCCCACCCGTGGGGCGGAAAGGGACGCGGACATGGGCAGCCTCCTTGTCGTACGTCAGCCGGAAGAAGCCGGAGATCCCGGGAACGGACAGGGCCGGGAGGACCGGTAGAAGCCGATGGGGGACGGCGGGCGGGAGTACGGCGTCTCCCGCCCGCCGCCGCTCAGTCGCCCGGCGAAGCCCCTTGTGCGGCGGACTTCGTGGGCAGTTCCTTGATCCGTACGTCACGGAAGGACACCTGGTCGTCGGCTCCGTGGTTCTGGATGCCGACGTGCCCGTCGCGCAGGCTCCGTACCGGATCGGTGTTGGTGAAATCGTTGATCTTGACGCCGTTGAGCCAGACCCGGAGCCGTTCGCCCTCGACGCGGATCTCGTACGTGTTCCACTCCCCCGGCGGGTTCAGCGCGCGGTCGCGCCTGCCGAGATCGGCGGACTGGAAGCTGTACACGGCCCCGGTGGTGCGGTCGGGGGCGTCGGTCGCGTCGATCTGGACCTCGTAGCCGTTGTCGACGGCGGACCACGGGTCGTCGGAGGCCGGGAAGCCCACGAAGACACCGGAGTTGTCGTCCCCGGCCACCTTCCAGTCCAGCTTCAGCGAGTAGGACCGGAACGCGGACCCGGCGTACCAGAGCATCCCCAGCCCGCCGGACGACGTGAGCGTGCCGTCGTCCGAGAGGGAGAAGGAGCCCGGTCCCGCCTGTTTCCACGCCGACAGGGAGTCGGCCGTACCGTCGAAGAGCGGCCGGTAGCCGTTCTCCGGGCGGCAGTCGGCCTGTGCGGCCCCGATGGCGTAGCGGATTCCTCCCAGCAGGTGGTGACGGAAGGCGGGTTCGGCGTACGACTCCTTGGTGTGACCGCCGCCCGTGTAGAAGGCGCGGCCGCCCTGGTACTCCTGGCACCAGGCGATCGGATGGTCGCCGTTCATCGTGCCGCCGGTGTACGACGACTCGTCGAGCGAGGCCAGGACGTGCGCCCGATCGCGCGGATCGGAGCGGTAGTTGTACCACTCGTCGGTGCGGTCCCAGGCCTGCGGCAGCTCCGAGGTGGCCGGGTGTGCCCGGTCCTCGACGTTCACCGTCGCCGGCTGGATCGCCGGGTGCGACTGGAAGTAGGCGCCCGCGAGGCCGCCGTAGAAGGCCCAGTCGTACTCGGTGTCGGCGGCCGCGTGGACGCCCACGTAACCGCCGCCCTTCTTGATGTACTTCTCGAAGGCACTCTGCTGAGGGCCGTCGAGGACGTCCCCCGTGGTGGACAGGAACACCACCGCGTCGTACCGGGCGAGGTTGCGGGCGGTGAAGGCTCCCGCGTCCTCGGTGGCGTCGACGGCGAAGCCGCCCTCCGTGCCCAGTTCGCGTACGGCCGCGATCCCCTCGGGGATCGAGTCGTGCCGGAAGCCCGCCGTCTTGGAGAAGACGAGGACTCGTCTCCCCTCCGCGCCCTTGGACGCGGCGGGTCCCGACACGCAGCCGAGCAGCAGGGCGGCAGCTGCGCCCGCGGTCAGCATCCGTGCGGATGCGCGCATGACCGTCACCCCTTCCGTCAGCTCGTCGTGAAGGTGAAGTCGTCCACGTCGTAGAGCGCGCCGGTGCCGCTCCCCTTGAAGACGAGGTACAGCGTGGTGGTGCCGCGTGGTGCGCCCGCGAGGTTCGCGGTGACGTCCTGGAAGGTGTCCCAGCTGCCGGTCACGGGCACGGTCGCGCTGCCCAGGAGCCGGCCGGTCGGGGAGCCCGCGCGGACCTGCAGGGTGCCGCCGGATCCGGCGGACGAGACCCGTGCCGTGATCTTGGTGGCCTTGTCGAGGACGTACGGGGTGAAGGAGATCCAGTCGCCGTTGTTGATGTCGCCGACGGTGCGGCCGCCGTGGGCGCTGGTCTTCGACTGGAGGGTGACACCGGAGAAGTCGTTGTAGTGCTCGGCCTGACGGTGCCTGGGCTGGAGCACGTTGCGGTCGTGGGTGGTCAGCGGGGCCTGGCCACCGCCTCCGCCGTCGGTGTACTCGGCGTCGAGGACTCCGAAGATGTTGGCGTCCTCGTCATGGCCGCCGTCGGCGCTGGTCTGGAGGGTGCCGGAGCAGCCGTTCGCCGAGGTGAGCGGGTGACCGTGGCTGTCGTGGCCGAGGATGAAGGTGACCTTCACCTTCGAGCAGTCGATCGTGGTGCCGTCCTCGGGGTCGGTGACCTTCACCTTGAACGGCACGGGGTCGCCGAAGCTGAACAGCTCGCCGTCGCGGGGCAGTTCCACCGTCACCTTGGGCGCGGTGTTGCCGACGACGATCTGCACGCTCGCGCTTCCGGTGCGTCCGCCCGGGTCCTTGGCGGTCACGGTCGCCGTGTAGGTGCCGTTCTTCGCGTACTTGTGCGTCGGGTTCGCGGCGGTGGACTTGCCGCCGTCGCCGAAGTCCCAGCTGTAGGTGAGGGCGTCGCCGTCGGCGTCCGTCGAACCGGCCGAGGAGAAGCTCACCTTGAGTTTGGCCTGGCCGGAGGTGCGGTCGGCCGCGGCCTGCGCCACGGGCGAGTGTCCGTCGGTGGCGTTCTCTATGCGGTACAGGCCCGAGTTCTCGTCGCCGCCGAACCAGGCGGTGCCGTAGTCCAGGACGTACAGGGCGCCGTCGGGTCCGAACGCCATGTCCATCACCTGGGTGCCGGTCCACGGTACGGAGTTGATGGACTGCACGGTGCCATTGCCGTCCTCGACGATCCGCTTGATCCAGCGGCGGCCGAACTCACCGGCGAAGAAGTTGCCGTCGTAGGCCTCGGGGAACTTCACGGGCGAGTCGAGCGAGGCGTCGTAGTGGTAGACCGGGCCGCCCATCGGGGACTCCGAGCCGCTGCCGAACTCCGGGACGGACGCGCCGTCGTACGGGATCCAGGCGGGTTGCGCCGGGGGCAGGTCGGTCAGGCCGGTGTTGTGGGGCGAGTTGTTCTTCGGTGCGGCGCAGTCGAACGTCGCGCCGGAGGCCTTGGTCCCGAAGTCGTAGTCGACGTAGGCGTCGTTCTTGCCGGTGCAATAGGGCCAGCCGAAGTTGCCGGCCTCGGTGACCCGTGCGAACTCGACCTGTCCGCCGGGGCCGCGTGCCGGGTCGGCGGCGCCCGCGTCGGGACCGTAGTCACCGACGTAGACGATGCCCGTCTTCTTGTCGACGCTGAAGCGGAACGGGTTGCGGAAGCCCATCGCGTAGATCTCGGGGCGCGTCCTGTCCGTGCCCGGGGCGAAGAGATTGCCCTCGGGGATGGAGTAGGAGCCGTCGGCGTTCACCTTGATGCGCAGGATCTTGCCGCGCAGGTCGTTGGTGTTGCCGGCCGAGCGCTGGGCGTCGAACGCGGGGTTGCGGTCGGCACGCTCGTCGATGGGCGTGAAGCCGTCCGACTGGAAGGGGTTGGAGTCGTCGCCGGTCGACAGGTAGAGGTTGCCGGCCGCGTCGAAGTCGATGTCGCCGCCGACGTGGCAGCAGATGCCGCGGGAGGTCTGGACGTCGAGGACCTTCTTCTCGCTGGCCGCGTCGAGGGTTCCGTCGGCCTTGAGGACGAAGCGCGAGAGGCGGTTGACGCCGTCGAAGGGGGCGAAGTCCGCGGCCGTGCCGGTCTCCGGCGCGTCGCCCGCGGGAGTGTCCAGAGGCGGGGCGTAGTAGAGGTAGATGAAGCGGTTGTCGCTGAAGCCGGGGTCGACGCCGACGCCCTGGAGGCCTTCCTCGTCGTGGGTGTACACGTCGAGCTTGCCCGCGATCTTCGTGTTGCCTGCCGCGTCGGTGAGGCGGAGTTCGCCGTCGCGCGAGGTGTGCAGGACGGAGCGGTCCGGGAGGACGGCGAGGGACATCGGTTCGCCGACCTCGGGCTCGCCCTTGGCGAGGGTGACTTGCTGGAAGTCCTCGGCGGCGGTCCCCGCGTCGGCGACGGCTGCGCCGGCCGGGGGTGTCGTGAGCGTGAGGGAGGCGGCGGCGAGGAGCGCGCCGCTCAGCAGGGCGAGCGTCCCGCGCAGTCTGGGACGCCTTGAGTGGCTCTTGTTCGCTCTGGTGCGTGTGTTCTTCCTGCTTCGGACGTTCGGGTGCACGAAATGCCTCCATGAAGGGGCCGGTCGTACGGGTGTGTGCGGGACGCCGGGGTGCGCCGTCACCCCGGAACTCTCTGGGCGGCCCCGTGCGGGGCCGGTCGGCCTGCCACGGCCCGTGCGGGGCCGGATCGGGCCTGGCACTCCGGTCCCTCACGGGGCCGGAACGGCCTGCCCGTCTCCGGTCCGCGCGGGGGCCGGTGCGGCCGTTCGTTCCGGCCCGTGCGGGCCGGAAGGCCTGGTCGTTCCCGGCCGGTCCGGGCCCGGGACGAGCCGGCTCTTCCCGGCCCGCGCGGGGCCGGTGCGATGCGGCCCGGCCGCCCCGTGGTGGGCCGGCGGCCTGGTCACACCTTCCGCAGTGGGCCGGTGCGGCCTGGTCGTACCGGCCCCGCGCGGGCCGGCGCGGCTAGTCGTTGCCGCCGAACGCCGCGTCGAACGAGGCCGACGGCGGCTCGAAGTCGTACGCCTTCAGGCGCGCCAGGGCTTCGGGGGCTCCCTGGAGCCGGTCCATTCCGGCGTCCTCCCACTCGACCGAGACGGGGCCGGTGTAGTCGATGGAGCGCAGCATCCGGAAGACGTCCTCCCAGGGGACGTCCCCGTGCCCGGCGGAGACGAAGTCCCAGCCGCGCCGCGGGTCTCCCCAGGGAAGGTGCGAGCCGAGACGGCCGTTGCGTCCGTCGAGCCGTTTGCGGGCCTCCTTGCAGTCGACGTGGTAGATCCGGTCGCGGAAGTCGTAGAGGAAGCCGACCGGGTCGAGGTCCTGCCACACGAAGTGGGAGGGGTCGAAGTTCAGGCCGAAGGCCGGCCGGTTGCCGACGGCGGCCAAGGCCTTGTGGGTGGTCCAGTAGTCGTAGGCGATCTCGCTGGGGTGGACCTCGTGCGCGAAGCGCACGCCCTGTGCGTCGAACACGTCGAGGATGGGGTTCCAGCGGGTCGCGAAGTCCTCGTAGCCGCGCTCGATCATCGACTCGGGTGCGGGCGGGAACATGGCGACGAGATGCCAGATCGCGGAACCGGTGAAGCCGATCACGGTGTCGACGCCGAAGGCGGAGGCCGCCCGGGCGGTGTCGGCCATCTCGGCCGCGGCCCGCTGCCGCACGCCTTCGGGTTCACCGTCGCCCCAGATCCGGGCGGGCAGGATGGCCCGGTGGCGTTCGTCGATGATGGCGTCGCAGACGGCCTGGCCGACCAGGTGGTTGGAGATCGCCCAGCACTTCAGGCCGTACTTGTCGAGGAGCGCGTGCCGGGAGTCGATGTACGCCGGGTCCGCGAGGGCCTTGTCGACCTCGAAGTGGTCCCCCCAGCAGGCGAGTTCGAGCCCGTCGTAGCCGAACTCGCGGGCGAGGCGGCAGACCTCCTCGAGGGGCAGGTCCGCCCACTGGCCGGTGAAGAGCGTGAACGTGCGGGGCATGACCGGGGGCCTCCTCAGACCGCAATGGGTGTGTAGACGGAGTTCTTCTCGGCGCTCTCCTCCACCGCCGCGAGCACGCGCTGCACCTGCAGCCCGTCGGCGAAGGACGGGGCCGGGGGGCGGCCCGCGGCGATGGCGTGCACGAGGTCGCGGGCCTGGTGCACGAACGTGTGCTCGTAGCCGAGGCCGTGACCGGGCGGCCACCAGGCGTCCAGGTAGGGGTGTTCGGGTTCGGTGACGAGGATGCGGCGGAAGCCCGCGTGGGTGCCGGGTTCGGTGTGGTCGTGGTACGAGAGTTCGTTGAGCCGTTCCAGGTCGAAGGCCAGCGAGCCGTGTTCGCCGTTGAGTTCGATGCGCAGGGAGTTCTTGCGCCCGGTGGCGAAGCGGGAGGCCTCGAAGGAGGCGAGGGCACCGGAGGCGAAGCGTGCGGTGAACAGGGCGGCGTCGTCGACGGTGACGGTGCCGACGCCGCCCGTCTCCGTCACGGCGGCCAGCCCGCTCGACGCCGCGGCCGGCAGCGGGCGCCGGCGTACGAAGGTCTCGGTGAGCGCGGAGACCCCGATGAGCGGCTCTCCCGCGAGGTACTGGGCGAGGTCCACGATGTGCGCGCCCAGGTCGCCGAGCGCCCCCGAACCGGCGTACTCCTTGCGCAGGCGCCAGGTGAGCGGGAACTCCGGGTCCACGAGCCAGTCCTGGAGGTACGTCACCCGGACGTGCCGCAGGGTGCCGAGCCGCCCCTCGGCCACCATGGAACGGGCCAGCGAAGTGGCGGGCACCCGGCGGTAGTTGAAGCCGACCATGGACATCTGGCCGCGCTCGTGGGCCTCGGCCGCGGCGGCGGCCATCGTCTCGGCCTCCTCGACGGTGTTGGCGAGGGGCTTCTCGCAGAGCACGTGCTTGCCGGCGGCGAGTGCGGCGACGGCGATCTCGGCGTGGCTGTCGCCGGGGGTGCAGATGTCGACGAGGTCGACGTCGTCCCGGGCGATCAGGGCGCGCCAGTCGGTCTCGGCCGCCGCCCAGCCGTGCCGGTCCGCCATGGCCCGCACGGCCTGCCCGTCACGGCCGCAGACGGCGGCGAGGACCGGGCGGCGCGGCAGGTCGAAGACACGGCCCACGGTGCGCCAGCCCTGTGAGTGGGCTGCGCCCATGAACGCGTATCCGACCATGCCGACGCCCAGGGTCGGTTTTCCGGACCCGGTCCCTGCCTCGTCGGGCTCGTGCGGCTGTCCCATGCGGATGTCCTCCTCGTCGTCGTGGCGCGGTGGGGGGTGGGGGCCCGGCCCGGGGGCCGGGCCCGTGGTGCGGGGCGCCTCACTTGAAGCCGGTGGCCATGTACTGCTTGACGTTGTCCTTGTCGACGACGGCCGAGTAGAGCGTGAGCGAGGCGGGGATCTCGAACTCGGCCAGTCCGCCGATGCCCTTGCTCTGGCCGAGCGCGCGGGCGAGGTCGATCGCGGAGGCGGCCATGGTCGGCGGGTACAGGACGGTGGCCTTCAGCACGCTGTTGTCGGCGTCGATGGCCTGGAAGGCGGAGAGCGCCCCGGCTCCGCCGACCATGAGGAAGTCGTCGCGTCCGGCCTGCTTGATGGCGCGCAGCGCACCCACGCCCTGGTCGTCGTCGTGGTTCCACAGGGCGTCGAACTTGGACTGGGCCTGGAGGAGTTGAGCCATCTTGGCCTGCCCGGACTCGACGGTGAACTCGGCGGCCTGCCGGGCGACCTTCTTGATGTTCGGGTAGTTCTTGAGGGCGGCGTCGAAGCCCTGGGTGCGCTGCTTGGTCAGTTCCAGGTTGTCGAGCCCGGCGAGCTCGATGACGCGGGCGTCCTTCTTGTCCTTGAGCTTCTCGCCGATGTAGTGGCCGGCGTTGAGGCCCATGCCGTAGTTGTCGCCGCCGATCCAGCAGCGGTACGCCTGCGGGGAGTTGAAGATCCGGTCGAGGTTGATGACGGGGATGCCGGCCCGCATCGCCTTGAGGCCGACCTGGGTGAGGGCCTTGCCGTCGGCGGGCAGGACGACCAGGACGTCGACCTTCTTGTTGATCAGTGTCTCGATCTGGCCGATCTGCGCGGCGGTGTCGTTGGAGCCCTCGGTGATCTCCAGGGTGACGTCCGAGTACTTCTTCGCCCGGCTCTTGGCGTTGTCGTTGATGGCGTTGAGCCAGCCGTGGTCGGCCTGCGGGCCGGCGAAGCCGATGGTGACGTGCTTGCCGGGCTTGTCGTCGGCGGCCGGCTGGCTGTTCGCTGCGGGCTTCTCGTCCTTGGTGTCGTTGCTGGTGCAACCGACGAGGAGGGCACCGGCCGAGGCGGCGGCGGTCCCGAAGAGAAGTCCTCTGCGGCTGGTGTGCCGGGTGGGTTCTGGCATGGCGGTGGACCCTTCTCGTGTCAGGTCGTGCTGGCTGTGCGCCGCTGGACCAGGACCGCGGCGACGATGATCGCGCCCTTGGCGATCTGCTGGACGTCGCTCTGGAGGTTGTTCAGCGCGAAGATGTTGGTGATCGTGGTGAAGATCAGCACGCCGAGCACGGAGCCGGTGATGGTGCCGCGGCCTCCGCTGAGCAGCGTGCCGCCGATGATCGCGGCCGCGATGGCGTCGAGTTCGTAGAGGTTGCCGTTGGTGTTCTGGCCGGACCCGGACAGGATGATCAGCAGGAACGCGGCGATGCCGCAGCACAGTCCGGACAGCAGGTAGAGGTACAGGCGCTGGCGTCGTACGTCGATGCCGGCGAGCCGTGCGGCCTCCGCGTTGCCGCCGACGGCGACCGTGCGCCGCCCGAAGGTGGTGCGGTTGAGGATCAGCCAGCCGATGACGGTGACCACGGCGAAGACCAGCACCAGCGGCGGTATGCCGAGCACGTACGCGTCGCGCTCGCCGAGTTTCAGGATCCCGTCGATGGTGACGATCTGCGTCTTGCCGTCCGTGATCTGGAGGGCCAGGCCGCGTGCCGAGGCGAGCATGGCGAGCGTCGCGATGAAGGGGACCATCGCGCCGTAGGCGATGAGCAGTCCGTTGACCAGACCGCAGCCGACGCCGACGAGCACCGCGGTGAACAGGACGCCGGCGAAGCCGTACTCCTGGGTGGCGACGGTCGTCGCCCAGACCGAGGAGAGCGCGACGATCGCGCCGACCGACAGGTCGATGCCGCCGGAGGTGATCACGAAGGTCATGCCGACGGTGACGACACCGATCACGGAGGCCTGGGTGAGGACGAGTTGGAGATTGCGGGTGTCGAGGAACTCGTCGGGCTTCGTGATGCCGCCGATGACGACCAGGGCGGCCAGCACGCCGAGGAGCGAGAGGGTGCGGACGTCGGCGCGGGCCGCGAGGGTCCGCCATGATGCGATGCCGTCCGGCGGTGATGTCTTCAGGGTTTCACCGGGCCGGGGCGGTGACGCGGGCTGCGTCATGATGTCCCTTCCATGACGAGGTCGAGTACGCGGTGTTCGTCGAGCTCCTGGGCGGGCGCCGTGTGCACGACGCGTCCCTCGCGGAGCACCAGCACACGGTCGGCGAGTCCCAGCACCTCGGGGACTTCGCTGGAGACCAGCAGGACGGCGAGGCCCTCGTCGGCGAGCCGGCGGATGACCGCGTACAGCTCGGCGCGGGCTCCGACGTCGACTCCCCGGGTGGGTTCGTCCAGCAGCAGCACCCGGCAGCCGCGCAGCAGCCAGCGCGCCAGGACCGCCTTCTGCTGGTTGCCGCCCGAGAGGGTCCGTACCGGCACCGAGGGGTTGTCGGGGCGCAGCGACAGTTCGCGGGTCGCCGCCCGGGCCGCGCCGCGCTCGGCACGCCGGTCGATCCAGCCGCCGTGTGCGAAGCGGGACATGGAGGAGACCGAGACGTTGCGGGTGACGGACTCCAGCATCAGCAGGGCCTGTGCCTTGCGCTCCTCGGGGGCGAGACCGAGTCCGGCCCGGACGGCCGCGCGCACGCTGCCGGGGCGCAGGGGTCGTCCGTCGACGCTGATCCGGCCGGCCGTCGGCTTGCGGGCTCCATAGATCGTCTCCAGGATCTCGGAGCGTCCGGAGCCGACGAGTCCGGCCAGGCCGACGATCTCGCCGGGGCGCAGATCGAGGTCGAGCGACTCGAACTCCCCCTCTCGGGCCAGTCCTTGGACCGCGAGGACGGGGTCACCGGGGGGCCGTGTGGAGGGCCGGTCGGGGAAGACGTACTCGACGTTGCGGCCCGTCATCAGGGCCACGACCTCGCTGGTCGGGGTCGACTTGGCGGGCAGTCCGCCGGCCACGGCACGCCCGTCCTTCAGGACGGTCACGCGGTCGCCGATACGACGGATCTCCTCCAGGCGGTGCGAGATGTAGACGACGGCGACGCCTTCCGCAGTCAGGTCGCCGACGATGCGGAAGAGGTTGTCGACCTCGTCGGGGTCGAGCGCGGCGGACGGTTCGTCCATGACGATGAGCCGTACGTCGTGGGACAGGGCCCGCGCCATGGAGACGATCTGCTGCTGTGCCGCCGACAAGTCGCCGACCAGCCGGGCCGGGTCGATCTCCGGGTGGCCGAGTCGTTTGAGCAGTGCGGCCGTCGACGCCCGTGCCGCCTTTCCCCGTACGACGAAACCGGCGCTGGTGGGTTCGTGTCCGAGGTGGACGTTCTCGGCCACCGACAGGCCTTCCACCAGGTCGAGTTCCTGGTAGATGGTGGCGATGCCGAGGCGCATGGCCGCGATCGGGGACTTGAGGGTGACGGGTGTGCCGCGCCAGCCGATGGTGCCGTCGTCGGGCTGGTGGGCGCCCGCCAGCACCTTGATGAGGGTGGACTTCCCGGCACCGTTCTGGCCGAGCAGGCAGTGCACTTCGCCGGCCTGGACGTCGAGGTCGACTCCGTCGAGGGCCCGGACTCCGGGGAACGACTTGGTGATGCCGGACATGGTGAGCAGCGGTGGTTCTGGTGCCATGACGGTTCCCCTTGGCGGGCGTGCGGACCGGTTTCAGGGCGTGACGTGCGCGGGCAAGCGCTTTCAGACAGGGCAGGGCGAAGTAGGGCGCTGTACTGGTGACACGTGCCGATGGTGCGGCCGGTGATGCGTGCTGGTGCGGTGGGCTACGCGGGTGAGAACAGGTGGTCGCTGATGAGCCGGGCCGCGCCGATGACTCCGGCGGTGGGCCCCAACTCCCCGAGAACGATGGGGAGGTTGCCGGTCGCGAGGGGCAGCGACTGGCGGTAGACCTGGGTGCGGATCGCGGCGAGCAGGGTGTGGCCGAGGCCCGTCACCCCGCCGCCGATCACCACCAGGCCCGGGTTGAAGAAGCTGACCAGGCCGGCGATGACCTGACCGGTGCGGTTGCCGCCCTCGCGGATCAGGTCGAGCGCGGTGGCGTCGCCCGCGGCGGCCGCGGCGGCGACGTCGACGGCGCTCAGGGCGCCGTTCGCCTCCAGTCGTGCGGCGAGCTCCGCCGAGAGACCCTGTTGGGCCGCCTCGACGGCATCGCGGGCCAGCGCGGCGCCGCTGAAGTGTGCCTCCAGGCAGCCCCGGTTGCCGCAGGCGCACGGACGGCCGTCGGGTACGGCCTGGATGTGGCCGATGTCGCCGGCGCTGCCCGTCGCACCGCGGTGGACCTCGCCGCCGACGACGATGCCGCAGCCGATGCCGGTACCGATCTTGACGCAGAGGAAGTCCCCCACGGAGCGTGCGACGCCCGCGTGCTGCTCCCCCATGGCCATCAGGTTCACGTCGTTGTCGACCATGACCGGGCAGCCGAGTTCCTGGCTGAGTGCCTCGCGGACCGGGAAGCCGTCCCAGCCGGGCATGATCGGCGGGGCGACCGGGACACCCTCGGGGAAGCGGACCGGTCCGGGGACGCCGATGCCGGCGCCGTCGAACCCTTCCGCGAGCCCCGAGGCGCGCAACTTGGCCGCCATGGCGAGGACTTGTTCGAAGACCGCGACCGGACCCTCGCGGACGTCCATGGGCTGGTTGATGTGGCCCAGGACCTCCAGCTCGGCGTTGGTGACGGCCACGTCGATCGAGGTGGCGCCGATGTCGACGCCGAGGAAGCGCAGTGCCGGTGCGAGCCTGATGTTGTGGGAGCGGCGGCCACCGCGGGATGCGGCGAGTCCGTCGGCGACCACGAGCCCGGTCTCCAGGAGCCGTTCCACCTCGACGGCCAGTTTCGACCGGGAGAGGTCGATCTGATCCCCGAGCTGGGCACGGGAGTTGGGCCCTCCGTCACGCAGCAGGCGCAACAGGCGGGCCTGGTGCGCATTGGCAGGTCGTGCCGTCATACGTCTCACGAGCCCCTCCCCGCCTCAATCGGCCTGCGTCCGTAGCGTTCCGGCCAACTTCGCCGGTCTCGCTTTCGAGGGGAACGTAGCAGTGGCTGCCGGGAGTGGGAAGAAGTCGCGCACGAATTGCTCTCAACTTTTTCCACTGACAGGACAAAGCAGGGGCCGCCGGCAGCACAAGGGCGCGCCTCCTGGCCGGCACCGCGGGGTGCCCGACAGGGGGCGTTCAGGGGAACTTCGCCTGGTGGGAGGGGTGTTGGGGGCTGCCTGGGCGTGACGGCCCGGACGGGGGCGACGCGGCGCGGAACGCCCCCGGGGCGGCGCGGGGCCGCCAGGGCGGAAGCCGGGGGTGCACCGGCAGTTTTCAGCAGGGCGGCGGAGCGGGGCCGTTGGGGCGGCCGGGCCGCCGCCGGACGCCGCGCGAACCTCGGCTCGGCGGCCGGGCCCGGCTGTCGGAGCCGGACGCGCCGGAGGCACGGCCGGGCGGCGCGACCGGGCGGCGCGACCGTCCAGAGGGCGCGGACCTCGGCCCGGCGGCGCCGAGCGGATCCGGGCGGCTTCCGAGCGGATGGCGGGCGGGTTCCGAGCGGCCTCCGGGCGGACGGAGCTACTTCTCCCGCTCGTGGTACGTCTTGCGCGTGTGCTCCGTGTGCGCGCGCATGACCTGAGTGGCGCGCGGCTCGTCCCGGTCCGCGATCGCCGCGATGAGGTCACGGTGCTCGATCCAGGACTGCCGGCCGCGCTGCCGGGCGACCGGCGTGTAGTACCAGCGGACACGCCGGTCGACCTGCGCGGCCAGCTCGGCGAGGACGGTGTTGCCGGCGAGCTCCATCACCTTCGCGTGGAAACGGGCGTTCATCGCGACCGCGCCGTCCACGTCGTCCGCGGAGACCGCGCGCTCGCCCTCGGCGCACAGCTCCTCCAGGGCGGCGATCCCGGCGCTCCCGGCGTTGGCGGCGGCGAGGCGGGCCGCCTCGGCCTCCAGCAGCGTACGCACGGTGAGGAGTTGGTCGGCCTCCTCCTCCGTCGGCTCGTGCACGAACGCGCCCTGGGCGGGGCGCAGATCGACCCACCCCTCGGTGTTCAGCCGCTGCAACGCCTCGCGCACCGGCTGGCGGGAGACCCCGAGGTGCCCGGCGAGTTCGCTCTCGACCAGGTGCTGGCCCGGCTGGAGGGCACGGGTGGTGATGAGTTCGAGCAGCGCCTCGTAGACGCGGTCGCGCAACGGGCCGGGGCGTTCCAGCTTGGGCACGGACCCTTGCGGCAGTCCGGTCGACAACATCACGGTCCCCCTCCTGAGGCAGCGGCGGGTGCGGCAGCCGAAAGCCGGTGCCACCGGTCGGCCGGAGCCGCTCGGGAGCCGACGCCACCGGAAAGCCAGTATGAATTGTCTTTCGTCTACAGTCTACGGCGCACAATGGCCAGGGAGAACGGGAGTTGGACTCGTCACACCGGGATGTACGTGCACGTCAGGGGCAGCGCACGACCTGCCCGGCGTACGACAGGTTTCCGCCGAACCCGAAGAGCAGAACCGGATCGCCGCTGCGGATCTCGCCGCGTTCGACGAGCTTGGAGAAGGCGAGCGGAATGCTCGCGGCGGAGGTGTTGCCGGAGTCGGTGACGTCGCGCGCGACGACCGCGTTCACGGCGCCGATCTTCTCGGCGAGGGGCTCGATGATGCGCAGGTTCGCCTGGTGCAGGACGACTCCGGCGAGGTCCTGCGGGGCGAGACCGGCCCGCTCGCACGCCTTCCGGGCGATCGGCGGCAGCTGGGTGGTGGCCCAGCGGTAGACGCTCTGTCCCTCCTGGGCGAACCGGGCGGGCGTGCCCTCGATGCGTACCGCGTGCCCCATCTCGGGCACCGATCCCCACAGCACCGGCCCGATGCCGCCCTCGTCGGAGGCCTCGACGACCGCGGCACCGGCACCGTCCCCGACCAGCACGCACGTCGTACGGTCGGTCCAGTCCGTCACGTCGGTCATCTTGTCGGCGCCGATGACCAGGGCGCGTGTCGCGGCACCGGCGCGCACGGCGTGGTCGGCGGTGGCGAGGGCGTGCGTGAAGCCGGCGCAGACGACGTTCACGTCCATGGCGGCCGGGGACGGCACGCCGAGGCGGGCGGCGACGCGGGCCGCCATGTTCGGGGAGCGGTCGACGGCCGTGGACGTGGCGACGAGGACCAGGTCGATGTCGCCGGGGGTCAGGCCGGCCGCCGCGAGCGCCTTGGCCGCGGCGTGCGCGGCCAGCTCGTCGACCGGCTCGTCGGGGCCCGCGACATGGCGGGTGCGGATGCCCACCCGGCTCCTGATCCACTCGTCGCTGGTGTCGACCATGCCCGCCAGGTCCTCGTTGGTGAGCACCTTGGCGGGCTGGTAGTGGCCGACGGCGGCGATCCGTGAGCCGTTCATGGGTGGTCCCCCTCGTTGCCTTGGGTAGCGGGATCCACCAGTCTGATCAGTGACTCACGGGTACGAGGGCAGGTGATGCCACAGGAATGCGGCGCCAGGCTTG
Source organism: Streptomyces sp. NPDC025784 (assembly GCF_055558435.1). Taxonomy (NCBI): domain Bacteria; kingdom Bacillati; phylum Actinomycetota; class Actinomycetes; order Kitasatosporales; family Streptomycetaceae; genus Streptomyces; species Streptomyces sp. NPDC025784. The sequence goes on from NZ_JBVHMN010000002.1 coordinate 571,428, forward strand.
TCGGCTTCTGTCAGCACTCCCGCACGGCGTCGGTGCCGACGGCCCCCCACAGGGTCACCGGCCGACAGGGGGTCCGGCGGTCATCCCGTGAACAGCTGGGTCGCCTTCTGGGCCAGTTCGTACAGCCCGTAGCCGAACGGGATCCCCACCCACAGCCAGGCGAGGGCGATCAGCGCGCGGCGGCTAGGCGGACTGCTGGGGCTGGACGGAGTCGTCATCGGCGGCCTCCCTCGGTGCGGGGATGTGATGGCGGGCGTGCACGGGGCGGACCAGTTCGTTGGCGACGAAGCCGACGGCCAGCAGCCCGATCATGATCAGGAACGAGGTGCCGTAGAGCGAGGAGCCGTGCTTGCCGGCCTCCTCCTGGCGGTCCGCGATCCAGTTGACGATCAGCGGGCCGAGGACACCCGCAGTGGACCACGCGGTGAGCAGCCGGCCGTGGATCGCCCCGACCTGGTAGGTGCCGAAGAGATCCTTCAGGTAGGCGGGGACGGTCGCGAAGCCGCCGCCGTAGAAGGAGAGGATCACCAGGGCGCAGAGGATGAACAGCGGCTTCGACGAGTCCCCGTACCAGGCGATGAGCGCGTACATCAGCGCTCCCACGCCGAGGTAGACACGGTAGATGTTCTTGCGCCCGATGAGGTCGGACGTCGAGGACCAGCCGATGCGGCCCGCCATGTTCGCCGCCGAGAGCAGGGCGACGAATCCGGCGGCCGCGGACGCGGACACCGGGGTGGACGTGTCCGCGAAGAAGTCCGTGATCATCGGGGCGGCCTTCTCCAGGATGCCGATGCCGGCGGTCACGTTCATGCACAGCACGAGCCACAGGCACCAGAACTGCGGGGTGCGCACCGCGTTGCGGGCCGAGACCTGCACGCCGTCGAGCGCGCTCGGACCGGACGTGGTGGGCTTCTCACCGCGCGGGACCCGCACCAGCAGCACGCCGAGGGACATGAAGACGGCGTACGTCAGCCCGTGCACGAGGAAGGCGAGCGCGATCCCGGAGGAGTCGGAGCCGAACGACTTGAGCATCTGCGTGGACCACGGCGAGGCGATCAGCGCGCCGCCGCCGAAACCCATGATGGCGATGCCGGTGGCCATGCCGGGCCGGTCCGGGAACCACTTGATCAGGGTCGAGACGGGTGAGATGTAGCCGATGCCGAGGCCGATCCCGCCGACGAAGCCGTAGCCGAGCACGATCAGCCAGTACTGCTCGGTGGCGGCGCCCAGCGCCGAGATCAGGAACCCGGAGGAGAAGCAGACGAGGGCGACCGTCATGGCCCAGCGCGGCCCGTTGCGCTCGACGAGCGTGCCGCCGAACGCGGCCGACAGGCCGAGCATGACGATGCCGAGCTGGAAGGGGAGCGCGCTCTGGGTGCCGCTGAGGCCGAGCGCGGATTCGAGTGGCGGCTTGAAGACGCTCCAGGCGTACGCCTGGCCGATGGAGAGGTGGACCGACAGTGCGGCCGGCGGGACGAGCCAGCGGCTCCAGCCGGGCGGTGCGACAGGGGGACTCATGATCCGGGACGATAGAAAGCGGTACCGGAGTTGGGAACCCGCGCGGCGTGAATCGGTCGACCGTATGCGGTGAGCGGTATGCCACGCGCGACGAGCGGTCGTCCGCGCCGGACGAACGGCTTCCGCCCGGCCGGATCCCGCCCCCGCTCGCTCCCCGCGCATGCGGCCCGATCAGCGCGGCGGAACGTCACCGGCATGCCTCGCGGCGGACGCCCGTTCGCGATGGTCGTCACCTCGTCGCGGACGCCCGTTCCCCGGGTTCCGGACGAAGTGCCCATGACGGGACGGACGACCCGGAAAGACGGCGGCTCAACTGGGGCGGAACACCTGGGCCGGCCCCTCGGCGGTGTCGATCACTTCGGGTTGGGTCGTGCCGGCCGGCTCGTAGTGCGTCCCGAGGACGGTGATCCCGTCGCGCACGACCGTGAGGGGCAGCGGTCGCGTACGGCCGTCGGCGGGACCGCCGACGAAGGTGACCAGCACGGTGATCGAAGCGGGGTCCATGGAGGGTTGCGCCTCGGGCGTCTTCACCGGCACGCGGGGGACGGGGCTGGTGGCGTCACGCGGTGCCGGGCTCGTGGCGTCGTGGGCCCCCACTGTCGTGGCGTCGCGCGGCACCGGGCTCGCGACGTCACCATCGGTGGCGCCGACCCGGGCGCCCGCGGCGCCGCATCCCGTCACGGACAGAAGCACCGCGACACTCCCAAGGGCCCTCAGTGATCGCACCCGGACAGTGTGCCGTCGCCCGCACCTCGCACCAAGCGATGTGACGATCTTGAGATGTGGGGCGGACCCGCGCCCAGCTCCGCCGCCCCAGGGCGCAGGCACCACCGTCATGGCCCGGGCGCCTCCGAAAGTCGCGATCCCCTCGCCACCGCACCGCGCACCGCCCGAACCACGCCCGGCCACCCCGCCCTTGGCCCCTCGGCCAAGTCCTGCCCAGGTGCTGCGCGAAGTCTTGCTGCCCCAACCTCCATACTGTAGACAATATTTCGTCGACAGAGTTCGGCAGTTCCTCGGTACCCTCGACCGAACGGAGCGAGCCACCGTGAAAGTCGCAGTTCTCGGCGCCGGTGCGATCGGCGCCTACGTCGGCGCCGCGCTGCACCGTGCGGGCGCCGACGTGCATCTCATCGCCCGTGGACCGCACCTCGCGGCCATGAGGCAGCACGGAGTCCAAGTCCTGAGCCCGCGCGGCGACTTCACCGCGCGCGCCCACGCCACCGACGACCCGGCCCAGGTGGGTCCGGTCGACTACGTCCTGCTGGGCCTGAAGGCGAACTCGTACGCGGCGTGCGGGCCGCTGATCGAGCCGCTGCTGCACGACACCACGGCGGTCATCGCCGCCCAGAACGGCATCCCCTGGTGGTACTTCCACCGGCACGGCGGCCCGCACGACGGCCACCGCGTCGAGAGCGTGGACCCCGGCGGCGCGGTCAGTGCGGTGCTGGCGCCCGAACGGGCCATCGGCTGCGTGGTGTACGCGGCGACAGAGCTGGCGGGCCCGGGCGTCGTACGCCACCTCGAAGGCACCCGGTTCTCCATCGGCGAGCCCGACCGGTCGGTCTCCGGCCGGTGCACGGCGTTCAGCGAGGCCATGCAGGCGGGCGGTCTCAAGTGCCCCGTCGAGCAGGACCTGCGCAACGACATCTGGCTCAAGCTGCTGGGCAACATCTCCTTCAACCCGATCAGCGCACTGGCCCGCGCCACGATGCGGCAGATGTGCCTGCACGGCGGCACCCGCAAGGTCATCGAGATCATGATGACCGAGACGCTCGCGGTCGCCGAGGCCCTCGGCTGCAAGGTCGGCGTCTCCATCGAACGGCGCCTCGCCGGCGCCGAGCGGGTGGGCGACCACCGCACGTCCACGCTCCAGGACCTGGAGCGCGGCAAGCCGCTCGAACTCGACGTACTCCTCGCGGCCGTCGTCGAGTTGGCGGAGATCACCGACGTCCCGGTGCCCACGCTCCGCACCGTCCACGCCATTTCGGACCTGCTCGCATTGAGGACCGCCGCATGAGGAAACGACAGCCGAAGACATATGCCCGGCTCACCCATCCGCTGGTGAGGGAGTCACGCGACGAACCCTTCCGGCGGGCCACCTGGGACGAGGCACTGACCCGCGCGGCCGCAGGACTGGGGGCCGCACGCGGCGCCTTCGGCATGTTCTCCTGCGCCCGCGCGACCAACGAGATGAACTATGTGGCGCAGAAGTTCGCCCGGGTCGTCATGGGCACCAACAACGTGGACTCCTGCAACCGCACCTGTCACGCTCCGAGTGTCGCCGGGCTCTCGGCGGCCTTCGGTTCGGGCGGCGGGACGTCGTCGTACGAGGAGGTCGAGCACACCGACCTCATCGTGATGTGGGGCTCCAACGCACGGTTCGCGCACCCGATCTTCTTCCAGCACGTCCTGAGGGGGATCCGGAACGGTGCCCGCATGTTCGCGGTCGACCCGCGCCGCACCTCGACGGCCGAGTGGGCGGAGAGCTGGCTCGGGCTGAACGTGGGCACGGACATCCCGATGGCGCACGCGATCGGCCGGGAGATCATCCACGCCGGCCTCGCCAACCGGGCCTTCGTCGAGCGGGCGACGAGCGGCTTCGAGGAGTACCGGCAACTCGTCGAGCCGTGGACGCTGTCGCTCGCCGAGAAGGTGACCGGTGTACCGGCGGCGGCCATAAAGGAGTTGGCGCACGCCTACGCCCGCGCCGAGCGGGCCCAACTGTGCTGGACGCTCGGCATCACCGAGCACCACAACGGCACGGACAACGTACGCGCGCTGATCAACCTGTCGCTGCTGACCGGGCACGTGGGCCGGTACGGCTCCGGGCTCCAGCCGCTGCGCGGTCAGAACAACGTGCAGGGCGGCGGCGACATGGGCGCCATCCCCAACCGGCTGCCCGGCTTCCAGGACATCCTGGACCCGCCGACGCGGCTGAAGTTCGAGACCGCCTGGGACACCGTCATCCAGCCGCACTACGGGCTGAACCTGACGGAGATGTTCGAGGCGATGGAGGAGCGCACGCTCAGGGCCGTCTACTGCATCGGCGAGAACCCCGCGCAGTCGGAGGCCGACAGCGAACAGGCGGTGCGCCGGCTGGGCGCCCTCGACTTCCTCGTCGTCCAGGACATCTTCCTCACGAAGACGGCCCAGTTGGCGGACGTGGTGCTGCCCGCGACCGCCGGATGGGCGGAGACCGACGGCACGACCACCAACAGCGAGCGGCGGGTCCAGCGGGTCCGCGCGGCGGTCACCCCGCCCGGTGAGGCCCGCGAGGACATCGACATCATCTGCGACCTCGCCGCCCGCCTGGGGCACGACTGGAAGTACGCCGACGCGGAGGCCGTCTGGAACGAACTGCGGTCGGTGTCGCCGGACCACTACGGGATGACGTACGAGCGGCTGGAGGAGCACCAGGGCATCCAGTGGCCCTGCCCGGACGTCGCGCGGCTCGAACCGACCTATCTGCACGGCCGGTTGTGGGCGTCCGACCCGGCCGACCGCGGGCGCCTCGCACCGTTCGGGCTGGTGCAGCACGACCCGCCGGTGGACCTGACGGACGAGGAGTACCCGATCCGGCTCACCACCGGGCGACGGCTCGACTCGTACAACACCGGTGTGCAGAGCGGTGGTTTCGCCTCACCTCTGCGGCGCGGCGAGTACGTGGAGCTGTGCCCGGAGGACGCCGAGCGCTACGGGGTCGTGGTGGGCGAGGAGGTCCGGGTCTCCTCGCGCCGCGGGACGGTGCTGGCACCGGTGTGGATCGACACCGCGCTGCGGCCCGGCCTCGCCTTCATGACCATGCATTTCCCCGACGAGGTGGACACCAACCAGCTGACGATCGAGGCGAACTGCCCGATCGCCGGCACCGCGGAGTTCAAGGCCTCGGCGATCCGGATCGAGAAGCTGCCGGCCCCGATTCAAGTGAGGTGACGTGGTGGACCTGCACTTCGGCGACAGCAAGCCGACGGACGAGGAACGGGCGGCGGTCGACGCGCTGCTCGGCCCTCCGCAGTCCTCGTGGGAGGGCGCCGACCGCAGCGACGTCGATCTGAGGTGGGCGCGTGGCGGCCGGGAGGCCAGGGAGCGCCGCGACCTGCTGTTGCCGGGGCTGCACGCCCTGAACGACCGGATCGGCTGGATCAGCGAGGGCGCGCTCGACTACCTGTGCCGCCGGCTGACCGTGCCGCCCGCGGAGGCGTACGGGGTCGCGACGTTCTACGCGATGTTCTCGGTGCGTCCGCGGCCCGCGACCGTGCTGCACGTGTGCACGGACCTCGCGTGCGCGGCGGCCGGCGCCGCGGACCTGTGCGCCGGGGTCGAGGCCCGGCTCGGCGCCGGCAGCGGTGTCGCGGTGGAGCGCAGTCCCTGCCTCGGCCTGTGCGAGCGCGCTCCGGCCGCGCTCGCGATCAGGGCCGGGGACCCGGTCCGCACGGCGGTGTCGGCGCCGGCCACCGTCGAACGGGCGGTGGCCGCGGGCGGCGCGCCCGGCTCGGCGGAGGACGAACCGCCCGCGGTCATGGCCGTCCCCCAGGCGGGCGACCCGTCACTGGTGCTTCTGAGCCGGGTCGGTGTGGTGGACCCGGCCGACCTCGACGACTACCGGGCGCACGGCGGATACTCCGCGCTGCGCCGGGCGTTCGCGATCGGCCCCGCCGCGGTGATCCGCGAGGTGACCGACGCGGGCCTGGTCGGGCGCGGCGGCGCCGCCTTCCCCACCGGCCGCAAGTGGCAGGCCACGGCGTCCCAGCCCGACCATCCGCACTACCTGGTGTGCAACGCGGACGAGTCCGAGCCCGGCACCTTCAAGGACCGGGTGCTCATGGAGGGCGACCCGTACGCGCTCGTGGAGGCGATGACCGTCGCGGCGTACGCGGTCGGCGCGCACCAGGGTTATCTGTACCTGCGTGGCGAGTACCCGCGCGCGCTGCGCCGGATGGAGCACGCCATCGGGCAGGCACGCGCCCGGGGTCTGCTCGGAGACGACGTCCTCGGTCAGGGCTACGCCTTCGACATCGAGATCCGGCGGGGCGCGGGCGCGTACATCTGTGGTGAGGAGACCGCCCTGTTCAACTCGATCGAGGGCTACCGGGGAGAGCCCCGGTCGAAGCCGCCGTTCCCGGTGGAGAAGGGGCTGTTCGGCAAGCCGACGGTGGAGAACAACGTCGAGACGCTGGTGAACGTGCTGCCCGTCCTCACGATGGGGGCTCCCGCGTACGCGGCGATCGGCACGGCCGGCTCCACGGGCCCGAAGCTGTACTGCGTGTCGGGCAGCGTGGACCGGCCCGGCGTCTACGAACTGCCGTTCGGTGCCACGCTGGGCGAGCTGCTCGAACGGGCGGGGGTGCGCGAGCGGCTGCGGGCGGTCCTGCTGGGCGGTGCGGCTGGCGGCTTCGTACGGCCCGACGAGCTCGACATCCCGCTCACCTTCGAAGGCACCCGGGAGGCGGGCACCACCCTCGGCTCGGGTGTGGTCATGGCGTTCGACGACACGGTCCCGCTGCCCCGGCTGCTGCTGCGGATCGCCGAGTTCTTCCGTGACGAGTCGTGCGGGCAGTGCGTGCCCTGCCGGGTGGGGACCGTACGCCAGGAGGAGGCGCTGCACCGGATCGCGGAGCGCACCGGAGCGGCCGCCGCCGACGACATCGCCCTGCTGCGCGAGGTGGGCCGCGCCATGCGGGACGCCTCGATCTGCGGTCTGGGACAGACCGCGTGGAACGCCGTGGAATCCGCCATCGACCGTCTGGGGGCGTACGAATGACCGCAATCGACCGGACGGGGGTCGCCCGGATGATGACCGCAGTCGACCGGACGGAGGCCGCCGCATGACCCTGGTACCGCTGGGAGTGCCCCGCCGGCTGATCGAGTTCACCCTGGACGGGCAGGAGGCCCGGGTGCCGGAGGGCTCGACGATCCTCGACGCCTGCCGGGCCGCGGGCAAGGACGTACCGACGCTGTGCCAGGGCGACACCCTGGAACCCAAGAACGCGTGCCGGGTGTGCGTCGTCGAGGTGGAGGGCGCCCGCACGCTCGTCCCGGCCTGCTCGCGCCGGGCGGAGGCGGGGATGGAGGTGCGCACGGACACCGAGCGCGCCCGGCACAGCCGCAAGGTGGTCCTGGAACTGCTCGCCTCCTCGGTCGACCTGTCGACGACTCCGCGGGCCGCCGAATGGATCAAGGAGTACGAGGCGAAGCCGGACCGCTTCGGCCCGGACGCCGCCCGGGTGAACGAGGAACCGAAGGTCGACAACGACCTGTACGTCCGGGACTACGACAAGTGCATCCTCTGCTACAAGTGCGTGGACGCCTGCGGCGACCAGTGGCAGAACACCTTCGCCATCTCCGTCGCCGGTCGCGGCTTCGACGCCCGGATCGCCGTGGAGCACGATGCGCCGCTCACGGATTCGGCCTGCGTGTACTGCGGCAACTGCATCGAGGTGTGCCCCACGGGAGCGCTCTCCTTCAAGTCGGAGTTCGACATGCGCGCGGCGGGTACGTGGGACGAGTCGGCGCAGACCGAGACGACCACGGTGTGCGCCTACTGCGGAGTGGGCTGCAACCTCACCCTGCACGTGCAGGACAATGAGATCGTGAAGGTCACCTCCCCGCACGACAACCCGGTGACCCACGGCAACCTCTGCATCAAGGGCCGCTTCGGCTACCAGCACGTACAGAACCGGGACTGATCAGGACATGGGACGAGTCACGGAACGACGCAAGGTGATCCGCATCCGGGACGGGGCCGTGAGCACCCGCCCGGACACCCTCGTGGCGGAGGAACCCCTGGAGATCCGCCTCAACGGCAAGCCGCTCGCCATCACCATGCGCACCCCGGGCGACGACTTCGCCCTGGCGGCGGGCTTTCTCGTCAGCGAGGGGGTGCTGGGCGGCGCGGACGAGCTGCAGAACATCGTGTACTGCGCGGGCGCGACCGTGGACGGCTCCAACAGCTACAACGTGGTCGACGTGCGGACGGCGCCCGGCGTCGTCCTCCCGGACATCACGCTCGAACGGAACGTGTACACGACGTCCTCCTGCGGCCTGTGCGGCAAGGCCAGCCTCGACGCCGTCCGCACGACGGCCCGCTGGACGATCGACGACACTCCCCCGGTGCGGCTGGAGCCCGAGCTGCTCGCGAGCCTCCCCGACCGGCTGCGGGCGGCGCAGCGGGTCTTCGACCGGACCGGGGGCCTGCACGCGGCGGCGCTGTTCTCGCCGGAGGGCGAGCTGCTCGACGTGCGCGAGGACGTCGGCCGGCACAACGCGGTCGACAAGCTGGTGGGGCGCGCCCTGCAGAGCGGCTCGCTGCCGCTGTCCCGGACGGTCCTGCTGGTCTCGGGACGGGCGTCGTTCGAGCTGGCGCAGAAGGCGGTGATGGCGGGCATTCCGGTGCTCGCGGCGGTGTCGGCGCCGTCGTCCCTGGCGGTCGACCTGGCCGCGGAGTCGGGCCTGACCCTGGTCGGCTTCCTGCGCGGCCCCTCCATGAACGTGTACGCGGGCGAGCACCGCATCGCCCTGCGGGCCGCGGTCGCCCAGGGCTGACCGGCTCCCCGCGACACGGCGGCGGGGCCCCGAACGGCGGGGAGCGCCCCCTGCGCCGGAGGGGCCCCGTCTTTCCCGCGCCGCCGCGTCGAGGGGCCCATCACTTTCGCGCCCCGCACCGGAAAGCCCGGGGCGTCCGAGCCGCGGGGGCCGGGGCGTCCACACCCCAGGGCCCGTGCCGTCCACACTGCAGGGGCCCCCGGTGCCGGGAGGCTCTCTCTCCCCCCGCCCCCCGGGCCTCAGCTCTTCGTGAAGCGGACCTCGGCCGCCTTCACGACCGTGCCGAGGCGCGGGAAGTCGAGACGGACGGAGGCGTCGTGCTCGGGGGCGGTGAACGCGGCCATCGCGTCCTCGACGAAGACGAGGTCGTAGCCGAGGTCTCCGGCGGCCCGGGCGGTCGACTCGACACCGAGGTTGGTCGCGATGCCCCCGAACACCAGCGTGGAGACGCCGTGGGCCCGCAGCCGGTCGTCGAGGCCGGTGCCCTGGAAGCCGCCGATGGTCCGCTTCACGATCTCGATGTCGCCCGGTGCCGCGAGGCCCGCCACGAGTCCGCTGCCCGGCGGCTGTTCGGGGACCCCGGGCCGCTCGACGCGGATCAGCACGACGGGTGCCCCCACCGCGCGGAAGGTGGTCGCCATTTCCTCGGACGTGGTGAGCACGTCGGTGCCCTTGTGGGGTTCCAGGGGCAGCGCCACGATGCGGTCCATCAGGTCGACGAGGACGAGGGCGGTGCGCGCCGGGTCGAGGGCGAGACGGGGTTCGGCTTCGGGTGCGGTCATGACGGAACGTTAGCCCGCGTCACCCGTCCGTACCGGAAATCCGGATCAACAGGCCCATGAACTGCTCTCGTTCGGACGCGGACAAGGGGGCCATCAGGACGTCGTTGGCCTCCAGGGCCGCCGTCTCGCAGCTGCGGAGCACCCGCTCGCCCTCGGCGGTGAGGGAGACCGCGTTCTTGCGGCGGTCCCCGGGGTCGGGCGCCCGGAGGACCAGGCCGGCTTTCTGAAGGTCGTTCAGGACACCGACCAGGTCCTTGGGGTCGAGGCCGATCGAGCGGCCGAGCTCGGCCTGGGCGACGGGGCCGAGGTCGGCGACGGCGGACAGCACCACGTGGTGCCACATCTTCATGCCTTCGGCGGCCAGTGCCTCCGCGACGAGGGCGCGGCCACGGGCGGCGGCACGACCGAGGAGCCAGCTGGGAAGCGCGCGGATCGCGGGCAGGGGAGCGGACATACGGCCAGGCTAGCGACAAAGCCATTGGACTTCCCAACGAATGTCACTATACCGTTGGGACTCCCAACGATTCGTGGGTGCTCCTCGGTGTCCCACGACCGCTCCGATCCCTGGAGGTGCGATGCGTCGCGTCCGCTACGAGCACACCGGTGGCCCGCTGTTCCTGGAGGAGGTCCCTGAGCCCGTCGCCGGACCGGGCGAACTGCTGGTGCGCTCCGAGGCCATCGGGGTGACCCTGCCGGTGGTGCGCAAGGTGACCGAGGCGGCCGAGCCGATCCGGCTCGGCGGCGAGGTCGCCGGCGAAGTGGTCGCCGTCGGCGAGGGCGTCACACGCTTCCGGACGGGCGACCGCGTCACCGGGCTCGGCTTCGGGCACGCCTACGCCGATCTCGCCCTCCTGCACAAGTCCATGGCCTCGCCCATACCCGACGGCGCGAGCGCCGTCGACGCCGTGGCGCTCGTCCGCAGCGGCCTGGTCGCGCTGGGCGCCCTGGAGGCGGCGCGCCCCGACCCGGGCGAGTCGGCACTCGTCACGGCGGCGGCGAGCGGGATCGGCCATTTGGCGGTACAGCTGGCCCGGCTGCGCGGGGCCTCGCGCGTCGTCGGAGCGGTGTCCGGTTCCGGCAAGACGGCGTTCGTGCGCGCGCTCGGCGCCGACGAGGTGGTCACCTACGACACCGACGACTGGGGCGCCCCCGTCGACTACGCGCTCGACGCCGTCGGCGGGGATCTGCTGACCCCGGCGATCGGGGCCCTGTCCCCGGGCGGACGCCTCGTCGCGTACAGCTCGGGCGGCGGAACCGTGCGCGCCTACGACCTGCTGGTGGGCGCCAGATCAGTGACCGGCTTTCAGGTGGCGAGAGTCGCCCGCGAGGATCCCGAGCGGTACGAGCGGTGGCGCCAGGAGCTGTGGCGACTGTTCACGCAGGGTGCTCTCCGGCCCGCCGTGCACGCGGAGTTCGCACTGGAGGACGCCGCGTCGGCGCACGCGGCGATCGAGTCCCGCGGCAACCTCGGCAAGGTGGTCCTGCGCCCCTGACCTGCACCGAGTGGAGCCACCGGGGCGGCCCCGCGTCCGCACCGGCGTGGGGGGGGGGGGGGGGGGGGGGGGGGGGGGCGGGGGCGGGCGGCGGCGGGGGGGGGGGGGCGCGGGGCGGGCGGGGGGGGGGGGCGGGGGCGGGCGGGCCCGGCCGGGGGGCGGGACGCGCGGGGGCGG